>NZ_JBSFBX010000007.1:0-396762 GCF_053593175.1 Streptomyces sp. NPDC002386
TCCCCCCCTCCTCCCCCCCCCCCCCCGCCCCCCCGTCCCGCCTGGGGGCCGGGGGTTCCCTTGGTGCCCTACCCGGTCTTCCCTACCCCGCCGGCCGCCCCCCCCCCCCCCCCCCACGGCTCTGTCCGGGCAGGTGAACGGCGGGAGGGGTGCGGGTGATGGCGGTTTCCGTCGCTGTGCCGGCCGTGCTTGTCCCGCTACTGGTCTCCCTGGTCGTGGCCGTCCGGGCGGTGCGGACGGCCGGACCGCAGCGTGTCCTGTTCCCCCGGCTGCGGTCCGGCCGGCCGCGGTTCCACGAGGCCGTGGGCCGGTCAGCCGATGCCCGGACCCGCCGTGCCGGCGAGGGCCTCGAGATCGCTTCTGCGCACCCTGATCACCAGCCAGGCGGTGAGGAACGCGAGCACGGCCATGGCGGCGGCCGGGACGAAGGCCGCGGAGATCCCGTGAGCGAGCACCTCATGCCCCCAGGGCGCGGGCAGCTGCTGCGTCCTGACGAACTGCGCCTTCTGTTCGGGCGTACCGTCGGCGAGGAACCTCGGCAGTTGTTTCTTCGCCTCGTCCGTGCTCGCGGAGCCGAAGACGGTCGTCAGGATGGACAGGCCCAGCGAACCACCGACCTGCTGAGTGGCGTTGAGAAGCCCGGAGGCCGCTCCCGCCTCGTGCTGCGCCACACCGGAAACGGCCGTGACGGTGACCGTCACGAAATTGAGGCCCATGCCGAAGCCGAACACCACCATCGGTCCCAGCACGCCGCCGAGGTAGGAACTCTCGGGCGTGATGAAGGTCTGCCACACCAGTCCGATCACCACGAGCGCCGAGCCGGTCATCATGAAGGGCTTGGGTCCGAGCGTGGGCAGGAAGCGCTGGGACAGACCCGCGCCGACCGCGATCGCGAAGGTCACGGGAAGGAAGGCGAGGCCCGCCTCGATCGCGCTGTAGCCGAGTACGTTCTGCACGAACAGCACGATGTAGAAGAACATGCCGAACATCGCCGCAGCGAGACTCAGCATGATCACGTACGTGCCCGAGCGGTTGCGGTCGGCGAACATCTTGAGCGGGGTGATCGGCTCCTTGGCCCGAAGCTCGGTGAAGACGAAGGCGAGAAGGAGCACCACCGCGGCGCCGAAGGACCCCAGGGTGAGACCGTCCCGCCAGCCCTCCTCCGAGGCGCGGATGAACCCGTACACCAGCGTGGCCATGCCGGCCGTCGACGTGAGCGCGCCCGCGATGTCGAACCGTCCCGGGTGCCGCTCGGACTCGCTGATGTACAGCGGGGCGAGGAACGCGATCAGCAGCCCGATCGGCACGTTGACGAAGAGCACCCACCGCCAGTCGAGCCAGTCGGTCAGCATCCCGCCCGCCAGCAGGCCGATGGCACCACCGCCTGCGGACACGGCGGCGAACACGCCGAAGGCCCGGTTGCGCTCCGGCCCCTCGGGGAACGTGGTGGTGATCAGGGCGAGCGAGGTGGGCGAGGCGATCGCGCCGCCCACTCCCTGAAGAGCGCGCGCCGCGAGGAGTTGCCAGGGTTCCTGGGCGAGCCCGCCCAGCAACGAGGCGAAGGTGAACAGCAGGATGCCGGCCATGAACACCCGGCGCCGGCCGAGGATGTCGCCGGCCCGCGCGCCGAGCAGCAGCAGGCCGCCGAAGGTGAGCGTGTAGGCGCTGACCACCCAAGTGAGGTCGGTGGTGCTGAACTTGAGAGCGTCTTGAATGTGCGGGAGCGCGATGTTCACAATCGTCGCGTCGAGTACCACCATGAGCTGGCAGGCCGCGATGACCGTGAGCGCGATGCCGGGATGCCCGTCCCGGCGGGCCGCGCCCGGTTGCCGTTCTTGGAGCAGCTGAGAGGTTGTCACTATGGGTCCCCCACAAAGGCTTTAGTGAACGCTCGCGTTCACTTTCGCGTCAACGGTAGTGAGTCCCCAACAGTGAACGCAAGCGTTCACTTAATTCCGCGTCGCGTGTCGTGTCCCCCTTGCTGCGACGTGACGCGGCCCCGCCCCGGAACCCCCGCTTCCCCTTGCATGCTGGAGAAACACAGATGGATACCTCGCGCTGGACGGCCGCTCCCGCTCAGGCGGCCTCCCCCCGTCGGCGCGGCGCGGTGCTCGAGCGCGCGATCCTGGACGCCACCCTGGAGCAGCTCAGCACGGTCGGCTGGAGCGGTCTGACGATGGAGGGTGTCGCGGCCGGCGCCCAGACCGGCAAGGCCGCGGTCTACCGCCGCTGGCCCTCCAAGGAAGATCTGGTCGCCCACGCCCTCGAGGCCGGACTGCCCCCCGTCGAGGAGGTCCCCGACCTCGGCGGCGTCCGGGAGGATCTGCTGGCCCTGTGCCGGCGCGCGCGGGACGCCATGTTCTCGCTTCCCGGTTTCGCCCTGCGCGCCGTCATTCACGAATGCGATCCGGCTCAGGTCGAGCGCTTCCACAGTGTGATCTTCGACGGAGTGGTCGAGCCGATGATCGAGCAGCTACGGGAGGTCGTAATCCGAGGTATCGGGCGGGGAGAGGTGCGCCCCGACGCCGACAACGGCTACGTCTTCGACGCCGTCCCGGCGATGATGATGTACCGGACCAAGATGTGCGCCAGCGAATGGAGCGACCAGGATCTTGAGGAGATGATCGACCGGCTGATGATGCCGCTGTTGCGGCGGCACGGGTCCTGAGGGGGGTCGGGCGCGCCCCCGGTCCGATCTTGGGGGCCGGGGTGTCGCGTGGTCCCACCGGCGGCGTAACCTAAGGGCGCCATGCCGTACGAACCACCTACACACACCGTCGAGCGCTCCCTGCGCGCCACGACCGGAGCGAAGGTCATTGCCGGTGTCGACGAGGTGGGGAGGGGTGCGTGGGCCGGCCCCGTCACCGTCTGCGCGGCGATCACCGGACTGCGCCGGCCGCCCGAGGGCCTGACCGATTCCAAGCTGCTGACCGTGAAGCGGCGTACGGAACTGGCCGGGATACTGCGGTCGTGGGTCACGGCCTACGCCCTGGGGCATGCGACGCCCGAGGAGATCGACGCCCTGGGGATGACCGCCGCGCTGCGGCTGGCCGCCGTCCGCGCCCTGGAGCTCCTGCCGGTCCGCCCGGAGGCCGTGATCCTGGACGGCAAGCACGACTACCTCGGCGCCCCGTGGCAGGTACGCACGGTCATCAAGGGTGACCGGTCCTGCGTGGCCGTCGCGGCGGCGTCGGTGATCGCCAAGGTGCAGCGCGACAAAATGATGGCCGAACTGGGTGTCGACCATGCAGACTTCGGATTCGCGGACAACGCGGGATATCCGTCGCCCGTGCACAAGGCGGCACTGGAGGTACGGGGGCCCACCCCGTACCACCGCTTGTCGTGGGCGTATCTTGATGCGCTGCCCCAGTGGCGGCACCTCAAGAAGGTCCGCAGCTGGACGGAAGGAAGCGTTCCGGAGATCGAGGGCCAGCTCGGCTTCGACTTCTGACGGTTCCGCTCGCACTGATGTGCCACCCGGCCAACCATGCCGCACCAACGTTTGATAAAAATCAGCTCATGCCTCTCATTCCCGAGGAGCCTCAGATTCACGAGAGTGCCCAGGGTCCCCGCACCGCGCCGACCCCACGCCCCGTACCCGGCCCCCGTCCCGCGGCTCCGTCCCGCCCCGGTCGTCCAGGCCCCCCGCGGCCCGCGCCGCCGGTGCAGCGCGCTTCGCGTGACACGGCCCCGGTCAAGCCGGCCCCGTCGGGCCCGGCCGCTCCCGCCGCCACGGCTCCGGCCGCCTCACCGGCGACTCCGCAGATCCAGCTCATCCCCGCCTCGGTCGAGGGCGCGCTCGACGCCGCCGAAGAGGCAGTGGACCTGCTTCTGGACTCGGGCCGCGCCCCCGGAGAGGTGCTGGTGGTCACCACCGACTCCCAGCACCCTTGGGCGGAGCACGAGTTGTCCTTCGGAGAAGCCTCCTACTGGAAGCAGCACGACTCCGGTGACGACGTCTTCTACACGGACGCCGTCCACGCCCCCCGTGCCGCGACCCGCCCCGTGGTCGTCGTGGCCGTCAACGGTGAGTCCGCCGCCACCGCCCTCCCACTGGCCCACTCGCGGGCCGGAGCGCTGCTGATCGTCTGCGGTGACCCGCAGCAGATCAACGCGGTGCTGGGCGCGGGCGTCTGAGGAACGTCCGGGCCCCTCGGGGCCGGGTATGACGAAGAGCCGCCCCGGCGACATACGTACGGTGCGGCTTTCGGCATGCCCGGTCAACCGGCGGCGGCGGTTTCGCGCGCGTTGAACGGCCCCGTTCGCGAGCGTCCGAAGTAGCGGTGTGGACCCGCGCCTGTCCGTGGCAGCGCGGTGGGCAGCCCGCGGGACGGCAGCCCTCCCGGCATCGCCGTAGCGCGGGGGGTTCCGTGCCCCGCCGCACCCTGGCCCTACCCGAAGGTCCGACCCTCGGGCGTGCCCGCGTCAGCGGGCAGCCGCGCGGCGCAGGACTTCGGAGACCGGGCCACCGGTGCGGGGAGGCAGCGGCGGGGCCTGCGACATGGCGAAGGACTCGGGTTCCGAGTGGGCGTTCGGATGGCGTCCACCCCGGCCCTCACCGAGTACCTGCCAGCCGTCGCCGGTCAGGGTGATGTACGCCCCGCAGCGCAGCCCGTGCAGCGTGCAGGCGTCACGCAGCCCCCACATCCAGGCGCCGTCCTCCGCCGTCCAACGCGCTTCGCCCTCACGGCAGTAGAGCAGCACGGCGGTGCGTACCGGCGTGCGGCGGCGCAGGTCGTGCGGGATGACCCGGCGCAGCTGGTCCAGCAGCGCGTTGCGGAACATCCAGCCGTCGGCCGGCGCGGGGCGCCGTATGAACGACGCGCTGGCGCACAGCCGTTCCTCCGGATCCAGGACGGCGACGACCGCCATGGAAGGCCGGGGGCGATGGCGGGCGTGCAGACCGCCTACGACCTCACGGGGGTTGCGCAGCAGGGGGATTCCGGCGGCTGCCCACTCCGCGGGCTCGAGCAGGCGACTGGCGGAAGCGGCGGACGCGGACGTCGACAAGGAGGCCGCCGAGGACGAGGCGAATCCGAAGGTCACGTTCCTCCCTTCGGCTACGCGCCCACACTGCGGGCGAGGTCGGGTTCGTGGGAGCGCGCACCGCGGCGAAGCCCACGGATCGTGGGCGAGCCGTGCGGGGAGCGGACTTCAATTCTTCCTGTCGAACTTGGATGCGGCAACGAGCAATTGAGGCCGCCGACGCTTATCTGGTGGTGCGTGGCTTATATCCCTACCCACAGGGGTCGCCGGCGACCCCTGTGAGGCTCGGCCCGGGCACGTTGTGTCGCACGCGAGCTGTGCCGACCGGGCTCGCGGGGTGCGCCGTCACCCCTGGACGGCCAGCACCAGGGGCAGCACGCCTTCGGCACCGGCCTTTCTGAGCAGGCGGGCCGCGACGGCCAGGGTCCAGCCGGTCTCGGTGAAGTCGTCCACCAGCAGGACCGGACCACGCGCCTCGGCGAGCGTGGCGGCGAGGGCGGGCGGCAACGTCAGCGAGCCGTCGAGAGCCTTCAGCCGCTGGGCACTGTTGCTGCGCGGCACCCGGGGCGCGTCCCCGGCGTACTCCACGGAGCCGAGCAGCGGCAGCCGGCCGACCTCGGCGATGCGGGCGCCCAGTGAGCCGATCAGGACAGGCCGGGAGCGGGAGGCGACGGTGACTACACCCATCGGCCGGGCCTGGGCGTCGGCCGCCCCCGGGGCCCAACCGCCTGGCCCCTTCGCCCAGTCGGCCAGTACGTCCACCACGGCTCGCGCCACGTCGTCGGGCACCGGCCCGTCGGGAGCCTGGGATGCCAGCAGGGGCCGCAGCCGGTTACCCCAGCCGATGTCCGACAGCCGGCCCAGGGCCCGCCCGGGCGAGGCCTGTTCGGCGGCCGCGATGCGGCCCTTGAGACTGATCCCGATCGCCGGGAGCCCGGTCGGCCACATACGGCGCGGCTCCACCTCGACCCCGGCACGCCCCAGGTCGACGCGCGCGGCGTCCAGCGCCGCCGTCGTGGTGTCGGCGCTGAAGCGCGGTTCCGCACAGTTGTCGCAGCGGCCGCAGGGCTTGGCGCCCTCGTCGTCGAGCTGCCGCTGCAGGAACTCCATCCGGCAGCCCGTGGTGGACGCGTAGTCACGCATCGCCTGTTGCTCGGCCCCGCGCTGCCGGGCCACCCAGTCGTACCGCTCGGTGTCGTAGGACCACGGCTGCCCTGTCGCGATCCAGCCGCCCTTGACCCGCCGCACCGCTCCGTCCACGTCCAGGACCTTCAACATCGTCTCCAGCCGGGAGCGGCGCAGTTCCACCAGCGGTTCCAGGGCCGGGAGGGACAGCGGCCCGTCGGCCCGGGCGAGAACGTCCAGAGTGCGGCGCACGAGGTCCTCGGAAGGGAAGGCGAGCGAGGCGAAGTACTGCCAGATCGCCTCGTCCTCCTTGCCCGGCAGCAGCAGCACCTCGGCGTGTTCGACACCACGGCCCGCGCGGCCGACCTGCTGGTAGTAGGCGATGGGGGAGGACGGCGAACCGAGGTGCACCACGAACCCGAGGTCCGGCTTGTCGAATCCCATGCCGAGCGCCGACGTCGCGACCAGCGCCTTGACCCGGTTGGCGAGCAGATCGTCCTCGGCCTGCTGCCGGTCGGCGTTCTCCGTCCTTCCCGTGTACGAGGCGACGGTGTGGCCGCGCTGGCGCAGGAACGCGGTGACCTCCTCGGCGGCCGCCACGGTGAGCGTGTAGATGATGCCGGAGCCCGGCAGGTCGTCCAGGTGGTCGGCGAGCCAGGCCATCCGGTGCGCCGCGTCCGGGAGGCGCAGCACACCGAGGCTCAGGCTCTCCCGGTCCAGCGGACCCCGCAGCACCAGGGCGTTCGAGGTACCGCCGGTGCCGAGCTGCTCGGCCACGTCGGCGGTCACGCGGGCGTTGGCAGTGGCGGTGGTGGCCAGCACGGGGACACCGGGCGGGAGCTCGCCCAGCATGGTGCGCAGCCGGCGGTAGTCCGGGCGGAAGTCGTGCCCCCAGTCGGAGATGCAGTGGGCCTCGTCCACGACGAGCAGTCCGGTCGCCGCGGAGAGCTTGGGCAGGACCTGGTCGCGGAAGTCCGGGTTGTTCAGCCGCTCCGGGCTGACCAGCAGCACGTCGACCTCGCCGCGCTCGATCTCGGCCTGGACGCCGTCCCATTCCTCGGTGTTCGCGGAGTTGATGGTCCGGGCGTGGATGCCGGCACGCGCCGCGGCCTCCACCTGGTTGCGCATGAGCGCGAGCAGCGGGGAGACGATCACCGTGGGCCCGCTGCCTCTGGCCCGCAGAAGCGACGTCGCCACGAAGTACACCGCGGACTTCCCCCAGCCCGTGCGCTGCACGACCAGGGCCCGGCGCCGCTCGGCGACCAGCGCCTCGATCGCCCGCCACTGGTCCTCACGCAGCCGTGCCGTTGCCGTGGTGTCCCCGACGAGCCGGGCGAGAACGGCGTCGGCCTGCGCCCGGAGGTCCGCGTTGCTGGTGTGCTCCATGCGTCCCATACAACAGGACGGGACTGACAATCGGGCGGGACCGAGGTGGAGTGCGGCCATCCACCGCACTCGGACCGTGGAAAATCGCGTGCAGCGCGGGTCACTCGGTCGCGCGTCTTGTCGTGTCCCTGATTCGAGTTGTCCACAGGCTCAAGCGGGATCCCGGTATCCGCGAGATCGTCGGCGCATGACGAATCACGGCGAAACGACCGGACCCTTCGAAAACGGTGACCTCACGGGGCACGAGCCGCTGGGCGGCCCACCGAACGACCAGTCCGCCCACGACCCCCAGGTCACCCTGCGGACCCCCGCCGAGCTGGCCGACGCCCTGCCGTACCTGCTCGGCTACCGCCCCGAGGACAGCATGGTGCTGGTCGCCCTGCACGACCGGGAGGGCCGCGGCAGGTTCGGCGGCCGCGCCCGGTTGGGTATCCCGGCGAGCCGGGAGGACTGGCCGGAGGCCGCCCGGCAGCTGGCCCGCGGCTTGGTGGCCGGCAGTGAACGACGCGGCACCCGGCCCGAGCAGATGGTCGCCTACGTCTGCCAGGAACCGGCCGCGGGCGAGACGGGCCGGGACGTCATGAAGCGGCTCGCGCCGCTCGCCCAGCTCCTGCGCACCGAATGCGGCGGGCTCGACGTGCCGGTGATCGAGGCCCTGTGCGTCGCGGACGGCCGGTTCTGGTCGTACTGCTGTCCGGTCAAGGGGTGCTGCCCCGACGATGGAACACCGATGGGTCTGCCCGGCACCTCGGTGCTGGCCGCCGCGGCCACCTACGCGGGTATCCAGGTGCGCGGCACGCTCCGTGAGCTGCGGGCCAGGCTGCTGCCCTGGGAGACGGGCGCGGCCTTGGAACAGGAGGTAGCCCTGGACGCGGCAGGCATGTCCCTGGTGCCCCGGATTCTGGACGACGCCGAACGTGTGCGCGTCGCCGAGGAGACCCTCGGTCTCGCCGACCGGGTAATCCGTCGGTTCGCCGCGGCTGCGCCGGCGTCCGGTGTCCATCAGGCGGACCTCCGCGACGACGGCCTGCTCGCGCACGACGAGGCGGCGGCATTGATCCTCGGACTTCAGGACCGCACGACTCGCGACCGCGCGGCCGCGTGGATGGAGGGCGACGACGCCGGTCCGGCCCTGAGGCTCTGGCGGGCGCTGTCCCGCCGCTGCGTGGGCCCGTACGGCGAGCACGCGGCCGCTCCGCTGACCCTGGCGGGCTGGGTCGCCTGGTCTTCCGGCGACGAGCTGGAGGCCCGGGAGGCCCTCGCCATGGCCCTCGGCGCCGACCCCGACTACCTGTTCGCCCGGCTGTTGCACCAGGCCTGCAACGAAGGGCTCGACCCCGAGTCGATCCGCCGCTGTCTGCGCGCCGAACGCGAGCGGCCCGTCGAGCGGGAGGCGGAGCAACGGCCTGTCCCGGCGGCCGGGGCCGCGTGCGACGAGTCGTCGTCCACCCCTGCCCGAGGATCCGGCGCCACCACACGGCCCGGCGGTCCCGGTGCCGAGCGCGCCCCGGCGGCCGGTGGCTCACGGCGTCGGCGCCGGACCCGGACCACAGGGTCCGTCGACGGCACCGCCCGGCCGGCACGAGGGGACGAAGGGCACCGGCGCCCGGCCGGCTCCCACCCCCGGGCGTCGGGCGCCGGACCTTCCCGGCCGGGCGACGCCAAGCCGGGCGCGGCCCGCGTGGGGGCGGGTGAGGGCATGTCCCGCGGCACTGCGGCGGCCGGAGGAGAACGAGAGAGCGAGGGCGAGGGATGAGAGCCAGGGGTTGAGGCGGCACGGGTGACGGATGAGAGCTCAGGGTTGAGCCGGGTGAGGACGCGGATGCGCCGGACGCGCTCCGGGCCGTCCCCTGCCACACGGCCCGGTACAGGGGTCTGACCTCGTGCGACACCGGTGGCACGAGGAGGGGGAGTCCGTATCGCGCTCATACCGGAACGAAGTGGATCCGGTTCCGGGACGGCCGGCGAAGGGAGTGTTTATCGTCAGGCAGACGACTATGATCGCCGCATGCCCTACGACCCGTCAGCCTTTCCCCCCTTCGCCGTCACCGTGGACCTGGTCGTGCTGACCGTGCGCCGCCATTCGCTGTGTGCGCTGGCGGTGCGCAGGGGTGAGGCGCCGTTCCAGGGGCGGTGGGCGCTTCCCGGCGGTTTTGTACGGGCCGACGAGGACCTCTCCCAGGCGGCGGCGCGGGAGCTGGCCGAGGAGACCGGGCTGCGCGCCCATGACCCTGCGGCTCCGGCCCAGGACAACGGCGCCCATCTCGAACAGCTCGCCACCTACGGTGACCCGAAGCGGGACCCCCGGATGCGGGTCGTCAGCGTGGCCCACCTCGCGCTCGCCCCGGATCTGCCCGCGCCCCGGGCGGGCGGCGACGCGAGCAATGCGCGCTGGGCGCCCGTCGAGGAGCTGCTCCAGCAGAGCGGATACGGCCGCGACGGCGAAGCAGTGGCACCGCTCGCCTTCGATCACGCCCAGATCCTCGCCGACGGGGTCGAGCGGGCCCGATCCAAGATCGAGTACTCCTCGCTGGCCACCGCGTTCTGCACGCCCGAATTCACCGTGGGGGAGCTGCGGCGGGTCTACGAGGCCGTGTGGGGGGTGGCCCTCGACCCGCGCAACTTCCATCGCAAGGTCACCGGGACACCTGGATTCCTCGTGCCCACCGGCGGTACGACCACCCGCCAGGGTGGCCGGCCGGCCCAGCTCTTCCGGGCCGGCGGCGCCACCTTGCTCAACCCGCCGATGCTCCGTCCAGAGGTCTGACCGGCGCGGGACCCCGGCACCCGCTGGGCCGGTGTCGACAAGGGCGCGGCAGGCACCTTTCCGCCTATTGGCGGACGCGTGGACCTCTCGACTTGCGCACCACGGAAGAACAGATAGGGGGATACCAGGAAATCCGGACATCGCGCGCTATCTTGCTGCAGGTGATCCAGGCCTTCGGATTGACCAGCAACCCCCGCAAGGCGCACCCGCCCGCCGTCGACGACGTCTCCTTCGAGGCGCGCGCCGGTCATGTCACTGCGCTCCACGGCGCCGGGGGAGCGGGCAAGACGACGACGCTCAGGCTGATGCTCGAACTGCAACCGGGCCGTGGCATCACCCATTTCCGGGGCCGGCCCCTGCACCGGATCGCTCATCCGTCACGGGAGGTCGGCGTGCTCCTCGGGGACGTGCCCGGTCATCCGGCCCGCTCGGTCCGCGGCCACCTGCGCATGCTGTGCGCGGCGGCGGGTGTTCCTGTCCGCCGCGCGGATGAGGTGCTCGAAGTCGTTGGTCTCGTCAGCCTCCGTGAGGAACGCCTCGGGACCCTGTCGCGTGGCATGGACCGCAGACTCGGACTGGCCTGCGCGCTGCTGGGCGACCCGCACACGCTGGTGCTGGACGCGCCCACCGCATGCCTGTCCGCCCGGGAGGCGCGCTGGCTGCACGGCATGCTGCGCGCGCACGCGGACCAGGGCGGCACCGTGCTGTTCACGACGGCCGACCCGAAGGAGGCCGCTCGCACGGCGGACCGGGTCGTGACCCTCGACGGCGGCAGGCTCTCCGCGGATCAGGAGGGCAGGGAGTTCGCCCGTACCCGGCTGCGCCCGCGCGTGGCCGTCCGCAGCCCCTATGCGGCCCGCCTCGCGGCCGTGCTCACCAAGGAGGCCCGTACCGCCCAGCGCTCCGTCGAGGTCGTGCGAGAGACCGGCAATCGCCTCTCGGTGTACGGCAGCACGACCGCAGACGTCGGTGAGATCGCCTTCCGGCACGGCATCCTCGTCCATCAACTCGCCGACGAGGTAGGCGACATGGGTCCCGGACCGGGATCCGGAGGCGGGGTGGGCACGGACGGGGAGCCGCCGTCCGCCGGGCGGGGCACTGCCGTCCCGGACCACTCCCCGCAGGGGTGGAAGCAGGCCGCGTCCGGCTCGTCGCCGCAGGGGAGGAACGCGGCACCCGCGTCGGCGGTGCCCGCTGTTCACTCCGAGGAGCGCAAGCGATCGGTGTCCCGTGTCTCCCTGCCGGACGACGCGGTGGAGCAGAACGCCGACGGCCCGAGCCTGGTGTCCGTGGGGACGCCCGACGCGCTCCCCGGGAGCGCGGACACGGCCGAGGGAACGCAGGCGGAGGGCTCGAAGTCCGGCGCCGCATCCGCGAAAGGACGTACGCCCGCCGGCGCCGCTGCCGTCGCCGAGGCACCCGAGGGCGGTGCCGACACGGCGGCCGCCGACGTTTCCGCCGTCGCCGCCGATACCCGACCGGACGTGCCCTCTGCGGAGACCGACTCCCCGCAGACCGCCCTCGGCGCACGAGTCAGAACCGATGTCACGACGGCGGTCGCCGTCGATGCCCCCGCCGTCGGCACTGTCCCCGGCGCGCGGACACCGGGCACCGGGCATCCCGGCAGCAGGCGGTCCCGGACTGAATCGCCGTCGGCCTCGCTCGCCGAGACGGCCCGCACCCTCGACGCCCAGTCCCCCCTCCCGCCTCCCCTCTCCGTCCGCACCGCTCGCGGCCCCCTGCGCCCGCTGCGCTACGAACTGCGGCGCGCCGCGGGAATCGGCACCGGCTTCCTCACCTGCGGGGCCGCACTGCTGGTGTCCGCGCTCACCGCCGTCCTCCTCGCCCGGATCGGCCACACCCCACAGGCTCGGCTCTTCGCCGCGTGGCCGCGGGAACTGCCGCTCCCGCCGGCGGCGCTCGCAGCGGGGCTGCTCGGGGCCCTGGCCTTCGGGGACGAGTTCCGTCACCCCGCCCTGGCGGCGGACCGCGGCACCGTGCCCCGTCGGCTCGGGCTGCTCACCGCCAAACTCTTCGTCTCCGGAGCCACCGGACTGATGCTCGCCTTCCTCACGGTGGGCTGCGACGCCGAGGTGCTTTACCTCGTCTACGGTCGGGAACTGACCCAGGTCCCCTCGGACTGGCTTTCGCTGAGCGCGAGTTGGTTCGCTCTGGTGGTCGGCTGCGCCTGGGCCGGGGTGCTGGCGGCCGGGGTCTTCCGGTCCACCACGGCTGGTCTCGCCGCCGTCCTCGCCGTCCCCGTCGTCCTCGTCCCCGTCCTGCGGTGGGTGCTGGGCGGACCGGCCGTGCGAACGGCGGCCGGCATCCCCGGGCGGATGCGGGAGGTGCTGCTGGTGCAGTGGCCCTTCGGAGGTGACCGCTACCTACTGGCCACGGTCCGGATCGTCGTCCAACCGGTCGGTAGCGCAATGACGTTGTCGCTGGCTGCGCTGTTGTGCGCATACCTGGTCACGACGGTGCGGACCAGGGTCCGATGACCACCGGCGCGAACGCATCCGGTCCCGCCGTGCCAACAACTCCCCGAATACGGCTCGTTTCCTTCCGATAAGGCGTCAATTGCGACGGGGTGAGCGATCACCCTTTCGTGTGCTTTTCACCAAAGACCTCAAGGGAGTTGAAGACGACGCCGACAAAGGATGCGTGAGTACCCTTGCGCACACCATGATGACCGCCGCCCGCTCCTCAGACTCCGGTCTGGTCGGCCCGGGCGAACTCGACCGCTACCCCTACACCGACGCCGCGGTGAACGACCGGGTCGGACCTCCCGCCGCCTGGGAGGGGGCGGAGCCCGAGCTGGGCCGCGTGGGCCGGCGTGCCGCGGGCAGTCGCGGACGCGGACTGCACGGCCAACTCGTTCAGCAGCTCGGTCAGATGATCGTATCGGGCGACCTGGGGGCCGACCGCCCGCTCGTGCCCGAGGAGATCGGCCAGCGTTTCGAGGTCTCCCGCACCGTCGTTCGTGAGTCCCTCCGCGTCCTGGAGGCCAAGGGCCTCGTCAGCGCCCGCCCGAACGTCGGCACGCGCGTGCGTCCCGTCAGTGACTGGAACCTCCTGGACCCGGACATCATCGAGTGGCGCGCCTTCGGGCCGCAGCGCGACGACCAGCGTCGGGAGCTGAACGAGCTCCGCTGGACGATCGAGCCGCTCGCCGCCCGCCTCTCCGCCGGGCACGGACGTGAGGAGGTGCAGCAGCGCCTGTCCGACGTGGTCGAGATCATGAGTCACGCCATGGCGCAGGGCGACGCGCTGACGTTCTCGCGTGCCGACACGGAGTTCCACGCGCTGCTCATCCAGATCGCGGGCAACCGCATGCTCGAGCACCTCTCCGGGATCGTCTCGGCCGCTCTTCAGGTCTCCGGAGGTCCGGTCACGGGCTGCGACCGGCCGAGCGAGGCATCCCTCGCGCTGCACGCGCGGATCGTCGACGCGCTGGGCACGGGCGACGGCACCGCGGCGGAGACGGCCATGCGCCAGCTGCTCACCGTCCACCCCGAGGTGGAGCGCGTGGTTCCCGCGCCGCGCGAGCACTGACCCGTTTCCCAGTGGTGCGGTCGTCGGTGTGCCGCGGTGCCGTGGCCGGCGCGACGGCCGGGCTCGGGGACCGGCCGTCGCCGGCCCCCGCCGGAATCCTCGGAGTCCGGCGGGGCCCGGCGTCGCCCTGGCCCTACGCGATCGGCCCCGGCCGACGGGGTGGCTGTGCAGGTGATCCTGTATGACAGTCTTCGACAGCTTTTGACCGCTTACGGGGTGTGACTCGGGCCACGCAGATTGGGCGTAACGCTCGTGGGAGCAGCGCGATGACCTAAGAGGTGACAGCCGCGAAGGGAATACGGACGCCTGGCAAGGCGCTGTGCATCCTCCCGGCTCCCGCCCGCTCCGTCGGCCCACCCCCGGCCGGTGGTCGGCTCCTGTCCGCCGTGGACGGGGCCGGAAGCCGTTTTCCAACGTTCCGAGAGGTTGTTCGTGTCGGCCAGCACATCCCGTACGCTCCCGCCGGAGATCGCCGAGTCCGTCTCTGTCATGGCTCTCATTGAGCGGGGAAAGGCTGAGGGGCAGATCGCCGGCGACGATGTGCGTCGGGCCTTCGAAGCCGACCAGATTCCGGCCACTCAGTGGAAGAACGTACTGCGCAGCCTCAACCAGATCCTTGAGGAAGAGGGTGTGACGCTGATGGTCAGTGCAGCAGAGCCCAAGCGCACCCGAAAGAGCGTCGCAGCGAAGACCCCGGCCAAGCGCACCGCCACCAAGACGGTCGCGGCGAAGACGGTGACCACCAGGAAGGCCACCGCCACCACGGCCGCCCCGGTCGCACCCGCCGCCCCGGTCGCCGACGACCTCGCCGAGGACGCCGCGCCCAAGAAGGCCGCGGCCAAGAAGACGACCGCCAAGAAGGCG
Source organism: Streptomyces sp. NPDC002386 (assembly GCF_053593175.1). Taxonomy (NCBI): domain Bacteria; kingdom Bacillati; phylum Actinomycetota; class Actinomycetes; order Kitasatosporales; family Streptomycetaceae; genus Streptomyces; species Streptomyces sp. NPDC002386. The sequence goes on from NZ_JBSFBX010000007.1 coordinate 14,681, forward strand.
GCCACGAAGAAGACCGTCGCCAAGAAGACCGCGGCCAAGAAGACCACGGGCAAGAAGGACGACGCCGAACTGATCGAGGACGAGGTCCTCGAGGAGACCAAGGCCGCCGACGAGCCCGAGGGTACCGAGAGCGCGGGCTTCGTCCTGTCCGACGAGGACGAGGACGACGCTCCGGCCCAGCAGGTCGCCGCCGCCGGTGCCACCGCCGACCCGGTCAAGGACTACCTCAAGCAGATCGGCAAGGTCCCGCTGCTCAACGCCGAGCAGGAGGTCGAGCTCGCCAAGCGCATCGAGGCAGGCCTGTTCGCCGAGGACAAGCTGGCCAACGCCGACAAGCTCGCTCCCAAGCTCAAGCGCGAGCTGGAGATCATCGCCGAGGACGGCCGCCGCGCCAAGAACCACCTGCTGGAGGCCAACCTCCGACTGGTGGTCTCCCTGGCCAAGCGCTACACCGGCCGCGGCATGCTCTTCCTGGACCTCATCCAGGAGGGCAACCTCGGTCTGATCCGCGCGGTCGAGAAGTTCGACTACACCAAGGGCTACAAGTTCTCCACGTACGCCACCTGGTGGATCCGGCAGGCGATCACCCGCGCCATGGCCGACCAGGCCCGCACCATCCGTATCCCGGTGCACATGGTCGAGGTCATCAACAAGCTCGCGCGCGTGCAGCGCCAGATGCTCCAGGACCTGGGCCGCGAGCCCACCCCGGAGGAGCTGGCCAAGGAACTCGACATGACCCCGGAGAAGGTCATCGAGGTCCAGAAGTACGGTCGTGAGCCCATCTCGCTGCACACCCCGCTGGGCGAGGACGGCGACAGCGAGTTCGGTGACCTCATCGAGGACTCCGAGGCCGTGGTTCCCGCCGACGCGGTCAGCTTCACGCTGCTGCAGGAGCAGCTCCACTCCGTCCTGGACACCCTGTCCGAGCGTGAGGCCGGCGTCGTCTCCATGCGATTCGGTCTCACCGACGGCCAGCCGAAGACCCTCGACGAGATCGGCAAGGTCTACGGCGTGACGCGTGAGCGCATCCGCCAGATCGAGTCCAAGACCATGTCGAAGCTGCGCCACCCCTCGCGTTCGCAGGTGCTGCGCGACTACCTCGACTAGGTCCCGGCCGTAGCGACGCCGAAGGCCCGGCTCCTCTCGGGAGCCGGGCCTTCGTGCTGCGCGCGACGCCAGGCTGAATGACCCTGGGTGTCCCAGTGACGCCTCAGAGTGAGGAAGCCGTATGCGTCGTTCGATTGCCCGGGCACTGATCGGGCCGCTGGCCCTGGCGGCCGTGATGACCGCCATACCCCTGACCACCTCGGCCGCCGCGGCCCCGGGCGGCGTGGTCGTCGGCGGGTTTCCCATAGACGTCTCCCAGGCTCCGTGGACCGTGGCGCTGTCGAGCCGTGACCGGTTCGGGGGTACGCGGGCGGGGCAGTTCTGCGGCGGTGCGGCGGTCTCGCGGACCACCGTGCTCACCGCGGCACACTGCGTGGCGGACGAGGTCCTGGGAACGCCCCCGAACCGGGTGCGCGACCTGCGGGTCATAGCGAACCGTACGGACCTGCTGTCCGCCAAGGGCGAGGAGATCGCCGTACGGGACGTCCGGGTGAATCCGCGCTACGACGTCGACGGCAACTCCGGCGACTTCGCGGTGCTCACACTGGCCGAGCCGCTGCCGCGCGGTGCCGTGGTGGCGATGGCACCCGAGGGTGATCCCGCGTACAAGCCCGGGACCAAGGCCCTGGTCTCCGGCTGGGGCGACACCACGGGCGGCGGCGAGTACCCGCGTCACCTCCGTGCCGCACATGTGCGGGTCCTCGAGGACGGCGTCTGCGCCCGTGCCTATCCCGGAGGTCCGGACGGAACCTACCGGGCCGACACCATGCTCTGCGCGGGAGAGCCCGCGGGTGGCCCGGACGCCTGCCAGGGCGACAGCGGCGGCCCGCTCGTGGCATCGGGCAGGCTGATCGGGCTGGTGTCCTGGGGGAGCGGGTGCGGGCAGCCAGGAGACCCCGGTGTCTACACACGGGTGTCCGACATCCTCCGGAGCCTGGGAGGGCCGGCAGCGGGTCCCCAGCGGCCCCAGAGGGGCTCCTGAGGGTTTCACGGAGGTACGAGCGCGGGCGGCCGCTCCTGGAAAGGGAGCGGCCGCCCGTTCACCGGCCTGTGCCGGGGCTGGCTCGTCGTGGGTGCGAGATTCAGCGCTCTTCGTCGGAAGTGGTGCTCGGAGCGGACGTCAGCCGCTCTGTCTCGTCCTGTATCTCAGCGGCGATCTTCTTGAGTTCCGGCTCGAACTTGCGACCGTGGTGGGCGCAGAAGAGCAGTTCTCCGCCGCTGAGCAAGACGACGCGCAGGTATGCCTGGGCGCCACAGCGGTCGCAGCGATCGGCGGCCGTCAACGGGCTCGCGGGGGTCAGAACAGTAGTCACGTCGCCTCTTCTCTAGCTCGACGAGCTGTCGTACCAGGGTCAACATCCAACCAGCCCGAAAACGTTCCCGCTCGTGGCTTTTCCTCGAAAAAATCTTCCGGGGCGGCTGTCTGCTGCCGGTTGGCGGCGAATGTGCCGTAGTGCGTGTCTTGGGTGCTTACGGTTTCGCGCGGTATCCGGTCTTCCGTCCTCCCGGCTGGGTTGCCGGTTGTTCATGAGGACGTGCCCGGAGCCTAAATGGTTCATGCCTCCAAGGGAACGTGATGTGGACTTCACCCCATCGAGGGATCGAACATCCATACGACTGTGGACTAGGGTGAGATTTCGACGAGGGTGGCGTTACAACGGCTCTACCAGGCCTCGGTACCCTCTGAGCGGCAACCGAAGCCGCCCCCTTACCCACAAGGGGGTCACCTGAAATTCAGCGAGGAGCGAACCGCGTGACCGCCGATACGTCCGTGCCGTCCACAGCGCTGCTGGCAGGAGCAGACCGGGACGGTTCCAACTACACCGCGCGGCACCTGCTCGTCCTCGAGGGCCTCGAGGCCGTGCGGAAGCGCCCGGGCATGTACATCGGCTCGACCGACAGCCGCGGTCTGATGCACTGCCTGTGGGAGATCATCGACAACGCCGTGGACGAGGCCCTGGGCGGGTACTGCGACCACATCGAGGTGATCCTCCACGACGACGCCTCCGTCGAGGTGCGGGACAACGGCCGCGGCATCCCCGTGGACGTGGAGCCCAAGACCGGCCTCTCCGGCGTCGAGGTCGTGATGACCAAGCTCCACGCCGGCGGCAAGTTCGGCGGTGGCTCCTACGCCGCCTCCGGCGGTCTGCACGGCGTCGGCGCCTCCGTGGTCAACGCCCTCTCGGCCCGCCTCGACGTCGAGGTGGACCGCAGTGGCAACACCCACGCCATCAGCTTCCGGCGCGGCGTTCCCGGGGCCTTCCGCGGGAACGGGGCCGATGCCAAGTTCGAGGCCGGAAGCGGCCTGGCCAAGACCAAGAAGATCCCCAAGTCGCGTACCGGCACACGCGTGCGGTACTGGGCCGACCGGCAGATCTTCCTGAAGGACGCCAGGCTCTCCCTGGAGACGCTGCACCAGCGCGCCCGGCAGACCGCGTTCCTGGTTCCGGGCCTGACGATCGTCGTCCGGGACGAGTTCGGGCTGGGCGAGGGCGGCAGCAAGGGCGAGGAGTCCTTCCGCTTCGACGGTGGCATCAGCGAGTTCTGCGAGTACCTGGCAAGCGACAAGGCGGTCTGCGACGTCCTCCGCTTCTCGGGTCAGGGCACCTTCAAGGAGACCGTCCCGGTCCTGGACGAGCACGGTCAGATGACCCCGACCGAGGTCGCGCGTGAGCTCGGCGTCGACATCGCCCTGCGCTGGGGCACCGGCTACGACGCGAAGCTGCGGTCGTTCGTGAACATCATCGCCACCCCCAAGGGCGGCACCCACGTCGCCGGCTTCGAGCAGGCCATCACCCAGACGATGAACGAGGTGCTGCGGACGAAGAAGATGCTCCGCGTCGCCGAGGACAACATCGTCAAGGACGACGCCCTGGAGGGTCTCACCGCCGTCGTCACGGTGCGCCTCGCCGAGCCCCAGTTCGAGGGCCAGACCAAGGAGGTCCTCGGTACCTCGGCGGCCCGCCGCATCGTGAACAACGTCGTCACCAGGGAACTGAAGGCGTTCCTGACCTCCACCAAGCGGGACGCGGCCGCCCAGGCCCGGGTCGTGATGGAGAAGGTCGTCGCCGCCGCCCGTACCCGGGTCGCGGCCCGCCAGCACAAGGACGCGCAGCGGCGCAAGACCGCCCTGGAGTCCTCGTCCCTTCCGGCGAAGCTCGCGGACTGCCGCAGCGACGACGTCGACCGCAGCGAGCTGTTCATCGTCGAGGGCGACTCGGCGCTCGGTACGGCGAAGCTGGCCCGGAACTCCGAGTTCCAGGCGCTGCTGCCCATCCGCGGCAAGATCCTCAACGTGCAGCGGTCGTCGGTGACCGACATGCTCAAGAACGCCGAGTGCGGCGCGATCATCCAGGTCATAGGAGCGGGCTCGGGCCGTACCTTCGACATCGACGCGGCCCGCTACGGCAAGATCATCATGATGACCGACGCCGATGTGGACGGGTCCCACATCCGCTGCCTGCTGCTGACGCTGTTCCAGCGCTACATGCGGCCCATGGTCGAGTCCGGACGGGTCTTCGCCGCGGTGCCGCCGCTGCACCGCATCGAGCTGATCCAGCCCAAGAAGGGCCAGGACAAGTACGTCTACACGTACTCGGACCGCGAGCTGCGCGACAAGCTCATGGAGTTCCAGAGCAAGGGCGTCCGGTACAAGGACTCCATCCAGCGCTACAAGGGCCTGGGCGAGATGGACGCCGACCAGCTGGCCGAGACCACGATGGACCCGCGGCACCGCACCCTGCGCCGGATCAACCTCTCCGACCTGGAGGCCGCCGAGCAGGTCTTCGACCTGCTCATGGGTAACGACGTGGCTCCGCGCAAGGAGTTCATCTCCGGTTCGGCGGCGACGCTGGACAGGTCGCGGATCGACGCGTAGCCGCACCACCCGGCCTCTGCCGGCCGGTCCGCCGACCCGGGCGCACCGGCCGGCCGAGGCCGGCTGGATTCGGGCGCGTTGCCGTCTCTCCACCCGTGGGTGGAGAGCGGCCCGCCCCTCGATTCCACCCGCGATCCACCCCCGCTCCGATCTCCCCGACGACTGGTTTCCGTAGCTTCGATGGTGTCGGCGGCACACGCTCCCGACACCACCATCTCGCTCACGGAGGCAGTGATGTCCGGGTTCGTCAACGCGCTGGTGATCGTGGCCGTCGCCGCCGTGGTGATCGCGCGGCAGTTCCGTACCCGCGCGATCGACACGGACCGGCGCTGGTGGCTGCTGCCCGTGATCCTCGCGGTGGTGGCCCTGCGTGAACCCGGCATACTCGACGACCACCACCCCACAGCCTCGGCCGCCCTGCTCGCCGTCGAACTGCTCATCGGAGTGATCACGGGCGCCGGCTGGGCCTGGACCACACGGATCTGGACGGCGCCGGACGGGGGCGTGTGGACCAGGAGCACCAAGGCCAGCGCCGTCGTCTGGCTCGTCGGCATAGCCCTGCGCGCCGGCGTCTTCGCCCTCGGCGCCGCGTCAGGCGTGCACCAGGACGGTTCCGCGCTGATGCTGGGTCTCGCCGGCACCCTGCTGGTGCGCGCCGGGATCCTGGCCTGGCGGGCACAGTCCCTCGGCGGCCCGAGCCGCCCGGCCCCCGCCTACGGTGACGACATGTGCCTCGCGTGGAAGGAGCGCGTGTGACGGAGAACGCTCTGACCCGCTGGCCGAGCCGGGAGGCGCTCGGCCGGGCGGGCACAAGCCGGCCCCGGCGGATGCTCGCCTGGGCGGTCCGGTTCCTGGTACTCGCCCTGCTGCTGTGGGGCGCCTTCAGCCAGAGACACGTCGGCATCTGGGGGGCGCTCGCGGCCGCGGCGGGAGTCCTGCTCGCCGGACTCGTCGCCTGGGCGTTCTTCCACACCACCTACGAGCACCGGCTGGTGTCCTCGCTCGCGCTCATGGCGGTGCTCCTGGGCATCGCGGTGGCGGCAGAGGCCACCGGGTTCAGAGGGCCGGCCCTGGTGATCTGGTGCGGATGCGGAGTCTCGGCCCTGGAGCGGCTGCCCCTGGGGGCCGCGCTTCCCGTGACGTCCGTGGCGCTGGCCTCGTTCTCCGCCTTCAACAACGACGTGTGGCTCACCACGGCCGCCACGGTGGCGGGCATGGCCCTCGCCGGATATGTGCTGCGGCTCGACGCGGAGGCCCGGGGCGGCGCACAGCGTCTGCTGGCCCAGGAGCGCGCCGCCCGTGCCGCCGAGGCGGAATCGGCGGCGCTGGCCGAACGGGCGAGGATCGCCCGGGAGATCCACGATGTGCTCGCACACAGCCTCTCGGCGCAGCTGGTGCACCTGGAGGCCGCCCGGTTGCTGATCGAGCGCGGTGCGGACCGGGACCAGATCCTGGAGCGGGTGGTGGCCGCCCGGGGCATGGCCCGCGACGGCCTCGCCGAGACCAGGCAGGCCCTGAGCGCGCTGCGTGGTGATCTGACCCCGCTGGAGGAGTTCCTGACCGGACTCGTCAGCGCGGCCGACGGTGCCGATGTCACCGTCACGGGTGAGCGCAGACCGCTGCCGGTCGAGGCGTCCCAGGCCGTGCGACGGGTCGCGCAGGAGGCGCTGACGAACGTCCGCAAGCACGCCCAGGGTGCCAAGGTGCAGCTGCGGCTCGACTACGGCGAGCACGAAGTCACGCTGGGCGTACGGGACTCGGGCGGTCGTCCGGGCGAACTCACGGCTTCCGGTGGCGGGTACGGTCTGCGGGGGATGCGGGAGCGTGCCGAGCTGCTGGGCGGTTCGCTCGACGCGGGGCCGGACGAGGAAGGGTTCTTGGTGACGCTGAAGGTGCCCGTATGACGGAGGCCGGGGAGAGGAAGCCCGCGCGGGTCGTGGTCGCCGACGACCAGACCGTGGTCCGGGAAGGCATCGTGATGCTGCTGGGTCTGCTGCCCGGCCTGGAAGTGGTGGGGTCCGCCGGAGACGGTGAGGAGGCGGTGCGGCTGGTCGCCGAACTCGCGCCGGACGTTGTGCTGATGGACCTGCGGATGCCGCGCTGTGACGGAGTGGAGGCCACGCGCCGGATCCGGTCGGAGTACCCGGGAACCCAGGTGGTGGTCCTCACCACCTTCGGGGACGACGAGTCGCTGTTCCCGGCGCTGCACGCGGGAGCCCGCGGCTATCTGACCAAGGACGCGGGCGGCGACGAGATCGTGCGGGCCGTGCAGAGCGTTCTGTCGGGAGAGGCGGGACTGGCGCCGAGCGTCCAGCGGCGGCTGCTGGAGAGGCTGTCGGAGCCCGCGCCGGCGCCGGCACCTGTCGTGACCGAGGCGCCCGACGGGCTGACCGCCCGGGAGGCCGAGGTCCTGGTGCTGATCGCCGAGGGCCTGAGCAACCAGGAGATCGCCCGTCGGCTGCACGTCTCCACGGCGACGGTGAAGACCCACATCAACAATCTCTTCGCCAAGACGGGGCTCAAGGACCGGGCGCAGGCGGTGCGTTACGCCTACGCGAAGGGACTGGTGCGGCCCCAGTGAAATGAGTCACCTGATGGGGTGAAGCGTCCTGGGAAGAGAAGTCACAGATCTTCCCGGTCTGTCCATCCTTGGGTATGCAGTCAAGCGACGGTCGTGCCCGGGGAGCCGGGGACGGTGCCGGGAGTTCGGCCGGCAATCACGAAGACCATCACACGGCCTCCCGCGAGGTGAGATACGAGGACCCCTGGTACGACGCCCTGGCCTCCGGCTGGGGTGAACCGGACGGCACCGGCACGCCGGCCCGGGCCGTACCGGCACCGCGCGGGGAGTCGGACGCGGCGGCGCTCCGCGCCCGCGACGTGTACCTCGAGGTGCAGCGCAGCGAGGCCTTCCAGGAAGTGCGCGGACGGTACCGGAGGTTCGTGGTGCCGGCCGGCGCCGCCTTCCTCGTCTGGTACGTGGGATACGTGGTCACGGCGACGACCGCTCCGGGGCTCATGGCGAGGCCGGTGGTGGGGGCGGTGAACGTCGGAATGCTGGCAGGACTGGGCCAGTTCCTCAGCACCTTTCTGCTCACCTGGGGCTACGCCCGGCATGCTCGGCTGCGCCGGGACCGGCTCGCGCTCGAACTGCGCTGGAACACCCAGGAAATGACCCGTGGAGCCCGGGGAGGCACCTCGTGACCGGCGAGCACCAGACACTGGCACTGCTGCTGTTCAGCGGGTTCGTGGCCGTCACCCTGGCCATCACGACCTGGGTGAGCCGCAGGCGGCACGGTTCCGCGGAGGAGTTCTACGCCGGCGGGCGGTTGTTCTCCCCGATGGAGAACGGTTTCGCGGTCTCGGGCGACTACGTGTCGGCCGCCTCCTTCCTCGGGGTCACCGGGCTCATCGCGCTGTACGGGTACGACGGGCTGCTGTACGTGGTGGGCTTCTTCGTGGCCTGGCTGGTCGTGCTGTTCCTGGTGGCGGAACTGGTGCGCAACTGCGGGCGGTTCACGCTCGCCGACGTGGTCGCCGCTCGGATGAGCGAGCGGCCGGTGCGGATCGCGGCGGGCACCGCCTCGGTCACCGTGTCCGTCATGTACCTGGTGGCCCAGATGGTGGGCGCGGGCAGCCTGGTGGCCCTGCTGCTGGGGCGCACGAGCGGGACGGCCCAGGCGTGGACGGTCATCGCGGTCGGCGCCCTGATGGTGACCTATGTGTCGCTGGGCGGGATGCGGGCCACCACGTGGATCCAGATCGTGAAGGCGGTCCTGCTGCTCAGCGGGACGGTCGCGCTGACCGTGCTGGTGCTGGTGCGCTTCCACGGCGACCTGGACCGGCTGCTGGTCACGGCGGCCGAACGCAGCGGCCACGGCGACGCGTTCCTGGCGCCGGGGCTGAAGTACGGCGGGAACTGGACCGCCCGCCTCGACTTCATCAGCCTGGGCCTCGCCCTGGTGCTGGGCACGGCGGGGCTGCCGCACATCCTCTCCCGGTTCTACACCGTGCCCACCGCGCGGGCCGCCCGCCGCTCCGCGGTGTGGTCCATCGGCCTGATCGGCGGCTTCTACCTGATGGCGATCGTGCTCGGGTTCGGGGCCGCCGCCGTGGTCGGTCCCGAGGCCCTGCGCAGCTCCAACGCGGCCGGGAACACGGCGATGCCCCTGCTCGCCCTCGATCTCGGCGGAGGCGTCGGCTCCACGGGCGGTACGGTGCTGTTCGCGGTGGTCGCCGCCGTGGCCTTCGCGACGATCCTCGCGGTGGTCGCCGGGATCACCCTCGCCTCCTCGGCGTCCGTGGCCCACGACCTGTACGCGTCGCTGCGGCGTCCGCACACCAAGGTGCGCGGCGAGGTCGCGGTGGCCCGTGCCGCGGCCGTGGGCATCGGCGTCGTCGCGATCGCGCTCGGTCTGCTGGCCCGCGACCTGAACGTCGCCTTCCTCGTCGGTCTGGCCTTCGCCGTGGCCGCCTCGGCGAACCTGCCGGTGCTGGTGTACTCGCTGTTCTGGCGGGCCTTCACCACACGCGGCGCCGTGTGGGCCGTATACGGCGGACTGGTCCCGGCTCTCGTGCTGGTGGTGCTGTCCCCGGTGGTGTCCGGCAGCCCGGGTTCGCTGTTCCCGGACATCGACCTGCAGTACTTCCCGCTGCAGAACCCGGGCATCGTCTCCATCCCGTTGGGCTTCCTGGCGGGCTGGCTGGGCACGGTGACCTCGGACGAGGTCGCCGACGAGGCCAAGTACGCGGAGACCGAGGTGCGGTCGCTGACCGGCGCGGGCGCCGTCTAGCGGGGACGGGTGAACGGGGCGGCCGCACCGCGCGTGGACGTGGTGCGGCGTGCCGGCCGGGGGGTACCGGCGCTCACGGTGCCACCCATGCGTACCGGTGCTCCGGGCGGCCGGTGTCGCCGTACTTCAGGGAGAGGCTGAGGCGGCCCGCCTGTTCGAGGTGGCGGAGGTAGCGCTGGGCCGTGGAGCGGCTCAGGCCGGTGCGTGCCGCGACCTCGTGGGCGGACAGCGGCTGGTCCGCGCCGTGCAAAACGTCGCAGATGAGGTCCGTGGTGGGCTCCGAGTGGCCGCTGGGAAGGCCCGGGGCGGTCGGGGCCGGGGAGGTGCGCAGCGCGCCGAAGATCCGGTCGACCTGCTCCTGGCCCGTCAGCCCCCGGCCGCCGACCCGGTCCACGGTGCGGCGCAGGGCCGCGTAGGAGTCCAGGCGGGTACGCAGCGCGGCGAAGGTGAAGGGCTTGACCAGATAGTGCAGGGCGCCCAGGCGCATGGCCTGCTGGACGGTCGTGACGTCGCCGGCGGCTGTGATCATGATGACGTCGGTGCCGTGGCCCTGCTCCCGCATGCGGTGGACGAGCTCGAGACCGGTCCGGTCCGGAAGGTAGTGGTCGAGCAGAACCAGGTCGATGGCGGCGCGTTCGATGGCGGCCAGAGCCTGTGCGGCGCTGTGCGCGCGGGCGGCCACCCGGAAACCGGGAACCTTCCCCACGTACTTGGCGTTTATCTCTGCGACGCGGAAGTCGTCGTCCACGACCAGGACGTCAATCATCGGGCCTCTCCTCCAAGGCCGGCGAGCGTTAAGCCCGTGTTTCGGCTCCGCAGTTGTAACGCGAGCAAAATGAGCACAACAGGTGCTTGCGAGCAAAAGAACGGCATGTGCTCACAAGACTGCTGCTGTGGCCGGGGCCACACCTACCGTCCCGGGCCATGAGCACAGACACCAGCCCCGCCATCGAGCTACGGGGCGCGAGCAAAACCTTCAGGACCCCGTCGGGGGGTCTGCACACGGCCGTGCGCGGCCTGGACCTCACCGTGCGGCGCGGCGAGTTCGTGGCCGTCGTCGGGCCGACCGGCTGCGGGAAGTCCACGACGCTGACCCTGGTCAGCGGCCTGGAGGAGCCCAGCGAGGGCGAGGTGCTGGTGGCCGGGGAGCCGGTCGACGGCGTCGGTGACAAGGTCGGCTTCGTCTTCCAGCAGGACGCCACCTTCCCCTGGCGGACGGTGCTGTCCAACGTGATGGCGGGGCCCCGCTTCCGTGGCGTGCCCAAGGCGGAGGCCAGGCAGAAGGCCCGCGAGTGGCTGGCCCGGGTCGGTCTCGCGGCCTTCGAGGACCGCTATCCGCACCAGCTCTCCGGCGGCCAGCGCAAGCGCGTCGCCCTCGCCGCCACCTTCGTCAACGACCCCCAGATCCTGCTGATGGACGAGCCGTTCTCGGCGCTCGACGTGCAGACCCGCGCGCTGATGTCGGACGAACTGCTGGAGCTGTGGGAGGGCACGGGCGCGTCGGTCGTCTTCGTCACCCACGACCTGGAGGAGTCCATCGCGCTGGCCGACAAGGTCGTCGTGATGACCGCGGGGCCCGCGACCGTGAAGCAGGTCTTCGACATCGATCTGCCGAGGCCCCGCAAGGTCGAGTCGGTGAGGCTGGAGCCGCGGTTCATCGAGATCTACCGCGAGATCTGGGAGTCCCTCGGCGAAGAGGTCCGCATCACCCGCGAGAGGGGTGCCGCGAATGTCGCCTGAGGTGCTCAGCACGCCGGTCGTCGACACGGTCAAGGTCCCGGGCCGCGCGGAGTCACGCGCTCAGGCCGCCCGCAGACGCAAGGTGGTCGTCACCGCCGCGCGGGTGCTCCTCCTGGTGGCCGTGCTCGGCCTGTGGGAGGCGCTGTCCCGCGCCGAGATCATCGATCCGTTCAACTTCTCCATGCCCTCGAAGATCTGGGACCAGATCACCACCTGGGTGCTGCACGGGACCGCACAGGGCTCCCTGGGCGAGCAGATCTGGTACACGCTGCACGAGGCGCTGCTCGGCTGGGCCATCGGCGTCATCGCCGGTGTGGTGTTCGGTATCGCTCTGGGGCGGATCGCCTTCCTCGCCGATGTCCTCGGCCCGTACATCAAGGTCCTCAACTCCCTTCCCAGGATCGTCCTGGCCCCGATCTTCGTGATCTGGTTCGGCCTGGGCCCCGCCTCCAAGGTCGCGTCGGCCGTGGTGCTGGTGTTCTTCCCGGTGTTCTTCAACGCCTTCCAGGGCGCGCGCGAGGTCGACCGCAACCTGGTGGCCAACGCCCGGATCCTCGGCGCGAGCGACCGCAAGGTGACGCTGCAGGTGGTCGTCCCCTCGGCGACCTCCTGGATCTTCACCAGCCTCCATGTCAGCTTCGGCTTCGCCCTCATCGGCGCCATCGTCGGCGAGTACATCGGCGCCACGAAGGGCATCGGCCTGCTCGTCGCCGCGTCCCAGGGCACCTTCAACGCCGCCGGCGTCTACGCCGCGATGGTCATCCTCGCGGTCGTCGCGCTCCTCGCCGAGGGGCTGCTGACCTTCGCCGAACGCCGCATCTTCCGGTGGAAGCCGGCGAACTCCGACCACTGAGCCCGGCCCGCCCGGCGCAGCCGTGAAGCCGTGGCACTCCAAGACGCTTCCCTCATCCGCACCGCCCCCTCACAAGGACGTGAACCCTCATGCGCAAGACCGCCAGATACGCCGCGCTCGCCGTCTCCGGCCTGCTCGCCCTCTCCTCGCTCACCGCCTGCGCCAATGACGCGGCGAGCAGCACCTCGGCCGGCGGGAGCAAGGGCGACGGCAAGGGCACGAAGGTCAAGATCATGGTCGGCGGCCTGGACAAGGTCATCTACATGCCGGCGATGCTGACCCAGCGTCTCGGCTACTTCGACTCCGAGGGCCTCGACGTCGAACTGCTCAGTGAGCCCGCCGGTGTCCAGGCCGAGACCGCGCTCGTCTCCGGCCAGGTCCAGGGCGCGGTCGGCTTCTACGACCACACCCTCGACCTGCAGACCAAGGGCAAGGCAGTGGAGTCCGTCGTGCAGTTCTCGCACGCCCCCGGCGAGGTGGAGGTCGTCGCCGCCAAGAAGGCCGGTGACGTCACCTCTCCGAAGGACTTCAAGGGCAGGAAGCTCGGCGTCACCGGCCTCGGTTCCTCGACCGACTTCCTCACCAAGTACCTCGCGGTGAAGAACGGCGTGAACGTCAGCGAGTTCACCCCGGTCGCCGTGGGCGCCGGCCCCACCTTCATCGCCGCGCTGCAGCAGGGCTCCATCGACGCCGGTATGACCACCGACCCGACCGTCGCCACCATCCTGGACAAGAAGGCCGGGAAGATCCTCCTCGACATGCGCACCCCCGAGGGCTCCCAGGAGGCGCTCGGCGGCCCGTACCCGTCGTCCAGTCTGTACATGCAGACGGACTGGGTGAACGGGCACAAGGAGACCGTCCAGAAGCTCGCCAACGCGTTCGTCAGGACGCTCAAGTGGATGTCCACCCACAGCGCCTCCGAGATCGCCGCCAAGATGCCCGCCGACTACTCCCAGGGCGACAAGACGCTCTACGCGGAGGCGATCAAGAGCACGCTGCCGATGTTCACCAAGGACGGCGTGATGCCGGCGAACGGTCCCGAGACCGTCGAGAAGGTCCTCAAGGCGTTCAACCCCAACATCAAGAACGCAAAGGTGGACCTGAAGAAGACGTACACCACCGAGTTCGTCGAGGCCGCCGAGTAGCACCCCGGATCCACCCGCTCAGGCGCGGGTCGCCCACACGTAACGGTGTTCCGGGCGGCCCGCGTCGCCGTATTTGAGCGTCAGCCGGGCCCGTCCGGTCCGCTCCAGGAGCTTGAGATAGCGCTGGGCGGTCTGCCGGCTCACGCCGGTCAGATCGGCGATCTCCTGCGCGGACAGGGCGCCTTCGGCCTGCATCAGGGCCCGGCGCACCAGTTCGGCGGTGGTGGGGGAGTGGCCCTTGGGCAGCTCGGGCTCCGACGGTGCGGACAGGGCGCCGAAGATCCGGTCCACCTCGGCCTGTTCGGCCTCACCGCCGCCGTCCAGGGTCCGGCGCAGCACGGCGTACGCCTCCAGCTTGGCCCGCAGTCCCGCGAACGCGAACGGCTTCACCAGGTACTGCAGCGCGCCCTGCCGCATGGCCGCCTGGACGGTCGAGACGTCCCGCGCGGCCGTCACCATGATGACGTCGGTCTGGTGGCCGCGCCGGCGCATCTCCTGGACCACCGCCAGCCCGGTGTCGTCGGGCAGGTAGTGGTCCATGAGGACCAGGTCGATCCGGGGCAGCGCGTCCAGCAGGCGCAGCGCCTCGGCCGCGTTGTGCGCCTCGCCGGCCACACGGAAGCCGGGCACCTTCTCGACGTAGGCGGCGTTGACCCGGGCGACGCGGGTGTCGTCGTCCACGACCAGGACCTCGATCACCGTGCCTCCTCCCCGGCGGGGGCCGGCCTCTCCTGCGTGGCCGCACCGGACACTCCGGGTCCGGCGAGCGCGGGGTCCCGGTCCGGCGCGGCCAGCGCGTCGGTGAGCGCCTCGGGGAGTACGACGGTGAACTCCGCGCCGCCGCCGTCCGCCGTGCCCACGGTCGCGCCGCCGCCCTGCCGTTCGGCGAGCCGGCGCACCAGCGGAAGACCCAGGCCCCGCTTGCCGTGCGCGGGCGGCTTCTTGGTGGACCACCCGTCCGTGAAGACGATCTCGCGCTGGTCCGCCGGGACACCCGGCCCGGTGTCGCACACTCGCAGCACGACCGTACGGCCCTCGGTGCGCAACTCGACCTCCACACGCGCGTGCGGGGTGCCCGCGACCGCGTCCAGCGCGTTGTCCACCAGGTTGCCCACGACCGTCACGAGTCCGCGCGGGTCGACGAGCCGGTCGGGGAGGCGGGTGCGCTCCGACACCCACAGGGCGACACCGCGCTCGGCGGCGACGGTCGCCTTGCCGACCAGCAGGGCGGCCAGCAGCGGGTCCTGGATCTTCTCCGTGACCTGTTCGGCGGTGACCCGGTGGTCCCCGACGACCTCGCCGACGAACTCCACGGCGTCGTCGTACATCTCGAGTTCCAGCAGACCGAGCAGCGTGTGCATGCGGTTGGCGTGCTCGTGGTCCTGCGCGCGCAGCGCGTCGATCAGACCGCGGGTGGAGTCGAGTTCGCGGCCCAGCTGTTCCAGCTCGGTGCGGTCGCGCAGGGTGGCCACCGCGCCCCCGTCGTCGGTGGGCATGCGGTTGGCGACCAGGACCCGCTGCCCGCGCACGGTCAGCAGATCGGTGCCGGTCACCCGGCCGGCCAGGACGTCCGCGGTGCGGCCCTCGCCCAGTGCCTCGTCCGGCGACTTTCCGACGGCCTCGTCGCCGAGGCCCAGCAGCCGACGGGCCTCGTCGTTCAGCAGGCGGACACGGCCGGCCCGGTCGAGGGCCACCACGCCCTCCCGGATGCCGTGCAGCATCGCCTCGCGCTCGGCCAGCAGCGCGGAGATGTCCGAGAAGGCCAGGTCCCTGGTCTGCCGCTGCACACGGCGGGAGATCAGCCAGGCGGCCAGCGCGCCCACCGCGAGGGCGCCGCCCGCGTACGCGAACAATCCGGGTATCGCGGCCAGCAGCCGGGCGCGCACGCTGTCGTACGCGATGCCGACCGACACCGCCCCGATGATCCGGTGATCGGCGTCGTACAGCGGCACCTTCCCGCGCGCGGAGCGGCCCAGGGTGCCCTTGTCGATCTCCATGACGTCCCTGCCGTCCAGCGCGTCGGTGGGATCGGTGGAGACCGGCCGGCCGATCTCTTGCGGTGTGGGGTGCGACCAGCGCACCCAGTGACGGTCCAGCACCACGATGTACTCGGCGTTGGTGGAGTGCCGGATCCGCTCGGCCTCCCGCTGCACCGGGCCGTTCCGGCTCGGCGGGGTGGTCAGCACGCCCTCGGCGATCTCCGGGTCCTGCGCCGTGGTCTGGGCGATGGCCAGCGCACGGCGCATCGCCTCCTGGTCGAGCTGTTTGCTCAGCGGCGCCAGGAACAGCCCCGTCGCGAGCACCGCGACCCCCGCGGCGATCGCCACCTGCATCAGCAGCACCTGCGAGAACACCCGCCGGGGCAGACCGAGGCGCAGACGGCGTGCGGGGGGAGTGGGGCTCATGCCCCCGACCGTACGTGGGCGGCCCGGCCCGCCCCCAGCCGGTGTGGCACGGATCTCCCGGTCGGCGCCGGACGGGCCGGGGCCGGTGGCTCCGGGATCAGCTCGCCAGTGCCGTCGTCCCCAGCTCGCGCACCGCGACCACGTCCATGCGCGCCGGCGCGCCGAGCACCGAGGCGCCGCAGCTCTCCGGGCGCGGCGGCAGGGACGCCCCCTGGGCCACCGTGACGCGCCAGCGGCGGCCGTCGGCATGGGCGACGGTGACCTCCCAGCGGGGCGCCCTGCCCTCGGTCCGTACGACGCTCAGCGCGCCCGCCCGGCGCACCCCCGCCACCGAGCGCACGGCCAGCTCGGCGGCCTGGCCGGGCCGTTCCCAGGCGGAGCAGCCGCGACAGCCCTCCAGCTCCACGCGTCCCTCCTGGACGCCGTGCAGGGCCGCCTCGACCGTGTGCGCGTCCACCCGGCCGTAGGCGTAGCCGTACGGCAGCACGAGCACGGTCGGCGAGAAGCGATGACCACCCAGATGGGTGACCTCCCAGACGCCCCGCACACCGGAGGCGGCCAGTTCGGCGGCGAGGGGACGGCCGAGGAGGGCGCAGCAGCGGTCGCGCTTGCCGTTGGTGCAGACGAGCGCCAGCGGATCACCGCTGTGCGGACGGCCGCCGAGCGCCGTGCCGAAGGAGCGGTGGTCGCCGGCGCCGAGAGCCGCGAAGTCGAGGTCGAGCAGGCGGCGCGGGTCGCGGACGGTGGCGCCGTGCAGCCACACGTTTCCGGGCACGGTGTGTGCCGCGTACACCTGCCGGGGTTCCGGGGTCCCGGGGTCGGCGTGCCGGCCGGGGCGCCGGACCAGCGCGACCCGGACGCCGGTCCCCTCGGCGGCGGCCTCCAGGGCGCGGCCGACGGCGGGATCGAGATGGCTCGACGTGAGCGCCTTGGCGCCCCACGGCCCGGACTGCTCCAGCAGCAGCCACGTCGTCGCCGTGGCGGCCGTGGCGGAAACGGGCTCGTCGAGGTTCCGGGAGACGGTCGCGCACCTACTCACAGAGGCGAGCCTAACCTGACTCCTCCCGGGGCGACTTCCGGCCGGACCCGTGTCCGCTCCGGCGGCGGCGCGGGCGGCCTCACTCCGGCAGGGGCTGCGGGGGACGCGGGCCGACGTAGTGACCGCTCGGGCGCATGCGCAGCGGGCGTTCGCCGTACTCCTCCAGGGCGTGGGCGATCCAGCCCGCTGTGCGCGCGACGGCGAAGACGGTCTCCCCGGCGGTGGCGGGCATGCCGCAGGAGGCGGTGAACACCGCGAGCGCCAGGTCGACGTTGGCGTGCAGCGGAGCGTGCCGCGCGGTCGTCGCGACGACGTCGCGGGCCGCGAGGAGTGCCGGCTCGGCGTGCGGCACCTGCTCCAGCAGGCCGAACAGCACGCGCGCGCGGGGGTCTTCGCCGGAGTAGAGCCGGTGTCCCAGCCCGGGAACACGTCGTCCCGCGCGCAGTTGGTCCGCGATCACCGGGACGGCGGTGCCCTGGTCCAGCACATCGGCCAGCATCCGGTGGGCGAGGCCGCTGGCGGCACCGTGCAGCGGCCCCTCCAGGACGCCGAGTCCGGCCGAGACGGCCGCGTACGCGTGCGCGCGGGCCGAGGCGGCGACCCGGACGGCGAGCGTGGAGGCGGCCAGGTCGTGGTCGGCGAGCAGGGCCAGGGCGGTGTCCAGGACGCGCAGGGAGGCCTCGTCGGCGCGGCGGCCGGTCAGCCGGCCCCACAGGCGGTGGGCGAGCGGGCCGTCGTCCTCGTGGTCGTGCCGGACGGGTGGCAGGGCGGCCACGAGGGTGGGGATGAGGATGCGCCCGGTCCCCAGCACCGTCTCCTCGGAGAGGTCGAAGCGCAGCGGGTCCTCGGCGGCCGCGGCGATGGCCGCCACCCGCAGCCGGTCGGCCGGGGAGGTGTGCTCCGGCAGGGCGTTCACGGCGCGGCGGGCGACCTCGACGGTGGTCCGCGGCGCGGTGAAGGTCATACCCGGGGTCAGCCGCCCTGTCCACAGCCACTCCGCGACCTCCTCGTAGGAGTGGCGCGCGGCCAGTTCGGTGGCGTCGACACCGCGGAAGTAGTAGCGGTCCTCCTCGATGAGGGTGATGCGGGTCCGGACGGACAGGTCGCCCCCGGAGCCCGGACTCCCCGCGGCCTCCCGGCGGTTGCGGCGGGCGAGCGCCTCGACGTCCTTCGCGTCGAAGGTGCTGGCGCGGCCACCTGGTTCCCGCTCGCTGCTGAGCAGGCCGCGGCTCACGTAGGCGTACACCGTCTCCGGCTTCACTCCGAGCAGCTCGGCGGTCTCCCTGGTGCTCAGCCTTCGCCCGGGCCGCCGGTCCTGAGCGGGTTCCTGATCGCGCATGGGGGTCACCGTAGCCGCCTCTCCACATCTTGATTGATATACATTGATTCAATCAATATTGACAGCTATTGAGTCAAGCATGGACAGTCGGATCAAGTCCAGGGAGGAGACACCATGTCCGTCAACAGGACCGCACCCCGTGTGGAAGTACCGCGTGGCCTCGCGGGGGTCGTCGTCACCGACACCCGTGTCGGAGACGTCCGGGGAACCGAGGGCTTCTACCACTACCGGGAGTACTCGGCCGTCGAACTCGCCCGGACCCGCGGCTTCGAGGACGTCTGGCACCTGTTGGTGCACGGCACCCTGCCGGACCCCGGGCGCGCCGCCTCCTTCGCGGCGGAGACCGCGAGGCTGCGCCGGCTGCCCGAGGACGTCCGCGCGGCCCTCCCCGCCATCGCCGCGGCCGGCCGCGAATCCGGGCCGCTGGCCGGCCTGCGTACGGCGCTGTCGCTGCTGGGTGCCGCGCGAGGGTTCCGCCCGGTCTACGACACGGACCCGGAGCGGCGGCGCGCCGACACCGTGGCCGCCTGCGCGGCCGTGCCCACGCTGCTCACCGCGCTGTACCGGCTGGGCAGGGGCCTCGAACCCGTCGAACCCCGAGAGGACCTTCCGTACGGGGCGAACTACCTCTACATGCTGACGGGCGAGGAGCCGGATCCGAAACGGGCCCGTGCGGTCGAGCAGTACCTCATCTCGACCATTGACCACGGATTCAACGCGTCAACCTTCACCGCGCGGGTCATCGCGTCCACGGGCGCCGACGTGGCCGCCTGTCTGGTCGGAGCCGTCGGCGCCCTGTCCGGGCCGCTGCACGGCGGGGCGCCGAGCCGCGCGCTCGACACCCTGGACGCGATCGGAACACCGGACCGGGCCGACGCCTGGATCCGGGAGCGGGTGCTCGCCGGTGACCGTGTCATGGGCTTCGGCCACGCCGTCTACCGCACGGAGGACCCGCGTTCGCGAATGCTGCGGGAGATCGCCCTGGACTTCGGCGGCCCGCGCGTCGATCTGGCCGTCGAGGTCGAACGGCACGTCGAGGCGGTCCTCAGCGAGCTGAAGCCGGGCCGCGAACTCCACACCAACGTCGAGTACTACGCGGGCGTGGTCATGGAACTGTGCGGCCTGCCCCGCGAGATGTTCACCCCCACCTTCGCGGCGGCCCGGGTGGTCGGCTGGAGCGCCAACATCCTGGAACAGGCGGCGGACCCGAAGATCATCCGGCCGGTCGCGCGCTACGTGGGACCGGAGCCGCCGGTCGCGGTGCCGCCGGCGGCCTGAGGCGCCGACCACGGCCTGGAGGCCGACTCGGAACCGACCCGGAACCGACCCGGAACCGACCCGGAACCGACCCGGAACCGACCCGGAACCGACCTGGAGCCGGGCCGGCATCAGGCCGGCGGGCGCCGGGCCGGGCCGGTGCCGGACCGGACGGCCGTCGCGGAACGAGCCGTCGGATGCGCGCCCCGTCGCTTCCCCTCCCGCTCGTATCCTGGTCGCGCAGTCGATTCCCGCTGTGTCCGTCCGCGCGCCGGGCCACGAGCCGGTTCGCGCGTCCGTGTGTGAGAGAGGTCGCCCGTTGGGGAACAGCCCGGCGAACAGCCGCAGCCCGCAGCAGATCCCGGTGGTCGTGCTCGCCGGATTCCTGGGCTCCGGGAAGACCACGCTCCTCAACCACCTGCTGCACCACAGCGGGGGCAGCCGCATCGGGGCGATCGTCAACGACTTCGGCGCCATCGAGATCGACGCGATGGCGGTGGCGGGCGCCCTCGGCGACTCGACGGTCTCGCTCGGCAACGGCTGCCTGTGCTGCGCCGTCGACGCCAGCGAACTCGACGTCTACCTGGACCGGCTCGCCGCCCCCGCCGCCGGCATCGACGTCATCGTCATCGAGGCCAGCGGACTCGCCGAGCCGCAGGAGCTGGTGCGCATGGTGCTGGCCAGTGAACATCCGCGGATCGCCTACGGCGGCCTCGTCGAGGTCGTCGACGCGGCCGAGTTCGACGACACCCGCGCCAGGCACCCCGAGATCGACCGGCATCTCGCCCTCGCCGACCTCGTCGTGGTCAACAAGCTGGACCGGGCGCCGGACGCCGACCGTGTGCTCGCGCTCGTCCGCTCGCTCACCGACCGCGCGGCGGTCCTCCCCGCCACCTACGGCCGCGTCGACCCGGAGTTCCTCTTCGACTGCCGGCCGAGCGAGGAGCGCGTCGGGCAGCTCTCCTTCGACGATCTGCACGAGCACCGCGAGGACGGCCACGACCACGCCGGTCACCTGCACACCGGCTACGACAGCCTGTCCTTCACCTCGGCGCCGCCCATGGACCCCCGCCGCCTGATGAGCTTCCTGGACACCCGCCCCGAGGGGCTCTACCGGATCAAGGGATACGTCGACTTCGGGCCGTACGACACCCTCAACCGGTACGCCGTGCACGCCGTCGGCCGGTTCCTGCGCTTCCGGCCCGAGCCCTGGCCGGCCGCCGGCCCCCGCAGCACCCAGCTCGTGCTGATCGGCTCCGGCATCGACGCCGACGCCCTCCACGAGGAACTCCGGGCGTGCGGGAACGACGGCCCGCACGTCGACGAGCACGGCATGTGGGGCGTCCTGCGCTTCGTGCCCGGCTCCGAGGAGGAGCCGGGCACGGAGACCCACGAGGTGTAGCGGCCGGGCGCCCTACGACACCGGTCCCGCGACCACCGCCACCGTCTTCGGCAGCGACGTGCCCGAGCCGTCGCGGCGCGGGTCCGGCTCCGGCAGTTCCACCGGGGTGCCGTTCTTCTGCGCCGCCCGTGCCGGGACGGGGCCCGCCCAGGCCAGCGACAGGCAGTCCTCGCCCTTCAGGAACCGCTGGCAGCGCACGCCGCCGGTGGCCCGGCCCTTGCGCGGGTACTGGTCGAACGGGGTCAGCTTGGCCGTCGTCTGCACCGAGTCGTCCAGCGTGCCGCGCGAGCCCGCCACCGTGAAGACCGCCGCGTCGTCGGCAGGGTCGACCGCGGTGAAGGAGATGACCTTCGCGCCCTCGGTCACCTTGATGCCGGCGATACCGCCGGCCGGGCGGCCCTGCGGGCGGACGATGGACGCCTGGAAGCGCAGCAGCTGCGCGTCGTCCGTGATGAACACCAGGTCCTCCTCGCCGGTGCGCAGCTCCACCGCGCCGACGATCCGGTCGCCCTCCTTGAGCGTGATGACCTCCAACTCGTCCTTGTTGGACGGGTAGTCGGGCACCACACGCTTGACGACACCCTGCAGCGTGCCGAGCGCCAGGCCGGGGGACGACTCGTCCAGCGTGGTCAGGCAGACCACCGTCTCGTCGTCCTCCAGGGACACGAACTCCGCCAGCGGCGCCCCTCCGGACAGGTTCGCCGTCGCCGCTTCGGGCAGCTGCGGAAGGTCGACCACGTTGATCCGCAGCAGCCGGCCCGCCGAGGTGACCGCGCCGATCTCGCCGCGCGCGGTCGCCGGGACCGCCGAGAGGATCACGTCGTGCTTCACGCGCCTGGCCCCGGCCGCCTCCGGGAACGGCTGGTCGGTCGCCGTACGGGCCAGCAGCCCCGTCGAGGACAGCAGCACCCGGCACGGGTCGTCGGCGACCTGGAGCGGCACGGCGGCCACCGGCGCGCCCCCGGACTCCAGCAGGACCGTACGCCGGTCGGTGCCGAACTTCTTCGCCACCGCGGCCAGTTCGGCCGAGACCAGCTTGCGCAGCTCCGCGTCCGACTCCAGGATCCGGGTCAGCTCCGCGATCTCCGCGGTGAGCCTGTCCTTCTCCGCCTCCAGCTCGATGCGGTCGTACTTGGTGAGCCGGCGCAGCGGCGTGTCGAGGATGTACTGCGTCTGGACGTCGCTCAGCGAGAACCGCTCCATCAGGCGCTGCTTGGCCTGCGCCGAGTTCTCGCTGGACCGGATCAGCCGGATGACCTCGTCGATGTCGACCAGGGCGGTGAGCAGACCCTCGACCAGGTGCAGCCGGTCGCGCCTCTTGCCGCGGCGGAACTCGCTGCGGCGCCGGACCACGTCGAAGCGGTGGTCGAGGTAGACCTCCAGCAGCTCCTTCAGGCCCAGCGTGAGCGGCTGGCCGTCGACCAGGGCGACGTTGTTGATGCCGAAGGACTCCTCCATCGGCGTCAGCTTGTAGAGCTGCTCCAGGATCGCCTCCGGCACGAAGCCGTTCTTGATCTCGATGACCAGGCGCAGCCCGTGCTCACGGTCGGTGAGGTCCTTGACGTCGGCGATGCCCTGGACCTTCTTGGAGTTGACCAGGTCCTTGATCTTGGCGATGACCTTCTCCGGGCCGACCGCGAAGGGCAGCTCGGTGACGACCAGGCCCTTGCGGCGGGCGGTCACGGTCTCGACGGTGACCGTCGCCCGGATCTTGAACGTGCCGCGTCCCGACGCGTACGCGTCCCGGATGCCGTCCAGGCCGACGATCCGGCCGCCGGTGGGCAGGTCGGGGCCCGGGACGTGCTTCATCAGCGCGTCCAGGTCCGCGTTCGGGTGCCTGATCAGATGGCGGGCCGCCGCCACGACCTCGCGCAGGTTGTGCGGCGGCATGTTCGTCGCCATGCCGACCGCGATGCCCGAGGAGCCGTTGACCAGCAGGTTCGGGAAGGCGGCGGGCAGTGCCACCGGCTCCTGCTCCTGGCCGTCGTAGTTCGGCGCGAAGTCGACCGTGTCCTCGTCGATCGACTCGGTCATCAGGCTCGTCGCCTCGGTCATCCGGCACTCGGTGTACCGCATGGCCGCCGGCGGGTCGTCGTTGCCCAGCGAGCCGAAGTTGCCGTGGCCGTCGACCAGCGGGACACGCATCGAGAAGCCCTGCGCCATGCGCACCAGGGCGTCGTAGATCGACGAGTCGCCGTGCGGGTGCAGCTTGCCCATGACCTCGCCGACGACCCGGGCGCACTTCACGTAGCTCCGCTCGGGACGCAGGCCCATCTCGTTCATCTGGTAGACGATCCGGCGGTGCACGGGCTTGAGTCCGTCACGGGCGTCCGGCAGGGCGCGCGAGTAGATGACCGAGTACGCGTACTCGAGGTAGGAGCCACGCATCTCGTCAACGACGTCGATGTCGAGGATCCTCTCCTCGTACGAATCGTCGGGCGGCGGGGTCTTCGTGCTGCGGCGGGCCATCGCTGCCGGCTCCTCCAGATTTCTGTTCGCTCGGGGTTGACGGATCTGACGCGGACCATTGTGGACCGCGGCACTGACAACCCGGGCCGCGACCCGGTCCCCCGCGGTGCGGCCCGGTGCCGGGAAGCCCTCCCACGGCACGCGGGACGCAGGCTACGCGATCCGCTGTGGGCGTACGTCCGGCGGGAACTTCGCCGAGGCTCCGCACGCTTGCATACAGTGGCAGGACCGGCAGGAAATCCGCGGTTTCCATCAACCGCCTCCGCTCGCGAAGGGACGTACATGCCCATGGGTCACACGACCACAGCCGAGGCAGGCTCCGGGGGCCTGACAGCGACCGAGCACCGCCTGGCCAACGGTCTGCGCGTGGTGCTCTCCGAGGACCACCTGACCCCCGTGGCGGCGGTCTGCCTGTGGTACGACGTCGGCTCCCGCCACGAAGTCAAGGGACGTACCGGCCTGGCTCACCTTTTCGAGCACCTGATGTTCCAGGGCTCCGGCCAGGTCACGGGCAACGGCCACTTCGAGCTGGTGCAGGGCGCCGGCGGCTCGCTGAACGGCACCACGAGCTTCGAGCGCACCAACTACTTCGAGACCATGCCCGCCCACCAGCTGGAGCTCGCCCTCTGGCTGGAGGCCGACCGCATGGGCTCCCTGCTGGCCGCCCTGGACGAGGAGTCCATGGAGAACCAGCGGGACGTCGTCAAGAACGAGCGCCGCCAGCGCTACGACAACGTCCCCTACGGCACCGCCTTCGAGAAGCTGACCGCCCTGGTCTACCCGGAGGGCCACCCCTACCACCACACGCCGATCGGCTCGATGGCCGACCTGGACGCGGCCACCCTGGAGGACGCGCGCCAGTTCTTCCGGACGTACTACGCGCCCAACAACGCGGTGCTGTCCGTGGTCGGCGACATCGACCCCAAGCAGACCCTCGCCTGGATCGAGAAGTACTTCGGCTCGATCCCCGGCCACGACGGCAAGCCCGCGCCCCGCGACGGCTCGCTGCCGGAGGTCATCGGCGGCCAGCTGCGCGAGGTCGTCGAGGAGGAGGTCCCGGCGCGCGCCCTGATGGCCGCCTACCGGCTCCCGCACGACGGCACGCGCGACGCGGACGCGGCGGACCTGGCCCTGACCGTCCTCGGCGGCGGCGAGTCCTCCCGCCTGTACAACCGGCTGGTGCGCCGCGACCGCACGGCCGTCGCGGCCGGCTTCGGTCTGCTCCGGCTGGCCGGCGCGCCCTCGCTCGGCTGGCTGGACGTGAAGACCTCCGGTGACGTCGAGGTCCCGGTGATCGAGGCCGCGATCGACGAGGAGCTGGCCCGGTTCGCCGAGGAGGGCCCCACGCCCGAGGAGATGGAGCGCGCCCAGGCCCAGTTGGAGCGCGAGTGGCTCGACCGGCTCGGCACGGTCGCCGGCCGCGCCGACGAACTGTGCCGGTTCGCCGTCCTGTTCGGCGACCCGCAGCTCGCCCTGACGGCGGTCGAGCGCGTCCTTGAGGTGACCCCCGAGCAGGTCCAGGAGGTCGCCAAGGCCCGCCTGCGGCCGGACAACCGCGCGGTCCTCGTGTACGAGCCCAAGTCCCCGGAGACCGTCCAGGACGCCGACGTCCCCGAGGACCCGGAGGCCGAGGCGACCGTCGAGGGCCGCCACGACAACGAGGAGACGGCCAAGTGAGCGAGCTCGCCCCGATGGACTTCCACCCCCAGCCGCAGCCGGGCGAGGCCAGGCCCTGGGCGTTCCCCGCCCCCGAGCGCGGCACGCTGGACAACGGCCTGACCGTGCTGCGCTGCCACCGCCCCGGCCAGCAGGTCGTCGCCGTGGAGGTGCTGCTCGACGCGCCCCTGGACGCCGAGCCGTCCGGCCTGGACGGCCTCGCCACGATCATGGCGCGGGCCTTCTCCGAGGGCACCGACAAGCACTCGGCCGAGGACTACGCCGCCGAGCTGGAGCGGGCCGGCGCCACGCTCGACGCGCACGCCGACCACCCCGGCGTCCGGCTCAGCCTCGAGGTGCCCGCCTCCCGCCTGGCCAAGGGGCTCGGTCTGCTCGCCGACGCCCTGCGCGCCCCCGCCTTCGCGGAGAGCGAGGTCGAGCGGCTGGTGCGCAACCGGCTGGACGAGATCCCGCACGAGCTGGCCAACCCCTCCCGCCGCGCCGCCAAGGAGCTCTCCCGGGAGCTGTTCCCGGCCACCGCGCGCATGTCGCGCCCGCGCCAGGGCACCGAGGAGACGGTCGAGAAGATCGACGCGGCCGCGGTCCGCGCTTTCTACGACCGTCATGTGCGTCCCGCGACGGCGACCGCGGTCGTGGTCGGCGACCTCACCGGCATCGACCTGGACGCCCTGCTCGCCGACACCCTGGGCGCCTGGACCGGCACCCCCGCCGAGCCGCGCCCGGTGCCGCCGGTGACCGCCGACGACACCGGCCGGGTCGTCATCGTCGACCGGCCCGGCGCCGTCCAGACGCAGCTCCTCATCGGCCGGATCGGACCCGACCGGCACGACCGGGTGTGGCCCGCCCAGGTGCTCGGCACGTACTGCCTCGGCGGCACGCTCACCTCCCGCCTGGACCGTGTGCTGCGTGAGGAGAAGGGCTACACCTACGGCGTGCGCGCCTTCGGGCAGGTCCTGCGGTCCGCGCCGGACGGCACCGGCGCCGCGATGCTCGCCATCAGCGGCTCCGTGGACACCCCGAACACCGGCCCGGCGCTCGACGACCTGTGGAAGGTGCTGCGCACCCTCGCGGCGGAGGGCCTGACCGACGCCGAGCGGGACGTCGCCGTGCAGAACCTGGTCGGGGTGGCACCGCTGAAGTACGAGACCGCTGCTGCCGTCGCGAGCACCCTGGCCGACCAGGTCGAGCAGCACCTGCCCGACGACTACCAGGCGACGCTGTATCAGCAGCTCGCGGCCACCGGCACCGTCGAGGCCACCGCGGCGGTCGTCAGCGCCTTCCCGGTGGACGGTCTGGTGACGGTCCTCGTCGGTGACGCGGCGCAGATCAAGGAGCCCGTGGAGGCGCTCGGCATCGGCCAAGTCACCGTCGTCGCCGCCGAGTAGCGGCCGCACGGCGACACGCGCGCGTGGGGACCTCGCGGCCGACGGGCCGTCAGGTCCCCATCGTGTGCGCGGACCTTCCCGAAACGGGTGGGTCACCCTTGTCCAGATGTCCGAATTGAGGCGGAGGTTGCCCGTCTGCCCTGTGGGATGCGCTACAAAAGCCCGGATCCGTTTGGGTGCCGACGACCGGGCCGCTTAGCTTCTTCCGGGCTGTCCGTCAGGCAGTGCGCCGCGCCCGCGGCACCGGACAGTCATCGCCGAGTCCCCGTACGGCGCGAGCCAGGGGAGCCGGGGACCCATCGCAGTCCCTGGGGTGAATCGGACGCCCGCGCGTGAGCGAGGGGGTCCGTAGGAGACCTTCCTGCTCCGAACCCGTCAGCTAACCCGGTAGGCGAGAGGGAAGGAAAGGACCAGCCACTTCATGGCGTTCATGTGCGCCTCCGGGAAGCACCGCAAGCCCGGCCGCGTGAAGCGCACCACCGCCCAGGCGGCCGGTGTCGCAGCCCTCACCACCACCGGTGTCATCGGCACGCTCGCCGCCTCCCCGGCGCTCGCCGCGGAGCAGCCCGTCGAGCAGACGGGCCTCACGCCGGTGATCAGTGTGAGCGACGAGGTCGCCGAGCAGATCGACGAGCAGGCCGCCGCCCAGACGCAGGCCGCCGAACGGCAGGCCGCCGAGGAGGCCGCCGCCAAGGCCGCCGCCGCGGAGGCGAAGAAGGAACGCGAGGCCGCGGCGCGCGCCGCCCGCGAGGCCGAGCGCAAGCGCCTGAACGCCTTCGTCGCCCCGATCGTGCACTCGTACGTCTCCACGGCCTACCAGGCCAGCAGCTCCCTGTGGTCCTCCGGCTCGCACACGGGCATCGACTTCCACGCCGCCAGCGGCACCTCCGTGCACGCGGTCGGCGCCGGCACCGTCGTCTCCACCGGCTGGGGCGGGGCCTACGGCAACGAGATCGTGATCCGGATGGCCGACGGCATGTACACCCAGTACGGCCACCTGTCGTCCATCGGCGTCACGGTGGGCCAGAAGGTGATTCCGGGCCAGCAGATCGGCCTGTCCGGCGCGACCGGCAACGTCACCGGCCCGCACCTCCACTTCGAGGCCCGTACCTCTCCCGACTACGGCTCGGACGTCGACCCCATCGCCTACCTCCGCGAGCACGGCGTGCACGTCTGACCCCTTCCGCGCGGACATCCGAAAGCCCCGGCTCACCGAGCCGGGGCTTTCGCGTTTTCTGCGGTTCCCGAGGGAACGGTCGGCCAAAAAATATGCATGGATTCCGACCCGCCGTCGGAAATTCCGCTCCCGTGGAATAGAGTCACGGATCAACACGTCCATCGCCGGCGTTGAACGGGGATCAAAGCGGAGGTCGGTCATGCGTATTCCGGCGCACTCGGTGTGCACGGCGATCCGGGACGACATCGTCGCGGGTGTCCATGAGCGCGGCGGCCGGCTCACCGAGGAAGTCCTGGCCCGCCGCTACGGCGTCTCGCGCGTCCCGGTCCGTGAGGCCCTGCGCACCCTGGAGGCGGAGGGCTTCGTGGTGACGCGGCGGCACGCGGGCGCGTGCGTGGCCGAGCCGACCGAGCAGGAGGCCGCCGACCTGCTGGAGATGCGCGTGCTCCTGGAGCCGCTCGGCGCCTCCCGGGCCGCCCAGCGGCGCACCGAGGCGCATCTGAAGGTGCTGCGCGGCCTGGTCAGGCTGGGGCAGGAACGGGCCAGGAGGGGCAACAGCGAGGATCTGCGCGCCCTGGGGGGCTGGTTCCACGAGACGCTCGCCCAGGCCTCCGGCAGTCCCTCGCTGACCTCGATGCTGACCCAGCTCCGGCACAAGATCGCCTGGATGTACGCGGTGGCGGCCCCGCCGAGCCCGGTGGACTCCTGGGCCGAGCACGGCGCGATCGTGGACGCGGTGGCGCGCGGCGACGGCGAACGCGCGCGTGCGCTCACGGCGCTGCACACCGAGCGCTCGACGGTCGCGCACCGGCTGCGCTTTTCCGGCGGCGAGAGCCCCGCCGCGCGCCCGGACCGTGTGAGGACTTCGCAACATGCCGTAAACATGTCGGGCCCGCGGCATTAACACGTGGGCCGTATACAAAGAGGGGGAAATTTCGTGACGGGGTATTTCCGCTGCCCGAATTTCCCGCGCGGCCCAATTGGCCGCCGAAACGGCGGAGCCGTGCCGCCCGGAAAGGGCGGCACGGCTCCGGTATTTCCCGTGGTCCGGTGCTCAGACCGTCTCGGGCAGTTCCTCGAGGCCCTCGGCGACCAGCTTCGCCAGCCGGTCCAGGGCGACGTCCGCGCCCTCGGCGTCGGAGGCGAGGACGATCTCCTCGCCGCCCTGGGCGCCCAGACCCAGGACGGCCAGCATGGAGGCCGCGTTGACGGGGTTGCCCCCGGCCTTGGCGATCGTCACCGGGACGCCTGTGGCCGTGGCGGCTCGGACGAAGATGGAAGCGGGGCGGGCGTGGAGGCCCTCGGCCCAGCCGACGTTGACGCGGCGCTCAGCCATGTGTTGCTGCCCTTCGGTGTTCAGGTTGTCTAGACCAGTTTCCCATATCGTGAAGCGTGCCCCGGGCGGACCTGTGTCCCGCCGCCGGTGCCGCCGGACCGCGGCCTCGGTCCGGCTTGTCGTCCTCCACAGACTGCCTCGCGACGTCGCCGTACGCGAGCCGTACCCTGGGGCCCATGCAGAGCCCGGCGGACCGGCAGGACCGGCACGAGTACCCCGCTCACTGGGAGGCGGACGTGGTGCTGCGCGACGGGGGCACCGCGCGCATCAGGCCCATCACCGTTGACGACGCCGACCGCCTGGTCAGCTTCTACGAGCAGGTCTCGGACGAGTCG
Organism: Streptomyces sp. NPDC002386; assembly: GCF_053593175.1. Lineage (NCBI taxonomy): Bacteria > Bacillati > Actinomycetota > Actinomycetes > Kitasatosporales > Streptomycetaceae > Streptomyces > Streptomyces sp. NPDC002386. The sequence goes on from NZ_JBSFBX010000007.1 coordinate 44,017, forward strand.
AAGTACTACCGCTTCTTCGCGCCGTACCCACGCCTGTCCGCCAAGGACGTCCACCGCTTCACTCACCACGACTTCGTGGACCGGGTGGGACTCGCGGCCACGATCGGCGGCGAGTTCATCGCCACCGTACGCTACGACCGCATCGGCACCGACGGCATGCCCGCGTCCGTGCCCGCCGACGAGGCCGAGGTCGCCTTCCTGGTCCAGGACGCCCACCAGGGCCGCGGCGTCGCGTCCGCCCTGCTGGAACACGTCGCGGCCGTCGCGCGCGAGCGGGGCATCCGGCGCTTCGCCGCCGAGGTGCTGCCCGCCAACACCAAGATGATCAAGGTGTTCACGGACGCCGGGTACACCCAGAAGCGCAGCTTCGAGGACGGCGTGGTCCGCCTGGAGTTCGACCTCGAGCCCACCGACCGCTCGGTCGCCGTCCAGCGCGCACGGGAGCAGCGCGCCGAGGCCCGCTCGGTACGCCGGCTGCTGGCACCCGGTTCCGTCGCCGTCGTCGGCGTCGGCCGCACGCCCGGGAGTGTCGGCCGCGGCGTCCTCGGCAACATCCGCGAGGCCGGTTACCGGGGCCTGCTGCACGCCGTGAACACGGCCTTCCCCGAGGACCTGGAGGAGGTCGACGGGGTGCCCGCGCACCGCTCCGTGCGGGACATCGACGGCCCCGTCGACCTCGCCGTGGTCGCCGTCCCGGCCGAGCACGTGCCAGCGGTGGTCGCCGAGTGCGGCGAGCACGGGGTGCAGGGGCTCGTGGTGCTGTCCGCCGGATACGCCGAGAGCGGCCCCGAGGGGCGCGAGCGGCAGCGCGCCCTGGTGCGGCAGGCGCGCGCGTACGGCATGCGGATCATCGGCCCCAACGCCTTCGGGATCATCAACACCGCGCCCGGCGTCCGGCTGAACGCCTCGCTGGCCCCGGAGATGCCCAGGCCCGGCCGCATCGGCCTGTTCGCCCAGTCCGGTGCCATCGGCATCGCCCTGCTGTCCCGGCTGCACCGGCGTGGCGGAGGGGTCACGGGCGTCACGGGCGTGTCCACCTTCGTGTCGTCCGGCAACCGGGCCGACGTCTCCGGCAACGACGTCCTCCAGTACTGGTACGACGACCCCGAGACCGATGTCGCCCTGATGTACCTGGAGACCATCGGCAACCCCCGCAAGTTCAACCGCCTCGCCCGGCGCACGGCCGCGGCCAAGCCGCTGGTCGTGGTCCAGGGCGCCGGATCCGCGCCGCAGGGACACGCGGTACGGGCGACGCGGCTGCCGCACGAGACCGTGTCGGCGCTGCTCCGGCAGGCCGGTGTCATCCGGGTCGACACGATCACCGAGCTGGTCGACGCGGGCCTGCTGCTGGCCCGGCAGCCGCTGCCCGCCGGGCCCCGGGTGGCGATCCTCGGGAACTCCGAGTCGCTGGGCCTGCTGACGTACGACCGCTGTCTCGCGGAGGGACTGCGGCCCTCGCCCCCGCTGGACCTGACCACCGGCGCGACGGCGGAGGACTTCCACCGCGCGCTGTCCCGGGCCCTGGCGGACGACACGTGCGACGCGGTCGTCGTCACGGCGATACCGGCGATCGGGGAGGGCTCACCGGGCGACGCCGAACTGGCGGAGGCGCTGCGATCGGCGGCCGCCGGGGTGTCCGGCAAGCCGGTGCTCGTGGTGCACGTGGAACTCGGCGGGCTCGCGGAGGCGTTGTCGGCCGCGGCGAGCACGGCCCCCCAGGCCGCCCCGCAGGATCCGGCCGCGGCGGGCGCCGCACCGCAGGCTCCGCCCGCCCAGGGCGCCGCGAACGCCGCACCCCGGTCCGCGCGGGCACCCGGCGCCCCGGACGCCACCGGTCCGTCCCGCCCCCCGCGGCGGCCGCCGGCCGCCGTGCCCGAGGCGCCGGCCGTCCCCCCGGTGGAGGGGGCCCGCCTCATCCCGGCCTACCCCGCCGCCGAACGTGCCGTCCGCGCCCTCGCCGAGGCCGTGAAGTACGGCCAGTGGCGGCGCGAGGCCACCGATCCCGGGAAGGTCCCGGAGTACGAGGACATCGACGAGAGGGGCGCCGCCGAACTGATCGGCGTCCTGCTCGAACGCGGGCAGGGGCTCACCCTCGGGGAGGCGGAGACCTGCGAACTCCTCGGCAAGTACGGCATCCCCGTCCGCCGCGCCCTGCCCGGGCCCAGCCCGGACGCCGCCGCCGAGGCCGCCCGCACCCTCGGATACCCGGTGGCCCTCAAGGCCACCGCCCCGCACCTGCGGCACCGCGCGGACCTCGGCGGCGTACGCCTCGACCTGGCGAACGAGGAGCAACTGCGCCGCTCCTACGCCGAGTTGACCGAGCTGTTCGGAAAGCCCGACGAACTGCGGCCGGTGGTGCAGGCCATGGCGCCGAGGGGTGTCGACACGGTCGTACGCGCGGTGATCGACCCGGCGGCCGGCGCCGTGCTGTCCTTCGGGCTGGCCGGGGCCCCCTCGCAACTGCTCGGCGACATGGCGCACCGGCTGGTCCCGGTCACCGACCGGGACGCGACCTCGCTGGTGCGGTCCATCCGCACCGCGCCGCTGCTGTTCGGCTGGCGCGGCTCCACGCCCGCGGACACCCCCGCACTGGAGCGGCTGCTGCTGCGAGTGTCCCGGCTGGTGGACGACCATCCCGAGGTGGTGGCCGTCACCCTGGAACCGGTCGTCGTCGCGCAGCGGGGCGTGAGCGTCCTCGGCGCGACCGTGCGCCTCGCGCCGCCCCCCGCCCGCGACGACCTCGGCCCGCGCACCATGCCGGCGTACTGAGCGGGGGAGCGGCCGGGCCGCCGGCGGGGGCCGATCGGACGGCCCTCCCGCGCGGGGGAGGCCCGGCGGCCGCGGCCGCCGGCGACTGGCCCGGAGCGCCCTTGCCCACGGATTAGGATGGACGCCATGGCCAAGACCAGTACGACGACCCAGGGGCTGCGCGCGGCGATCGAGCGCAGCGGCTACTACCCGGCCCTCGTGGCCGAGGCGGTGGAAGCCGCCGTGGGCGGCGAGCCCATCCGGTCGTACCTGGTCCACCAGGAGACGACGTTCGACCAGAACGAGGTGCGCCGGCACGTGACCGTGCTGGTCCTCACCGGCAACCGCTTCATCGTCAGCCACACCGACGAGCAGGCCGCCGACAGCACGTCCCCGACGCCCTACGCCACCACCTCCACGGAGTCCGTGAAGCTCGGCCGGATCTCGTCCGTCGTGGTCAGCCGGGTGGTCGCCAACCCGGAGCAGTACAAGCCGGGCACCCTGCCCCGCGAGATCGTGCTGACCATCGGCTGGGGCGCGGTCAGCCGTATCGACCTGGAGCCCGCCGCCTGCGGCGACCCCAACTGCGAGGCCGACCACGGCTACACGGGCAGCTCCACGGCGGACGACCTCAGCCTGCGGGTGAGCGAGGCCGGCGACGGCCCCGAGACGGTGCGCCAGGCGCTCGCCTTCGCCCAGGCCATCTCCGAGGCGACCGCGGACCCCACGCGCTGATGGCGCAGCTCTCCGCCTGGGACCACCCGGAGCCCCTCGCCCTGGCCAGCGCGCCCCTGCCCCAGTACGGCAGCGGCTCGCTCGCCGACCTGCTGCCCACCCTGGCCGCCGGCCTCGGCGTCCCCGGCATGACCGCCACGATCGCGGAACTCACCCCGGCCGACCGGGTCTGCGTCTTCCTGGTCGACGGGCTCGGCTGGGAGCAGCTCAGGGCCCACCCCGACGAGGCCCCCTTCCTGAACTCGCTGCTCGGCAGCTCGCGCGGCGGCACCGGCCGCCCGCTCACCGCCGGCTACCCGGCCACCACCGCGACCTCCCTGGCCTCCGTCGGCACCGGCCTGCCGCCCGGCGCGCACGGCCTGCCCGGCTACACCGTCCGCAACCCCGCCACCGGCGAGCTGATGAACCAGCTCCGCTGGCAGCCGTGGGCCCCGCCGCGCCCCTGGCAGCCGTATCCCACGGTCTTCCAACTGGCCCACGACGCCGGTGTGCACGCCGCCCAGGTGTCCTCGCCGGCCTTCGCGAGCACCCCGCTGACCAAGGTCGCGCTGAGCGGCGGCACCTTCCACGGCCGGCTCACCGGCGAGGACCGCATGGACCTCGCCGCCGAGCAACTGGCCGCCGGTGACCGCTCGCTGGTGTACACCTACTACGCCGAGCTGGACGGCGCCGGGCACCGCTACGGCGTCGCCTCGGACACCTGGCGCGGCCAGCTCATGAACGTCGACCGGCTCGCCCAGCGCCTCGCCGAGCAGCTTCCGCCGCGCAGCGCGCTCTACGTCACCGCCGACCACGGCATGGTCGACGTGCCGTTCGACGAGGAGCACCGGATCGACTTCGACGAGGACTGGGAGCTGGGCGCCGGTGTCGCCCTGCTCGGCGGCGAGGGCCGGGCGCGGCACGTGTACGCGGTGCCGGGCGCCGAGGCCGATGTGCTGACCGTCTGGCGCGAGGTGCTCGGCGAGCAGTTCTGGGTGGCCTCGCGGGACGAGGCGATCGAGGCCGGCTGGTTCGGGCCGCGCGTCGACGAGCGCGTGTACGCGCGCCTCGGGGACGTGATCGCGGCGGCGCACGACGACGTCCTGGTCATCGCCTCCGAGCGGGAGCCCAAGGAGTCGGCGCTGGTCGGCAACCACGGCTCGATGACCCCCGCCGAGCAGTTCGTCCCGCTGCTCGAAGTACGCTCCTGAATCCCCCTGCCCGTCCCCGCCGAAAGGTGCTCATCCCCTCATGCCCGAGCTGGTGTTCTTCTCCGGAACCATGGACTGCGGGAAGTCGACGCTGGCTCTGCAGATCGAGCACAACCGCTCCACGCGCGGCCTCGTCGGGGTGATCTTCACCCGGGACGACCGGGCCGGCGAGGGCAAGCTGTCCTCGCGGCTCGGCCTGGTCACCGACGCGGTGGAGGTCGAGGACGGCCAGGACCTGTACGCCTACCTCGTCGTCCGTCTCTCCCAGGGCGGCCGGGCCGACTACGTGATCGCGGACGAGGCCCAGTTCCTCGCGCCGGAGCAGATCGACCAGCTCGCGCGCGTCGTGGACGACCTCGGGCTGGACGTCTACGCGTTCGGCATCACCACCGACTTCCGCTCCAAGCTCTTCCCCGGCTCCCAGCGGCTGGTGGAACTGGCCGACCGCATAGAGGTGCTCCAGGTCGAGGCCCTGTGCTGGTGCGGCGCCCGCGCCACCCACAACGCCCGCACGGTGGACGGCGAGATGGTCGTCGAGGGCGCCCAGGTGGTCGTCGGCGACGTCAACCACGCGGCGGGCGAGATCGGCTACGAGGTGCTGTGCCGCCGCCACCACCGCCGCCGCATGACCGCCGCGACGTCCCGCGCGGCGGCCCTGTCCCCGGACGTGCTGCCGGTCACGGCCGACTGACCGGGCCGACCGGCGGGGCGGCGGAGCCCGGTCGGCCGGACCGGTGCCGGACCCCGACGCACCTGGGGGGCCGGACGGGGACCTCAGCGCGGGTTCTCGATCACCGAGAACACCGCCCCCTCCGGGTCCGCCACCGTGGCGACCCGGCCGTGCGGGCCGTCGTGGGCCGGGTCCAGGACCCGGCCGCCCAGTTCGGTGACCTGCAGCAGCGTTTCCCCGGTGTCGGCGACCTGGAAGTACGTCAGCCAGTGGGCGCCCCGGTCGCCGGGCAGGGCATGGCCCAGGCCGGTCAGGCCGGCCACCGGCTGTCCGCCGGCGCGCAGGGTCACGTGGTCGGAGTCAGCGGAGACCTCCGGCTCCTCCTCGTAGCCGAACACCGTCTCGTAGAACTTGGCCACGGCGGTGGTCTCGAAGGTGAGCAGCTCGTTCCAGGCGGGGGTGCCCGGGACGCCGCCGACCGACGTGCCGAGGTGGGCCGCGCCCAGCCAGATCCCGAAGACCGCCCCGGAGGGGTCGGCGGCGATGGCCATCCGCCCGGCCTCGGCCGCGTCCAGCGGACCCACGGCCACCGTGCCGCCGCACAGGCGGACCTGGTCGGCCGTGGCGTCCACGTCCCGCGAGGCGAAGTACGGCGTCCAGGCGACCGGCAGCCGGCGCTCCGGCGGCAGCTGGCCGATGCCGGCCACGTCGTGGCCGTCCAGCAGCGCCCGCACGTATGGGCCGAGCTGCCGCGGACCCGGCCGGAACTCCCAGCCGAACAGGGCCCCATAGAACCTCTCGGTCGCGGCCAGTCCGTGCACCATCAGGCTCACCCAGCAGGGTGTGCCGGGCGCGCGCCGCGCGTGCGGGCCGGCCGACTCCCGTGCCTCGGTCATCGATCACTCTCTCCCCGGCCCTCACGGGGGCCGTGTCGCTTCCGCCAGCCGGAGGGGTGTGCCGCCCACGCGCGCACACCCGTGCCGGCACCCGCGTCCTCCGGGGTGGCGCACGCCTGGCCGCGCCGACCGCCCGGGGCACCGGGAAGGTTGCCTGCTCCGTCGTCTCCCGCCGCTTCCTGACGATGGCCGACGAGTGTCCGACAGTTGTACAGCCTGTGCCCGATCCCGTACGCCGGGTGATCGGACCTGTCCGGCGGGAGAGTAGCCGGACCTGGACGCCGCGGCCACCCCTGACGTAAGGATGACGCCATGACAGCCATCATCAGCGCGACCGAACTGGCCCACGAGATCGAGGGGGAGGCCCCGCCCGTCCTGCTGGACGTCCGCTGGCAGCTCAGCCTCGCGAAGGCGGCGGGCGAACCGGAGTTCGACGGCCGGGCCGAGTACGCGGCCGGGCACATCCCCGGCGCGGTCTTCGTCGACCTGGACCGGGAGCTGGCCTCGGCCCCCGGCGAGGGCGGCCGCCATCCACTGCCCGACCTCGCGGAGTTCGGCGCCGCCATGCGCCGCGCGGGTGTGTCGGCCACCCGCCCGGTCGTCGTCTACGACGGCGGTGTGGGCTGGGCCGCCGCGCGCGCGTGGTGGCTGCTGCGCTGGACGGGTCACCCGGACGTGCGGTGCCTCGACGGCGGGTTGCCGGCCTGGCAGGGCGCACTGTCCACCGCGACGCCCGCTCCGGCCGAGGGCGACTTCCGGCCCGTGCCGGACCCCGCCGGGCTGCTGGACGCGGACCAGGCGGCCGCCCTGGCCGAATCGGGCGTGCTGCTGGACGCGCGCGCGGGGGAGCGGTACCGCGGCGAGGTGGAGCCCATCGACCGGGTCGGCGGGCACATCCCGGGCGCGGTGTCGGCGCCCACGACCGAGAACGTGGGCCCGGACGGCCGGTTCCTGTCCGCGGCGGACCTGCGGGACCGCTTCAAGGCCCTGGGGGTGTCCACGGATGTTCCCGTGGGCGTCTACTGCGGCTCGGGCGTGTCGGCCGCCCAGGAGGTGCTGGCGCTCGCGGTCGCGGGCATTCCGTCGGCCCTGTACGTCGGTTCCTGGTCGCAGTGGTCCTCGGACCCGTCCCGTCCGGTGGCGGTGGGCCCGGACCCGCGGTAGACGACGAGGAGGACGAGAAGTGGGGGCACGCGCGCGTGCCCCCACTTCCGACAGGTCCTACGACGGTTTCACACGGTCGTACGGCCCGTTTACTCCTGCTTCTTGCGCCGGGTCCCGAACACGATCTCGTCCCAGCTCGGGACCGCGGCCCGGCGGCCGGGGCGGACACCGTCGGCCTCGGCCTGGCGGTCGGTCGAACCGATGAGCCGGTCCCGGTGGCTGCCCACCGAGCGCGGCATGAGGACGTCCGCGTAGGCGGATCCCGCCGACGCGGCGGGCGCCGGGGGCTCCTCCTCGGCGACCTCCTCGGGCGGCTCCTCCGCCGAGATCTCCACCGGCCGTTCCGGGACCACCAGGTCGCCCCGGAAGCTGGGCACCGCCTCCAGCAGGCTGGTCAGCGAGTCGCGTTCGCCGGTGCTCTCCTCGGCGGGCTCGGACGCCTGCGCGGGCAGGCTCGGCCGGTCCCGGTCGACACGCTCCAGGGCACGGTCCATGCCACGGTCGCGCGGCAGCCGGGCGATGCGCGGGACGAACGGGAAGCTCGGCTCCGGCACGGCGAGGTCGTCGGACTCGCCGATCAGCGAGCGGGCCTCCTCGTCCACGGCCTGGACCAGCCGCCGGGGCGGGTCGTACGTCCAGCTCGCCGAGTGCGGTTCGCCCGCGACCCGGTAGACGAGCATGACCTCCCAGGTGCCGTCGTCGCGGCGCCAGGAGTCCCACTGCACGGTGTCCTTGTCGGCGCCGCGCAGCAGCAGCCGCTCCTGAACGGCCTCGCCGAGCAGCGGACCGGAGTTCTCGCCCGGCCTGCGGACCGGGGTCTTGCGGGCACGCTCGGCCATGAAGGCGCGTTCGGCCAGCACCGGTCCCTCGAAGCGCCGCACCCGGTCGACCGGGATGCCGGCGAGCTGGGCGACCTCTTCCGCGGTGGCACCGGCTCGTATACGCGCCTGGATGTCACGCGGGCGGAGATGGCTCTCGACCTCGATCTCGATCTGGCCGAGACGGGGACGGTCGCCGCGGACGGCGGCGCGCAGCCGTTCGTCGATCGGGAGTGTGTACTCCGTGGAATCGGCAGCCTTGAGCACCAGCCGTGTGCCGTCATTGGAGACGGCCACGACACGCAGTTCGGGCATGGGGACCTCCCGGGTGGTGCCTGCCGACGTCACGTGCGTCGCTGCTTCCGCTAGTCGAGTGTGGCCTGCCCGGGTGCAGCCTGCCACAACCTTGCCGAGTTGCCCGGCGTGTCGGGCATGGGCCCTGGGTCGCCGTTATGGCACGGTTACCTATTCGCAACGCTAAGTGACAAACTCCGTCACCCTGTGCAACTAGCCCCCTCCCGGCTGCCCTGCGAGGTCGCGGACACCCTGGTGGGACACCGGACCCAGGGCTCGCAACAGTACTCCATTTGGACCATGTGCGTGGATGGGCGCGCCGCCCAACTTCTGGCAAGGGGTGCGACTTGGCCGCTCATCACCGGGTTGCGACGATCTTGGAGGTGGCGAACTTCACTTAATCCCCGGAAACGGAACTAATCGCTACGCCCCCAGAACCCTCCTCAAGTAGTCGTTCTGGAACAGGCGTTCCGGGTCGAGCCGGTCGCGCAGCGCCGTGAACTCGGCGAAGCGCGGATACACCCCGGAGAAGTACGCCGCGTCGCGCGTGTGCACCTTCCCCCAGTGCGGCCGGCCCTCGTGCGCGGTGAGGATGCGCTCGGCGGCGGTGAAGTAGGCCTGGTACGGCGTCCCCCGGTACATGTGCACGGCGATGTACGCGCTGTCCCGGCCGGAGGCGGTGGACAGGGTGATGTCGTCGGCGGGCGCGGTGCGCACCTCGACCGGGAAGCTGACGCGCAGTCGGGAGCGGTCGACCATGGTCCGCAACTCGCGCAGGGTGTCCGCCAGGGCCGCGCGCGGGACGGCGTACTCCATCTCCACGAAGCGCACCCGGCGCGGCGAGGTGAAGACCTGGTAGGGGATGTCGGTGTACGTCCGTGCGGACAGCGCCTTGCTGGAGACCCGCGCGATGGCCGGGACGGCCGCCGGGGCCGCCCGCCCGACCCACTGGGCCACCTGGAAGACGCCGTTGGAGAGGAACTCGTCCTCGAACCAGCCGGCCAGCCGTCCCACCGGCCGCTCCGGGCCCGCGCTGCGGTTGTTGCGCTTGGTGTTGGTGTTGCCGGTGTGCGGGAACCAGTAGAACTCGAAGTGCTCGTTCTCCGCCCACAGTTGATCGAACTCGGTGATCACCCGGTCGAAGGGCATCGGTTCCTCGCGCGCGGTGAGCAGGAACAGCGGCTCCACCGCGAAGGTGATGGCCGTGACGACGCCGAGCGCGCCGAGGCCTATCCGGGCGGCCGCGAAGACCTCCGGGTTCTCCTTCTCGGAGCAGGTGAGCACCGAGCCGTCGGCCGTCACCAGCTCCAGTCCCCTGATCTGGGCGGCGATCGAGGCCGATTCGCGGCCGGTGCCGTGGGTGCCGGTGCTGGTGGCGCCGGAGACCGTCTGCTCCATGATGTCGCCCATGTTGGTGAGCGACAGGCCCTCGCGCGCCAGGGCCGCGTTGAGCCGCTTGAGCGGGGTGCCGGCCTCCACCGTGACGGTCATGGCCTCCCGGTCGACGCCGCGTATGCCGGTCAGCAGCCGAGGGCGGATCAGCACTCCGTCCGTGGCGGCTATGGAGGTGAAGGAGTGCCCGGTGCCGACGGCCTTCACCTTCAGGCCGTCCTCGGCCGCCCGGCGCACCTCCGCGGCCAGTTCCTCCACCGAGGCCGGCGCGACCTCGCGCGCGGGGCGGGCGGAGACGTTGCCGCCCCAGTTACGCCAGGTGCTGTTCCTCGCGCTCGACATGGTGCTCAACGATGCCTCCCCGACCCGCGGCCGGCCTGCGGAGCCGGCGGTACCCGAGGAAACCGACCGTGACCGCGACGGCCCCGGACACGGCCGGAACCCCGTACCCGGCACGCGCCCCGGCTGCGTCGATCACCCAGCCGGCCGCGGAGGAGCCGAGCGCGACTCCGACCGCGAGGCCGGTGCTCACCCAGGTCATGCCCTCGGTGAGCTGCGCGCGAGGTACGTGCTCTTCGATGAGGGACATCGTCGTGATCATCGTCGGCGCGATGGCCAGCCCCGCAACGAACAGCGCCACGGCCAGAAGCGGCAGGTTTCCGACCAGTAGGAGGGGGATCATACTCACGGCCATGGCCGACACGCCCACGAGCCAGCGGCGCTCCGGTGCCCCGGCGAACCGCATCAGCCCGAAGACCACCCCGGCCGTGCAGGATCCGGCGGCGTACAGCGCGAGGACCACGCTCGCGGCGGCCTTGTGACCGCGTTCGTCGGCGAACGCGACGGTGACCACGTCGACCGCCCCGAAGATCGTGCCGGTGGCCGCGAACGTGGCCACCAGCACCTGGAGTCCGGGCGAGCGCAGCGCGCTGCCGCCGCCGCGCCGCTCACGCGGGTGCGGCCGCGGCTCGGTGGCCTGCTGGGAGGTCAGCCAGAAGACGCCGGCGGCCAGGAAGCACGCGGCCAGCAGGGGCCCCGCCTCCGGGAACCAGGCGGTGGACAGGCCGATGGAGATGATCGGCCCGAAGATGAAGCAGACCTCGTCGACCACCGACTCGAACGAGTAGGCGGTGTGCAGCTTCGGCGTCCCCCGGTACAGGGCCGCCCAGCGGGACCTGATCATCGCGCCCAGGCTCGGCACCGAGCCGATCCCGGCCGCGCAGGCGAACAGCGTCCAGTCCGGCCCGCCGAGGTACGCGGTGAGCAGCAGTCCGCCGGCCGCCGCGAGCGCGACCAGGGTCGCCGGGCGCAGCACCCGCCGCTGTCCGTGCCGGTCCACGAGCCGGGATATCTGCGGCCCGATCGCGGCCGCGGACAGCGCGATGGTGGCGGACAGCGCACCGGCCAGACCGTAGCGGCCGGTGAGCTGCGAGACCATCGTGACCACGCCGATGCCCATCATCGACAGCGGCATGCGGCCGATGAACCCGGCGGCGGAGAAGGACTTCGTGCCGGGCTCGGCGAACAGGGCGCGGTAGGGGCTGGGCACGTGGACTCCGGGGCGGCTCGTAAGGCGCGAATGCGACCGGTACAGCTTACGAGTTAGGTGGCCCTAAGTGCACCCCCGGAAACGGTCGCGGGCGCCACCGGAGGCGCGGACGGACAAGCATCGCGAAAACGTCTCGAACCCGACTCCTCGTCCCGCTGTTCCCGCGCTGTCGGTACCGGGTGGCAGGATCGAGTCATGCCAGACGTGCTCGATCACAGCCCGTACGACGCCCTGCTCCTGCTCTCGTTCGGCGGCCCCGAAGGCCCCGACGACGTGGTCCCGTTCCTGGAGAACGTCACGCGCGGGCGTGGCATCCCCAAGGAACGCCTGAAGGAGGTCGGGCAGCACTACTTCCTGTTCGGCGGGGTCAGCCCCATCAACGACCAGAACCGTGCCCTGCTGAAGGCCCTGCGCGAGGACTTCTCCGAGCACGGCCTGAACCTGCCGGTCTACTGGGGCAACCGCAACTGGGCGCCGTACCTCACCGACACCCTGCGCGAGATGGCGGCCGACGGCCGCCGCCGCGTCCTGGTGCTGGCCACCAGCGCCTACGCCTCCTACTCGGGCTGCCGCCAGTACCGGGAGAACCTCGCCGACGCGCTGGCCACCCTCGAGAGCGAGGGCGTCCAACCGCCGAAGGTCGACAAGCTGCGCCACTACTTCAACCACCCGGGCTTCGTCGAGCCCATGACCGACGGCGTGCTGCGCTCCCTCGCCGACCTCCCCGAGGACGTGCGCGACGGCGCCCACATCGCCTTCACCACGCACTCCATCCCCACCGCCGCCGCCGACACCTCCGGCCCGGCCGAGGCCCACGGGGACGGCGGGGCGTACGTCGAGCAGCACCTGGACGTGGCCCGGCTCATCGCCGACGCCGTCCGCGAGCGCACCGGCGTCGACCACCCGTGGCGGCTCGTCTACCAGTCCCGCTCCGGCGCCCCGCACATCCCCTGGCTGGAGCCGGACATCTGCGACCACCTCGAGGAGCGGCACGCCGCCGGCGTCCCGGCCGTCGTCATGGCGCCCATCGGCTTCGTCTCCGACCACATGGAGGTCCTCTACGACCTCGACACCGAGGCCACGGCCAAGGCCGGGGAGCTGGGCCTGCCGGTGCGCCGCTCGGCCACCGTGGGCGCCGACCCGCGGTTCGCGGCGGCCGTCCGCGAACTGGTCCTGGAGCGGTCCGCGGTGGAACGCGGACAGGACGTCACGCGGTGCGCCCTGGGCGCGCTCGGCCCCAGCCACGACCTGTGCCCCGTCGGCTGCTGCCCGGCCCGCGCCCCGAAGCCGGCCGCCGCCGGCGCCGACAGCCCCTTCGCCTGAGGAGACCCGTGACCGACCCCCTCCACCGGGAACTGCTCGCGCTGGCCCAGGAGGCCGCCCGCCGGGCCGGTGAGCTGCTGCGTGACGGCCGGCCGGCCGACCTGGCGGTGGCCAGGACCAAGTCGAGCCCGATCGACGTCGTCACCGAGATGGACATCGCCGCCGAGAAGCTGATCACCGACCTGATCTCCGGGCGGCGGCCCGAGGACGGCTTCCTCGGCGAGGAGGGCGCCTCCGTCGAGGGCACCAGCGGCGTCCGCTGGGTGATCGACCCGCTCGACGGCACGGTCAACTACCTCTACGGCCTGCCGACCTGGGCCGTGTCCGTCGCGGCCGAGCAGGACGGCGAGACCGTCGTCGGCGTGGTCGCGGCGCCGATGCGCGGCGAGACGTACCACGCGGTGCGCGGCGGCGGGGCCCGGGCCACGGGCGCGTGGGAGGGAGAGCGGGCGCTGACCTGCCGTCCCGCGCCCCCGCTCGACCAGGCGCTGGTCTCCACCGGCTTCAACTACGTCGAGCGGGTCCGCACCCACCAGGCCGAGGTCGCCGCCCGGCTGATCCCGCTGCTGCGGGACATCCGGCGCGGGGGCTCGGCCGCGGTCGACCTGTGCGACGTGGCCTGCGGCCGGCTGGACGGCTACTACGAGCGCGGCCTGCACGCCTGGGACGTGGCGGCGGGGGACCTGATCGCCCGCGAGGCGGGCGCGCTGACCGGTGGGCGCCCCGGAGAGCGCCCCACGGGCGATCTGACGGTCGCGGGCACCCCGGGCGTCTTCGAGCCCCTCCAGCGACTGCTGGAGGACTTCGGCGCCTGGCACGACTAGTCCGCCCACGGGCGGGCAGGCGTCGCCCAGGGCGCCGGACGAACGGGACCCCCGGCGCTGGATTCGCCGGGGGTCCCGTTCCTGCACTGCGGGCCTAACAGACGCGTGACGCGCCGACCTCCACACCGTGTTCGGCGGCGAGGCGGCGCAGGTCGTCGAGCTCGGCCTGTTCCACTTCGGCAAGGAAGTCGTCGCCCTCGTCACGAGCCCGCGACAGGTCGGACTCGGTCGCCTTTATGCGCTGCAGAAGTCCTGCGGTGAATGCGTCCATGCTGCGCCCCCTCGTCCTGGGTCGTGGGTCGGGTGGCACGGGGGTGTGCCGTTCGGAGGGAAACGATCACGTCTGCCGCGGGTGCCCAGCGCAGCCCGGCCGGGCGGCGACGGTGCCGGACACCCACGCCCACTCTGCGGATGCGGAGGCTGATCGCGATGTGCCGCATGGTGCTGCGGCACATGCAGAGCGTGATCGCGGGGTGTACCTGCCGTCCTCCCCCCGCTCTCCCCGCGGGAAACCTTCCGCGCCGGAGAAAATCCCGCGCCGCCGCGCCGTCGCACCGGTCCCTGCGATGCGGGACCCGCCTTACAGCCGACTTATGGCCGAAAAGGGCAGGATGGAGGTCACATCCCACGGACACCCCTGCCCGCGCGCGCCTCACCGCGCGCTACGCGGGTGGACACAGGAAGGACAAGCGACGTGCGCGTACTCGTCGTCGAGGACGAGCAACTGCTCGCCGATGCGGTGGCCACCGGACTGCGCCGGGAGGCCATGGCCGTCGACGTCGTGTACGACGGTGCGGCCGCCCTGGAGCGCATCGGCGTCAACGACTACGACGTGGTCGTCCTCGACCGGGACCTTCCGCTCGTGCACGGCGACGACGTCTGCCGCAAGATCGTGGAGCTGGGCATGCCCACGCGCGTGCTCATGCTCACCGCCTCCGGTGACGTCAGCGACCGCGTCGAGGGCCTGGAGATCGGTGCCGACGACTATCTGCCCAAGCCGTTCGCGTTCAGCGAGCTGATCGCGCGCGTCAGGGCCCTCGGGCGCCGCACGAGCGTGCCGCTGCCGCCGGTCCTGGAGCGGGCCGGCATCAAGCTCGACCCGAACCGCCGCGAGGTCTTCCGCGACGGCAAGGAGGTCCAGCTCGCGCCCAAGGAGTTCGCGGTCCTCGAGGTGCTGATGCGCAGCGAGGGCGCGGTGGTCTCGGCCGAGCAGCTCCTGGAGAAGGCCTGGGACGAGAACACCGACCCGTTCACCAACGTCGTGCGCGTGACCGTCATGACGCTGCGCCGCAAGCTCGGCGAGCCGCCGGTGATCGTCACCGTGCCCGGCTCCGGCTACCGGATCTGATCCGCCGTGGCCACGACGCCCGCGCCGCCCCAGGCGCCACCGAAGCCCACCTGGGACCCCCGGAGGCCGCAGCCCCCCTTCCCGTGGCTGCGCCCGACCATCCGGATACGGCTCACCCTGCTGTACGGCGGCATGTTCCTGATCGCCGGCATCCTGCTGCTGTCGATCATCTACCTGCTGGCCGCGCAGGCCATCACCAACGGCAACGCGCCGCTGTTCAAGATCGTCAGCTTCCAGGAGCTGAAGGTCTCCAGCGACAACTGCCCCGCGATCACCAACCAGGTCCCGCTCGCCGACTTCAACGACGCGATCAGCCGGTGCGCCGACAGCCAGCGCCACGCGGCCCTGGACAACCTGCTCAGCCGCTCGCTGCTGGCCCTGCTGGGCCTCGCCGTCATCGCCTTCGCGTTCGGCTACGCGATGGCGGGCCGGGTGCTCTCCCCGCTCGGCCGGATCACCCGCACCGCGCGCCAGGTGGCCGGCTCGGACCTGTCCCGGCGGATCGAGCTGGACGGCCCGGACGACGAGCTGAAGGAGCTGGCGGACACCTTCGACGAGATGCTGGAGCGCCTGGAGCGGGCCTTCACCGCCCAGCAGCGCTTCGTCGGCAACGCCTCCCACGAGCTGCGCACCCCGCTCGCCATCAACCGCACGCTCCTCGAGGTGCACCTGTCCGACCCGAACGCGCCGGTGGAGCTGCAGCAGCTCGGCAAGACGCTGCTGGCCACCAACGAGCGCAGCGAGCAGCTCGTGGAGGGCCTGCTGCTGCTCGCCCGCAGCGACAACCAGATCGTCGAGCGCAAACCGGTCGACCTGGCCGAGGTGGCCGGACAGGCCATCGACCAGGTGCACGCCGAGGCCGAGGCCAAGGGCGTCACCGTCCGCGGCGAGCGCAGGCCCGCGGTGGTGCAGGGCAACGGCGTCCTGCTGGAGCGGATCGCGCTGAACCTCGTCCAGAACGCGGTGCGCTACAACGTGGCCGAGAACGGCTGGGTGGAGGTGACCACGGAGGTGCTGCACGGCCAGGCGGTGCTGACCGTCTCCAACACCGGCCCGGTCGTGCCGGCGTACGAGATCGACAACCTCTTCGAGCCGTTCAGACGGCTGCGCACGGAGCGCACGGGCAGCGACAAGGGGGTGGGCCTCGGCCTGTCCATCGTCCGGTCCGTGGCCCGCGCGCACGGCGGCCACATCGTGGCGACGCCGCGCGAGGGCGGGGGTCTGGTGATGCGGGTCACGCTGCCGGTGTGACCGGGATCCGACACACGCGGGGGTTGTTCGCTTCGCGCGGAATTTTCTACCCCCGGTCGGCGGTTGATCCTGTGTGATCGATCACATGGACGGATTTCCGGCCATGTACTCCGCGTGATCATGACACGGTGCGTAAAGCCCGGAAAATCCCAGTTTTCAGGGCTCTAGATCACGGGAAGTACACGGTGAGGCGCCTTTGAGGTGCGACATTCGAACCGTGTACGGTCCTCACCGCCATCCAAGCCGATCGCTCGCGAGCGGCCGGCTTGGGTGTCGATTGAGTAACAGACCTTGATGTGAGGCAAAATCTCCGCCTCAGGTCGGGCACAAGTCCGGCCTCTCACGCGTTACGTGCGCTGAAGACACCGCAGACACCCAGAGGGGGAGAGCGACATGGCAACCGATTACGACACTCCACGAAAGACCGACGACGACGTCGACTCGGACAGCCTTGAAGAACTGAAGGCCCGCCGGAACGACAAGTCCACCTCCGCGGTGGACGTCGACGAGTTCGAGGCCGCTGAGGGCCTCGAGCTGCCCGGTGCCGACCTCTCGAACGAGGAGCTGGCCGTCCGGGTGCTGCCCAAGCAGCAGGACGAGTTCACCTGCATGAGCTGCTTCCTGGTGCACCACCGCAGCCAGCTGGCCCGCGAGAAGAACGGCCAGCCGATCTGCCGCGACTGCGACTGAGGACGGGTCGGCCGTGACTGGCTCGACCCCTCCGCGGAAGCGCCGCTTCTCCCTGCGGGGAGCGGACAAGGGGCCGCACGGCGGCCCGCACGGTGCGCGTGACGACGAGCGGGGCTCACCCTCGACGGGGGCCTCGCTCGAACCGGCGTCCGGCCGGGCCGACCACCCGACGGCGCCGGAGCCGCAGCCCCTCGCCAGGCGACGGGCCGCGGTGGTCCGTGACAAGACCCGGCAGCTGGCCCGGGAAGGCGCCCGCAGGGGCGGCAGCCGAGCCCGCGCGGGCCTGGCGTACATCGCGGACCGCATCCTCGACATCGCCCCGCGTGTGCCCGTACGCGACCTCGCGGCCCTGCGCCGCCAGTTCCCCGGCCTCGGGCCCGAGGAGCTCGCCGACAAGCTGGTGGCGGGCGCGGCGGCCGGCACCTCGACGGTCGGAGCCGGTATCGGGGCGGCGGCGATGCTGCCGGTGCCGCCGGCCATGCCGACCGAACTGGCGACCGAGATCACCGGGGTCGCCGCGATCGAGCTGAAGCTCATCGCCGAACTGCACGAGGTCTACGGCGTACGGCCGCCGGGAAACCTCCGGGCCCGCAGCAGCGCGTACCTGTCCTCGTGGACGGGGGAGCGCGGCATCAAGGTGACCGAACCGGCCACCGTCGACGCGGCCCTGGGCGGCCGGATGAAGCGCGAACTGCGCCAGCAGATCATGAAGCGGATGGTCCGGGACCTGCCGAACCTCATGCCGTTCATGGTGGGCGCGGCGGTGGGCGCGGTCATGAACCGCCGGGACACCAGAAGACTCGCCGCCCGGATCCGCGCCGACCTGCGGAAGGTCCAGGTGCCGTGGGACGAGCTGCCCGAACTGCCGCCGCTGGACGAACCCGAGCACCCGATCAGACTCGGTGAGCTGCCCGGGAATCCCGAGGACTGAGGACGCTACGCCGCCGTCCGCCGGGCCGCCTCGATCGCGGCCGCCAGGCGTTCCGGCTCCCGCGTCGACAGGTACAGGTACGGCGTCGGGTCCTGCGGGTCCGTGACCTCCACGCGCAGCGCGGTGGGGATGTAGGAGCGCAGCAGCAGGAAGGCGCGGGTGTCGGCCTTGTACGTGCGCCAGGCGCGGGCCTCCTCGGGGCCGAGGACCTCCGAGTCGCCGAGCGCCGACACCGGGACACTGGCCTCGCCCGCGATCAGCGAGCCGCCCACGACCCGGATCCGCGGGGCGCCGTAGGCACTGGCCACCACGGCCGCGGCGGCCGTACCGCCGACCAGGCCGCCGAGCAGCGGCAGGGTCCCGAACGGCAGCAGGATCAGGGCGAACGAGACGCCCACGAGGAAGCTGATCAGCCACCACGAACGAGGGGTGGTGAGGCGTTCTTCGTAGGGGGTGGCGGAGAGCTGCATGAGCCAAGCTTGGCACGGTGTCGGAACAACGCCGACGCGCGGGTAAGGTCTGCGCCTGTGAGTGGTAGTTCCGCAGCTCTTCAGCCCCCAGCCGACGCGGTGAAACCGGTACGGCACCCCGACGCGCCCGCGCCCGGCGAGCTTCTCGGCGCCCACTACGAACAGTGTTTCGGATGTGGCGGTGGGCAACAGCACGGGCTGCACCTGGAGGCGCGCGCCGGTGAGGGTGTCTCGCTGACCGCCGAGTTCACCGTGCAGCCCGCCCACCAGGGTGCCCCGGGCCTCGCGCACGGCGGCGTGCTGGCCACCGCCCTCGACGAGACGCTGGGCTCGCTGAACTGGCTGCTGCGGACCATCGCGGTCACCGGCCGGCTGGAGACCGACTTCGCGCGGCCGGTTCCGGTGGGCACCACGCTGCATCTCCAGGCCGAGGTCACGGCCGTCGCCGGGCGGAAGATCTACTCCACCGCCACCGGCCGCATCGGCGGCCCCGACGGACCGGTCGCGGTCCGCGCCGACGCCCTGTTCATCGAGGTCAAGGTGGACCACTTCATCGACCACGGCCGCACGGAGGAGATCCGGGCCGCCATGGACGACCCGGACCAGGTCCGGCGGGCCCGCGCCTTCGAGGTGAACCCGTGAGCCGCCCCCCGCTGGACGTGCGGCTGCGCCGCGTCGACCCCGAGGTGCCGCTGCCCGCGTACGAGCACCCGGGCGACGCCGGGGCCGATCTGCGCACCACCGAGGCCCGCGAGCTGGCGCCCGGTGAGCGGGCCGTGCTGCCCACGGGTGTGTCGATCGCCCTCCCCGAGGGGTACGCGGCCTTCGTGCACCCGCGTTCCGGCCTCGCCGCCCGCTGCGGTGTCGCCCTCGTGAATGCCCCGGGGACGGTTGATGCCGGGTACCGTGGGGAGATCAAGGTGATCGTGGTGAATCTCGACCCGCACGAGACGGTGCGGTTCGAGCGCTTCGACCGGATTGCCCAACTGGTCGTCCAGCAGGTCGAGAGGGTCCGCTTCCAGGAGGTGGCGGAACTTCCCGGCTCGGCGCGGGCCGAAGGGGGCTTCGGGTCCACCGGTGGCCATGCCGCGGTGGGCGACGAGAGCGGCACAAGCGGTCAGGCCGCCGTGCGTGGCCTGGCGGGTGGGAATCGATACGCTTCGGTCGTATCCGACCGGGAAGGACAGTGACGTGTTCGGACGTCGCAAGAAGAAGGGTGCCGCCGAGGACGCGGCCGGCGAGGCCGAGCAGGTCGTCGACAGCGTCGACACCGAGGCGGACGAGGAAGAGGCCGAGCGCGAGCGCGTCCGGCTCGAGCCCGAGCCCCGGCCCGACGGCCCGTGGGACAGTACCGAGGTGCGCGACCCGGCCGAGGGCCGTGTCGACCTCGGCGGTCTCTTCGTGCCGGGCGTCGACGGCATGGAGCTGCGGGTGGAGGTCGCGGGTGACGCGATCGTCGCGGCGACCGTGGTGCTGCGTGACAGCGCCGTCCAGCTCCAGGCCTTCGCCGCGCCCAAGCGCGAGGGCATCTGGGGCGAGGTCCGCGAGGAGATCGCGGGCGGCATCACCCAGCAGGGCGGCATCGTCGACGAGGTCGAGGGTCCGCTGGGCTGGGAGCTGCGCGCCCAGGTGCCGGTCCAGCTGCCGGACGGCACCGGCGGCTTCCAGGTCGTCCGGTTCATCGGCGTGGACGGCCCGCGCTGGTTCCTGCGCGGTGTGATCTCCGGCCAGGGCGCGGTGCAGCCGCAGGCGGCCGGTCTGCTGGAGCAGATCTTCCGGGACACGGTCGTGGTCCGCGGCGAGGGCCCGATGGCGCCCCGCGACCCGATCGTCCTGAAGCTGCCGAACGACGCCCAGATGGTTCCCGAGGGCGTTCAGCAGGAGGAGGGCTCGCGCTTCTCCGGCGGCATGGGCCAGCTCCAGCGCGGACCCGAGATCACCGAGGTCCGGTAACAACGGGACGAAAGAGGGCCGTACCCCCCCCGGGGTGCGGCCCTTTCGCATGCGTGCCCCCTTGACGGGCCAATGGTCTGTACCTACGGTCTCCGAGCCAACGTCTGTTCATAAAGGCGCCCTGCGTTCACATACAAGAACGGAGTCACCGTGCGTCGTACCCCACTGCTCGCCGTCGTGGCCTCCCTGCTGGCCGGTGCCCTCGCGGCACCCACAGCGCACTCCGCCCCCGCCGCCTTCGCCCACCCCGGAGTCACCGTCTCCCGGAGCCAGCTGGACTTCGCCCGCGCCGAGGTGCAGGCCGGTGCCCAGCCCTGGAAGAGCGCCTTCGACCAGATGAAGGCGAGCAAGTACGCCGACCTGAACCGCACGCCCAAGCCGCGCGCCACCGTCGAGTGCGGCTCCTACTCCAACCCGAACCACGGCTGCACCGACGAACGCGAGGACGCGATCGCCGCGTACACCGACGCCCTCGCCTGGTACATGACCGGGGACGCGCGCTACGCCCGGAAGGCCATCCAGATCATGGACGCCTGGTCGGGCACCATCACCGGCCACACCAACAGCAACGCGCCCCTGCAGACCGGCTGGGCGGGGTCCTCCTGGCCCAAGGCGGCCGAGATCATCAAGTACACCTACACCGGCGGCTGGGCCAACCAGAGCCGCTTCTCCACCATGCTCCGCGACGTGTACCTGCCGGTGGTGATCAAAGGCTCCAACTCCAACGGCAACTGGGAGCTGTCGATGACGGAGGCAGCCGTCGGCATCTCCGTCTTCCTGGAGGACAAGGCGTCGTACGACACCGCGATGGCCAGGTTCCGCACCCGCGCGGCCGCCTACGTCTACCTCGCCTCCGACGGCGACCTGCCGAAGACCGTGCCCGGCCAGAACCTGAACACCCGCGACAAGATCGTCTCCTACTGGCAGGGCCAGTCCACCTTCGTCACCGGGCTCACCCAGGAGACCTGCCGCGACCTCACCCACACCGGGTACGGCATCTCCGCGATCTCGCACATCGCCGAGACCAGCCGGATCCAGGGGCAGGACCTCTACGGCACCGACGTCGGCGAGCGGCTGCGCCAGGCGCTCGGCTTCCAGTCCAGGTACCAGCTCGGCGCGGCCGTCCCCGACTGGCTGTGCGGCGGCTCTCTGAAGCTCGGCCTCGGTCCCGTCACGGAGGTCGGCTACAACGCCCTGCACAACCGGCGCGGCGTCGCCATGACCAACACCCAGAGCCTGACCCTGGCCAACCGTCCGGCCGGCACCGACAACCTCTTCGTCGCCTGGGAGACCCTCACCCACGGCGACAACCCGAACTGAAACCGTTGAACGGCCGGGCGCCCCGCGGTGATACTGGCGCCCGGCCCGCGTGGGCACGGGGGAGCGACGGGGAGGCCGCATGAACCGGGTGATCACCGAGACCATGGTGCGCGTCGAGGACGTGCACAGGTCCTACGGGCGGGGGGCCGCCGCCGTGCACGCCCTGCGCGGGGTCTCCCTGGAGATCCCGCGCGGCGAACTCGTCGCCCTCAAGGGGCGCTCGGGCTCCGGGAAGACCACCCTGCTGAACATCGTCGGCGGACTCGACAGCCCCGACCGGGGCCGGGTCGAGGTCGACGGGCAGGACCTGGCCGGGCTCGGCGAGAGCGGGCTGCTGGAGCTGCGCCGGGACCGGATCGGCTTCGTCTTCCAGTCCTTCGGCCTCATCCCGATCCTGACCGCCGCCGAGAACGTCGGCGTGCCGCTGCGGCTGCGCCGCGCCGAGCCGCGCGAGCGCGAGGAGCGCGTCGAGCTGCTGCTCTCCCTCGTCGGGCTCGCCGACCACGCGGCCCAGCGGCCCGGCGAACTGTCCGGCGGCCAGCAGCAGCGGGTGGCCATCGCCCGGGCCCTCGCCAACCGCCCCGCCCTGCTGATCGCCGACGAGCCGACCGGCCAGCTCGACGCCGAGACCGGCCACGCCGTCATGGAGCTGCTGCGGGCCGTCGTCCGCGGCTGGGGGCACCTCCCAGGCCCGATGGGGCACTGGGGGAAGGCCACCGCCCTGGTCGCCACGCACGACGCGAACCTGCTGGACCTCGCCGACCGGGTGCTCGAACTGCGCGACGGGGAGATCATCGAGCACTGAGCCGCCCGTGCCGGGCCGTCAGGGTTGCGTCAAAGACCCCCCTTGACCGGCACCTTGCCCGGTTTGTCCGCGTCGCGGGACGTAGGGTCGACGCTGCGTAGGCGGTAGTCGGCGGAAGACAATGGGGCCATGGCACGCGGCAAGCTTCGGATCCACCTCGGCGCGGCACCGGGCGTGGGCAAGACCTACGCCATGCTGTCCGAGGCGCACCGCCGCATCGAGCGGGGCACCGACTGCGTGGTGGGGTTCGTCGAGCACCACGGCCGGCCGCGCACCGAGGTGATGCTGCACGGCCTGGAACAGGTGCCGCGCACTCGGCTGGAGCACCGGGGCACCACCTTCGAGGAGATGGACGTCGACGCGGTGCTGCGCCGCGCACCGGCCGTCGCCCTCGTGGACGAGCTCGCCCACACCAACGTCCCCGGCTCCCGCAACGCCAAGCGCTGGCAGGACGTCGAGGAACTGCTCGCCGCCGGCATCGACGTCGTCACGACCGTCAACATCCAGCACCTGGAGTCCCTCGGCGACGTCGTCGAGTCGATCACGGGGGTGCGGCAGCGCGAGACCGTCCCGGACGAGATCGTGCGCCGGGCCGACCAGATCGAGCTGGTCGACATGTCCCCGCAGGCCCTGCGCCGCCGTATGGCGCACGGCAACATCTACCAGCCGGACAAGGTCGACGCGGCCCTGTCCAACTACTTCCGGCCCGGCAACCTGACCGCGCTGCGCGAGCTGGCCCTGCTGTGGGTGGCCGACCGGGTCGACGAGCACCTGAACGAGTACCGCAGCGAGCACCGGGTCTCCCGGATCTGGGGTTCCCGCGAGCGCATCGTGGTCGGGCTGACCGGCGGACCCGAGGGACGCACCCTCATCCGGCGGGCGGCACGGCTCGCCGAGAAGGGCGCCGGCGGCGAGGTGATGGCCGTCTACATAGCGCGCAGCGACGGCCTGACCGCGGCCTCCCCGAAGGAACTGGCCGTCCAGCGCACCCTGGTGGAGGATCTCGGCGGCACCTTCCACCACGTCGTCGGCGACGACATACCCGCCGCCCTGCTGGACTTCGCGCGCGGTGTCAACGCCACCCAGATCGTGCTCGGCTCCTCGCGCCGCAAGGCCTGGCAGTACGTCTTCGGGCCCGGCGTCGGCGCCACCGTCGCCCGCGAGTCGGGCCCCGACCTCGACGTGCACATCGTCACCCACGAGGAGGTCGCCAAGGGCCGCGGACTGCCCGTCGCCCGGGGCGCCCGGCTCGGCCGGGCCCGGATCGTCTGGGGCTGGCTGGTGGGCCTGGGCGGCCCCGTCGTCCTCGCGGTGCTGCTGAACACCGTCGACCTCGGCCTCGCCAACGACATGCTGCTGTTCCTGGCCGTCACGGTCGCCGCGGCCCTGCTCGGCGGCCTGCTGCCCGCCCTCGCCTCGGCCGCCCTCGGCTCCCTGCTGCTGAACTACTTCTACACCCCGCCCCTGCACCGGCTGACCATCGCCGACCCCAAGAACATCGTCGCCATCGCGATCTTCTTCGGTGTCGGCATGTCGGTCGCCTCCGTGGTCGACCTCGCCGCCCGGCGCACCCACCAGGCCGCCCGGCTGCGCGCCGAGTCCGAGATCCTCTCCTTCCTCGCGGGCAACGTGCTGCGCGGCGAGACCGGCCTGGAGGAACTGCTCGAACGGGTCCGGGAGACCTTCGCCATGGAGTCCGCGGCCCTGCTGGAACGGGCCGGCGACGTGGAACCGTGGACCTGTGCGGGCCGCGTCGGCCCCGGCCCGCGACCGGAGCGGCCCGAGGACGCCGACGTCGACATGCCGGTCGGCGACCACATGGCCCTCGCGCTCACCGGACGGGTGCTGCCCGCCGAGGACCGCCGGGTGCTCGCCGCCTTCGCCGCGCAGGCCGCCGTCGTACTGGACCGCAGCCGGCTCCAGGAGGAGGCCGACCGGGCCCGGGCGCTCGCCGAGGGCAACCGCATCCGCACCGCCCTGCTCGCCGCCGTCAGCCACGACCTGCGCACCCCGCTGGCCGGGATCAAGGCCGCGGTCTCCTCCCTGCGCTCCGAGGACGTCGACTGGTCCGAGGAGGACCGGGCCGAACTGCTCCAGGGCATCGAGGAGGGCGCCGACCGGCTCGACCACCTCGTGGGCAACCTGCTGGACATGTCCCGGCTGCAGACCGGCACCGTGGCCCCGCTGATCCGCGAGATCGACGTGGACGAGGTGGTCCCGATGGCGCTGGGCGGCGTGCCCGAGGACAGCGTGGAACTGGACGTCCCCGAGACCCTGCCCATGGTCGCCGTCGACCCCGGACTGCTGGAGCGCTCGGTGGCCAACCTGGTCGAGAACGCCGTCAAGTACAGTCCCCCCGGCCGGCACGTCCTGGTGTCCGCCAGCGCCATCGCGGACCGGGTCGAGGTGCGGGTCGTGGACCGCGGGCCCGGCGTGCCGGACGACGCGAAGGACCGCATATTCGAGCCCTTCCAGCGGTACGGGGACGCCCCGCGCGGTGCCGGGGTCGGCCTCGGACTCGCCGTCGCCCGGGGCTTCGCCGAGGCGATGGGTGGCACCCTGAACGCCGAGGACACCCCGGGCGGCGGGCTCACGATGGTGCTGAGCCTCCGCGCGGCCCGCGGACCCCTCCGCCCCCTGGAGGACACCGCAGAACCCGAAAGGCAGGCCCTATGACGACCCGGGTGCTCGTGGTCGACGACGAGCCGCAGATCGTGCGCGCCCTCGTGATCAACCTCAAGGCACGCCAGTACGAGGTCGACGCGGCCCACGACGGCAGGACCGCCCTGGAGCTCGCCGCCTCCCGCCACCCCGACGTGGTCGTGCTGGACCTGGGCCTGCCCGACATGGACGGCGTCGAGGTGATCCGCGGGCTGCGCGGCTGGACCCGGGTGCCGATCCTGGTGCTCTCCGCCCGCCACTCCTCCGACGAGAAGGTCCAGGCGCTGGACGCGGGCGCCGACGACTACGTCACCAAGCCCTTCGGCATGGACGAACTGCTGGCCCGGCTGCGCGCCGCGGTGCGCCGGGCCGAGCCGGTCGGACCCGGCGAGGACGACGTGACGACCGTGGAGACCGCGGGCTTCACCGTCGACCTGACCGCGAAGAAGGTCAACCGTTCGGGCAGGGACGTCCGTCTCACCCCGACCGAGTGGCACCTGCTGGAGGTCCTGGTCCGCAACACCGGCCGCCTGGTCAGTCAGAAGCAACTGCTGCAGGAGGTCTGGGGACCGTCGTACGGCACCGAGTCCAACTACCTCCGGGTGTACATGGCGCAGCTCCGGCGCAAACTGGAGACGGACCCGTCGCACCCGGAGCACTTCATCACGGAGCCCGGGATGGGATACCGGTTCGAGAAGTGACCGGCCGGGGGTCCGGGGGTCGGCCCCCGGGGAATGCGGCATCACGGAGCCCGGGATGGGATACCGGTTCGAGAAGTGACCGGCCGGGGGTCCGGAACGGGATACCGATGCGAGAAGTGAGCTGGGCTACGGCGGTGTCGGCGCACCCCGGTACGCTTCCTGTATGAGTGCTGTTCCTCGTTCCCAGAAGCCGGCCGGCCGGTTCCGGCGCATGCTCGACCGGCTCTCGACCTCCCAGGAGGACCTGGAGTCGGAGGAGCTGCGGGAGGATGCCGAGACGACGGGATGCACCCGGATCGGTGACTGCCGCGACCGGCAGATCGTCACCGTAACTGGTACCTTGCGCACGGTCACCCTGCGGCCACGCGCGGGAGTCCCGGCCCTGGAGGCCGAGCTGTTCGACGGCTCCGCGGCCCTGGACGTGGTGTGGCTCGGCAGGCGCTCCATCGTGGGGATAGAACCCGGACGCAAGCTGATCGCATCGGGCCGGATCTCGATGAGCCGGGGCCGCCGGGTGCTGTTCAATCCGAAGTACGAACTGCGACCCCTTGGACGGGAGTAGCCGGTGACGTCCCTCGACAAGCCGACCCAAGACACCGATCAGACCCCGCCGGACGACGCACGCGCGGTCACCGAGGCCGCCCTGTTCGAGGCGTTCGGCGGTGTCCGCGGCATGGTCGAGACGGTGCTGCCCGGTCTCCTCTTCGTCGCGATCTTCACGATCAACAAGAACCTGCACTTCTCGGCGATCGCCGCCCTGGCCCTGTCCCTGGTGCTGGTCGTGGTCCGGCTCGCCCGCAAGGACACCGTCAAGCACGCCTTCAGCGGCGTCTTCGGCGTGGCGTTCGGCGTGGTCTTCGCGATGTTCACGGGCAACGCCAAGGACTTCTACCTCCCCGGCATGCTCTACACGCTGGGCCTGGCGCTGGCCTACATCATCACGACGCTCGCCGGTGTCCCGCTGATCGGCCTCATCCTCGGCCCGGTCTTCAAGGAGAACCTCTCCTGGCGGACCCGCAACCCCGGCCGCAAGAAGGCCTATGCCAAGGCCAGTTGGGCCTGGGGCCTGATCCTGCTCGCCAAGTGCGCGATCCTCTTCCCGCTGTACTGGTGGGCCGACACCGCCCAGCTCGGCTGGGTACTGGTCGCCCTGAAGATCCCGCCGTTCCTGCTGGCGGTCTACCTGACCTGGGTCTTCCTGGCGAAGGCGCCCGCGCCGATCGACGTGTTCGCGGAGATGGAGGCGCAGGAGCAGGCGGAGAAGGCGGAGAAGGAGCGCCTGGCCGCCCTGGCCGCCGAGAACGGCGAGCCCGCCGGCGGACGGCACCGCCGCGAGGCCTGACGAGCCGCCGTACGGCCTTCGTACGAAGAGGAAGGGCGCCCTCGATGCCGAGGGCGCCCTTCCTTCTGTCTTCCGGGCGTCAGTCCTC
Organism: Streptomyces sp. NPDC002386; assembly: GCF_053593175.1. Classification (NCBI taxonomy): domain Bacteria; kingdom Bacillati; phylum Actinomycetota; class Actinomycetes; order Kitasatosporales; family Streptomycetaceae; genus Streptomyces; species Streptomyces sp. NPDC002386. The sequence continues at coordinate 71,180 of NZ_JBSFBX010000007.1, forward strand.
GCGGCGGACCGACAGCAGTTCCTCGAGCTGCTCCTCGCGGGCCTGCGCGGCCACGAAGAGGAGCTCGTCGCCCGGCTCCAGGGAGTCCTCCCGGGACGGCGTCAGCACCCGGGTGCCGCGGATGATCGTGACCAGGGAGGTGTCCTGCGGCCACTCCACGTCGCCGACCTGGGTGCCGGCCAGGGCCGACTCCTCGGGCAGGGTCAGCTCCACCAGGTTGGCGTCGCCGTGGCTGAAGCGGAGCAGCCGGACCAGGTCGCCGACGCTCACCGCCTCCTCGACCAGGGCGGACATCAGGCGCGGGGTGGAGACGGCCACGTCCACGCCCCAGGCCTCGTTGAACAGCCACTCGTTCTTCGGGTTGTTCACCCGGGCGACGACGCGCGGAACGCCGTACTCCGTCTTGGCGAGCAGCGAGACGACCAGGTTGACCTTGTCGTCACCGGTCGCGGCGATCACCACGTTGCAGCGCTGCAGCGCCGCCTCGTCCAGGGAGGTGATCTCACAGGCGTCGGCCAGCAGCCACTCCGCCTGGGGCACCCGTTCCACCGAGATGGCGGTCGGGGCCTTGTCGATGAGCAGGACCTCGTGGCCGTTCTCGAGCAGTTCGCCCGCGATCGAGCGGCCCACGGCGCCGGCTCCGGCAATGGCGACCCTCATCAGTGACCGCTCTCCTCTTCCGGGCCCCCGGCGAACGCCGCCTCGACCTTCTCGACGTCGTCCGTCCGCATCATCACGTGCACCAGGTCGCCCTCCTGCAGCACCGTCTGCGACGTGGGCACGATCGCCTCGCCCAGGCGCGTCAGGAACGCCACCCGGACGCCCGTCTCCTCCTGCATCGTGCTGATCTTGTGGCCGACCCACTTCGCGGAGGCGTGCACCTCGGCGAGCTGGACGCCGCCGGTGGGGTCGCGCCACAGCGGCTCGGCGCCCGAGGGCAGCAGCCGGCGCAGCATCTGGTCGGCGGTCCAGCGGACCGTGGCCACGGTGGGGATGCCCAGGCGCTGGTAGACCTCGGCCCGGCGGGGGTCGTAGATGCGGGCCGCCACGTTCTCCACACCGAACATCTCGCGGGCCACGCGGGCGGAGATGATGTTGGAGTTGTCACCGCTGGAGACCGCGGCGAAGGCGCCGGCCTCCTCGATGCCCGCCTCGCGCAGGGTGTCCTGGTCGAAGCCGACGCCGGTCACACGGCGGCCGCCGAAGCCCGGGCCCAGCCGGCGGAAGGCGGTGGGGTCCTGGTCGATCACGGCGACCGTGTGCCCCTTTTGCTCCAGGGTCTGGGCGAGAGCGGAACCCACTCTCCCGCAGCCCATGATGACGATGTGCACGACCGTCCTTCCGGTGTCCAAAAGTTACTGCTCAGCCTCAGGGTCTCAGACCGACGCCCAAAGCTACACACGGGCGGTTCGGGGTGGGCACCCCCGGTGCGGAGGTTTCCGGGACCACCGCCGCCGGTCACCGCCGCGGATCTCCGGCGGCGCCCCTGCGGCGCGTGATGCTGCGCACGCTGCACAGGGTCAGGATTCCGAGGCCGACCACGGCGACGGTGGCCCCGATCAGCTCTGCGGGCGCGGTCATGGGACCTCCGAGGTGCGGTGACGGCCGGGATCTGCCATCTAGGCACGCGGAGCGCACGGACCACGGAATCCGCAGTTCAGTGGCCTTACGATTTCACTCGGGAGGCAGAACCGGGATGCCGGGTGGGCGGGTGCCTGTTCGAAGCCCTACGATCCTCTGTCGTGTCCAAACTGACCGACGTGCCCAAACGGATCCTGATCGGGCGCGCACTGCGCAGTGACCGGCTGGGCGAAACGCTCCTGCCGAAGCGCATCGCCCTCCCCGTCTTCGCCTCCGACCCGCTGTCCTCCGTCGCCTACGCGCCGGGGGAGGTCCTGCTGGTCCTGTCCATCGCGGGCGTGTCGGCGTACCACTTCAGCCCCTGGATCGCCGTCGCGGTCGTCGTGCTGATGTTCACCGTGGTCGCCTCCTACCGGCAGAACGTGCACGCCTACCCGAGCGGCGGCGGCGACTACGAGGTCGCCACCACCAACCTCGGGCCCAAGGCCGGCCTCACCGTGGCCAGCGCGCTGCTCGTCGACTACGTGCTGACCGTCGCCGTCTCCATCGCCTCCGGCATCGAGAACCTCGGCTCCGCGGTCCCCTTCGTCGTGGAGCACAAGGTGTTCTGCGCGACCGCCGTGATCGTCCTGCTGACGCTGATGAACCTGCGCGGCGTGAAGGAGTCGGGCAAGCTCTTCGCGATCCCGACCTACGTGTTCGTCGGCGGCGTCTTCATCATGATCGCGTGGGGTGCGTTCCGGGGCCTGGTCCTCGGCGACACCATGTCCGCGCCGACCGCCGACTACCACATCAAGGCCGAGCACCAGGGCCTCGCGGGCTTCGCCCTCGTCTTCCTGCTGCTGCGCGCCTTCTCCTCCGGCTGTGCCGCCCTGACGGGCGTGGAGGCCATCTCCAACGGCGTCCCGGCCTTCCGCAAGCCCAAGTCGAAGAACGCGGCGACCACGCTGGCCATGATGGGCCTGCTGGCCGTCACCATGTTCTGCGGCATCATCGCGCTCGCCATGGCGACGAACGTCCGCATGGCCGAGCACCCGGCCACCGACCTGATCCACAACGGCAGCCCGGTCGGCTCCGGCTACGTCCAGAACCCGGTGATCTCCCAGGTCGCCGAGGCGGTGTTCGGCAAGGGCAGCTTCCTGTTCATCCTGCTGGCGGCCGCCACCGCCCTGGTGCTGTTCCTGGCGGCCAACACGGCCTACAACGGCTTCCCGCTGCTCGGCTCGATCCTCGCCCAGGACCGCTACCTGCCGCGCCAGCTGCACACCCGCGGCGACCGCCTCGCCTTCTCCAACGGCATCGTGCTGCTGGCGGGCGCCGCCGCGCTGCTCGTGATCATCTACGGCGCCGACTCCACCCGCCTCATCCAGCTCTACATCGTCGGCGTGTTCGTGTCCTTCACGCTCAGCCAGACCGGCATGGTCCGGCACTGGAACCGCCACCTCGCGGTCGAGAAGGACCAGGCGGCCCGCAGCCACATGATCCGCTCCCGCGCGATCAACGCCTTCGGCGCCTTCTTCACCGGCCTGGTGCTGGTCGTCGTCCTCGTCACCAAGTTCACGCACGGCGCCTGGGTCGCCCTGCTGGGCATGTGCATCTTCTACGCGACGATGACCGCCATCCGTAAGCACTACGACCGCGTGGCCGACGAGATCGCCGCCCCCGAGGGCCCGAGCGACGACAGCGTCCGCCCCTCGCGGGTGCACTCGGTCGTCCTGATCTCCAAGATCCACCGCCCGACCCTGCGCGCCATGGCCTACGCCAAGCTGATGCGCTCGGACACCCTCGAGGCGCTCACCGTCAACGTCGACCCGGCGGAGACCAAGGCGCTGCGCGAGGAGTGGGAGCGGCGCGGGATCGACGTACCGCTGAAGGTCCTCGACTCGCCCTACCGCGAGATCACGCGGCCGATCATCGAGTACGTCAAGGGCCTGCGCAAGGAGTCCCCGCGCGACGCGGTCTCCGTGATCATCCCCGAGTACGTGGTCGGCCACTGGTACGAGCACCTGCTGCACAACCAGAGCGCCCTGCGCCTGAAGGGCCGCCTGCTCTTCACCCCCGGCGTGATGGTGACCTCCGTGCCCTACCAGCTGGCGTCCTCCGAGGCGGCCAAGCTGCGGGCCCGCAGGCGCCAGGACTGGAACGCGCCCGGCGCGGTCCGGCGCGGCCCGGCGGTGGAACGCCCGAAGGAGCCGGCCGCCAAGGACTGAGGCGTCGAGGCGTCCGGGAGAGGCCGTAGACTGGTGGGCTGTTGTCAGGCCCACCGGCCGCGGCCTCTTCCCCTTCCCGATCTGGAGTCACCCCACCATGCAGACAGAACCGACGAAGTCTCTGGTGGGGGAGGAGTACGAGGTCGAGATCGGCCCCGTCGCCCACGGCGGCCACTGCATCGCCCGTACCGCCGAGGGCCAGGTCCTGTTCGTCCGGCACGCGCTGCCGGGCGAGCGGGTGGTGGCCCGGGTGACCGAGGGCGAGGAGGGCGCCCGCTTCCTGCGCGCGGACGCCGTCGAGATCCTCGACCCGTCCAAGGACCGCGTCGAGGCGCCCTGCCCCTACGCCGGCCCCGGCCGCTGCGGCGGCTGCGACTGGCAGCACGCCAAGCCGGGCGCCCAGCGCCGCCTGAAGGGCGAGGTGATCGCCGAGCAGCTCCAGCGGCTCGCGGGCCTCACCCCGGAGGAGGCCGGCTGGGACGGCACGGTGATGCCCGCCGAGGGCGACAAGCTGCCCGCCGGCCAGGTGCCGCAGTGGCGGACACGGGTGCAGTACGCGGTGGACGCCGACGGCAACGCCGGACTGCGCCGCCACCGCTCCCACGAGGTCGAGCCGATCGACCACTGCATGATCGCCGCGCCCGGCGTCAGCGAGCTCGGCATCGAGGAGCGGGACTGGGCGGGCATGGCCTCCGTCGAGGCGATCGCCGCGACCGGTTCCCAGGACCGCATGGTGATCCTGGAGCCGCGTCCCGGTGCCCGGCTTCCCCTGGTCGAGCTCGACCGGCCGGTCTCCGTGATGCGCGTGGACGAGAAGGACGGCGGCATCCACCGTGTCCACGGCCGCGCGTTCGTGCGCGAGCGCGCCGACGACCACACCTACCGCGTCGGCAGCGGCGGCTTCTGGCAGGTCCACCCGAAGGCGGCCGACACCCTCGTCAAGGCCGTCATGCAGGGCCTGCTGCCCCGCAAGGGCGAGATGGCCCTCGACCTCTACTGCGGCGTCGGCCTGTTCGCCGGCGCCCTGGCCGACCGTCTCGGCGAGAAGGGCGCGGTCCTCGGCATCGAGTCCGGCAAGCGGGCGGTGGAGGACGCGCGGCACAACCTGGCGGGCTTCCCCCGGGTCCGCGTCGAGCAGGGCAAGGTCGAGTCGGTCCTCCCGCGCACGGGCATCACCGAGGTCGACCTCATCGTCCTCGACCCGCCCCGCGCCGGCGCCGGCCGCCGGACCGTCGACCACCTCACCTCCCTCGGCGCCCGCCGCATCGCCTACGTGGCCTGCGACCCGGCCGCCCTGGCCCGCGACCTGGCCTACTTCCGCGACGGGGGCTACCGGGTGCGGACGCTGCGGGCGTTCGACCTGTTCCCGATGACGCATCACGTCGAGTGTGTAGCGATCCTAGAACCCGCCGCGAAGGGCTCCTGACCTGCGGTTTTGTGTGTGCGCATTATGTGCGGTGTGGGCGTTACGGGCGATATCTTGACGCTGAAATGACGCTCGTGACGCTCATTTGACGCTGGTTCTGATGGGGTGTCAGGCGCGTTGGGGCGCTGGTTAAACGGCCGGTAGCGGCGGGGAAATGGGTGGCTCCATGCATAGCAGCGGGCTCGTGCCCGCCGGAACCACCTACCTGACGTCCTGCCGCGCAGGGACCTCACCACCGAGATGCGACGCCCGCCGCTCCGCACCCCTCTCAAGCGATCGGAGCTCCTCCTGCCGCACCTCCATCTCAGTGGGCGGAGCGGCTGGCGGCTGGCCCGTGCGCCAAGCCGAGTACAGGCCCGCCAGGGCGATGGTCACGGCAGCGAGGGACTCCGGTGACAACCCCAAGGCCACCAGCGTGACCCCGGTTGCGAGCACCATGACGAACGCAACGAGGTCCAGGGCGGGGGAGCGGCGGAGCGGGGTGGGACGGCGCACGGGCGGATTCCTCTCGGTTCAGGCTATGGTGATCAGCTTTCCTGAGGGCGCCCTCGCTCGCTAGATTTTCCCAGTTCTATCGGAGAAAATAGCCGTCTTGCCGAGAGAATTGTGAGCCTGATGTCCCCATTCCGCGCCAGCGGACGGCCCACCGTGCCTCCATCGACAGGTTCGGATGCCGTAGATGCGCTTGTGCTGCTCCTGCTGGACATACGCACGCAAGCTCGGCTATCCGTCGAGGACGTCCACGAACTACTCAGGACCAGCGGCCAGTTTGATGGTCAACTGCCCGCCCGATCGACGCTCTACCGCAAGCTGAGCGGCGTCGGGTTGAAGAACGAACGGCGTCTGATCGAGGCCATCGTCAGGGTCTGCATCCCCGACGCCCAGCGTGCCAACACGCTCAGGGAACAGGCCATCTCCCTACTACATCAGGCTTGGTCGGAGGATGCCGAGCCAGATCAGCCGGAGCCCGGAGCGGTTCCGGACGACGGAGGCTCGCTGGCAGAACTGGTCAGGGTTCAGCGCGAGTTGATCGATACTCAGGCCCAGCTCACTGCCGCGCTCCAAACCGCTACCGAGGCTGAGAAAGAATCTGCCAAGTCACGCGCGCTCGTTACCACGCTGTTGGTACTTGGAGCTTTGGGGCGCCCCGCAGCCGGACGAGTCTCGACTCCTTCCCCTGATGGCCCTTCCTATGCCGTCTCCGGAATCGAGCTGTCCAGACTGCGGACCCGCCTCGCGGCCGCCGAGGCCGAACGAGACGAGGCTCAGCAAGTCGCTCGCGCAGCACAACATCGACTGGCCGAGGCAGAGAACCTGCTTACCGCCCACGGCACTGGCTCCACAGACCCCACGGGTCTTTCAGCTCCTACCCCTACAGGTCCCGTGGAATGGCCGACGACTCGGACCGATCCCGCCGGCCAGGCTGCCCCAGCAGATACGCTCCGCAGCTCCCGTCAGGCACTGCCGGACACCACCGCCATCGAGCGGGAGGTAGAGCAAGGGGAGGGGGTGTCGTCGTTCGAGGGGCACGAGCGCGTCCGGTCACTAGAACAGGATCCGGAACTGGCCGAGGTCCTCGCCGAGATGCTGCGTTTGGACCCAGATGGCAGCCGCATGGGATCCGTGATCGACGGAGCGGGACGGCACCTGCTTGACCCCGCACACACCGGCCGCTACCTATGGTCCCAGCTCACCAAGGTCGAGAAGACAGGCTTGGGCACCGCCGTGTATCACCGGATGCAGCGCGAGTTGGGCCTCCCTGACGGACTGCACCTGGACTTCATGGTGGCCGGGCACGACGTCGACATGAAGTTCACCCGGGGCAGTAACTGGATCTTCCCGCCTGAACTGCAGGGTGGCCTGTGCCTGGTCGTACGCGCTGATGACGCCAGTGGCCTGTGGAGCATCGGCCTGCTGCGGGTGAGGGCCGAACTGATGCATACGGGTTCGAACCGCGACGGGAAACGCGGGCTAAGCGCGCAGGGCCGGGAGGCAATCCACTGGATCCACTCCAACCTTCCCCTGCCCGAGCATGCCCTGCGTCGACTGTCTGCTGACACGGTGAGTTCGATCTTCGCCAAGGCTTCAGGGCAGGCTCGGACCGAGGAGCTGTTCCTGCAGGCACAGCTCACTCCGATCACCACTGCGGACCTCTCCGCCGTCACCATGCAGGCTGATGGGGTTAAGCGAGCGCGGGAGGCACGGCGGACGCTCGCGCATCGGGGCGTGCTCGTCCTTAATGGCACTCGCCCCCGCGACGTCGAGTGGGCTTGGGGCCTCGGTCTACCTGCCCTTGAACCAAGCACGTGGATGAGTGTCCGGCTCACCCCGGCACAGCCCGGACACGAAGGCACTCCCACAATCATGCTCGACGGTACCCCGTGGTGCGTGGCTCACCTGGAGGATCTAGAAGTCCCCCTGCCCACAGCTGCCTTCGCATGACTGGCGCCAGCCGGACTGGCGGTGCACACGCTCCAGGGCCTTTTCAAAGGACCCTAGCGGCCCGAAGCACGGAAGGCGTAGAGCAGGCGGGCAGCCAGTTCCTCGGCCAGGTCGCTGCCACGGCTGGCAACCGCCGCCGCAGTGACAGCTTCTTCGGGTTGCACGCGGACAGGACTATCCGACATACGCATCCCGCTGGACCGGTGGGGATCGACTTCGCTCAGACGTTCGACCGTGACCATCATGGTCTTTTCGATACCGGCCGCCGGTGCATACGACGGAGCGACCTGTCCAGCGACAGCTTCCAGCACCTCCAGCAGAGTCGTGATCCGTTCGCGAACATCGTCCTCGTCGAGTACGTACGTGATGCCTGGTTTGGGAAGCGAGTCCCAGGCACTCCTCTGCCCGGATCGAGTGATCGCCAGTCCAGCCGAGCGCCCCCGAGGATTGGCAACGGCGACCACCGTCATCTCAGCGGTGTTGTGGACGTCGACCTCCTCAGCGTTCGTAAACAGCCCCTTCGAACGGCCCAGGTTTACCATTTTCCCGGCCAGCTCCCGCATGCGCGTCGCGGTGATCCTGCTTGTCACCGGAATGGGCACCAAGTGGATCTCCAGCAGGGAAGGACCATTGGTGTAGCCACTCGACGGCACGAGGTCCCTGTACCAAGCCACGCTGGCCGGTTGATCGAGGGGCTGCCAGATCAGCTCGTCTGTGGGCTGTCCGGAAGAAGGCGCCTTCGGCAGGGATGCTGCGTTCGCGGGTTTGAACTGGGTGATCACTTCCGTCAGGAAGAGAGCCGCGTGCTGTGCTGCGGTTTCCTGCATGCCGGCATCGTCGGCGCTCCGCTTGGTTCCGTTCGCCAAATCACTGATCCCCCGGACCAGAAGGAAGGGGACCCCCGCCTTGGTCGCGGCTTGGCGAAACCAGCACCTTCCATCTCCACAGCTACGGCGTCGTTGAAGTTGCGGTCCAAGTGGACTCGGGACGGCGACTCGGCCGGAGCGTCCAGCACGAGGTCGCCCGCCGCGATGGGTTTGAAGTGCACCTTGGTCGTGGCTCGTTCCGCCTCCGACAGGGCTCCCCGCCATTCATCCACGCTGTGGACGTACATGGCCACCTGCTGGAGCGGATGGGAAGTTTCCCAGCTGCGCGGGCGCCCCTTGAACCCTTCCGGACTCTCCTTGCCCCCGTGGTACGCGTACACCTCAAGGGCAACCACCACGTCGCCTGGGGAAACGTCGGACTTGAGCGATCCCGCGATTCCGACGAAGAAGACGGCTTGAGGGCGCACGAAATTGATGGCCCGCTCGGTGATCACCGCCGCAGAGTCATTCCCCGGCCCGGTGGCAGCCAGATACACCGTCCAGGACGTGCCCGGGAGCCGACCTCGCTCGAACACCGTTCCTGCTTGATCGACTCTCTCCAGCCCCTCCAACAGCCGACGCACCGCCTTGTACTCCAGCGGCAGTGCAGTCAGTACAACGAGCGTTTCCCCAGTTGCGTCCATGACCGCCCCCTTGCCGCCACCGCTGTGTGCGTCTCGCGCTCATACCGTACGTAGATCCAGTGAGCCTCACGGAACGGGGTGGTCACCGGCGTGTCGGCGGCCACGCCGATCCCCGACCAGCTGTTGCGCAGGCGCCGACGGGCGGGCATCCCGAACTTCCGCTCACGCAGAACCCCGAAAACGCCACAGCGCCCGACCCGACCGAAGCCGACCCGAGCGCTGCGTAGCAGGTCAGAAGGGGTTTCCCCTCCCCGCATCCGTAGGCCCTGTGGGACTCGAACCCACAACCAATGGATTAAAAGTCCTGGCCAAAGCTTGCTGGGTGGTTCCGGACGGTTCTTCGGTGTCCGGAACCACCAGGTCAGAGCGCATGCGCCGTAAGCGGCGATCCACCTACCGATGGGTCGTGCCACACCGTCCGCTCACGCATCGCTCACGCAGGGCACCCCGCATGAACTGCATGGAACACTCTGGGCGGGCCACGCTTGCGGATCCATCCAAGATCGAAAAAAGTGGGCTCGACCCTACAGACGCCAGCCCGTTCGACGGGCAGCCTGGGTGTATCGGCTCAGCCACGTTCCCGTGGCGCAGATCTTCAAGATCAGCAAAGGCATCAACCCTGATGCTGACCCGCGCCCTCACGGCGGCAAGTGTTGTACGTGGTGCCTCAAAGTGGCTCGGCTCGTTGAGTTCAGCCGCGTGTCCGTCCAATCGTGCGGGTGAAGCCGAGGGTGATCACGAAATGTACCCAGCGGGGTACAGACTTCGCGGTGTGAGACGGAGAGGCTGGTGCCCGAGGTGGGGAGCAGCCGATGAGCGGGCTCGCGGTGGAATTCGAAGTAGCTACTGCCATTTGTGCTGCGCGGGTTCTCATTCGCCAACTTCGAGGGCTGTTGATGGACATCGGTAACGCAATCCGCGCCTGGCGCTCCGTGCGCGACGCCTTGCGGGACGATCAGGAGGAAGACCAGGGCTGACCTCTGCCCTCGCACCGCCTGGGCGGTGACAGGCGGGCGAACGGCGCCAGTCCCAGGGCGCTCAGCAGCCGAGACCGCTGTCACCGCCGAGCTGAATCTCTGCGGCCGGCCTGGTGACGAAAGGGCGCGGCGTTCCGTTTCGGAACAGCCGCAGGTGCTGGTCAGTTCTGAACGGGCACTGCTGATCATTTGCTCCGCGTCTCCGTCGGCAGCGAGTGACGGCGCACGATCATCAAGGGCGTGCGGACGACGGCGACAGCTCGGACTCAACCCAAGCGTCGCCGGGACGCTGCAGAAAACCCGTGGGAGCAGCGCACGGAGCAATCTATGATCGTTCGTCATGGGCGTGTACATAAGCCGACATCGGACAGATGCGACACCGAAGCGAGCATCGGAGTCGGATGCCGAATTCTTCGAACGGATCGCCGGTCCGTTCTGGGACCAGGTTCGAGATGTGATCAACGAGTGGTGGTCACACCTGCCCCCCGATGCTCAGCCCGGCCTGCGCAGTCGGCTACGCGATCGCAATTCCGACGCGAACGTCTTCTCCGCGCTGTGGGAGCTGTACGTGCACGAGATGCTGCGCGGATCCGGTTGCACCGTGGAGATCGAGCAGCAAATAGGCACAGGGGGAAAGTATCCAGACTTCCTGGTCACCCGTGGCGACCAGCAATTCGTTGTCGAGGCGATCTGGACGGCCGAGAATCTGGACGCAACCGGGAGCCGCTCGCTCCCGCCTCAGGTGGTGGACGTGATTGACCGCGTTCCGAGCCCAAACTTCTACGTGGCGTACAAGGTTGACAGCGTTGGCTCGACCACACCGCAGCAACGGCGGTTGAAGAACGAGTTGACACGATGGCTGGCAAGCTTGGACCCCGACCAGGTCACTGCCGAGTATGAGCAGAAGGTGCCGCTACCCAGGCATACCTGGCAGGAGGCAGGTTGGCGCCTCAGCTTCGAGGCGATCCCCCGCAGCCCCGGCAGGCGAGGCGATCCGACGAGCAGGACAATCGGCTTCCATCCCTCGGTGTGGGTCGCCGATGACTCAGATCGGGTACTCAAAGCCGTGAGAAAGAAGGGCAGGAAGTACGGCGAATTGGGGCTGCCATTCATCGTGGCGGTTGGCAATTCAGCGGTCTTTCCCGAGGATGAGGACACCGAAAGCGCGTTGTACGGGACCTCGGTCGAGTACGCCCACCACACCGGATCGACCTTCGGTCGCAATGCCGACGGCTACTGGACTGCTGCGCAAGATCAGACCCATAGCCGGGTCAGCGGCGTACTGACCGTCGACAATCCGGCACCTTGGACATGGGCGAAGAAGGCCCCAGTCCTATGGCAAAGCCCCGCACCTGACTCGCTCCCGGCCCCCGTTCTCCCGACCTGGGAAACAGTACAATTGGTTGATATTCACGTCGAACGTCAGTCAGCGGCTCGCCCCATCCACACGTCTCTTGGTCTGTCTGAGGACTGGCCGATCGGAGATGCTTTCCCCCGGCGTCGGCCAAGCGCCGAAAGCTGAGAGCTCGACGCAAACGGGCGGATGCCCCACGTATGTAGAGTGCCCGGGGACCAGAGCAGGTCCCCTCGTCATACCGAGCAAGGGTGTCTTCACAGCCCAGTAACCGGCTGCCCTGTGGGCGCCCGGGCGATCTGCCAGACGGCAGCATGCTCCTGCACTTTACGTGGGATCGCGGACTTGTCGGCCGGCTACTGCTCACCGTCGTAGGTGCCGACCGCATCTATACCAAGACAGGGGCCACCGTTCCCAATGCGTCGCTACAGGTCGCATCTCCTCCTGTATGCCCTACCTCGCACCCCCCAACTGCCCCACTGCAAAGTTCTGTTGTGCGCCCTCAGCAGGCTGACCTCGCTGCTCGGCGCGACCCAGGCACTGTTCGGCTCGTAAACTTCGCTGTCCACTACTACGGCACCAACTCCTCGTGCATCATGGCCTCTTGTGGATGAGGGAATCGTCGCACTGATAGCGGCAGGTTGCGGGCTTCTCGGCTCGATACTGGGAGCTGCTTTCACGGCATGGGCCACCAAGGCCGGAGCAGACAAGAGTGCTGATGCTGTGCGTGGACAGGCACACGACCAGGCTGCGAACGAACACGCCCATTGGCTACGGCAACAACGTCTTTCCGCCTGCGAGGGATTCCTCGACGCTTGGGACGAGTGCACCCGCAGGCGAAAGGAGCTGGCCCGTCCAGCAGAGGAGGGCCAACATAGGTCCCATCGTACAGAACTGCATCAAGCTGCCACTCGCATGCTGGAACGTGCGCGTCGCGTATCTATTCTTGGCCCTGAAGAAGTCGCTCAAGCCTCTCAGGCGATCTCTGATGCAACAATGGAGAATATCGAGAGAGAAGAAAAGTTCGGCCAATACATCGAGGCAGCTATCGCACGCCTACGGGAGCAGGAAAGACATATCCGCGAACTCTCGCCAGATCTCAAATTTGAGCAGCTGAATCAGGTACTCGCCCACGCTGGCGACCTAGAGAGCTTGCAGGAACTCTATTCCATAGAGGATCTGGAGCGGATTCTGGAAAATGCGGAGCACTCCATGGGAGAGGGGGAAGAGTGGCTCAGCAGGATGACCGCATTCGGGGAACTAGGGGACGAAATAAACAACGAAGGAGCGCGCTTCCTGGAGGACTTTAAACACAACATTCAGGTGACCGAAGAGAATAGGGCGGTATTCGTTCGCACCGTGCGGAACTCAATCGCAAGTCCGCCGATGCCTAACGACTGATCAGCCTCGTTCTGCCGCAGGAGATGAGCGCATACCCATCTCCCTCAACTCGTCGAAGACCACGCGGGAGTCACCCGTGGTCTGTACACGGACACCAGGAACTGGCTCCTGCAGCCCAACGCGCGGCAGCTCGGCGAGGTCGCCGCCACCACGGTCTCCGACCACTGCGGAACACCGGTGTTGTCGAGTTCTCCATGTACGGCGCCGCCGGCAACCTCGCGCTGCACGAGCGCGGCGACTTCCCCGGTCATCAACACGCGCGAACGCATCAGGCACCATCACGACCGTTAGCGGGACTTCGTGATCATCGAGCACCGCATCCTTGCCATCAGCTAAACGGTGAAGACCGCGCTCAGGAAGCTTCGGCGGGCTGGGGATTCCAGAGCTCGGTGTATCGCTCCACTTCCTCGGAGCTCAGTTCATTGTCGCCCTCGGTGCGCAGCAAGGTGGTGTCCCATGGCCGGCTGCCATCGGTGCGCGGGGTAAGCAGCACGCCGAGGGTGGAGCTCTGTTCGGCCAGGCCGGTCTGCTGGTGGAGTTGGTGGTGGCGCAGCAGTACGTACGACTGGAAGGCGGCTTCCACCTCGGGACCGAAGCGCGTGGCACATCCGAAGATGAGCTGGCGGGTGCCGGACGGGTCGATGGAACGGCGCCAGCGCCACTTGGATTCGTCAGCGGGCACCTCACGCACGTCGGCCAGCATGTCCAGCAGCAGTTGTCCCCACTCAGCGCGCGCTCCGACCGGCAGCTTGTCCAGGTCGGAGAGGAGGAGCTGCCGGTTGGGCTCACTCATCTGTGAGCGGATGGCGCTGGTGGCGACGTCCTCCATGATGATTCGCATAACCCGGTGAGCATGATCTGACCCCACCGGAGCCTGCGGGAGCAAGGGGGTGGAGAAGTGGCTCCCGCCGAGTCCGGCGACATCTGGGTTGAGGGGGCCGGGGGGGGTGCCTCGGCGTCGGCCGCGGCGAACTCGTAGTACCGCACGGGCTCTTCGCCCAGGGCTACAGGAGGCTCGACGGCGGCGCGGAAGAGGTAGTCGAGGACAGCGGTGGTAGAGCGCAGCTGGTCGAAGAGGAAGTCCCAGTCCCTCCGTGTCAGGGCGATCGTGGGGATACCGATCGGCTCCAGCGAGCAGATCGTGCCCTCGGGTACTTGCTCGTGATCCAGCAGGAACACCCCGATCCACTCGTAGGCATTGCCGTCGACAGACAGCGTGCGATCGCGGCCGTTGGCCATGTCAGCGGGCAGCATCCGCAACTGACGCACGGTGCCCTTGGCCTGACGTACAGCCTTGGTCGCCACCTTCTGGATCCAGGCCACCTCGCTGTCCGCGTCCTTGGGCTGGATCGTGCGCGCCTTGACCTGGATCACCGCGCCACGCCCTCCGGCGAGCAACAGCCTGTCGCCGAGCTCGCGTCGACCGGAGCCCTTGCTGGCGTAGGCGGACTGGAAGACGAAATCGGGCAGACCCCAGGTGGCGGCAGCGGTGTGTGCCGCCACCTCGGCACCCGGGCCATGCTCCACGCCGGACGGCAGCGGTAGCGCTGGACGTATGCGCCGCACGTACTGCCCGTTCGCGGTTTCCACAATGAGCGTGAACGCGTCGGGGTCGTCGTCCTGGATGAACCGCCACAGCGCGGGAGAAGCCTGATCAGTCACGCCCTCTATTAGACGCAACGCACGGCCGCCGACACCTACCCTTTTCTCGTAGTACGTGTCACTCGGCAGCTTTCCGGCCCGGCATGAAGATGAGGGCCGCCCTGCAGGGCGGTCGTGCGGGCGTCCCAGGCACGCCGAGCAAGGCCGGTGCCCACGGACCCGAAACACGATATGCCCCAGCTGGCGGCACCTCTATCCTGGTCCGTTGCCCACCTGGAGATAGACGCCATGACCGCCCTGACAGACCCGCTCACCGAGGAGCAACGGCTCCTCCTCGACATCGTGTGGACGACGTTCGTCGAACACGAGCGCTTCCCGAACTTTTTCCACGTCGCTTACCGCATGCGAAAGCACGGCCACGACGCCGCGAAGGTCCTCTACAGCTTCCCCGTGATTGGCCACGATCAGGTCTCAAGCGGCTACCGGGCCGTCGGGTGGTGGGGGCACGGCTTCACCCCGCAGTCCGACGGGCCGGTGTACCTGACCATGGCGGGGCTCTACCACCTGCAGCATGATCAGATGGCCCGCGATCTTGCCCGTGGCCTGCTGGCGTATATGCAGCAGATGACCCGGGAGCAGGACAGGATCCTCGACAGCCCCTTCGACCTGCCCGATATCGACGTGAACCTCGGCGAAGTCCTGAAGGAGATCGACGGCACCAGTCCCCTGCTGGAGCGCATGGCGCAGATCGCCGACCGAGAGTGGCCGGGCATGCGCTTCAACAAGACATCCCTCACGGGCCGAATCGGCGCGCTGCCATCCGCCGACTGCGACACCCTCGACCGCTACCTCGCCGATATCGCCGCCCACCTGTCGCCGCCTGCGCCGCCGGAGGCGCTGTCCTTCACCGAGCCGCGCTCCTTGTTGCGCGCGCTGAACTTCCTCGACGTCACCTACGAGCTGGTCTTCGGCGAAGCCCTGGTTGTCCCGCCGCCCATGGACCGATCCAGCCTCCTCGCCTTGGACGTCGACGACGAAGCGGCCTACAACTCCGGGCTGGTCGTCCTGACCGACATCCTGCGCGACTTCAAAGTGCCCGGCCGCAGTCCAGGCTCGGGCCTGCTGCGACTAGAGGAACATCTCGCCGACGCGCTACCCGCGCTCGACCGCAACGCGGTCCACCAAGCCGTGCAGCTCCTGGACCAGATCCGTGTCATCCGCAACTCCGCCGTCCACCCCAAGCCGCGGCCGGAACTCGCCGCCGCCCACCACGCGCTTGGGCTGGGCTTCCCGGTCCGCGACTTCACCGCTGCCTGGGACAGCGTCCGCGCGCACGCTGAGCGGGCCGTGAGCAACCTGCAGGAGGCAATCCAGTCCGCTAGGCCCTAAGGCCAGTCGCCGCGGAGGGTGTTTCTATCTGTTCGGTCAAAGTCTGTGGGCTTGGTCAGGAGAAAAAAGGTAGCCAGAAGGGGCATGATCTTGATGGGTGGTTCCGGACGCTTCTTCGGTGTCCGGAACCACCTCGTCAGGTCAGGTTCGATGTGACCTTCGATCCGATCCCTCGCCGCCGCCGCTGCATCGTCCGCTCACGCATCACTCAAGCACCCAACGCGTTCTACCGTGGTCGAGGGGCCGACTCCGATCACGCCTCGCTGCTTGGGTCAAGGGGGGCGTCCTCTCGCAGAGCCACTCCGAAGGGACCATTACTCGCCAAGTCCGTATCGCCCTGGGCAAACTGCTGATCCGATGGGAAAGCCGCTGGCAAGATGGCCGCTTGGGTGGACTGCGCGGCAGTCGGGGGAGCAAGGAGCAGTGGGTGGGGACGACGATTAACGGCCGGTTTCTGTTGCTCCCTCAGGAGGCCCGCCCGGGAGGGTTGTCCGAGGTCCGCAAGGCCGTGGACATCAAGAGCGCTGGCGGTGACCACGTCGCCGTGAAGCTGCTCAAGCAGCGGGAGGACGACGCGATCACCCGGATCTTCCTGGAGCGGGAGACCTCGGCGCTCAAGGCACTGAACCATCCCCATATCGTGCGGATGCTCGACTCTGGCTGGGATCAAGGGCTGGAGCGGTACTTCATCGCCCTGGAGTGGATTGACCGCAGCCTCAAGGACGAGATGGCAGATGGCCGTCCCCTTGACTGGCCGGCCTACTTCACACGCATAGGCGGACCGTTGGCTTCCGCCCTCGCGTATGCCCACGAGAAGGAGATCGAGCACCGTGATCTGAAACCGGGAAATGTCCTGCTGACCGGCGACGGCACGGTCAAGCTCGCCGACTTCGGGATCGCCAAGATCTTGTCCAAGGCCGCAGCCGTGACCGACGAGACGGTCGCGGACTTCCGATCCGCTCTGTACTCGCCGCCCGAGCAGAGCGAGGCAGTCCCGTACGTCCGTGACGTGTACGCCTACGCGGTCCTGGCCATTCAGGTCCTCTCCCGCAGCCAGGCACGTGACTACCACGATCTGGCGACGGTACTCGACGGTCTGGAACTCGACACCGAGATCCGCAACGTCCTCAGAACCTGCATCGACCTCGACCCGAAGAAGCGGCCAGCCAACGCTATCGTCCTCGAACACCGGCTCCTGGAGGCCGAACGGGTCTGCGAAAACCGTGATGCTCGCCAACGCAACGCGCTCTGGCTGAAGATGACCCGTCGCGCGGCCGAAAGCTTGAGCACCACCCCGGCCGGAGAAGAGATCGACTGGGATGCGGTGAAGAACACGGTGCTCGCGGACATCTCCGGCACGGTTCATGTCGACTACGGCTACAACGCGCAGAGCGACGAAGTCGACACCGGCACGGTGCGGGTGTTCGGCCAGAGTCTGTTCCTGCGCCTGGTCAACGACGAGGATCAAAGCGACCGATGCGTCATCGTTTCGGCCGAGGAACGAGCAGAGGAATGGATGGCCAAGCGCCGTGCGTCCGCCCTCAAACTCGGCCCCATCCTCACCTGGACGTTCAACGATCCGGGCGAGGACCCGGCGTACGACGGCCTCAACCTGCTGCTGGACAGCCTCAACGAAGAACTTGACGCACGCGAGACACAGGCCAAGGAGGGTAAGCGCCAGCAGCTCGGCGACCTGTTCGACGGCTGGCGCCGCGTCCTGGAAGCCCGTGAGGAAGCGGCGGCCAACGGGCGGCAGCCGATCCAGTACGAACGGCTGGAAGGCGGCGGCCGCACCCGAGTCTTCCATCTCGCCGCGCCCGACACTAGCGCCGAAATCGGTGAAGAGTGGTCCGTCGCGGAGTACCCCTACAGTCGGCCCATCGACCGTGGCGAGATCACCAACCGCACTGACGACACCGTCGTCCTGCGAATGACGCGTCCCCAGGCCGTCCTGCCCGCCCGGGGGGTACTGCTCCCCTTCCTCGGACCCAGCCAGAACGCGATCAACCGGCAGCGCGACGCACTTACCGCGGTCGCCGCCGGCCAGACCGCAAATCTCGACCTGCGGCAGATCATCGATAACCCCGGAGTCCTTGAGGTCGGCCCGCCCACCGAAGTCACCACCTGGGTCCGCGCCGACCTCGACCAGAGCAAACGGGACGTCGTCGCCCACGCCCTGGGCACCCAGGACCTACTGCTCGTCGAGGGACCACCCGGCACTGGCAAGACGACCGTGATCGCTGAGATCGTCGAGCAGACCCTCAGCCGGCATCCCACCGCCCGCATCCTCATCGTCAGCCAGACCCACATCGCCATCGACAATGCCCTCAAGCGCCTTGAAGACGCAGGCATCACCGAACTCGTCCGCCTCGGCCGCGTCGACGATCCACGCGTCGCTGAAAGCGCACAGCCGCTGCTGCTCGACCGGCAAGTCAAGAAGTGGACCCAGGGTGTCCGGACGCGCGCAGAACGGCATCTGGAGAGCGTGGCCGCCAACAGCGGCCAGCAGCCCAGCCACCTCAAAGCGGCCCTGGTGCTGGAAGAACTCGCCGCCGTGGCCGCCGACCTCGCCCATGTGACGGCCCGCCTCGACGAGCTGGCGAACCAGCCTGTGCCTGAGCGCACCACCTCCGCCAGAGAGCTCGGCGAGGAAGTCGTCACCACCCGAGCCCGTCGAGAACAGCTCCTCGAACAGCGGGCAGAGCTGTTCGCCGAAGTGCAGACCATGCTCGACGGCGAACTCACCCTCCGCGAGGAAATGAGCGCCGCAGACGCCCGCGACGTGGTCGAGGCGCTCCTCGGCCCGGCCGGGACCGGCAGGGAACTGATGCACCTGCTGCGCCTCCAGGGCGAATGGCTGCAGCGAATCGGCACCGACCAGAACCTGATCGCGGGCTTCCTGCGCACCCGGCGCGTCATCGGCGGCACCGCGCTCGGCTTCCTCGGCCACCCGGCGGCCCGGGATCTCGAATTCGACCTGTGCATCTTCGACGAGGCGTCCAAGGCGACCGCGACCGAGGCGTTGGTGCCAATGGCCAGGGCCAAGCGATGGGTGCTGGTCGGCGACACCAACCAGCTGCCTCCCATCGATGAGGATCTGCTGCGCGATGAAAAGATCATGGCCGATCACCAGCTCATCCCCGAGCTGGTGAAGACCACCCTGTTCCAGTACTTCGCCAACTCCACCAAGGCACCCGTCAAGCACCTGCTGCGCGAGCAGTACCGGATGACCCCGGCGATCGGCAACATGATCAGCAGCTGCTTCTACGACAACAAGCTAATCTCGCCCAACGACCATGTCCTTCCCGGCTACAGCACGGTCAACAAACCCGTCCTGTGGCTGGACACCAGCGCTCTGCCGAACCGCCGCGAGGACGAGCAGTCCGCCGCACAAACCAGCGTTTCAAACCGCCTTGAGGGCCAACTCGCGATGCGACGCCTGGAAGTCATCGACCGGGCCATCGACAAGGGGGTGATCAAGACTCCCGACGGCAAGCGCCTCGACGTCCTGCTGATCGCCCCCTACGGCCGCCAGGTCGAAGAACTCACCAAACGCCTAGCCTCCCTGAGACTCAAGCACATCGCTCCAGAAGTGCTCTCCGTCGACGCGGTACAGGGTCGAGAATGCGATCTCGTCGTGTTCTCCGTGACCCGAAGCAACATCAGCGGTCGCTTCGGATTCCTTGGCCAGCCCTACTGGCGCCGCATCAACGTCGCTCTCTCCCGCGCCCGCTACGGCTTGATCATCGTTGGCGACGCTGGCTTTTGCCGCAGCAAGCCCGGCGCCCTGCGCGACGTCCTCGACTACATGAGCGGCCACCCGGAAGACTGCGAGATCCGCAATGCCTACCTCTAGCCCCACCTTCGGCGACGACAGCCTCCTGGCCCTCCGCTTCCACAACACCCGTCCCGGACTCGAACTCATCCAGATCGCCGACGCCGCACTGCCTGTCGCCCGGATCACCGCCGAGGTCCTCGCCCAGGACAGCAAGGACCTCCCGCTTATGGAGGAATTCGTACTGCGGCTGGTCGACCACAACGTGAGCAACACGCGTGGTATCGCCGGCCTACTCGGCCTGCCCGAAAACATGGTCGACCGGACCGTCGCCGTGCTGTTCGGCTCAGACGACCTCAAATGGGCCCGCCCCACCCCCGCAGACGCAGGCCGGGCTCCCGGCCTGCGGCTCACAGACAAGGGCCACCTCACTGCCCAGAAGGCCGCCGCCGTAGCGCCCGTGCGGGTCAACCAGCCGCTCGTCTACGACCAAATGCTGTGGAAGGTAGCCCCCTACGACCGCCGCACCACCATCCCGCGCGGGCAGGCCGAGGAAAACGGCATGATCATGCTGCCCGCCGCAAGGTCCGGGCCCGTCAACGACGGAGACATCACCGCAGCGGAAATCACCGCTCTGCTCCGCGAGAACGGCAACAACAAACGCGAAGTCCTCCAGGTCAAAGGCATCTCCCAGGCCCCGGCCCGCCGTGTCCTGCCGGTCAAGCTCCTGGTGTATGCCGACGCAGACCGTACCGACGTCGAAGTCGGCATCGTCGTCGACGGCGAACTCAGTCAGGCCCACGAACTCGCTCTCATCGGCCACGGTGGTGCCAAGGCCCTCGGCATCTCTGTCGCGCCGCCCCCCGAACGCCCTCTTCTCGACCCCGACCTCGAAAAGGCCCGCGTACCGCTGCAAGAGGTCACCCAGCACCGTGCAGAACAGGCCGCATTCCAGCTCGGCGCTCACGCCCCCATGCCCGGTCCGCCGGCAGTTCAGCAGCCACAGGCAGACGAGATCCGAGCCATCGGAGTCTTCGAGCATCCGGACGTCCTCGACGACGCACTCACCAACGCCCGCCGCCGACTCTTGATCATCTCCCCGTGGATCAAGAACGCGATCATCACCACCGACTTCCTTAGCAAACTCGAACGCCGGGTCAAACAAGGCGTCAAAGTGGACATTGCCTACGGCTACGAGGAAAACGACACCAAAACCGACCCTGCCTCCGTCCGGAGACTCACCAACCTCGCCGACCGCTACCGCGACAAACTCAGCTTCACGCGTCTGAAGAGCACCCATGCCAAGGTCCTCGTCTACGACGACGTTTGGGTGACCACGTCCTTCAACTGGCTCTCTTTCAAAGGTGATCCCGAACGCACCTACCGCATGGAGGAAGGAAGCCTCGTCCGCAACCGCCAGATCGCCGACACCCAGTACGCCCGCTACCTTGAGCTGATCGCCGACCAGCGCCGATAACTGTCAGCGGTGGTGCCTCCCGCATGCCGCTGCACCTTTGCACCGGGTCTTGTGAGCGTCGGTCAGCCGCTGGCTCGGATCATTACGGTGAGGACCGGTGAGGCCGGTGACGGCTGGCTCTGTCCGATGTCCTGGTACCCCCACAACTTGTAGAGCGCGTGGACCTTTCCGTCGCCAGCGGCCGGGTTGACCATGAGCGTGACGTACGGCTCGTCGCGTGTGGCGAGGAGGGCGTCATGGATACGCCGGGCAGTACCGGTCTTCCGCCAGGTCGGTCGGACGCCGATCTCCTTCAGGGCCACGGCCGGACGCTCGGTGTACATCTCCGCCGGCGTCGGGCTGGTGCGCTGCCAGTAGCGGTCGCCGTGCTCGATGGTGTTGCCGTAGGCGTAGCCGACCGGGTGCCCGTCCGCGTACGCGAGGACGGCCGTGAACCCCGGCTCGGTGCCGTGCCGGTCCAGGCGTTCGCCGAACGCGGTGACCGCGTAATTCGGCAGGTGGAGGAGCGGGGCGCGCACGTCGGCGTACACGTCGAGGAGGTCGCCGCGGGCTGTGTCGAGGGTGGTGAAGGTGCGCAGTTCGATGGCGGGCGCCGTGGTCATGCGGCCATCCTCCAGGTGGCGGTGTGCTCGGTCCAGGTCTGCACGGTGGAGCTGGCCGGCGCGGTGGCGCGCAGTGCGGCCCCGAACTCCTGCAGCATGCGCGTGACCCGGGCGTGCTGGGTGGCAGCCTCAGCGGGGACATTCATCGCGGTGGCCGTGGCGGCTTCGGGGGCGCCCTGGGCGAGCTGGGCGTGGGCGAGCCGGGTGGTGGTGATGGCCCGGGACCGGATCATGTGGGGCCGGAGGGCGGACAGGCAGCGGTGGGCGTGGTACTCGGCGGTCGAGTAGTCACCGAGAGCCAAGTGCGCGGAGAGGGCCAGGGAGTCCAGTTCGGCCTGGTCGTAGAAGGCGAGCATCCACACCGGGCGGTAGTCGGTGGGGTCGGCGCGCACCATGGCGTCCTGGGCCTGTTCGAAGGCACGGCGGGTGCCGGTGCGGTCCTGGGCTGCGCCGTGGATGGCGCCCTGGCGGGCCAGGCCGAGGGAGGCGAACAGGGGGTCACGGCGGGTGAGGTGCAGGTTGCGGGCGACGTCGTTGGCGGCGAACGCGTCCGCCGGTCGGCCCATGTGGCGGTACATGGTGCCGGCGTGGCTCCAGATGCGGAACTTGATGGCCTGGTCGCCGGACATCTCGGCGAGGGCCTGGGCCTCGCGCATGTGTGCCTTGGCGACGTCGTAGCGCCGGCCGTCGATGGCGGCCCACATCGCCGAGGAGCGGAAGGCGGCCGCTGAGGCGTAGAGGTTGCTTCGTACGCGCTGGGTGGCGCTGCCTGCGTTCTGGAGGTTGAGCGCCTCGTCGGCGAGGGCTGCGGCCCGCTGTTCGATGCCGAGCTGTCCGCCGTGGCGGTGGTCGCTGGCGATGATCTCGGCGAAGCGCTTGTTGAGGCGGTTGACGTCGCTCATGCCGATCCGGCGCGGCGATGCTGTACCGGGTGCGGCTGCTGCTGCGGCTACCGCCGCGATGCTGCCGACGAGGGTGCGGCGCTTCATGTCGGGGTCCTCCTGCTGTGGTGGGGCCGGGGTGGACGAAGGCCGGCTCCGTGGCACGAACCCTAAGGCGATGGCGGGTAGTCCGGTGACGTCCTCAAGTGCCTTGCGGGCGGCTGCCTTTGGCCAGGTGACCCGGCCCGATTTCCATGCCCGGACCGATGAGCCGTCGAGTCCTCCAGGGCGCCCGACCAACCGTTCAATGGCCCTGTTCACGGCCTCGGCGAGGTTGTTGGAGCTGTAGCCGTGTTCGGTCATCCACGCCTCAAGAACGGTGTTGCGGGTGGTGTCCATGCGGGCACGGTAGCCCTCGCTATCCCCGCCCGCCAGGTAAAGGGGAAGTCAAAACACCCTAGGTGAGTCCGTCGACTAAGTACCTGAACGTCCTAACCAGCTTGCTGGAAAAAAGCGTTGTCTGGGTGCTGGTCGCCCGCCACGCCCCACCGTGCGGGCGGCTGTTGACGGCCCGGTCCGCCCCTGAGGTTCCCTCGCGAGGGTGGGTCGGGCACCGAGACGACACGAAGGCTCCACCCCAATGACGAGTCTGAGAACACCAGTTGAGGCCCTCTCCACCGGCCACCCCACGTACAGCCAGACCTTCCCGTGCAAGCCGTCCACAGCCGAGCTCGGCCGCGAACTCGTCCGAGACATCCTCGGCGTGTGGCACCTCGACGGTCTCGCCGACCGTGCCGCGCTGATCATCACGGAACTCATCGCGAACGCCTCCAAGCACACGCCGTGTCCCGAGATTCGCCTCACGGTTGGACGGCCAAGCGCGACTCGACTGCGTGTCGGGGTCGTGGACCGGGAACCGTCGCGTCTTCCCATACTCAGCCAGGCGGCTGACGACGACGAGTCGGGGCGCGGGCTGCTCCTCGTCGATGCTGTCGCCGACCGCTGGGGCTACGACCTGCACGGCTCGGACAGACGCCCTTGGGGCAAAGAGGTCTGGGCGGAACTCCGTACCGAGGGCAGCAAGTGAGCATCCCGGCCACGGCATCCTCGCCCCTTCCGGATCTGGCCCGACTCCAGCCCGCCAGCAGATGGCCATGGACTGTGCCCTCTGCACCCGGCCACTGGGAGCGAGCGGTCGATGACTGGGCGAGATACGCCACCGGGGCCTGCCGTTCCAGCTCTGGGCCTGCGCTCCCAACTGCCAGGCCGCCAGATCGACTATCTCGACCAGTTGAGAAGGGGGACGTTCTTCCATGGAGTGGCCGTGGATCACCGGTGACTGCTGGCTCGGCTGCGGGCGTACCGGCGTCCTGGTGATCTGGCTCGGTCCGGTGCAGTGGGACGGGCAGCACGCTCCCTTCTACGCGTGCGAGTCGTGTCTCGATCGTCTCAAGGCCCAGGCGCTCGCCTACTTCATGGAGCGGCGACCGGCATCTGCTTGATCAGAATCCCGGCACATGACTTCCCGGCGTGAGGCAGGCACCCCGCGAGGACTTCTACGCGGACTACGTCCCCTCCTGCCGGGCAGCTAGGGGCCGTCCGGTGAGCAGCCCTCTGGCAACGCTCCCGCGGCGGCACCTGGTGGGCGCTCCAGCCCAGTAACACCACAACGATTACGAGGAGTTGAAGCATGACTCGCAGCACCGTAGTTCCCAGCCGCACCGAAGTACGCCCGCAGATCCCTGGGGCATCGGACGGCTTCGACCTGGACGTCTCCCTCGTCGAGATCGCCGACCCGGCGGGCCTGGTGAACCTGACCGACGACAACTGCGGGTCCACCTGCGGCGCCTGCACCACCAACGTCGCCTGACCCGGTCCCGAGATCACCCCGGTCTGGTGCCGCCGCGTCTCCGCGCGGCGGCACCAGCCGCCGTCCCCCTCACCTACGGAGGTACTTGGTGATTGCTCCGACTGCAGCGTTCCGCACCGGTTCCACCGCTCTGGTGCGCGCCGTGGCCCGGCCCTCGTTGCCGTTCCCTCCGTGCCCTGACCTCGATGACCGCTCACCCAGCGGTTCGTCTGCCCGTTTAGCGTGGCTACGCACGGTATGGGCGGACAGCGACGTCGCCGAGGCACTCCACCACTCCAGCCCGGCCCTGGCCACGCAGGTACGGGCCCTGTGTACGGCCGAACGCCCCGCCCTCCGTGACGTGCAGCGCACAGCGCTGTCCGTGGCCCGCTACCTGCTGCGGGCCCAGCACCGGGCGACGCCCTTCGGCCTGTTCGCCGGCGTGGCCACCGCGGAGTTCGGCCCGCAGGCACGGGCCGACTGGGGCGAGGAACACGTGGCCGTCGGTCGCGCGGGGGCGGAGTGGCTAGCTGCCGTCGTCGAGCGGTTGGAGTTGTGTCCGGACCTGCTCGAACGGCTACCCGTCGTCGTCAACAACACCGTGACGTACCGGGGAGACCGGCTCGTCGTGCCGTTTCAGCCCGACGTCCACGACGACCGGACACGTGCGGTCGAGGCGTCTCTGGCCTTGACCGGACCGGTGCGCGCGGTCCTTGCCGCGGCCCGGCTGCCGATCCGGTTCGGAACCCTGGTGGACAAGCTCCAGGCGGAGTTCCCCGAGGCCGGTCCCGAGAAGGCACGTCAACTGCTGGCGGAGTTGGTCCAGCAGCGGGTGCTGATCACGGGCCTGCACGCTCCGAGCACCGAGACCGATGCCCTCAGGTATCTGGTGGGCCAACTCGACGCAGTCGACGCTGGAAGCCTCGCCCCGGTCGCGGAGACCGTACGCGAACTCCACGCGGTCCGGGCGGGCCTGAAGGAATGTGCCACGCATGGCGGCCGGAACAGCGTCGCGGCGCGGATGCGAGACCTCGTCCCCGGCCTGCGTCGCCACTCCGTCGCGCTCGACCTCCGCCTGGACGCACAGATCGTTCTGTCGCAAGCGGTCGCCCGAGAGATCGAGCGCGCCGCTCTCATCCTGACCCACTTGAGCAGCCGCCCGTACGGGACCGCCGCCTGGAACGAGTACCACCAGCGGTTCTACGAGCGGTACGGCATCGGCACGATGGTGCCGCTCGCGGAGGTCGTCGCGGACAGCGGCACCAGCTATCCCGACGGCTACCCAGGCGCTCCGGCCAGCCCACGCAGGCCCCGCGTCTCCGCTCGGGATGACGTCCTCGTACGGCTGGCCCAGGCGGCCGCACTCGACGGCCGTGACGAAGTGATCCTCACGGACGACCAGATCAAGGCCCTGGAAGTGGGCCCCGACGAGCCTCGGCTGCCGCCGCACTTGGAGATCGGGGTGCGGGTACACGCGGCCAGCCTGGAGGAGTTGCAGCGCGGGCGGTTCCGGCTGGAGGTCATGAGCGTGTCCCGAGGCGCCGGCGTCTCCACGGGCCGGTTCCTCAGCGTGCTGGCCCTCGCGGACCGGGAGGCACTGGTCGCAGAGCTTGCCGACCTCCCGGCCGCAGACGGGAACACCGTGCCCGCGCAGCTGTCTTTCCCGCCCCTGCTCCCGGAGAGCGCCCACGTCACCCGCTCCCCACAGGTTCTCCCCACCGTGATCAGTCTTCAGGAGCACCGCGCCCCGCAGGACACCGTCCTGTCCCCGGAGGACTTGGCTGTGGGGTGCGACGGCCGCCGCATGTACCTCGCTGTCCCCGAGCGAGGCCACCGTGTTGAGACCGTCGGGATGCACGCGCTGAACCTGCGCACCCACACCCCGCCGCTGGTGCGGTTCCTCACCGAACTGTCCCGCGCCCAGTGCGCGCAGGTCACCGTCTTCGACTGGGGCGCCGCAGCTGCGATGCCGTTCCTTCCACGTCTGCGGTACGGCCGGACCGTACTGGCCCCGGCGCGCTGGCGGCTGGAAGCGTCCGAACTGCCCGGCCATGCCCGCCCTCGGGCCGAGTGGGACACCGCGCTCAGCGACTGGCGTGCCCGGCGGAGGCTGCCGCACCGCGTCCATCTCGTTGAGGACGACCGACGCCTCTTCCTCGACCTCGACGAGGCCGGCCACCGTGCGCTCCTGCGCAGGCACCTCGACCATTCGCGCCTGGCCGTGCTCGTCGAGGCCCCGGAACCGGAGGCGTACGGCTGGTGCGGTGGGCGAGCCCACGAGGTCGTGGTACCCCTCAAAGCAACCAGGCCGTCGGCATGGCCGCCACTGCCAGCCCCCACCCGGGCTCGTGCCCTGTCGGTGACCCAGATGCAGACACCTGCCGCTTCCCCGGTTCTTCTGGCCGCCCTGTACGGTGACCCCCGCCGCCAAGACGTCTTACTCTCCCGGTACTTGCCCGGCCTACTCGAACAACTCGGCAACCCGCCATGGTGGTTCATCCGCTTCCGCGACCCGGACCAACACCTCCGCGTACGCATCGCCCTCCCCGCCCTGGAAGCCTTCGCCGACACGGCCCGAACGGTGAGCGCCTGGGCCGACGAGCTACGAAGCATCGGCCTGCTGGCCGACCTGCGCTATCCCACCTCCTACCGGGAGATGGGCCGCTGGGGCTCCGGCACCGCATGGGAGGCGGCCGAGGAGGTGTTCCGGGCGGACTCGCGCGCCGTCCTGGCCCAACTCGCGCAGCCACGGCGTCCGGGCCAGCGCACGCTGGTGGTGGCCCACACGGTCGCCATCGCCTCCGCTTTCCTGGGCACCACCGAGGCTGGGATGCAGTGGCTGATCGACCATGTCTCGCCGATCGCACCCGTGCCCGTTCCGCGCCCGCAGTTCACCGAGGCCGTACGGCTCGCCGACCCGAGCGACGACTGGTCGGCCTTGCGCAGGGTCCCGGGCGGAGACGCCATCGTGTCCGGATGGACTGACCGGGATACGGCGCTTGCCGCGTACCGGCCGCACCTTCCCGGCCCGGACACCCAGGGCATCGCCCTCGACGACGTTCTGACCTCCCTGTTGCACGTCCACTTCGTGCGCCACGTCGCCGTGAACTTCCTGGAGGAAGAAGTGTGCCTCTACCTGGCGCGCGCCGCCGCCCTGGCCTGGACGGCTCGCACTCGGGGGAGAACCTCGTGAACGCCCACCCTGCGCTCGGTCTGGTCGACACCATCGCCGCCCAGCTCGCCGACCCCGAGACCATGCCATGCGGCTCTAGGACGCTGTCCTTGGATCGGCAGCATCTTGCCTACGGGCCGCCCGGCATCGCGCTCCTGCACATTGAGTTGGCCGCGAACGGCCTCGGCCCGTGGCACCGCGCCCACGACTGGCTCACCGCCGCCTCCCGGCAGCCGCTCACCAGCGGCCCGGACAGCCACCCGTTCTACGGAGTGCCTGCCTTCGCCCACGCCCTGTCCTGTGCCGCCGACCACCTTCCCGGCTCCTACCACCGCGCCCTCGACGCGATGGACGCCCAGATCACGGTCGACGTCGGACGCCGTCTCGACGCGGCCCACCGCCGCATCGACGCCAGACGCCTGCCGCAGCTCGCCGAGTTCGACGCCATCCGGGGTCTCACCGGATACGGCGCCTACCTACTGCGCCGAAGCCCCGGCAGCTCCACGACGCGCGCCGTTCTCGACTACTGCGTGCGCCTCACCGAACCGATCACCCACCACGGCGAGACCCTTCCGGGCTGGTGGGCGGAGACCGGGCCCTCGGGCAGCCCGGACGACCGATTCCCCGGCGGGCACGCCAACACCGGTATGGCGCACGGCATCGGCGGCGTCCTCGCACTCCTAGCCCTTGCCGCTCGGGACGGCTCCGTCACCGATGGGCACCACGCAGCACTGCACACCATCCTGGCATGGCTGGACCGCTGGAAGGAGGAGGTCGACGGCGGACCGGTCTGGCCGTACTGGGTCACTCAGGGCGAGCTGCGAAGCTGGCATCTCGCCCCGTCCGCACCCCGGCGGCCATCCTGGTGCTACGGCACCGCCGGCCTCGCCCGCGCCGAGCAACTTGCCGCGCTTGCCCTCGGCGACACCCGCCGCCAGATTGCCGCGGAGAAAGCACTCGTGGCCGCCCTTACCGCCCCCGAGCAGCTGAAGGCCACGACGGACAACGGCCTCTGCCACGGGTTCGCCGGCCTCGCCCACGTCGCCACGCGTACGGCCGACGACGCCCACCCCTCGACCGCGGAGAAACTCCGCGCCGCGATCCCGGCCCTCCTGGCTGCGGTCATGCCACCGGGCACCGACCCCGAACTCACGGCCACGGCGCTCATCCAGGACGAGGAAGGCGGCCCCGGCTTCCTCGACGGCGCCGCCGGCATAGCCCTGGCCCTCCTCGCGTCCAGCACCGCCGCACCACCCCGGTCCGCCTGGGACGCATGCCTCCTCATCGCTTGATCCACCGACCGAAGGACCTCAATGCCTCCCGACCGCTGGCAGCAGCACAACATCGCCTTCGCCGACCGCGAGATTGCCCGACGCACCATCGCCGAACGCCTTGGCCCCGCCCTGATCGAGGCCGAGGCCGACGGCCAGCTGACCGGCTGGTGGTTCATGAACAAACAGCCCTGGCCGCTGCGTTACCTCGCGGACAAGCCCTCAGCAGCCATCGAGTCGCTCCTGAGCGATCTCATCGGCGACGGCGTGGCCGTGTCGTGCCTGCCCTGCGTCTACGAGCCCGAGACCGACACCTTCGGCGGCCCGGAGGCCATGGACACAGCCCACGAACTGTTCCACAGCGACTCCCGCCACCTGCTCACCTACCAGCCGAGCCCGATGCACCTGGGACGCCGGGAATCCGCCGTCCTGCTGGCGAGCGTCATGATGCGCGGTGCCGGACTCGACTGGTTCGAACAGGGCGACGTATGGGCGAAGGTCGCGACCCTTCGACCAGCCACCGCTCCACAACCGTCCGAACGAGCCGCCGAACTGGCTCCGGCCATGCGCAAGCTCATGACCGCAGACGCCCACAGCCTCTGCCGCCCTGGTGGCCCACTCCACGCGCACGAGGAATGGGTGACCGCCTTCGAACGGGCCGGCGCCACGCTCGCCGACCTCGCAGGCCGCGGCGCCCTCACCCGCGGCCTGCGAGCCGTCATCGCCCACCACGTGATCTTCCACGCCAACCGCGCCGGTCTCCTCCGGTACGACCAGAGCGCCCTGTCCCACATCGCACGAGAGGTAGTCATGGGAACGAGTGACCACACCGAGTCGCCCACCGAGGCAACGGTCGACATCGATAGCGTCAGCGCGATGAACACCGACGCGATCACCACCCCGAGGGCGGACGCCGAGCGCCTCCGCAACGCCCTGGTCGACCAGCTTCGGGCGGACGGACCCGCCCGCACGCCCGCCGTCGAGACCGCGTTGCGGACCGTTCCCCGCCACGTGTTCGTGCCCGACGCGTCACTCGAAGACGCCTACGCCAACGCACCGGTGCACATCAAGTACGACACCGACGGCACATCCATCTCCTGCGCCTCCCAGCCGGGCGTCGTCGCCCTCATGCTGGACCAGCTCGAAGCCCAGCCCGGCGAGCGCATCCTCGAACTCGGCGCAGGCACCGGCTACAACGCCGGTCTGCTCGCCCACCTGGTTGGCGAGAGCGGACACGTGACCACCCTCGACGTCGACGACGACCTCGTGGAGGGCGCCCGTGCGCACCTCGCCGCCGCCGGGATCACCAACGTCGAGGCCGTGACCCGCGACGGAGCACTCGGCTACGCCGAAGCAGCGCCGTACGACCGGATCATCGCCACTGTGGGCGCGCACGGCGTGCCGCACGCCTGGCTGCAGCAGCTCGCTCCCGGCGGTCGGCTCCTCGTCCCCCAGCGCCTGAAGGGCACGGTGTCCCGCTCCATCGCCTACGAGCAGCGCGACGGCCGGTGGGTCTCCCTCGGCAGCGAGATGAACACCTTCATGCCCCTTCGGCGGGGCATCGCCGATGACGACCGCCGAGTCATCCCGCTCAGCACGGACGGCACCGTACGACTCCAGGCCCCCGCCGGGCTCAGCATCGACGCCGATGCCCTCGCAGGTGTACTCGCCCAGCCGCGCACCGAGGAGTGGACCGGCATGACGGTCCGCGCCATGGAGTCGCCGGAGTGGATGGAACTGTTCGTCACCTGCTCCCTCCCCTCTGGTCTGATCCGGATGCTGTTCCCCCAGAGCGCCAAGGGCACGCTGCTCACCGAGGACCCCTACCCCTCGTCAACTGCGGTCGTTGACAAGGGTGCCGTTACCTACCTCGCCCGGCGCGTGTCCAATCAGAAGACCCCCGAGGGCGACAGGCTCTGGGAGTTCGGCGTCATCGGCCACGGCCCCGGCAGCGACGAGCTGGCCGCGAAGGTCGCCGACACCATCCGTACCTGGGACAGGGAGTACCGAGGTCGTGAGGCCACGTTCGAGATCCAGCCCCTCGACACCCCCGCCATCGAGCAGCGCCCCGGTCTCTTTGCCCTCGACACACCGCTGAACCGCATCGTCGTCGACTGGCGATGACGCCCCACGCGTAGCGGACGGTGCCCGTCGGCGTACAGCTGGCGGACACCGGCGCCTCATCAGTCCTCGCTCTCGACCTGGGGGATCCATGGACCCATACGGCCCCATAGCCCAGCGTTTCCCGCTCGTCGCCCGCTTCCGCCCCGCCTGCCTGCCCCTGCCTGAACGCGTACGCGCACTCGTCGACCTGGCCGACAACGCGGTGAAAAGGACCGACCAGGGGCTCGCCTCGGCCGTCTACAACCAGGCCGCGCTCATCGCCTCCGACCTCGACCTCCCCGAGCTCGCCCGCGAGATGTGCCACCAGCACGCCGCCGCCTACCTGTACGCCTGCCCCCTGCCCGGCATGAGCGCAATCCGCGGACTGGAACCGGTCGTCAACCTCGCTCGCCTCCAGATCCGCGCCGGCCACCCCGACGAGGGCCGTCAGCGACTCCTCAACCTGTACAAGGCCATCGAGACGGGCACAGCCGCCCGGTTCGAAGGCGTCAACGTACCTGCGAACCTCACTGCGACCGGCGAAGACCGCCAGGAGGTTCGCGCGTGGCTGTGGCGCGTCCTCCTCGCGGACGGCACGCGCACCCTCACCGCCGAGGGGCGATGGCCCGAGGCGCTGGCGCACATCGGAGCCCACCACGGCATCGGAAAGCGAATGCTCGACGGCCGACAGGTCGCCGTACTCGCCGCCCTCGTTGCGGGTGACACCGCGCGGGCCGCTGCCCTCCTTGCCGACACGATGCCCGGCGACCCGTGGGAACAAGCCGTCACGGCATGTCTGACCGTTCTATGCCGCCGCGACGCCGGGCAGCCGACCGACGGCCACCTGGCGGATCTGGTGACGGCCTACCTCGGACGGAAGGCCGAACCCGGGATGACCGTCTTCGACACCCGGCTCGGACTTACGGTCCTCGACGCATTCGGTTCCGCCGATGCGCTCGCCGCGCATCGCATCGTCGAGGGCCTCCATCGCAGGACGACGGACACCGAAGACGGCTATGCGGCCCGCGAGACCCTGGCTCACCCTCTGTTCACCGAGATCGCCACGGACCGGCAAATGCAGGACTGTCGCGTGCTGGTGCGCGCCTGCGCCCTCGGCTCAGGGACCCTTCCGAACGAGCTGCGAGGAAAACTGACGGCGGCTCTGCGCACCAGCGACCGCGTGATCCGGGAAAGCCTCGCACGTCCCTCAGATCCCGGAGGGACGCAGCCCCTGCGGCTCTGACGTCGTTTTACCGCCGCCGCCCTCGCGGTGCTTGCGGAACAACCGGGGCAGCCGTTGCCGTCGTCGGCAATGGCGCAGCGGACCGTTGTGTTGCGCTCCGGGCCTGCGCTGCCAGGGCTCGTGCAGTGGGCGCCGGCCTTGCGCTGAGGCGTTCGATTCGCCACGCCAGGGTCCTTGCGGGGGATCGGGCGTCCTCCAGGGTCCGCTGGTCGACAGCCTGCTGGAGAAGCTGCTCCGGGTTGTGGCCTGCTGCCTCGGCTTCGGCGAGGGCAGTGGTCAGGGCACCGAAGGCGGGATCTTCGGTGATCTGCTCGACGTGATCGGGCACGACTTGGTGCAGGTGGAGGATGTGCCTGTCCGCCGCCTGCTGAGGCGGTCGGCGCTGAGCGAGGGCGGCCAGTGGTGCGGCGGCTGCCTGGTCGTAGGCCGCCTGGAGGTGCAGCAGGGTCTGCTGGGCGGCGGCAACCTGCTGGTCGTGGTGGCGGAGCTGGTGCCAGCGAGCGGCGGCGATGACGACGAGGATCGCGGCGTCGAGGAACATCGCCAGGGCGGCGCCGTCCCTGGGTACCGGATCGCGGAGCATCGCCCGCACGGCACCACGCAGGGCGCGGGCGTGCTGGTGTTCGGCCTGGATGCGGGAGCGTGTGGCGCGCTCGAACGCCGTTGCCGCCTCTCGGAGCTGAGGCCGAAGAGCCTGGGGCGCGAGGAGAGGAAGGGCGTCGAGGGCTTCACCGAAGGCGGCGAGGTGGGCCTGGGAGGCTTCGTCGTCGGTCCGGTCGAGGTGGCGCGGGATGCGTTCTGCGGAAGCAGTGGCCTGGTGCCACGTGTTCGGCCTGCGCCGACCCGGCTGGGCGCCTGCCTGCGGTTCGGTGTTCCCCAGGCGTTCTCGGATCTTGGGGAAGGACAGGTCGGGGGCGAGTTCGGAGCCGGAGTACCAGACGGGCCTGTTGTCGGCGGTGGTGGTGTCTTCGGCAGCGACCTTGTAGCCGCGGACGTCGCCGGAGGGGAAGTGCACGATCTCGACGAGTACGCCGTCGATGTGGCTGAGCAGGTGGACGAACTCCTCCATAGTGGAAGCAGCGGCCACAGCGGTGCGCACGGTGGTACGCAGGCGCTCGCGAGCGGGCATTCGCTGGCCGGTACGGCGGGCCTTCTCCTGCTCGGCGCGGGTGGTCCGCTTGGCGGCGGTGCGGTCGCCGCGGGCGACGCGGAAGAGGCCGTATTCCTTCTCGATGGCGGCGAGTTCGCGGTCGGCGGTGAGGTAGTCGTTCCAGTGGCGTGCGGCGTGCAGATCTGCGCGGACCTTGGTGGCGGCGATGTGGATGTGGTCGGGGGCGTGGCGGACGGCGACCCAGCGGCAGCCGTCCGGATCACCGGCGGGCGCGATGCCGGTGGCCTCGACGACCCGGCGGGCGATGGCGGCCCACTCCTCGTCGCTGAGGTGGCGGTCGCTCTCGGCGGCCCGGATCGAGCAGTGCCACGTGTGCCGCTCCGGGGCACGGCCGAGCCGCCGGGCCTGCTTGACGTGCAGGTCGAGGTCGGCCACGAGGAGCCTCCTGGCCGCGTCAGGGTCCTCAGCGCGGCCGGGGTCGGGGGCGAAGCCGTCCCAGGAGGCGACCAGATGCGGGTCGGTGTGGTCCTTGGCCTTCTTCGTGTCGAACAGGTACCGGATCAGGCCCGCGGTCTCCTTGCCACCGCTGATCTTCGCGATCACCGGGCCGCCCGCTTGGCGACGGCCTGGTTCGCGGCGGCCGCGATGTGGCGGACGGCCGTGCCAACCGCGTCCAGGGTGCGCTCGGTCTGGGCCAGGACAGCGGTGTCCCCAGGGTGCGGGGGGCCGCCGGAGTTGAGCTTCTTGGTGATCTGGTTGAGGTTGCGGCCGATCCTGGCGACCTCGCTGCGCAGGGCGGTGAGCTCGTCGATGTAGTCGTCGAGCTCGGTGCGCTGGCCGGGCAGGGCGAGGTCGCCGTGGACGTGGGCCATGACGACGGCTCCAACGTAGTGGGCGCCGGCGATGTTCAGCGAGCGGGCCATGCGCTGGATGTCGACCTTCTCCTCGACGCTGTAGCGGGCGTCGACTCGCTCCTTGCGTTGGCCGTTCGGATCGGGCTTGCGGCGTCGGGCGACGCGGTGCAGCGCGGCGGCCTCGGCGGCACGCGGCAGCGCGACGGCGGCGGTGTCGACGGGCTGTTCCTGCTCGGGCACCCCCTGGTGCCCGAGTGCCTCCGCCACCCCCGGGGCGGAGGCGTCCCCGCTGCGGCCGTCCCTGGACGGTCCAGCGGGATACCTTGCTCCCGCCGAGGTGGGGGTGGTCATCTCTGTTGGAGCGACCGGCAGTTCGTGGTGCGAGTCGTGCATTGATCGGTCTTCCATGAGGTTGGGGGCGGGGGCGGTCTCAGTGAGGGTGGTCGGCGCGCGCGGCCTGTTCCCTGGCCTTGACGGTGCGGACGACTTCTCCGGCGATGTCGCTGCCGACGCTGTAGCCGTTCGCGCGCACGGTCTCCTCCAGCAGGTCACGGGAGAGACGTCCGTGCTCGTCGTAGAGGTGATCTGCGTAGTCGATGAGGAGCTCGCGTGTGGCGCGCGGTTTGCGGCCCTGGCCATTCGGCTCCGCCCGCGAGGTCTTGCCCGGATCGTCGCCCTGCGGCTCCCCGCCCGGTTTCGATTCCGGGCTGGAGGTCGTGCGGGCGGGCTGCTGCGGGCGGTTCTCGGGCTGAGGGCGGGCTGCCCGGTCGGCAGTGTCACCGCCCGCGACCTTGGCGGGCGGGCGGCCCGGAGCCTCTGCCCGCTTCGCTGCCGTGGCCCGCGGGCGGGCGGTCACGGTGCCGCCCGTCGTGCGCTCGGCAAGATCGGGCCAACGGGCGGGCAACGGGACGGTGACCAGGGCGAGGGCCTGTTGGCGGGTGGCGAGCTTGCGCAGCAGCAGCTCGTCCTGGCGTTCGTCGCGGTCGACGTCGGCCTGCTCCAGGGCCTTGTGCAGGCGGCGGGTGAGGCGTCGGCCTCGCGGTTTGCTGCGTTTCTCGGGCTTCATGGTTTCTGCCCGGAGGATCAGGGTGACCGCCCGGTCGAGGGCGCGCTCGCGGATGATCCGGGCGGAGTCTGCGTCCCGGTCGGCGATCCCCAGGCGGGCCAGCAGCCGTTCGCGTGCCTGTCGGGTGAGGACGGCGGTCAGGCTGCGGGAGTCGGCGTGCGGGCTGCGGTTGCGTAGTTCGATGCCCATGGCCAGGTGCCACAGCACGGCCGCCAGCACCGGGCCGACGAAGGCGCGCACGGTTCCGCCGATCAGTCCGGACTCGGCGAAAGCGGGCACGATCTGCACGCCGGTGATCACCCAGGTGAGGGTGCCGGGCGCTCCGGGTGCCTGCTTGGGGCCGTTGAGGTTCTGCCGGGCCATCAGGGCGGTGGCGAACAGGGTGAGTTCGGCGGCGGCGAACATCGCGGCGCGCTCGACGGTGCCGCCCATGTCGAGGTAGTCGGCGGCGAACCGCCAGCTCGTGTCCGCGCTGTAGGCGGTGCAGCCGATCGCAGCGACGGCGGCGACCGGGACGGCGGCGGTGACACGTTGCTGCCTGTTGCCACGCTTGCGGGCGCGCTGCCACAGCCATCCAGCGGCCAAGGCGAGGGCAACGAGTGGGGCTACGGCTGCTGTGGGTGAGGGGATCCAGTGCGCCAGGGACGCTGCCTGGGACTTTGCGGCGCTTGTGGCCACGATGCTGCCGGATGTCATGCAGGGGCTCTCCAAGGGCCCGCGCGATCGAGGGCATGCCTGTGCGCGGGCGGGTGAGGTGAAGGCAGGGGGGAGGGAGACGCGCGGCTGCCGTCAGGCGGCGGGCGCAGTACGGCGTCGGTCGGGGCCGGTGAGGATGACGCGTTCGGTCATCTCGGCGAGGCGGGAGGCGACGCGGTCGCCGAGCGCGGTGCGGAGCTCGGCGGTGGGGAGGTTGGTGGTGATGAGGGTGGGGAGCATGTGCTCGTACCGGTGGTTGATCAGCCGGTAGGTCAGCTCCTCGGTCCACTCGCTGGTCTTGGCCGCGCCGAGGTCGTCCAGGAGCAGAAGCGGGCAGCGGGCCAGCGTCTGCAGTTCCCGTTCTCCGTCGTGGCCGGCGCGGGGGCGGAGCCGCGCGTGGAGGTCGGCGGAGGTGGTGGCCTCCCAGCGCAGGCGGACGCCTCGGGTGAGGAGCGCGCGGACGGCGCCGTACGCCTGGTGGGTTTTGCCAGTGCCGGTGGGGCCGGCGATCAGCAGCGACGGGCCCTCGGCGATGCCGGGTCCGGTCGGGCCGGGGCGTCCGGCGCGGGCGATCTGGTCGGCCCAGGCGGCGATCTGGGGGTGGTCGGCCAGGGCGCGGCGGTAGCGGGCGGGGATGCGCGCGTCGGCCAGCTCCAGGGCGGTGACGCGCTCGGCAGGTGGTTCCTGGGCGGCAGCGGCGGTGGGGTCGATGCCGCGGCTGGCCAGGATGCCGTTGAGCCGGTCGGCGAGTGGGCCGAGCTGGCGAGGCTCTCGGCTGAGGGTGGCGGTCAGAGCTCATCTCCGTAGGCGGCGACGACGTCGGTGGGGTTCGTCCACGCCCGGTGGGCGGCGGGCGTGGCGGGGGAGGCGGCGTTCATGACCTCGTGGACGAGGCTGGGCAGGACGCTCGGGGACAGGCCCTTGACGCGATGGCGTTCGAGGGCGGCCCGGAGATGGGTGGGGGAGATGCCCTCGTCGAGCAGTTTGCGCACCTGTCCGCCGAGCTGGTTCAGAAAGGCATCCGGCGGGCGGTGGGTGCACGCAGCGACGTACTCGCCAAGGAGCTGCTTGGCCGAGACGGTGTCAGGCGCGAGGGCGCTTGCGCCCCCCGAAGGGGTATCTCCTAGATCCATGATCCTAGGTCCTAGATCCGGGCAGTGAGGCTTCACCGACGGCTCCGGGAGCTCTCCGTGAGTCCTCACTGAGGACGCCGTGAATCTGCCCTGACCTGCGACTTCGTCATCGGTGTCCGGATTCACTGCGGGCTCGCACATCTCCCCTGAGCCCTCACGGAGAGCTCCGCGAGGCGACAGTGAGGGCTCCGTGAAGCCGACCCCTGCGGCGCTTGGCATGGCTCCGGCGGCCGGGGTGTCGTGGTGCGGGCAGGAGGGGAGGCGGCTCTTGCTGGGCCGGTTGATCTTCTGGTGCCGGCTCCAGGTGACGATGTGCAGGTACCGCTTGTCGTCCGGCCCCGTGTAGCGGCAGATCAGCCCGGCGTCGGCGAGCTGGGCGAGGTCAGTCTCGACGTCCGAGGGCCCGTGTTCAGGGCGAAGCACCCACAGTTGTCCCGCGATGATCGCGGCGTGGTCGCGGTGGCGGCCCTGGTCGTCGGCCTGGGTGAGAAGGCCGAGGAAGGTGCGCTCGGCGGTCAGGGAGACGGCGGCCAAGGACTCGGAGACGAAGGCTTCGGGCTTGATGGTGCGGATTCGGGCCAAGAGGGGCGGTTCCTCACTCGGTTGCAGATGGGCGGGCACCCATTGCTCACCGTCGATGTGCGGTACGGGCTTCAGGGGTGGGAGAGTTGACTGGTTCTGCCGCGCGGGGCGCGTCGATGGCCACTCGCGCTTTCCGGGGGTGTCGTCAACATAGCCACACCCATGCGGCGCAAGTCCAGCCCTTTCCCGCGCAATCTCTCACGGCAGAAAGGCGCAGAGAAAGGAGTCGGGAAGGGGAGGTTGCAAAACTGTAGGGCACGATCGGCGGTTGACGAAATAGTTGCCTTGGTTGCCGAGCCAGAAGCATCACATAGAGAAGCCGTTGACGCCCCGCCGAGAGGGAAGCTACAACACAACACCCCACGTCAGAGCACTCGCAGAGTGGCAGTAGATGTACCGGATTTCGATACATCCCGACCTTCCGCGGTCGCTTACCCGGCCAACCGCGCGAGCGCAACATAGACGACGATCGCCGGTTCACCAAACCGGCGAATGCGAGCTACAAATGGAGCCATGGCAGCACGACCCCTGGAAATCGGTCCGTACGGAATACGGGCCGCCCGCACCATCGAAATCCTCCGCACGGAACGCGGCCTCGCTCAACGCGAACTCGCCGCCCATGTCACCGCCCTCGGCCGCCCGATGTCCAACACGATGCTGTCCCGCATCGAACGCGCCCAACGCCGGTGCGACGTCGACGACCTAGTCGCTCTCGCCCAAGCCCTGGATGTCCCTCTCCTCACCCTGCTCCAGTGATCGGCTCGTGAGGCGAGAGGCAGCCGACTCCTGCGTGTCCGGCCCCCTGCCCTGTCGGCTCGTGAGCTGAGTCTGCCGGGGGCTCATAGCACCCGATCCCCGGTTACCGAAACCGGGGATTCTCCGGATGGTTTGAGGTGTCCAACGGGACCGACCCCTCTGTCCCACGTGGCTAGACGCGCCCCAACCCAACCAAGGGAGTACACGAAGTGCCTGCGCTTTCCCCGCGCTGCCGTACCGAAGAGTCGGCTGTCGCAGAGTTCCGCCCCCACTCCAGCGTCCTCCGACCGACCGTTTCGGCTCTTCCCCACGCCTTCAAGGCGTGAGATCAGCCCGAGGCCCCGCCTGACAACGGCGCGGTTGCCAGACGCCTGCCCCGCACATCGCCAGCCCTCGTGCCCACGACGCGTCACGCCGTAACCCCTGACGCCTCGATGCCCTGGCAAGGCTGATTGGCCTTCTGCTGAACCGGCCTACAGCCCGGCTGCCGAATCGCCGGGCCACTCATCCCACCCCACCTGCACCGCCAAGGACTCCCCATGCCTGCCCGCTTGCTCTCCATACCCGCTGTCGCCGCCGCTCTGGACGTCGACCGCCGCACCGTCTACCGCTTCATCGCCGCCGGCGATTTGCCCGTCGTCGATCTCCGTACCGGGCCCGGACGTTCCCGCGTGCGTGTACCCGCTGCCGGTCTGGAGGAGTTCATCAGCAGCAGGACCGTCACCCCGGCCATGGCCCGTCGCTGACCCACACCAGTTTCCGAATCCCTCGGCAGTCGAACAAGGAGTAGATCCACGTACCTCCGGAAACTGGCATCCGGCAAGTGGCAGGCGACCGAACGCAACAGAGCGGGAGACCGGTTCAGCGAGTCGTTCCCCCTCAAAGCACAGGCCCGAGCCTGGGGCGCCGACATGGAGACCCAGTTCTCTCGCGGCGCCCTGCGCGACCCGCGAGCGGGCGAGATCTCCTTCAGCGACTGGCACGACCGGTGGTGGAACGCCCGCATCGTCGAGCCCCACACCTTGCGCGGCGACGCCTCCTCCATCAAGAACCATGTCCTGCCCTACTGGGAGGGCTGGGAGATGCGGGCCATCACCCGCATGGACATCCAGAGCTGGATCCGCGCCCTGGTGGAGAAGGGCGCGGGAGCCTCCGCGATCAAGAGGGCGTACAACCTGAGGTCCTCCATGATGCGCGCGGCGGTCGACGACGACATCCTCGCGGTGAGCCCTTGCCGCAACATCGACCTGCCGGCCATCGCGGTCAAGCCGCCGCAGTGGTTCACGCTCGATCGGGCGCAGAGCATTCTGGACGAACTCCCCACGCCCTGGCGGACTATGTGCTTGCTCGGCTTCTACACCGGGCTGCGCTGGGGCGAGCTCTCCGGCCTTCACCGCCACCGCATCGACCAGCGCCGCTCGCGCCTCTTCGTCGTGGAGGTCAACACCAAGTGCGGCATCAAGGAGTATCCGAAGAGCTCCAAGAGCCGTCGCGAAGTCCCGCTCCCGAGCCACGTCCTGGAGACCCTCGAACGCCACATCCACCGGCTCGAACGGGACGCCGTGGTGTTCACCACCATCACCAAGGGTCGCGCCGGCCGCCTCCTCAGCGACAGCAACTG
Source organism: Streptomyces sp. NPDC002386 (assembly GCF_053593175.1). Taxonomy (NCBI): domain Bacteria; kingdom Bacillati; phylum Actinomycetota; class Actinomycetes; order Kitasatosporales; family Streptomycetaceae; genus Streptomyces; species Streptomyces sp. NPDC002386. The sequence goes on from NZ_JBSFBX010000007.1 coordinate 111,264, forward strand.
GCGCACACAGACGTGGTGGCCGGCCGTCGACGGCGCCCGCTACTTCGACGGCGACGGCGAGCAACAGCCTGTCCCGCACTACCCGCCGCACTCCATGCGCCACACCTGCGCCTCATGGCTGGTCCAGAAGGGAGTCTCGCTCTACGAGGTCCAGCACCTCCTCGGACACGAGAGCTTCCAAACCACACCCAGCGCTACGCCCACCTGCAACCGGACGCGCACAAGGCCGTTCTCGGCGCCTGGGAGCGTTTGGACGCGCCCCTGACCATTGCCGCATGAACGTCCTTCGCCCTGTCCTCATGGACAGGGCGAAGGTGTTTGTGTGTTTGCAGAGACGTCGGTCAGGCGCGCCGGTCGGTCGGCTCGTCGTTTCTCGGCGCGGCCAAGCGCGACTGAGCACTGGATGCTTGGTCGGGTGCGGTGGCTCGGTGGCCGTGTAGTCGATAGACCATGTCGTCGGGACAACGGTCCAGGCGGGCCCGGCGCCAGGCGACGTCGTAGGACAGGGGTGTTGCGCTGCGCCGTTGAATGAACAGGGCTCGGAGGCTGGTCAGGGGTGCCAGCAGCATCCGCCACAGGGCGAGCTTCATGGGTGCGCCCTTCGGGGTGCTCCGTCAGACCCGGACATGTCCACTGCTGCGATGCCGCTGGGGAGACTGCCGCCGTTGAGAGCCTTAAGGGAGTCGGACAGCACGAGCATGGCCTGCTGTCGCTTCTCAATGTTCGTGAACCCTTGGCCGACCTGCTCCCATTGCTGCAGGAGCGGGAACCACCAGCGGTCGCAGGAGCAGATCAGGCGCGCAAGGCGCTGGAGTTCGGCAACATGCTCGTCGCCCAGGGCGCCGGGGGCGTGGTGTTCGAGTTGGTCCAGGACGACGAGGTCCGGGTGGTCGTAGAGGTTGTCCTTCAAGAAGCGCAGGCGGCGGACGCGTTGCTCGTCCGCTGCCCGCTGCGCCAGCAGCTCCTGTGCTGCGCTGGGCAGACCGAGAGTCGCCTTGACGTTCAGCAGGCAGTAGTTCGGGGCACGGCGGGGCAGAGTGCCGAGAGCCGCGTTGACGACGTCCTGTGCGGCGGGCACGTCCGAGGCGCGCAGACGTACAGCTGTCTCGGTCGCCGTGGCATGCACGGTGGCGCGTACCGTCTCCTCCACGCTGGGAGGCACCCGCCATAGTGGTCGCCAGGTGATTGTGTATAGGGCCTCGAAGGCGATGCCATCGGTGGCACTGGGCAGCAATCGTGGCTGGGCAGACCTGCTTGTACGGACGGCGCGGCGCCATGGCCACCTCATACGAGGTTCTCTTCGAGCGGGAAGACCGTGCGCACACGGCTGTCGACGAGGTGGTTGTAGAAGTCGTCGGCCACGCTGAAACCCTCAACGGTGGAGATGCCGCGCAGCCCGCTCATGAACCTCCAGCCGGCCTCGAACATGTTGTGGCCCCGCAGCGCCGGCAGAAGCTGGTCGCGCAACTGCATATAGGCGCTGGGATCGTCGGCACAAGCACGGATCCAGTCCGTCAGACGCGAGGTGACCTCGGCGGCGGTCTCCGAAGAGGACAGCAGGTCGTGGACGCCGCGCTGTACGTCGATGTCCGTGGGAGGGGTGTCCACGAGCCACGGCGTGCCGTCGTGGCCGAGGGTCATCAATGCTAGGAAGGCCAGGGCGCCGCTGCGAGCGGAGGAGACCTTGCCCCGCTGCCAGCTCACGACTTCACCGGCCAGTCGCAGGGCGACGGTGGGGTGAAGGACCAGAGAGTCGAAGGCAGCCTGGACTTGGCCGATCACGGTGCCGGAGGTGTTCTTGTGCGTGACCCGGCGCAGGCGCACCATTGCCCGCTTGGCCAGAGAAGTGGCGACGGAGGAGTCCTCCAGGATGCGTCGGCACAGTGTAATCACCGCGGGCGCGTAACTCTCCTTCTCTGCCCATCCGTACAGCGCCTCCCACGCCAGGCGTCCCACGTGTTCGTTATGCACGGCACGTTCCATGACCGCACCAAGCACCTTGGGATGACTGCTGCCGACCAGGCCGCCTAGTGTCGTGAGGTAGTCCACCGATCCGTGCCGCACGGTGAGCTCGGCCAACGCAGCCACCGCGTTGTCTTCCGGATCGGCGCTTTGAGCCGTCGCGACGAGCCAGGTCAGCAAGGGCTCACGCATGACGTCGTAGTTGTCCCAGACATACTCCAGCACGGCGCGTCCATAAGCAGGCCGGTCGAAGACCACGGTGTCCTGCAGGTCGACTTCACCCCCGACATCCTGGATGCGCCGACGCATTCCCCGTCCGGCCAGCGCACTGAGGGGCGGTGAGAATTTTGCTGCTGCGCCGGGAGCGTCGGGGGCGTCGCCGATGGCTTTCAGCAGAGCGGCCGCACTGCGCGCGACGACGGGCATGGGTGCCGTCTGCTGCACAGCTAGGGCCAGCAGCAGACAGCGGTCCTCCACGGTGAGTGAGGGGTTGTCGTGGGCGTACAGGCTGTTCATCTCGCCGAACCGGCCGTCGAGTTCGCCGCGCCAGTCGGTCAGAGCCGCGATGAAGCGTTCTTCCAGCGTGGCCGGGGTTCCGCTGTCGGAGTCTGCCCGCACTCGCGACTGCTGGGAGCCGACGTGGATATGTTCCTTCCAAGCCGTCACGGCGGAGTACGCGGCCCGTACGGCGGCCACCGCCGTCAGTCCGCGCAAGGAAGCCGTGGCCTTGGGGAAGGAGCGAAGCGATGTGACCAGCTGTCCGTAGCCGTTGGCGTCCAGATGCGCCTCTACGACTTCCTGGGCATCGGGAGCCTCGTGCAGACGAACCACTTGGATGCCGTCGCGATCGCTGAGACGGTGATCCTTCCACAGGTCCTGTGCCACGGTCAGCGCCAGATAGGAACCGCAACCCCGGAGGTGGGCGGCGTGTTCCGACAGCGCGTCGAGGAAGTCGGCCGATACCTGATCTTTCTCCGGGTGCTTGAGGTCAAGCTGGTAGGCGTGCGCGATCTCCAGCGGCAGGCGTCCTTTGCTGGGGATCTTCCAGTCTGCGTCCAACTTGACCAGGGTGGCGTCGTGAGCAGTGTGCTCGGCCAGAAGCCGCAGTGCGAGGGTTGTCGAGCCGTATGAGCGGGGCGCGACGATGATGATCACGGGCTGGTGGGGGCGGCTGGTGGCGGGATTGACGATCTGCTCCCAGATCGTGTTCCAGTGCGCGCTGCGAACGAACGGCTGATCGAGCAGTCGCTCGCGACTTTGCTCGACGCCCTCCAGTAAGTCCTGCTTTCGGGTCTCAAGGATCAGCTGTTTGATGTGGTGGGCGACGACATCGGGGTTCCCATACACGTGTGTCGCCCGGTCCTGCGTTTCATGCACGCGATGCGCGGGAGAGGCGGCATCCGGTGGTAGGGGAGCGAGGGAAGGAGATGGGGCGTCAGGGGTCGCGTCCCGTCGGTCGGGAGCGCCGGATCCGGGGCGCAAGCGATGCAGCCAGCCGCCGGAGCCGTTGGCCTGGTTCTCGGTAGCTTCGCTGGTCGGTTGGATGGGGTCGAACGGCACGTCAGACATACGAGTGCTCCAGGGTGAGTGTGGGAAGAGTGGGAGGGCGGAAGGCCAGGCGACTCACCGCTGGCGGCGATCGATTCGCAGGGTGTCGATGCTGTTGGCGATCGTGGGGTCGCTGACCTGACCGTGGAACTGGAACGTGCCGCCGCTGCCGGAAACCGGTGTCACTGACGCGTCGCTCGGCTGCGTGGTGGAGGAGGGAGCAGCGGCCGGTGATGCGGCGTCCGTGACGTAGGGGCGTACGGCCGGCCCGGTCAGGCCCGGCACATGAATCCGGCAAGGCTGCTCGAAGCCGGGCTTGTCGCCGACGCGGGCAACCGCCTCAAGGAAGTGGTGTGGGCCCAGATCCTGCGTGCGGCCCGCGTGCACGGTGCGCTGGTAGACGATCTCGGAGAGCGCGGCAGCAAGGAAGCCGCCACTGTCCTTCGCGGCGGACAGCGCCTGGCGGTTCGCCTGGCTGTCGAGCAGCCGGGTGGTGTCATTGATGGCGTCACCGCGGTGGTCGGGCAGGGACAGCGGGCCGACGTGCACACTGGCCCGCAGCCGCAGGACGGGACTACAGGCCAGCCGCTGCCGCTCGTAGCGCACCAGAGCCGCATCGAGCCGGCCGAGCAGCGGGTCCACGAGACGTGCCAGCACCGAGGGCGGGAACAGCAGGATCGCCCCGTCGCCACTGTCCTTGTAGCCGCCGGGGAGTTCCTGTGGGTCGGGCAGCTGACATTCGGCGAGCACAGTCGCCACGATGTCGTCCACGTCGCACCGGGCGGCGGCCATCTTCGCCTCGGGGATCTGGCTGTACTTCTCCATGTCGATCGCCACAAGGGCGAGTTCGGCGGGCACATCCAGGGGCTCTGCGTGCAGCGGCGCATCCATTGAGCACCGTCCTTTCAGCACAGGCGGTCAGGGAAGTGCCCATGCTGATCGGGCGGGACGGCCGCCGCTGCCCAGTAGTGGGCACGCCTGAAGTGCGGCCCGTCACGCCTGCGTACGCGCGTGCAACTGAATCGAATGGATGTCGCGAACGAGGAGCCCACCGCTGGAGGTGGTGCGGACCCAGTCCTGCTCACGCCAGGGCTTGAGTGCGTTGACCACCGCGTTGCGGGAAGCGCCAATCATCTGAGACAGCTCCGTCTGGGTCAGACGCACGGCAAGATCCGAAGCCGAAGCGGATGCGGCCTCGACCAGCCGCGACAGAGCCGATGCCAGACGGAGCGGCACAGACGCAGTGGCCAGTTCGAGCCGCACGGCCTCGGATTCCCTGACTCGGGCGATGGCATGGCGCAGGAGCGGGGCCAGCAGATCATGCTCCTCAACGAACGTGAGGAAAGCGGCAGCCGGGATGATGCGGATCTGACAGGACTCGGCGGCGATGACCGTGGCCGTGCGAGGCTGGGAGTCCAACACGGCCAGTTCACCGAGTAACTCACCGGCGCCGCGCACGGCAAGAAGCGTCCTTTCTCCGCAGACCCCGGCCAGGGTGATCAGCGTTGACCCGGACTCCAGCACGATCACGTGAGTTGCTGGATCTCCCTGCCGGAGCAGCACACTCCGAGCCGGCCTGACGCGCTGCGGTGCGAGCGCCTTCAGGCGTGCCCATAACTTGTCGCCGATCACCGTGGCATGCGGCTGATACACGCGTCCCCCTGCTATGCGGCCCCAACACACTTAGGTGATCGTCTCAACTAACCAGAATGTTGCTCAATAGACACATTCCAGCCATCAGGAGTGCTGCTAGGGCAAAGTCGACGGCCAGGCGGGCCGCTCGCAGCTTCCTGTCCGCCAGCCAGGCCAGCACTTGTAGTCGGCGGCCCTCGACATGCCGTTCAAGCTCCCCACGAGCAGTCGTACTCACACCGGCCCGGTCGTGTACGAGTGCCTCGCCCATCAATTCGGTATGCAGCCCCGCCCTTGGGACCACGGGCCGCAGCGCGAGCAGCGCAGCCCCTATCGCGGCCATCAGCAACAGGCACATCAGGACAAGGGAAAACACCGCGATGGGGGGCATGCCGTGTGCACTCGACAGCACGGCAACCCCTGCAGCCAGCAGGCCACCGGCTATTCCGCACAACGCCGTTGCTTTTGTATCGGCCCTCTGCACCTCGACGAAGGCGCGTTCAGCGTGCCCTCTCAGCCGGTCCATCTCCGTCGGAATACTGCCTGGCTCGCGCATGTCGTCCCACACCCCTCCGCGGCCGTCGCCTGCTTGTCGTGGCAGTTGCCAGCCTGCTCTCAGCTGACGAGGATTGATGCCAACCGCAGGGCATGAGGAGGGGTAGGTTCCTCACTCCATGGCCTTCCGTGGGGCGTAGCCACGGGGATGTGGGTCGACGTCGGCGGGGCGGCGCCAGCGCCTACCGCTGGCTGAGCCTCGTTGGGCGGAGGCCAGCTCATGCCTCGGCCGTGACGCTCGTTTGACGCTCCGGGCGTCCGTGGGGTCCTTCGGCGGGGCTACAAATGGCGGCTGACCTGCGAATACGTCAGGTCCTCCCCCTTCTGACGTCTTTCCGATGACGCATCATGTGGAGTGCGTGGCGATTCTTGAGCCCGCTAAATAGAGCGTCTGACCTACGGTTCTCCTGAGAGCTTCAGGCGTGGCCGGTTCCGCTCGCCCTGTTTCCCGAAGTGCAAGAGGTCGGTGGACAGCGGCAGTCGAATCTCGCCGATGTTCTCTTCAACGCGGGACAGGCGTCGTGTTCCCGGGACGATCGACGGGTGCTGTGCGAGGAGCAAGGGGAGAGGCCACCTGGCCGGGTGTGGAGCCCTTGGCCTCGGCGAGCGTCGGGGCAGGGTCCACGAGAGCCTGGTTCGCCGCGCGGTTCCCTGCGGAGAACCGGGGGATGGTGGTGCGGACATCGCCGTCCGTGAACGACGTGGACGCGTCGACAGTCCCGGTCAGGAATCCCTTGCCGAGCGGGCTGAACGGCGCAAACCCGAGGGCCACGCAGGTCGGCAGCACCTCCGGCTCCGGGTCCCGGGTCCGTGCGCTGGCCTCCGAGAGCCCGAAGCAGCGCACCTCGCCCTCCTGAACCAGTTTGCCCACTGTGTCGGCGACGTCCTCGATCGGTACGTCCGGGTCGACACGGTGCTGGTAGAACAGGTCCCTCCGCGGTGTCGAAGAAGGCGACACCGGAGCCGGCGATCCTTCGATCGCGCTCTGGCTGCCGCCCTGCGGGAGTTCTAGACCCGCGGTTACGACACGAGCGACGCAGCAAACCCTGGAGCGGGTCGTCTACGCGGCGATGGCCGCCTGGCCGGGGGCACCGCACCGGTCAGACTGGGCATAGCCGACCCACCCCGTCGGGCGATCATCTGCTCCCCGACCGGTCGCCCCGAGCACCACGAGGATCGGCATCACAAGCTCCCGTTCACGCCCGATCCGCCGGCCGCAGGCCGAGGTCACAGTTTCAGGAACACCGTCAAGGCCATGAAGGCGGCGAACGCGATACCCAGGGCCGGGATCAGGGCCGGGTACGCAACAGCGATCAGCCCGGCGAGCGTCGTGCCCATTAGGGCGATGGCTGCGGAGTGGCGGTCTTGCGGGTCGTTGGACATGGAGTCGACCTCCTGTGGGCGTAGTCCGCGGGTCGGAAATGTCTGCCCGTCCCGGCATGGCGGGACTGGGACAGAACGTGTGGCTCGGCGAGCAACCGGGACCAGGACAGCAGAGAGCCGACCCCCCGGACCCCCTCATGGCATGGCAACTGTGAACATCGCCGCGTTGCCGTGAAAGCCCCTGCTGGGAAGGCTCGTTCAACTACGGTGTTGGCCTACTGCTGAGGGGGATTCATGATGACTTATCCTGCTCGCCCGCTGCCGGATCCGGCGCACGTGACGTCCTCGCTGCAGCTCGCGCTCGCCGCGAAGGAGCTCATGACCTGCCTGGACCTGAGCGGCAGCCAGGTTGCCAAGAAGGGAAGCCTGTCGACCGGGACCGTCTCCGGCCTGGTCAACGGCAGGGTCTTTCCCCGGGAAGCCACCTTCGAGGCGTTCATCGCGGAGGGATGCGGACAGAGCTGGGAGCCGTGGCGTCAGGCATGGCAGCGTGCTCATCAGGACGACCTGCGCCGGCGTCCCGGCGAGAGCCTGGCCGCAGAGGTTCACGAAGCCCGAAGCAGGATCGAGGTGCTCGAGCAGGCCCTCGCAGCCGCGGCCGAAAGGCTCTCGGAGCTGGAAGAGCGTGTCACTGCCGACCTCGACGCCCGTCATACGGACGAGGCTGCCGAACGCGAAGAGGCACGCTGCCGGACCGACGCCATGGACCAGTTCCTCGAAGCCGTGCCGGCGCCCCGGTTCCAAGTGGAGCGCTGGGACCATCGCGACACCGGAGGCCGGCCGCTGTACGACATTTCCGCAGTGGACAAATTTCTCCAAGAGGTACGGACGCGGTCGAATGAAATTCTGCTGAAACACCTGCTGCGAACGCATCCTGGGACGTTCAGGGATCCAGGCGGAGGCCAGACCTGCGGATATCGCGCCTTCGAGGTCGACCTCTACATGTCACAGCTTCGCCTGGCACTGGGCATCGACCGCCCCGTCCCGTACCGGCTCCCAGGCTCCGCCCGGCAACTGCGCCACGGGCAGCAGCAGCCGCAGACAGGCCGGGGCCTGGAGCCGGAAACCGAGGCGGCGGGGCTCTCCGATTGACCGCCCGCGGTCGGCCCGGGATGCGTGGCCGCGGTGATCGTCGTCCGGGCGTGCCTGCCGTGCCGTGTTTCGCAGCGCGCCCAGGTGGCTGGAGCCGCGTGAGGGTTGTGATCAGTTGATGTCCGGATCATCCGACTCTCCGAGGATGCGGGTCGCGAGGTCGTCGGCCCACTCCACGGCCCAGGTGCGAAGCGCAGTGATCTCGAAGCGGCCACGCGCGTGTCGGCGGCCGAACTCTTCGAGCTCGGTATCGGTCCATCGCCGCGAGGCTGCGAACACGTCGATGTCGACTTCTCATTCCTCCTCGGTGGCCGGGTCGGACACGGTGAAGCGGGCGGACAGCGGGGCGGTCTCCAGCGCGTGCACCTTCCAGCCGCGGGCTACCAGGCCGACGCGGAGCGCGGGGGCGATGTCGGCCATGCAGCCGGGTTCTCGGTAGCGACGTCGAGGTCCTGGCTGGGGCGGTTCACGAAGCGGTGGGCCCGCACGGCGTATCCACCGGTGAGAAGCAGTGGATATGGGGAACCTAGCGCGATCACATCCGCCAGGAACCGCGCGTGCAGCTCCGGCATGTCCGTCACGCGGCTGCTCGGGTGCGGGAGGCGAGCTGGGGGAAGGCGTCTTTCCATACGGCGCGCACGGTGCGACCGAGGAGGGTGCGCAGCACAGGCCACAGCTGGAGGAGCAGGTCCCGGTTGAGGTACTGGGGCAGGTCATCGCGCAGGCCGTCGTGCAGGACAGTGCGGTACAGGCCCGGGCATGAGTCCATTTTTGTGGGGGCGCCTGTTCTCGGCCTGTTTCCGCTCGTCCAAGGGTGAACGTGGCGATCGTCTGTGAAGGCCGCCCGGCCTGCGGGTTCAGACGGGAGTTGCGACAGTGGTGCAAGCACGACGCTCGTTCCGAAGCCCCGTCGCATCAGCAGGTTGCGTTCGACGGGTTGCTCCCTTCGCGGCGACCATCGGCCGCGAACCGCAACGCCAAGTACTTGATCCCCTGCATCGCGGTGCGGGATACGACTGTCCGTACCTGGGCGGGATGCATCGCTGCGCGTCCGGACGGCACGGACATACATCATGTTGGTACATGGGATAGTGTTGGTACATGTCGATGAAGCGCACCAATGTCTACGCCGATCCGGAAGACCTCGCGATCATCAAAGAGGCCGCGAAGCGGCGCGGCGTCAGCGAGGCCGAGATCATCCGCCAGGGCATTCATCTCGCGGCCATGGCCAACCGCGTATGGGACGAGCCTCTCTTCTCCCGCACCTTCCAGGGAGCGGGCCGCACTCCCGGTAAGCCTGACGTGCGTGATGCCGTCGCCGATGCCGTGCGCCGCGAGACCGGGACCGCTGCGTGATCATCGTCGTCGCGGACACCTCCGGGCTGCTTGCTGCGCTCGACTCCGCCCACCCCGAGCATCAGGCGTCGAACGAAGCGATCATGGCTGCTGGGCTCCTGGTGATGTCCCCGCTGCTGCTCGCGGAGATCGACCACGTCGCCACGCGCGAGCTCGGCCGTGAAGCGGCGCTCAGTGCGGTCGACGACATCCGGCACTGGATGCGCAGAGGACGTATCGCTCTGCCCGAGATCACGGAGGACCATCTGGGTGCCGCCCAGTCGGTGCGCGCCCGCTACCGGGACCTGGACCTGGACCTCGCGGACGCGGTGAACGTGGCCCTTGCCGCCGAGTACGACACCGACGCCGTACTCACGCTCGACCGTCGCGATTTCCGGGCAGTGCGCCCATTGGGCCGGCACAAGGCGTTCCGGGTACTGCCCGACGATCTTCCGATCTGACGTCTGGACGACGCCCAGCCGTGTCGTGAGATTCCGTCGATTGCGACGCCCGCGGTGCTCGTGGAAGCTCCGGCGGGGCGGGAAAGTCTGCCTGACCTGCAGTTTCCTGGAGAAGGTTCCGGCGGACATTTCCCAGTGACACATCATGTGGAGTGCGTGGCGATTCTGGAGCCGGTGGCGAAGGGGCGCTGACCCGCTGGTCCTTCGTGTCTCGTGGTAGGCGTTCCCCGGCTGCTGCGGAGCGGGTCGGCGCGACCGCCGCCGTCTCGGAGTACGTGCGAGGCGTCGTCCGCGGCGCCTTCCCCGGCGCCGATCCGGACGTGCTCTCCACCACGGTCTGGGCCCTCGTCCACGGTCTGGCGTTCCTGCACCTCGACGGCAAGCTCGACGCCTCCACCCCCGAGGGGGTCGCCGACCGGGTGGGCGCCGCCGTCCGCGCGCTGTTCACCGTCCCGGCGGCGACGTCCCCGACGGCACCGGCCGAACCGGGCGGGCAGGCCGAGGCGTAGCCGTCGCGGGTACCGGCGTGGTCGGTCCCCTGACGGCCGGGCCTGCTCCCGGTGTGCCGGGGGCCGTACGACGGAGCCGGGACGAGCGCGGGACGCGGATGTCCGGGAGACACCAAGCCGCCCCCCCCCGGTCAGGACCCCGGTCAGGACCCCGGTCAGGACCCCTGGTCTGCTCTGCGGCCCAGCGGGCATACGGCGAAGAGCCGGAGCGGACAGCGTCCGGTGAACTCCGTCGCCAAGCGCCGAACCAGAGGGGGACTCATGTCGACTGCCGCACCCGGAAGACCCGCCGGGCTTTCCGGGGAGAGCCCCGGCGGGGAAAGCGGAGCCGAGGGCGGGGGCCGCCGCGTGCTGCCGCGCGGAACCGGCTGGTCCATCAGGTCGATCGGTGCCTTGACGGTCTGTCAGGCCACCCTGATGGTGGGCCTCGGACTGCTGATCACCGGCCCCGCCCGTCACCTTTGGCCGCTGACCGCCGAGGACGGCGTCAACGAGTCCCTGGCGCACGCCCGTACGGCCACCCTGACCACCCTGTCCTCCATCGCGTCGGAGGCCGGGAACACCATGACGGTGATCGCCGTCACGCTGGCGACGTGCCTGGGCCTGATCCTGATACCCCGGCTGCCGAGGTGGCGGGAGTCCGTCTTCCTCGCCGTGGCCGTGTCCCTGCAGTCGGCGGTCTTCCTGGTCATCACGTTCGCGGTCGACCGGCACCGCCCCGAAGTGCACCGGCTCGACGGCTCCCTGCCCACCTCCAGCTACACCTCCGGCCACACCGGAGCGGCCACCGCTCTCTACGGCGGCCTGGCCGTGCTGGCGGCGTCCCGGCTGCGCGGACCGTGGCGTACCGTCGTGGTCTGCCTGCTCTGCGCCGTCCCCCTCCTGGTCGGACTCGCCCGCCTCTACCGGGGCATGCACCATCCCACCGACGTCGCCGGCGGCCTCGTCAACGGAAGCCTGTCGCTGCTGATCGTGGGACGCGCCCTGCTCACCGAAGGACGCGTGACCGCTCCCCCCGCCGGCACGCCCGTACCGGCCCCCGCGGCCGGCGAAGCGCGGCGCGATCCCGGCAGCACCGCCGTGATCTTCAACCCCACGGTCACCGACCGGGCCGGTCGCGAGGCGCTGCGCCGGGTCCTGGAACAACACGGCCACCACGCGCCGGTGTTCGTCGAGACGACCGCCGACGACCCGGGAGGCGGCCAGACGGCCGGCGCGATCCGCGACGGCGCGACCCTCGTGGTGGTGTGCGGCGGCGACGGCACCCTTCGCGCGGCCGCCGAGGCCCTGGCCGGCAGTGACGTGCCGCTCGCCCTGGTGCCCTGCGGTACCGGCAACCTGCTGGCCCGCAACCTCGGCCTGCCGCTGGCGCCGGCCGACGCCCTCGACGCCGCGCTGCGCGGCACGGCCCGTCGCGTCGACCTCGGGCGCATCGAGGGCGACGGCCTGGCCCCGGCGCACTTCGCCGCCATGGCGGGCGCCGGACTCGACGCCGCGACCATGCGGCGGGCCAACGCGAACGACCGCGCCAAGTCCCTCCTCGGCTGGCCCACCTACGTGCTCGCCGTGCTCCGCGAGATGCGCGGCCCGCGCACGGGTGTCAGCGTCCGTCTCGACGGCGCGCCCGCGCTGCGCCGCACCGCCCGCATGGTGCTGGTCGGCAACATCGGCAGCGTCCAGGGCGGGGTGACCCTCCTTCCGGCCGCCCGGCCCGACGACGGACGGCTGGACCTGCTCGTCCTGGACCCGCGCGGGATCGCCGGCTGGCTGCGCGCCGTACGGACGCTGCTGCGTCCCGGGAAGGCGGCGTCCGAGCGGCACGGGGACGAGGCCGGCGTGCCGGTGGAGTTCCACACCTTCCGCCGCGCCGAGTTCGTCTTCGACGACCCGCAGCCCCGCGAGCTGGACGGCGACCCGGTGGACTCCGGCCGGCGCCTGACCGTGGAGGTCCGTCCGGGAGCCCTGACCATGCTGCTGCCTTCGCGGGAGAAGTGATGGGCACCGCCATGAAGGTCCCGGAGACGCGGGACATGAGCGGGGAGGAACTGTCCGGCGACGAGGCATGGGCGGCGCTGCGCCGCTACGGCGGCTGGTCCCTGCTGCGGGACGTGTTCCTCCGCTTCCGGTACGCCGACGGCTTCACCCACTCCCGGGCCCTCGCCCTGCAGACGGTGCTCGCCCTCATACCCCTGAGCATCGCCTTCGTCGGGCTCTCGACCAGCCTGCACACCGAGAACGTGGGCAGGCTGGCCGAGCTGACCATCCACCGGATCGCCCAGGGACCCAGCGCCCACGTCGTGGACGACGCCCTCGACCGCAGCCGGCGCACCGCGGGTGACGGCGCCGCCGTCGCCCTCTGGTTCGGCGCGGTCTTCTCGCTGGTCAACGTCACCACCGCGATGTGCCAGATAGAGCGGGGCGCCAACCGTATCTACGGCAACGAACGCGACCGCCCCTTCCACCGCAAGTACCTGCGCGGGCTGCTGATGTCCGTCGGCGCGGGCCTCCCGCTCGGCCTCGGCTTCATCGTCATGATCGCCGGGGACGACCTGGCCTCGGCGGCGGTGACCGTCTACCACCTCGGCAGCGGCACCCGGGCGGCCTGGGACATACTGCGCTGGCCCTTCGGGCTGCTGCTCGCGCTCATCTCCGCGAGCACCGTCTTCCGCCGCTCACCGCGCCGCAAGCAGCCCGGCTACACCTGGCTGGCCTTCGGCGCCGCCGTCTACCTGGTGCTGTGGATGACGCTGACCTGGCTGCTGAGCCTCTACCTGGACCTCAGCGGTTCCTTCGACACCATCTACGGCCCCCTGAGCGCCTTCATGTCCCTGCTGCTGTGGGCCTACCTGACCTCGATCGCCCTCTTCCTCGGGCTCACCTTCGCCGCGCAGCTGGAGGCGGCGCGCGGCCGCCGCCCCAGCCCGGTCCAAGCAGACCCGGGAGTCTGAATGCTCAAGCCGACCGCACTCCGCACCACCCGCGAACGCCGCGTGCGGGCCGACCGCAGGTACGGCGCCCGGCTGCTGGGCGGCGCCGCCCTCGCCGCCGTCGCCGCGGTCGCCTTCGGGCTCCTCCTCACCCTGGTCGAGGGCCAGTGGCGGCCTCTGCGGCACCTGGACACCTCCGCCGCGCGGGACCTGCACGCGTACGCCCTGGGCCATCCGGGGTGGACGGACGTGCTGCACCTGCTGTCCGACCGGATCTGGGATCCCGTCACGCTGCGCGCGGCCGTCGCGCTGCTGACGGGGTGGCTCCTGTACCGCCGGGCCTGGCGGCTGGCGGCCTGGGCGGCGGTGACCGCCGTGGCCGGGGGACTGGTCGGACTGCTGGTGAAGATCGTGGTGGAGCGCGCCCGGCCCGCTCTGGACGACCCGGTGGCGCACGCCGCGGGCTACTCCTTCCCGTCCGGCCACGCGATGACGGCGACCACGTCCTTCGCCGTCTTCATGCTGGTCCTGGCGCCCCTGGTGCCGCGGGCCTGGCGCATCGCCGGCTGGTGCGTCGCCGTGTTCTCCGTCCTCGGGGTCGGTTTCACCCGGGTCGCCCTCGGCGTGCACTGGTTCAGCGACGTGCTGGGCGGCTGGCTCCTGGGCGTGGCCGTCGTCGCCCTCACCGCCTGGGCCTTCGAGGCCTGGCGCGCCGACGCCGGGCGGCGCCGCACCCCGGTGAGCCAGGGGCTGGAGCCCGAACTCGGCGAGGCGGAACCCGAACCCGGACCGCCGGGCCGCTGACCGGCCCGCCCCCGCGCGCGACGGGCGCGGGGGCGCGACCCTACGCTGTCAGTCCGGGTCCAGGGCGCCGAGCGCCTCCTCGACGCTGGCATGCAGGGTGAGGAGCTGGTCCAGCCCCGCCACCCGGAAGAGCTGGGCCATGACCGGGCTGAGCGCCGCGACCGAGAACGACGAGCCCGCCTCCGCGGCGCGATGGTGCGCGGTGATGATCTCGGTCATCCCGGTGGAGTCGCAGTAGTCGAGGCCCGAAAGGTCGGCGATGACACCCGAGCCGGGGCCGCGCAGCAAGTCCGCGACGGCCGCACGGAGACGGAGGCCCGTGTAGTGGTCCAGCTCTCCCGCCAGACGCAGCACCACCAGCCCCGACGGGTACGGTCGTGTGCTGATGGAGAGAGCGCCCTCTGTCTCGTTCAACGGGTCCCCTGTGAGGTGAGTCGGACACGCCGGGGCGACGGACCGCGTTCCGGCGGCCGACGCGTGCGAGGGGTGCGACTCCCGCGTCCCGTGCGCATCCATGGCCATGCGCTACCCGCACAGGTATCCCGATTCGCCTGGATCATCCTCCGGGATCCCGGCCGATCGCCTCCCGGTACCCGGACCGCCCCCGCGGACCGGGCCTTCCCGGCGTCTGAGAGACTGCCTGCGAGGTGCGGAAGCCGGCACCCACGAGAACCGGCGGGAAACCCACCGGGGTGGGGCGGCGATCACGGGGCAGACAGGACATGGGCACGCGGTCGGTTCGCCCCGCGTGCGCGTTCGGCATGATTCGGCCCGGTCACGGGCCACCATGAGGGGACGGGTCGCGTGGGTCGTTCGGGCGAGGCTGGGCACGGACCGCATCCCGCGGGTGAGGACGGCGTGTTCGCCGCCGACCGCGAGGTGGGCGCGGACCTGGCCGACGTGGACTGGGCCGCCACGCCCCTGGGCCCCCCGGGGCAGTGGCCGCAGAGCCTGCGGACGGCCGTCAGCATCCTGCTGTCCTCGCGTTTCCCCATGTGGATGGCCTGGGGCGAGCAGCTCACCTTCTTCTGCAACGCCGCCTACCGCCGTGACACGCTGGGCCGCAAGTACCCGTGGGCGCTGGGGCGGCCCGCGAGCGAGGTGTGGGCGGAGGTCTGGGCCGACGCCGGCCCGCGCATCGAGTCCGTGCTCAGTACGGGCGAGGCCACCTGGGACGAAGGACTGCTGCTGCTCCTGGAGCGTTCCGGCTACAGCGAGGAGACGTACCACACCTTCTCCTACAGCCCCCTGCGGGACGACACCGGCGATGTCGTGGGCATGCTGTGCGTGGTGAGCGAGGACACCGACCGGGTGATCGGCGAGAGGCGCATGGCCACGCTGCGCGACCTGGGCTCCGATCCGAGCGTGATCCGCACCGAGCAGGAGGCGCTGAACTTCGCCGGCCTGCAGCTGCGCCGCAACCGCAAGGACCTGCCGTTCACCCTGACCTACCTGTTCGACGGCGACACCGCCCGGCTGGCCGGAGCGAGCGGCGTCCTGGCCGGCCACCCGGCCGCGCCGGCCGTCCTCGCGGTCGACGAGCCGGGCGGTGTGTGGCCGGCCGCGGCTCCGGCCGCCGGCGAGGCGGCCCTCGTACCCCTGACCGGGGACGCCTTCGCCGGGCTGCCCACGGGTGACTGGCCCGAGCCCCCCGTGCGGGCCCTCGTGGTCCCGCTCCTGCGGCAGGGCGACGCCCCCTACGGGTTCTTCGTGGCGGCGCTCAACCGGTACCGCCTACTGGACGAGGGCTACCGGGGGTTCGTCGAGCTGGCCGCGGGCCACATCGCCTCCGGCATCGGCAGCGCCCGCAGCTACCAGGCCCAGCAACGGCGCGCGGAGGAACTGGCCGAACTCGACCGGGTCAAGACCGCCTTCTTCTCCAACATCAGCCACGAGTTCCGTACTCCGCTGAGCCTGATCATGGGCCCGGTCGAGGAACTGCGCACCCGGCTCGCCGATGCGCCGGACCCCGTGCGCCAGGAACTCGACGCCATCCACCGCAACGGGCTGCGGCTGGGCAAGCTGGTCAACACCCTGCTGGACTTCTCCCGCATCGAGGCCGGCCGGATGCAGGCCCGGTACGAACCCGTCGACCTGGCCGCGGTCACCGCCGAGCTGGCCAGCGTCTTCCGCTCGGCCATGGAGCGGGCCCAGCTCGCCTTCGACGTGGACTGCCCGCCTCTGCGCGAACCGGTGTACGTCGACCGCGGCCTGTGGGAGAAGGTGGTCCTCAACCTGCTGAGCAACGCGCTGAAGTTCACCTTCCACGGTGCGGTGCGCGTCGCGGTGCGCGAGACGGGCGGCCACGCCGTGGTCACCGTCGCCGACACCGGGACCGGCGTGCCGGAGGAGGAGATGCCGCGGCTGTTCGAGCGCTTCCACCGCATCGGCAACGCCCGCTCCCGCTCCAACGAGGGCAGCGGCATCGGGCTGGCCCTGGTGCAGGAACTCGTCGGTCTGCACGGCGGCACGATCGGCGCCGAGAGCACCGAGGGCGAAGGCACCACCTTCACCATCCGGCTGCCCTTCGGCACGGCCCATCTGCCCCCGGACTGCGTGTCGCCGGAAGCGGCCGGGGCCGCGGAGCCGGCCGGCGCCGCCGACCCCTACGTCCTGGAGGCCCTGCGCTGGCTTCCGGGCGGCGGCACCGAGGGGACGGCCGACGGCCGGGCGGACCGGGCCCGGACGGACACCACCGGGTCCGCACCCGCGGACGCGCCGCGCACCCGGGTGCTCGTGGCCGACGACAACGTCGACATGCGCGAGTACCTGACGCGCATCCTCGCCGGAGCGGGGTACGAGGTCACCGCCGTCACGGACGGGGTGGAAGCGCTCGCCCGCGCCCGCCGCGACCTCCCCGACCTCGTCGTCAGCGATGTGATGATGCCCCGGCTGGGCGGACTGGAACTGGTGGCGAGGCTGCGCGGTGACACCCGCACGGCCTCGGTGCCCGTGCTGCTGCTGTCGGCCAGGGCCGGGCAGGAGGCCTCCATCGAGGGGCTGGGGGCGGGCGCCGACGACTACCTGGTCAAGCCCTTCGCCGCCGCGGAACTCCTGGCCCGCGTGCGCGCGAACGTCGAACTGGCCCGGCTGCGCGGGCACCACGTCCGCTGGCGGACGGCGCTCATCGACTCCCTGCAGGAGGCCTTCTTCGTCTGCGACGAGTCGGGGGCCGTCGTGGAGCTCAACGCCGCGTTCACCGACATCCTCGGGTACGGCCCGGAGGACCTGCCCTACGCGCCCGTCCAGCCCTGGTGGCCGCGGGCCACCGCCGACCCCGAGGCACACCGCCTGGCCGCGGACGCCTTCGCCGGCCTGCTGGAACGCGACCAGGGCTCCTACACCGTCCCCGTCGACCACCGGGACGGCCACCGGGTGTGGATCGCCGTCACCTACAACAAGGCCGAGGACCCCGACACGGGGCGGCGGGTCACCGTCGGTACCTTCCGCGACGTCACCGCCGAGCACTACGCCGTGCAGCGCGACACGGCACTGGCCGCGCTGAGCACGTCGCTGTCCACCGCGGCGAGCCTGCCCGAGGCGCTCGCCGGGGCCCTGGGGCAGCTCAAGACCCTGTGGCGGGCGCGGAACGTGTTGGCCGCCGTCTTCGGGCACGACGACCCGCCGGTCGTCACCGCCACCGACGCGGACACACGGTGGGAGGACGTGCCCGAGGAGCGGCGGGACGCCCTCGCCGCGCTGCGCCGTCAGCCCTCACTCGTCCCGGTGCCCGAGGACGGCGGTGCCGGCGTTCTGCTGGAACACCCGGACGGGCCGCTGGTCCTGTGGATCGACCTCGGCGAGCACCGGCCCTTCACCGCCGAGGACCAGCTCCTGCTCTCCCTGCTGGCCGGGCACCTCGCGCAGGGCCTGGTCCGGGCGCACCAGATCGACCAGCAGCGGGAGACCGCGATCGCGCTGCAACGCGCCATCCTCGGCCCGGCCCGGCTCCCGGACGGCTTCGCCGTGCGCTACGAGCCCGCCACCCGCCCGCTGGAGGTGGGAGGCGACTGGTACGACACCGTCGCGCTGCCGGACGGACGGATCGGCATCGTGGTGGGCGACTGCGTCGGACGGGGCCTGCAAGCGGCCGCCGTCATGGGCCAGCTCCGCAGCGCCTGCCGCGCGCTGATGCTGCGGGACGCGGGCCCGGCCCGGACGCTGATGGCCCTCGACCAGTTCGCCGCGAGCGTTCCGGGCGCGCTGTGCACCACCGTCTTCTGCGGTGTCCTCGACCCCGGAACCGGAGAGCTGGTCTACTCCAGTGCCGGACACCCGCCGGGCATCCTCGCGCAGCCCGACGGCGTCACCCGGCTGCTGGACGCGGGGCGCTCCCTGCCGCTGGCGGTACGGCCGGGCAGGGAACGCCCGGAGGCCGCGTGCACCCTGCCCGCGCGGGCCACGCTGCTGCTGTACACCGACGGACTCGTGGAGCGCCGCCGGCGCCCGCTCAGCGCGGGGATCGACGAGGCCGGCCAAGCGGTGCAGGACGGCCGCGACGCGCCCGTCGACGATCTCGCCACGCAGGTCATGGCGAGGCTCGCGCCGGCCGGCGGCTACGACGACGACGTGGCCCTGCTGCTCTACCGCCATCCGGCGCCGCTGGAGATCTCCTTCCCGGCCGAGTCCGCCCAGCTCGCCCCGGTCCGCAAGGCGTTGCGTAGCTGGCTCGCGCAGTGCGGTCTGCCACCGAACACCGTGCAGAACGTCCTCGTCGCCGCCGGGGAGGCGTGCGCCAACGCGATCGAGCACGGGCACCGGCAGGCCCCGGGAGAAGCCGTGCGGCTGCGGGCCGAGGCACGCGTCGACGACCTGCGGCTGACGGTGGCCGACAGCGGCCGCTGGAAGGTCCCCGAGCCCGACCGGAGTGCCCACCGCGGCCGGGGCGTCGGCCTCATGCGCGCCATGATGCAGCACGTCAGCATCACCCCCGGCCCGTCCGGCACCACCGTCGACATGCAGATGAGGATCCCCTGATGACCGCACCCCTCACCCTCACCGCCGGCAGACGCCCGGACGGCACTCCACGGCTCACGGTCGGCGGCGAGATCGACATGAGCAACGTCGGCTCCCTGGCGGAAGCCCTGGACGGCGGCACGGGCCCCCTCGTCCTGGACCTCACCGCCGTGGAGTACCTCGACAGCGCGGGGCTGAGCGTGCTCTTCGCCCACGCCGACCGGCTGGAGCTCGTCGTCACGCCGCTGCTGGAGCCCGTCCTCACCGTCTCCGGCCTCTCCGACCTCGTCACCGTCCACGTCCCCGGCGACGACGCGCCCCGGCCGTGACCCGCGACGCGGCGGGCCCCGGCTCCGTGGATCCCGTCCCGGCCGCCGACGAGGGCGTGACCGCCCCCGCGCACCCCACCACCGCCCGAGCCTCCAGACAGGAGTGATACCGACGTGACCGACATCCTCGACGTGACCGTCCGGCACACGAGCGACGACACCGCCGTCGTCACCGTTTCCGGAGACGTGGACCTGCACACGGCGGCCACCCTGCACACGCATGCCGTGACCCTGGTGGCACAGGGCGTCCCGCACCTCGTCCTCGATCTGGCACGGGTGGACTTCGTCGACTCGACCGGCCTCAGCACCTTCATCGGCCTCCTGCACACCACCCGGCAGGCGGGCGGCTCCCTCCGGCTCGCCGACGTACCCGACCGCCTCGCGCGCATGGTGACCATGACCGGCATCTCCGAACTGCTCCCCGTCCACGCCACCCTCGCCGAGGCGCTGGCCGGGCGGGCCGCCGAGGGCACCCCGGCGCGCGCCGGGGAAGGCGCCGGTGCCGGTGGCTGACGCCGGCCGCCGTGCCACGACCGTGCCGCGGACGCCCGGCCGCCGCGTCCCACGGCCCCGGTGCCCGTGCCCGGACGCGCCCGGGTTCCGCCCCGGGACGCGTGGACCGGGCCTCACGGTGCATAAGACCCTGCGTGGGGCTTTCACCGGTGCGGTGGGAGACGATGGTCCGCAGGGGATCCAGGACGACCGGCGAGGGGGGCGAGATGACGATCGAGCGTGAGCGGCGGTCGGCGGGCGGCGAGCGCCGGCCCGAGGCGGCGCTCGACCCGGGCGACGACCTGTCGCTGCTGTTCGGGACGTCCACCGCGCTGTTCGCCTCCATGGCGGGGCCCGCGCACGTCCTGGAGGCGGCGAACCCGGCCTTCTTCGCGGCCATCGGCGGCGGGCATCGGGAACGCACCGGTGTACCGCTGGCGGAGCTGATGCCCGAGCTGGCCAACCAGGGGTTCATCGGACTCCTGGACCAGGTGTACCGGTCGGGTGAGCGGCACGTCGGCACCGACGCCCGTGTCGTCATCGGCGTCGGCGACCACGCCGCCGAGGCGTTCTTCGACTTCACCTACGAGGCGCGCCGCGACATCGGCGGCAACGTCATCGGCGTACGGATGATCGGCGTGGAGACCACCCAGGTCAAGCACGCCCGGCGACTGGCCGCCGAACAGCGTGCGCTGCTGGAGCAGATAGCCCGGCAGGCGCCCTTGCACGACGTGCTGGACGGTATGTGCGGGGCGATCGAGGAGCTCTGCCCCGATGTGATCGTCTCGGTCCTGCTGGCCGACGAGGACGGGCGCCACCTGCGTCACGGTGCGGCTCCCAGCCTGCCGGACTTCTACAACCAGGCCATCGACGGTATCGCCGCCGGCGAGGGCGTCGGCTCCTGCGGCACCGCGGCGCACCGGCGCCGGGCCGTGATCGTGCCCGACATCGCCGCCGACCCGCTGTGGGACGACTTCCGCGGCCTCGCCGGCCGGGCCGGGCTCGCGGCCTGCTGGTCGACGCCGATCCTGGCCCGCGACGGCCGGCTGCTCGGTACCTTCGCGATGTACCACCGCACACCCCGCGCGCCCCAGGACACCGACCTGGCGCTCGCCCGCGCCTTCGCCGACACCGCCGCCCTCGCCATCGAGCGGCACCACATCGAACAGGCCCGGCGGGCGGCGGACGCGCGGGAGAAGGCGGCCCGCGACGACCTCGCCTTCCTGCTGACCGCGAGCACCGCGCTGTCCGGCGGACTGGACGAGCGGCAGACGCTGCACCGACTGGCCACCCTGGCCAGTCCGGCCCTGGCGCCGCTGGTCGCGGTGGACGTGGTGGAGAGCGGACGTGTGGTGCGGGTGGCCACCGCCGCCCCGACCGAGCAGGCGCGCACCCTGCTCGCCTCCCACGCCCCGGCCCGCTGCGCCGAGGACGACGCCGTCGCCCGGGTCCTGGCCTCCGGTCTGACCGAGGTGGCCCGCCGCACCCCCACCGGCCCCGGCCCCTGGCGCGACCTGGGCGTCACGGGCTACGTGTGCGTGCCCCTGATGGACCGCGGCCGACCCTTCGGCGTGCTGACCCTGCTCTCCACGGACGGGCACTGCTTCGACGGACACCGGGTCGCCCTGGCGGAGGAACTGGCCCGCCGCACCGCCTCGGCCGCCCGCGACGCACGCCAGTACGCGCAGCGTGCGGCCCTCGCCCGCGACCTGCAGACCGGCCTGCTCCTGCCCGACCTGCCCGACGTCCCCGGCGCCCAGCTCGCCGCCTTCTACCACCCGGCCGGTGAGGGGCTGGAGATAGGCGGCGACTTCTACGACGTGTTCGACCGCGGCGACGGCAGCTGGGCCTTCATCCTCGGGGACGTCTGCGGGCGCGGTGCCAAGGCCGCCACCACGACCGCGCTGGTCCGCCACACCGCGCGCGCCGTCGCCCCTCTGCTGGACGACCCCGTCCACGTCGTCCAGGCCGTCGACAAGGCGCTGAACGACCGCCACAGCCACCAGAACAACGGTTTCGTCACCCTCGTCTACGGCCACCTCGTACCGGCCTCCGACGGGCTCGACGTCACGCTCGTCCGGGCCGGTCACACGCCGCCCCTCCTGCTGGACACCGGTCACGCGGTCGGCACGGTCGAGGCGTCCGGCGGGCTGCTCGGTATCGGCATCCCGTCCAGGCCCACCGCGCGCCGCCTCACGCTCCGCCCGTCCGAGAGCCTGCTGCTGTACACCGACGGCATCACCGAGTGCCGGGCCGCCGGCACCGAGCAGTACGGCGACACCCGGCTGGCCAAGGCCCTGGCCTCCGCTCCGCGCCGGCCGAGCGCGGCCGACGTCGTGCGGACCGTGGCGGACGACGTCCGCGGCTTCATGGCGGGCCGGGACGTGGAGGACGACCAGGCCGCTCTCGTCATCACCGCCGCCGGACCGGAGCCGTACGGCGGCTGACGCGCCGGCGCCGACTGCCGGCCGGTCGGCCTTCTGATCCGCCGGTCACGGGTTGACCCTGACATGGTGACAAGGTGTCCCCTGGGTGCAGGAGGTGGTCCCGATCGACCCCACAGACGGAACCCCGCGGCGCACCCGCGTGGACAGTGCCCTGAGCGCCGAGGACTCCTCGGTCCGGCTGCGGGCGGCCCTGGCGGCCGGTACGAGCCCCGACCCCGGTCTCCTGGAGACGCTCGTCGCGCGGTGCGCGGTCGAGCCGGACTTCTTCGTGCGGGACATGCTGTCCTGGGCGCTGACCCGCCTGCCGCCGGAGAGCACCCTGCCGCGGATCCGGCGGGAGCTCGGCTCCGGGCGCGCCCAGGCCCGCGGTCAGGCGCTGCACACGCTGTCCAAGATCGGCGACGGGAGCGCGTGGGCCTGGATCACCCGCGACATGCTGCGCGACGCCGACGACGAGGTGGCGCGGACCGCGTGGCGCGCCGCCGTCGTCCTCGTCCCCGGGGACGAGAAGGAGAGCCTGGCCGGCGAACTGCTGACGCAGCTCGGCCGTGGTGACCGGGAGGTGCGGCTCAGCCTGAGCCGCGCCCCGGTGGACCTGGGAGACGTGACCGCGCCCCTCCTGGAGCGGGCCGCCGCGCACCCCGACCCGGTGGTGGCCACGCACGCCCGCGCCACCGAACTGCTCCGGCGGGCCCCGGAGACCGGATTCGACGCGGCCGTGGAGGAGGCGGCACGAGTCGTCGCTCTCGGCCCGGCACGGGCGGAGGCCCTGGCGGCCGGGAAGGACGCCGGGAAGACCGGGGAAACCGGGAAGACCGGGGAGCCCGTCGCCACCATGGGACCCGTGGAGAACGCCGAATGCTGATCGGCGAGGTCGCCCGGCGCTCGGGCGTGAGCACTCGTATGCTCCGGCACTACGACGCCCTGGGGCTGGTGCGGCCGACCGGTCGCACCGTCGGCGGCTACCGCGAGTACTCCGCCGAGGACGTCCGAAGGATCTTCCACGTGGAGAGCCTGCGGTCCCTCGGGCTCTCGCTCAAGCAGATCGGGCGCGCGCTGGAGGACCCCGCCTTCACACCGTCCGCCCTGGTCGGCGACCTCATCCGGTGGACGGAGGACCGCCTGGAGCGGGACCGGGAGCTGCTCGAACGGCTCCGCGCCGTCGACGCCTCGGCGCCCACCGGCTGGCGGGACGTCCTGCGCATCGTCGAACTGATGCAGGGCCTCGGCTCGGCCAGCGCAGCGCGCAGGCAACAGGCCGTCCTGGCACGGCCGGAGGACGGGCCCGTTCCCGCCGAGCTGCTGGCCCGGGCGGTCCTCGCCGAGTCCGACCCCAACGTCGCGGGCGCGCTGCGCTGGGCTCTCGCCCGGTCCGGCGGCGACGGCGTGGCGGCACTGGCCGCCGGCGCGCGCTCGGAGGACGCGGGCGTGCGGCGGCGCGCGGTGCTCGCGCTCGCCGGGACGCCGAAGGCCCCGGGCGCGACAGCGGTGCTCGTGGACGCGCTGGCGGACCCGGACACGACGGTGCGCGGGCACGCCGCTCTGGCGCTGGGCAGGCAGGGCGTCGCCGGGACCGTGCCGGTGCTCGTCGGCATGGTGGTCGAGGGCGCCAACGACGTCGACGCGGCGGAGGTCCTGGGCACCCTGTCCCGGGACTTCGGACACGAGAACCGGATCCTGACCGCGCTGGTCGGCGAACTCGCCGCGCCCACCGCGGACTCCGCCACGCGGATACGCCTGACCCAGGCGCTGGTCGAGCTGCCGCGGACCGTCGCGCAGGAGCCCCTGCGCCGACTGGCCCGTGACGACGACCCCGCCGTCGCCCTCGTCGCCTCGGCCTTCGTCACCGTGCTCGACGAGCGGTGCCCCGAGAACCCGGCGTGACCGAACCGGTGCGGCCGCGATCATCCGTAGCCGAACACCGCCGCCGCGCCACGGCCCGCCCGTACGTCCAGGCGGTCGGCGGCACGGGCGTCCTCCAGGCCGTCGGCCGTGCGGACGTCGGCGTACGGGGCGTGGGCGCCGACCCGGTACCGGGAACCGGACGGCACCGTGACCTGCACCGCCCCTCTGCCGATGACCACGGAGAGGGTGTGCGGAGCGCGGGTGAAGCGCATGCTCGCCGAACCCGCCCCGACCGTCGCGCGGACCGTCGGTGAGGTCAGCCCGCTCGCCCGGATCGCGCCCCGGTCCGTACCAACCCGCAACGGCCCGTGCGCGTCCGTCACCCGCAGGGTCGCGGTGCCGCCGCTGAGGTCCAACGGTCCCCGCAGGCCCCGCAGATCGGCCAGTCCCGAGGTGAGCCGGGCGGTGACCGGGACGCCCGCCGGGATGTGCAACTCCACGACCAGCGCGGGGGAGAGGCCGTCCAGCCAGCTCTGCGCCGGCTCCGCCAGCCGCACGTGCAGCGTGTCGCCCTCCCAGGTCCTGTCCACCCGGGGCGCCCGGCGCGTCCACGACCGGGTGCTGCGCATCGTCACCTCGTCCGCGCGGCCGGGCCGCACCAGCACGGAACCCCCCGCGCCGTCGATCCGGACCGCCGCCACCCGGTGCCGCACGCGCACCTCGTCCGTACGCGTCGTGGGGTGCAGCCGCAGCCAGCCCCACACCACGAGGGGGGCCAGGACGACCAGAGCGGTCAGTACGGCCGCCACGCGCCAAGTCCCGCGCCGCGTCGGCCAGGAGAGCACGTCCGGTGACGGTCGGTCGTCGGCGGGCATGCGCACGATGATAACGGCCCTCCCACCCGGCCCCTGGCGTCGGCGCAGGTCAAGTCCATGGTGAAACCAGTACCACCATCAAGTCGGGTAGCGGGGTTACTGTTTCCGGCCGCCCCGCGGAGCATCCTCGATCACGTAACCGGGAACGAGCGGAAGCCCGATCCCCGCGGTGTCGAGTGAGGAGCGGCTGTCGTGGTCACCACCGAGCAGATCATGGGAACGGCCGGCGTCCTCCGCACCGCCCGCACGCCGGCCGGACGGCGGCGCCCGCGAGGCGCCGCCTCCCCTGGGCCGGTCGCGGCCCGGCGCGGGGTGTCCCCCGTCACCTCGCGCCGGGCCGGTCCCGTCCTGCTGGGCCTCGGCCTGGCGATGATCCCCTGGGTCGTGTGGCTGCACACCGAGCTGCCCGCCACCGCGCACGCCGCGCACTGGGCCTGGACCTGGACCGGCCTCGACGTCCTCGAAGGCCTCGGCCTCATCGCCACCGGACAGTTGCTGCGCCGGGGCGACGCCCGCGCCTCGCTCACCGCGGCGGCCACCTCGGCGCTGCTCGTCATCGACGCGTGGTTCGACACGATGACCGCCGCCGGCGGGCAGGACCTGCTCACCGCGGTGGCCATGGCCCTGGGCGCGGAGCTGCCGCTCGCGGCGGTGTGCGCGTTTCTCGCCTGGTCCAGGTTCCCGCGGGTGAGGTGAGCGGCCGAGGAGTGCCGGGTCCGCCTCCTCACCGACGCAGGCTTCGGCCGCCGCTGCCGGGATACCGTGTCGTCATGCCATCCACGTCCGGGTTACGCGGCCGACTCGGCAGGATTCGCCGGCACACCGCGTTCCTGACCGCCGGGGTGCCCCTGCAATTGACGGCCTTCTGGCTGGCGTTGGCCGTCCTGCCGGCGCCCCCGCTGACCGAGGTGCACCGCCACCGGTTCCGGGCGATGCTCGAGGTGGCCATCCCGCCCGCGACGAGCCCCGGGCACGCGCCGCGCGGGCTGCGCGAGCGGATCGCCTCACCCCTGATCCGGCGTCAGCTGACCTACCACCTGTTCGTCGGTCCGCTGGTGGCGCTCGGCGCCCTGGCCGTGCTGGCCCTGTGGGCCGTCGGCGTCACGGCGATCACCGTCCTGCTGTGGATATGGGCCCTGCCCCCCGAGTGGCGCATCGACCACCGCGGCTACCTCAACAAGGCCGCCTACGTCTCGGCCGGCGGCCTGCTGGTCCTGCTCACCGCGGTGTGGCTGACCGGGATACTGGTGCGCGCCGACACCTACGCGGGCACACAGCTGCTCGGCCCGAGCCGCACCGAGCTGCTGCGCCGCCGCATCGAGAACCTCTCCGAGAGCCGGGCCGGCGTCGTCGACGCCGCCGACCTCGAACGCCGCCGCATCGAGCGGGACCTGCACGACGGCGCCCAGCAGCGGCTCGTCTCCCTCGCCGTCAACCTGGGCATCGCCAGAGCCACGTTGCGCGATCTGCCGCCCGAGGCGTTGAAGGTCATCGACGAGGCCCACCGGGAGGCCAAGGAGGCCATCACCGAACTGCAGGACCTGGTGCGGGGGCTGCACCCGGCGGTACTCGAGGACCGCGGCCTGGACGCGGCCCTCACCGGTCTCGCCGCCCGCGTGCCCGTGCCCGTGCGGCTGTCCGTCCGGCTGGAGCCGCGCCCGCCGGCGACCGTGGAGGCCGTGGCGTACTACGTCGTCTCCGAGGCGCTGACCAACGTCGTCAAGCACGCCCGGGCCTCCCAGGTGGCCGTGCGTGTCGAAGGAAAGGCAGACACCATGTCCGTGACCATCGTCGACGACGGGGTCGGAGGTGCGGACCCGTCCGGCGGGACCGGGCTGACGGGCCTGGTCAAGCGGGTCGCCTCGGTGGACGGCACGCTGTCCATCGACAGCCCCGCCGGCGGTCCCACCACGCTGGAGGTGGAGCTGCCGTGCGCGCGGTGATCGCGGAGGACTCCGTGCTGTTGCGCGTGGGTCTGGTCAAGGTGCTGGAGATGGCCGGCTTCGACGTCGTCGCCGAGGCCGGGGACGAACCCGGCCTGCTCGCCGCCGTCGAGGAGCACCGCCCCGACATCGCCGTCACGGACGTGCGGATGCCGCCCGACCACAGCTCGGAAGGGGTCCGCTGCGCGCTCGCGATCCGTGAGCGGTGGCCCGGCACGGCGGTGCTGCTGCTGTCCCAGTACGTCGAGGAGCAGTACGCCACCGATCTGCTCGCCAAGGACACGGCGGGGCTCGGCTATCTGCTCAAGCAGCGCGTCGCCGACGTCGAGGAGTTCGTGGAGGCGCTGCGCCGGGTCGCCGCGGGCGGCACGGCCCTCGACCCGCAAGTGGTCTCGCAGCTCCTGCTGCGCCGCCGCAGCGACCCCCTGGAGCGGCTGACGTCACGGGAGCGGGAGGTGCTGGAACTGATGGCCGGCGGCCGCTCCAACCTCGGCATCGCCCAGCAACTGGTGGTGAGCGAGAGCACGGTCGCCAAGCACATCAACAACATCCTGGCCAAACTCGACCTCCCCAACGCGGACGCGGACCACCGGCGGGTGCTGGCCGTCCTGCGCTTCCTCGGCATCGGGGAGTGACCGCCTCACTCCGGGGCGCACCGCGCGGCGACCAACTCCAGCAGCGGCCCGGGGGAGGCGGCGAGATACATGTGCTCCCCGGGCAGCTCCACGGCCTCGAAGCCACCGGCCGTGGCCGCCCGCCAGCCGTCCATGTCGTCCGGTGAGGCGAGCGCGTCCTCCTCGCCGCGCACCGCGGTGACCGGGACCGTCAGCGGCTCGCGGTCCCGCCACTCGTAGGTCTCGTGCATCCGCACGTCGGCCCGCAGCGCGGGCATCATCAGCTCCCGCAGCTCCGGGTCCCCGAACGCCTCGTGCTGATACCCGGCGAATTCCTTGACCCGCTCCAGGAACGCCTCGTCGTCCCGGATGCCGGTCGCCCGCAGCTCCGGGGGCGTGCGGGGTACGACGGGCGTCCCGCTGACGAACAGGCGCACCACCCGCGGTCCCCCCACGCCGAGGAGCCGCCGGGTCAGCTCGTGCGCGACCAGCGCGCCCAGGCAGTGGCCGAACAGCGCGACCGGACCGCCGTCCGGCAGCAGTTCGAGCACCTGCGGGACGAGCCCGTCGGCGGCATCGTGGACGTCGGTGTACGGATCCTCCAGGATCCGCCGTTCCCGGCCCGGCAGGAGGAGCGGGAGGACGTCGACGCCGGGGACGCCGACGGCGTCCCACGCGGTGTAGAAGCTGGCGCCGGCTCCGGCGAACGGCAGGCACAGCAGCGGCGTGTTCATGAGGCAACCTCCGCGGGGGAGTTCGGGTCGGGGGACGTCGGGGGAGGGCGCCGGGGGAGGGCGGGGAGCCCCGGCGCGCCGGGGAGCGGACGGCCGTACGGTCACGGCAGCCGTACCACCTGCGCCGCCCAGGAGAGCCCGGCGCCGAACCCGGCGAGCAGCGCCCGGCCGCCCGGAGGCACCTCGCCGGTCTCGCGCAGCCGGTCCAGGGCGAGGGGTACCGAGGCGGACGAGGTGTTGCCCGCGTGGGT
This sequence comes from Streptomyces sp. NPDC002386, assembly GCF_053593175.1. Lineage (NCBI taxonomy): Bacteria > Bacillati > Actinomycetota > Actinomycetes > Kitasatosporales > Streptomycetaceae > Streptomyces > Streptomyces sp. NPDC002386. The sequence continues at coordinate 139,958 of NZ_JBSFBX010000007.1, forward strand.
CACGTCCCGTGCCACGGCGACGTGGGACGGAAGGCCGAGCCGGTCGGTGAGTGTGTCCGTGATCCGCAGGTTCGCCTGGTGCGGGACGAACGCCGCCAGGTCGGCGGCCCGTACGCCGGCCGCCTCCAGGGCCCGCCCGGCGACCTCGGGCATCTTTCCGACGGCCCAGCGGAACACCTCGGGCCCCGCCATCCGCATCGTCGGCCAGGGAACCCCCGGATCGTCACGGTGTTCCACCCAGGTCGCCGAGTGCTGGATGAGATGACGCCGCTCACCGTCGGTTCCCCACACGGTGGGGCCGATGCCGTCCTCGGGGCCCGGCCCGACGACCACGGCGCCGGCACCGTCGGCGAACAGGATCGCGGCGGAGCCGTCGTACGGGTCGACGATGTCGCTCATCTTGTCGGAGCCGATCAGCAGCACGTGCTCGGCCGTGCCGGCGCGGACCAGCCCGTCCGCCACTCCCAGCCCGTAGCAGAAGCCGGCGCAGGCGGCGTTGAGATCGAGGGCGGCCGACCCCGTGCCGAGGCGGTACGCCACCTCGGGGGCGCCCCCGGGGCTCTGGCGGACCTGGGACATGCTGGTCAGCAGCACCATGTCCACCCGGCCGGGGTCGATTCCGGCGTCGGCGAGCGCCTTGCGGGCCGCCTCGGCCGCCATGTCCGTCACCGTCTCGTCCGGCTCCGCGTAGCGTCTTTCGACGATGCCGGTACGGCGCCGGATCCAGGAGTCGGCGCGGCCCGTACGCGCCTCGATTTCGGCGTTCCCGACAATCCGCCGTGGCCGGTAGGCGCCGATTCCCAGGATGCGGGCGCCTCCGACGGGCCGTTGAGTCGTCATGGCGACCGAGTGTGGGAGCCGTCCCTATCGCGCTCCTATACGCCGGCCGCCTCGGCGCGTCCGTGTTCCGCGCCGCCCTCCCGGACGGTCTCGCCGCGCCGGGCCGGCACGGCGAGGTGCTCCACGGAGCCGTCCGCGCGCGTGACGGCGACCCCGGCGAAACGCCCTTCCGCGGCGCTGATCCAGAACCCGCCGCCGACCGGCACGGTCGCGCCGGCCCGGTGGAGGTGCCGGCCCGTCCATCGCCGTCTGCCGAACAGCACCCGGGGCAGCTCCGCCCCGGTCGCGCCGAGGACGCCCCAGGCGAGGGAGACCGGGGGACGGCCGTCCGCCACGACCGAGCAGGCGCCGCGCAGCGCACCGGTCACGAGTGCCGTGGGCACCACGACGTCCGCGAGGGACGCGCCGACGTACACCTCCAGAGCGGGACGCCCCCGTGAGGCCTGGCTGACGCGTACCGACCAGGTGTCGTGCCGGATCCGTATCGGGGCGTCGGGGCGCGTCCCGGACGGTGCCTGGTTCCGCAGGATGGTCACAGTGCTGGTCCTCCGCTGACTGCCCGACGGGTGCACGACCGAGTCTGCGCGACCGGGCTCCCGTGGTCTCCCACGTCAGTGCCCGACTTCATGGTGGTCCTGGTACCACCATGAAGTCGGAAGCCTGGGTTGAGGTGGCCGGTCCGGCGGCCCGGCATCGTGGACGGGGCGGCGCCGGCACCGTGACGCCGCCCGACGACCCGCCTAAGGAGCCACCGTGTCCGCGATCACGCACTCGGTACCGACCACGTCCCGGCGCGGCCTCAAGTGGTCCCTCGCGGCAGGCCTGGGAGCGGCGGCGATCGGCGCCTGGTGGATGTCCGACTCCGCCCCGTACCCCTACTCCCAGCACCGCCTGCTCGACCTGCCCCTGCCGTTCCTGACGCTGCGGCGCCTGGACGGGCTGCTGGAGGCGCGGCCCGGCGAACGGGTGCTGGAGATCGGGCCGGGCACGGGACTGCAGTCCCTGCACGTCGCGCCGCAGGTGGAGCAGTTGGACATCGTCGACGTCCAGCAGCCGATGCTCGACCACGTGATGCGCCGGGCGAAGGACAGCCACATCGCCAACATCGTGCCCACGCTGGCCGACGCGCACCGCCTGCCCTTCCCGGACGCGACGTTCGACGCGGCATACCTGGTCACGGCGCTGGGCGAGATCCCCGACCCGGTGGTGACGCTGAGCCAGTTGCGCCGGGTGCTCAAGCCCGGCGGGCGCCTGGTCGTCGGGGAGTTCTTCGACCGCCACCAGGTACGGCCCGCCCACCTCATCGGCCACGCGGGCGCCGCGGGGCTGCGGGTCAGCAGGTTCGTCGGCCCGCCGTTCGCCTACTACGCGCGGCTGCATCCCTGCGCGGCGTGACCGGCCCGCACGACCGCGGCGGCGCGGTCGGTCACCGCCGACGCGTGTGGGCCGGGTGAAGGCAGGTGTGAGAATGGTGGAGAGTCGGACGAGGAATGAGGAAAGTCCGAGGAATGCCTCCCAGGGGCCGGGGTATGCGCCTGCTTGCCGGGCGATGCGCCGGCGCAGGCAGGCATGACCCACAGGGAGGGGCGCAGGATGGTGGCGACGGCTGTACGGGCCGCTGGGCGGACGGTGGACGTTCCGGAGATCGCGGACCCTTCCAGGGTCGCGCCGAAGGACGCGCGTGAGCTGTCGAAGCGGTTCTTCGACCGGCTGGCGGTGCTGGAGGAGGGGACTCCCGAGTACCAGTACGCGCGCAACACGCTGATAGAGATGAACATGTCCCTCGTCCGCTACGCGGCCGGCCGGTTCCGCAGCCGGGGCGCGGAGGAGATGGAGGACATCGTCCAGGTCGGCATGATCGGCCTCATCAAGGCGATCGACCGGTTCGAGCTGACCCGCGAGGTCGAGTTCACCTCCTTCGCCGTCCCCTACATCGTGGGCGAGATCAAGCGGTTCTTCCGCGACACCTCGTGGGCCGTGCACGTCCCGCGCCGGCTCCAGGAGGCCCGCGTCCAGCTCGCCCGCGCCAACGAGGAGCTGCGCAGCCGGCTGGGCCGTACGCCGACGACCAAGGAGCTGTCGGAGCTGATGAGCCTGCCGGAGAGTGAGGTGATGGAGGCCCAGCTCGCCTCCAACGGCTACACCTCGGCCTCCCTGGACGCCACGATCGGCGGCAGCGAGGACGGCGAGGCCGCGCTCGCGGACTTCATCGGCAGCGAGGACGCCGCCCTCGGCCTGATCGAGGACTTCCACTCCCTCGCCCCGCTCATCGCGGAGCTCGACGAACGCGACCGCAAGATCATCCACTGGCGCTTCGTCGAGGAGCTCACCCAGGCCCAGATCGGCGAGCGCCTCGGCGTCTCCCAGATGCACGTCTCCCGGCTCATCTCCCGTCTCCTGGGCCGGCTGCGCGAGGGCATGCTCAGCACCGTCTGACGTCCAGGGACCCGTCGGCCGCCCGGCCGGCGGGTCCTGTCGTCGCGCTCCGCGCGCTCACTTCCCCGTCACGAACCGGTCGCTCCGCACTCCCCAACAGTTGCCGTTTGACAAGTATGGCCGTGAGGCAACAAAGTAGCCCAGTCGTACCGCACGGGGAAGGATCCGCAATGTTCCGGTGGGCGGAGATCGCTCCGTGTGCCGACCAGCCGAGCCCCGTCATGCCGGAGCGGCCGGCGGCCGGATCCTGCGCTCAGGCCGTCCGGCCGTCGGCGCGCGGGGCGTCGTCGTGTATCTGCGACGCCGCCGTGTCGCAGAACGCCTCGAGTCCTTCGAGGAGGGCGGTGCGCTTGACCGCGGGCATCCGCTCCAGCACCGCCTGCAGCTCCTTCTCCCGGCGTGCGCGCAGATCGTCGAGGAAGGCGCGGCCGCGGTTGCTGAGATGCAGCCGTACCTCGCGCCGGTCGGCGGGGCTGATCGCGCGCTCGACGAAGCCGGCGGCGACCAGCCGGTCGCAGAGCCGACTGGTGGACGGGGGCGTGGAGGCGAGAGAATCGGCGAGTGTGCGCAGATTGATGCCGTCCTGGTGCTCGAGCATCAGCAGGACGCGCATCTGGGACGGAGACGCCGGCGCTGTCGACGCCCGGCCCCACAGCACTTCCAGCAACTCCACGGCCGTCAAGGTCACGTGGGCGACCTCGACAGGCTCTGGGCGGGGGCGGAAGACAGTCACCGTCACACTCTCGCAGGCACCTGGGACGGTTGTCAGCGTACTAGGTGCCCGTCTTGGCAAGAGATGGTTCGGACGGCCGACGCGGTTCGGCCCGGGCGGTATCCGTGTATGTCCGCCGAAGGATGGGTGTATCTAAGATCGTGAACAGATTTGTGACCGCTGAGCGCGCCCTGCGCACGGCGGCCCCGGACGAGCTGCTCGACGCCGTGCGCCGAGTGCTGGCCGATGAGTACGCGGCCGAGTCCGTCGACCTGCTCCTGGCCGACTACGGTCTGACCGTGCTGCAGCCGGTGTCGGTGCTGCCGCACACCGAGGAGCCGGTGTCGCTGCACAACAGCACCGCCGGCCGTGCCTTCGGCGCCCAGGAGTCCTTCGTGGAGAGCGCCAAGGACGGTTCCACGCGCGTCCACCTGCCGGTCACCGTGCGCGGAGACCGGCTGGGCGTGCTGTCGGTCGCCCTGCCGGACGGGGACGTCGCGCCCGACGTGCTCGGGGAGCTGGCGGACATCGCCGAGGTGCTCGGGCACGAGGTGGTCGTGGCCGAACGCGACACGGACGTGTACATGCAGGCGAGGCGCAAGGACCGGCTGACCCTGGCCGCCGAGATGCAGTGGCAGCTGCTGCCCGGCCGCTCCTGCGCCCGGCCCGAGTTCGAACTCGGCGCGCAGCTCGAGCCGGCCTACGCGATCTACGGCGACAACTTCGACTGGTCCGCCACGGCCGACCGTCTCATGCTCTACGTCACCAACGGCATGGGGGAGGGCATAGAGGCCTCCCTGCTGACGAACCTCGCCATCAACGCCCTGCGCAACGCCCGGCGGGCCGGTATCTCCCTGCCCGACCAGGCCGCGCTGGCCGACCAGGCGGTGTACGCCCACTACCGGGGGCGCTGCTACCTCTCGGTGCTGATGTTCGACTTCGAACTCTCGACCGGCCGGGCGAAGGTGGTGGACGCGGGGTCCCCACAGCTGCTGCGGCTGCGCGACGGCGTGGTCGAACGCGTCACCTTCGAGGCGCAGCTCCCGCTGGGCATGTTCGAGGAGACCGACTACGTGACCCAGGAGTTCCAGGTGGAGCCCGGTGACCGGCTGGTCTTCGTCAGCGACGGGGTCTACGAGGTCGCCTCGCCCCTGGGGGAGGCCTACGGGGACGCCGCGCTGGCCCGGGCGGTCACCTCCACCCGCCTGCTGTCGGCCGCCGAGGTGCCGCGTGCCATCCTGAGAGAGCTGACCGGCCATCGCGGACAGCCCGCCCCGGAGGACGACGCCCTGGTCGTCTGCCTCGACTGGCGCGGACGCTGAACGGCCGGAGAAGGCGTGCCACCGGAACACCGGCGTGAATGTGTCGATGCTGTGTCGTTTCCGGGGCACGTGCGGCGTTAATGCTTGTCATGTGGCAATAATTGGCGAAGTTGTGCCGGTCCGGGCGCGGCCGCCTGTTCCAAGTGGGAGATGATGCGAGTGTCGGAGCAGGCGACGGCCGAGGCGGCGGCGCGGGAGCTGGGAGGCTTCCTGGAGCGCCGGCGCGAGCAGATCGCCCAGCGCTGGGCGGACGCCCCGCTGTTCCGGACCGTGTTCACCGTCTCCCGCGACGAGGCCGTGGAGGCCTGCAAGGCCGTGGTGGACGCCCTCGCGGACGTGGCCTCGACCGGCAGGCTGGAGGACGTGGCGGCCCCCGGCTTCGACTCGGCGCGTGAGCAGCTCGGGCGCATGGCCGCCTCCCGGGCGCGCAGCGGCTACAGCCCCGCCCAGATCGCGGACGAGGCCGCGGCCCTGCGGCCGGTGACCGCCGAGCTGCTGCACGGCGAGGTGTCGGACCCGTCCGGCGACGAGGCGCGGGACGTCCTGCTGGCGCTCACCGTCCTGATGGGCACCCTGCGTCTGGTGATCATGGAGACGACGATCAACGCGGGTGAGGAGCTGATCGCACGGCAGCGGCAGCAGCTCCTCGAGGTGGCCACCCCCGTGATCAGCCTGTGGGAGGGAATCGTCGCGGTTCCCCTGATCGGCACGCTCGACAGCGCCCGCAGCCAGGTCGTCATGGAGTCGCTGCTCCAGGCCATCGTGGAGCAGCGGGCCCGCTACGCGATCCTCGACATCACGGGCGTGCCCACGGTCGACTCGCTCGTCGCGCAGCACCTGATGAAGACGGTCGCCGCGGCCCGCCTGATGGGCGCCGAGTGCGTCGTCTCCGGCATCCGCCCGGCCATCGCGCAGACCATCGTGCACCTCGGCATCGACCTGGGCTCCGTCGTCACGCGCAGCACACTGGCCGACGCCCTGGCCCACGCCCTCTCCCGGCAGGGCATCGAGGTCTCCCGGCGTACGGCCGGTGTGAACCCGCGATGACCATCCCCGCCCCCCTCCCGGGCAGCCTGGCCGCGGTGCCGGTCCTCGCAATGGGGGACATCCTGCTCATCTCCCTCCAGGGGGAGCTGCACGACGGCACGGCCGAGCAGCTCCAGCAGGACATCGCCCACCGCGTGGCCCACAGCGAGGCCACCGGCGTGGTCATCGACGTCTCCGGCGTCGACGTCGTCGACTCCTTCCTCGGCCGCGTCATCGCGGAGATCGCGGCCAACGCCCGGCTGCTGGCCGCCCGTACCGTCCTGTGCGGCATGGGGCCCGCCGTGGCGATCACCCTGGTCGAGCTGGGCCTGGCCCTCCCCGGCGTGGCGACCGCGCTCGACGTCGACCGCGCCTTCGAGCTGCTCCGGCAGGACGTCTCAGCGGCCGGCCCGGTCGAAGTCGCGGGGCGCACATGACGCCGGCCGCCCCCGACCCCGCCACCGCGACGAGCCTGCCCATCGGCTCGGACGCGGATCTCGCATGGGTCCGCCACCAGGTGCGGCGGTTCGCGGCCGAACTCGGGTTCGGGCTCGTGCAGCAGACCAAACTCGTCACCGCGGCCAGCGAGCTGGCCCGCAACACGCTGATCCACGGCGGTGGCGGCGAGGCGCGGATCACCCCCGTGACCAACGCCACGACGCGCGGACTGCGGCTGTCCTTCATCGACACCGGCCCCGGCATCCGCGACGTCGAACTGGCCACGACCGACGGCTACACCACCGGCGGCGGCCTCGGACTCGGTCTCAGCGGCGCCAGGCGGCTGGTGGACGAGTTCGCCATCGACACCACGCCCGGTGTGGGCACCGTCGTCACCCTCGTCGCCTGGGTCACCGGCGTGCCCGCCGTCCGGCCGGGGTCCTGATGACACGCGTCTGGACCGTCCCGGTGCACGACTCCACCCGGGTGCGGGACGTCCGGGTGGCGACCGAGGAGGCGGGCTCCCACGCCCGCCTCGACGCCCACCGCACCGCCGTCGCGGCCCTGGTGGCCACCGAGCTGGCGACCAACCTGCTCAAGCACGCCGGTGGCGGCACCGTGCTGATCAACCTCGTCGACCGCGGCGTGACGGACGCCCGCGGTCCGGCGGTGCAGCTCGCCGCCCTCGACCACGGCCCCGGCATCCCCGACGTCGCCGAGGCCCTGCGGGACGGCCACACCACCAGCGAGGCGTCGCTCGGCGCAGGCCTGGGCACCTGCCGCCGCATCGCCGACGTGTTCGACCTGTACAGCACCCGCCGGGGAACCGTCGCGGTGGCCCGCGTCCACCAGAACCCGAACCCGGGGCCGCGGCAGACCCACGACACCTGCGCGGCCGGCGGGATCAACATCCCGCTGGCCCGGGCCGAGCACTCCGGGGACACCTGGAGCCTCGCCCGGTCGGACTCCCGCACGACCCTGATGCTCGCCGACGGCCTCGGCCACGGAGCCAGGGCCGCCCACGCCTCCGACGCGGCGGTCGAGGTCCTGCACGACACCGGGCACCTGCCGCCCGACGAGATCCTGCGGCTCATGAACCCCGCCCTGCGGCCCACCCGCGGGGCCGCGGTCGCCGTGGCCCAACTGGACACGGACCGCGGGGAACTGGCGTTCGCCGGCGTCGGCAACATCGGTGCCCGGCTGCACACCGACGGTTCGTGGGAGCACCTCGTCTCCCACCCCGGCATCGTCGGCGCACAGTTCCCCGCGACCGTACCCGTGCACCGCCTGCGCTGGCGGCCGGGCAGCCTGCTCGTGCTCCACAGCGACGGACTGCCCAGCCGGTGGGTGCCGCCGGAGGACCCGGGGCTCCTCGGACACGATCCGGCCGTGGTCGCGGCGACCGTCCTGCGGGACGCCAGCAGCGCCGCCAACCCCGTACGCGACGACACCTGCGTGGCCGTCCTGGCCTGCGAACGCCCGGCCGGACGCCGGTGACCGCGCCGGACGCCCGCCCGGCGGTCCCCGACGACACCCCGCACGCCGAGGCGGTCCTGGCGGCGGACGCCGAGACGGCGGCGATACTGCGCCGGCTGGACGAGACGGAACGTCAGCTCCGCCTGCACCGCGAGGAACTGCACCAGACCAACCAGGGCGTGCTCGCCCTGCACGCCGAACTCGACGCCGCCGCGCGCACCCAGCGGGAACTCCTCGACGCCGAACGCGCCGCCCGGGGCGAGGCCGAGAAGGCGCGGCGGCTGCTCACCTTCCTCGCCGACGCCAGCGCGGCCGTCACCGCCTCCCTCGACCAGGAGGACATCCTGCGGTGCCTCCCGGAGCTGCTCGTCCCCGAGTACGCGAGCGGCGTCGACGTGTGGCTCTTCGACGAACCGGCCAGCCCGGACGGCGCCCACTCCGCGGCGGCGGTCGCGGCCGCCCGCCACGACCGTCCCCAGCACGCCGGACCGAGCCCCGGCGGCCTGCCCGGCGTCGACGACCTGCCGCCCTCCGTGCTGTCCCCGGACCGGCCGCTGCTGAGCATCCCCCTCACCGTGCGCCGCACCTCGGGCGTGCTCACCCTGACCGCGCCCGGCGACCACTTCGACGCGGACACCAGCGTGATGCTGGTCGAACTGGCCCGCCGCACCGCCATCGCCCTGGACAACGCCCGCCGCTACGAACAGCACCGGGACACCGCCGAGGCCCTGCAGCGCGCCCAGCTCACCGACCTGCCCCCCACCGAGGGGCTGCGCCTGGCGGCCCGCTACCTGCCCGCCACCCGGGGGCTCAACATAGGCGGCGACTGGTACGACGCCTTCCCGCACCCCGACGGCAGCCTGCTGACCGTGGTCGGCGACGTCACCGGACACGGGCTGCGCGCCGCCGTCATGATGGGCCAGCTGCGCACCGCCCTGCGGGCCTACGCGCTCGAGGACGACAGCCCCGCCCGCATCCTCACCCGCCTGCACCGCATGCTGCGCCACCAGCAGCCGAACCTCTACGCGACCGCCGTGATCGCCCGGTTCCGGCCCGGCGATCCCCACGTGGTGTGGGCCGCCGCCGGACACCCCCCGGCCGTGGTCCGCGCGCCCGACGGCACCGTACGCGTGCTGGACACCAGACCCGGCGTCATGCTCGGCGTGCCCATACCGTTCGAGTACGCGGATCACACCGAGGAACTGGCGCCCGGCTCGACGCTCGTCCTGTACACCGACGGGCTGGTGGAGCGGCGGGCCCAGGGCATCGACCCGGGCATCGAACTGCTCGGCCGGACCCTGGCCGCACTGGACGAGTCCGTGCTGGAGGACCTGGACGGGTGCGCCGAGTCGCTGCTCAAGCCCCTGGTGCACGACTCGGAACGCGACGACGACGTCTGTATCCTGCTGTGCCGCACCGCTCCGTCCTGACACCGGGGGGCCGCTCCACGCGCGGGGGCGATAGCGTGGAGGTCACAGGGGAAGAGGATGGAGACGTCGTGAATGCCGCCGAACCGGTCCCGTCCGCGGAAGCCCAGCTTCGCTCGGCACCGCCGCACGCCCTGGTGGCCACCGCCGGCCGGCTGCTGGCCGAGCGCTTCGGCGCCCGGGACGTCACGCTCCTGCTCGCCGACTACGGCCTGACCGTCCTGCAGCCCGTCACCCACCTGCCGCTGACGGGCGAACCCGTCTCCGCGCACGACGGTCCCCCCGGTACCGCCTTCACCACCCAGAACCCGGTGGTGGAGGTCACCGCCGACCCGGCCACGCAACTGGTCCACCTGCCCATCACCGTCCGCGGCGACCGCCTGGGCGTGCTCTCCGTCCGGGTCCCCGGCTCCGGCGCCGACCCGGGCACGGTGCTGCGGCTCGGCGACTTCGCCACCGCCCTCGGCCACGAGGTCGCCACCGCCGGCCGGGACACCGACCTGTACCTCCAGGCCCGCCGCACCCGCCGGCTCACCCTCGCCGCCGAGATGCAGTGGCAGCTCCTGCCGGGCCGCGGATGCGCCCGCGACGAGTACGTCATCGGCGCCCACCTGGAGCCGGCCTACGCCATCGGCGGCGACAACTTCGACTGGTCCACCAGCGCCGACCACCTCACGCTCACCGTCACCGACGGCATGGGGCAGGGCATAGAGGCCTCCCTGCTCACGAACCTCGCCGTGAGCGCGCTGCGCAACGCCCGCCGGGCCGGCATCAGCCTCGCCGACCAGGCCTGCCTCGCCGACCAGGCGCTCTTCTCCCAGTACGGCGGCAAGTCCTACGCCTCCACCCTGCTGCTCCGCTTCGACCTGGACACCGGCACGGTCCGCGCCGTCGACGCCGGGTCGCCCCAGCTCTACCGGCAGCGCGGAAGGACGATCGAACGCGTCGAGCTCGAGGCCCAGCTGCCGCTCGGGATGTTCGAGGAGACCCTCTACGAGGAGCAGACCTTCCAGGTCGAGCCCGGTGACCGCCTGGTCGCCATCAGCACCGGCGTCCACGGCACCCGGTCGGCGACCGGGGAGGTGTTCGGAGAGGGCGTGCTGCGCCAGGTCCTGGGCGCGACCCGGCAGACACAGCCGCACGAGGCCGCTCGGTCGGTCGTCGCCGGGCTGATCGAGCACGTCGGGGACGAAGCGCTCCTCGCCGACGCCGCCGTCGTCTGCCTCGACTGGACGGGGCGCACACCGGGCGGGGCGGACTCCGGCCGCTGACGCTACGGAGTCTCCGGCGGCGGGGGTGACGTCTCGGCCCGGGCGCCGAGGAAGGCCCGCATGCCGCGGACCAGTGCCGACCGGTCGGCGGGCGTCATGCCCGCGAGGACGCCGGTCAGGGCCTGGGCACGCCGGCGCGCGACGTCAGCCAGCACCCGGCGCCCCTGGACGGTCAGCCTGAGCTGCACCTCGCGCCGCCGGTGCGGGTGCAGCTCGCGCTCCAGCAGACCGGCCGCCTCCAGCCGGTCGCAGAGGCGGCTGGCGGTGGGCAGCCCTATGTCGAGACTCTCGGCCAGGCCCGTGAGATTCGACTCAGGCGCCCTCTCCAGCGCCCGCAGAGCACGCAACTGGTGGAGGGACAGCCGTACGGCCGCCTCCTGGGCGGCCACGGACCAGAGATTCGCGAGACGCTCCACGGCATCGGCGATCGCCTGCGCGTCGGCGCTCGGATCGTCACCCGAGCTCCTGGCGCGGTCGTCGTCGCCGCCGGGAAGAGTCACGACACATCACTTTCAGTAAGGCGCGGTTGTGTGGGGACAACCCATATCTCATCGCTGTACCCGGGGATCCGTTCCGCAACCAGTGTCCGCTCAGGGTTCCCGAGCGCGGGCCGGCGGCGCGGCGCGTCCACCGCGCCGCCGGACCCGTCGGCTACTTCAGGTACGGGCCGTCCGTGCCGATCTTCCCGGGCGCCGCGTTGGCGCCGCCCAGGTCGAGGACGTAGACGCGGAGGTTGCCCTTGCCGGAGGCGGGGACGGACAGCGTGCCGTCGCTGACGGTGACCGTCGTTCCGGTGACGGCCTCCTTGTAGGTGCCGTTGAGGACACCGGTGAAGGTGGCCGCCCGGCCGACGGCGACCAGCGCGTAGCTGTCGACTCCGGTGGCGCTATCGGTGTAGCGCCGCTTGAAGGCCATGTCGCCGCTGACGCCCGCGGTGGAGTACTGGCCCATCTGGAGGGCGGGCACGGCCCGGCGGATCTGGTTGAGCCGTTGCAGGTGCTTGACCAGCGGCTGCTGGAGGGTGGTGGCCACGGCCCCGCTCGCGCTCGTGACCTCGGAGAAGCCGCCCGCCGTGACCTCGCCCGCAACCTTGTCGCCGTAGTAGGCGCGTCCGGTGGAGGCCAGGGGGCAGGTGGGTCCGCAGTCGATCCGCTTGCCGGCCTGGAACTCGGTCTCCGATCCGTAGTAGAGGGTGGGGATGCCGCGGAACGTCCACATCAGGGACATGTTCTCGGCCCAGGCGTCGGTCCCGCCGTTGTAGCGCGTGCTCGACTTGTTCGGGCCGTAGTCGTGGCTGTCGACGTAGACGACGTCGTAGGTGGCGTCGTTGGTGGAGTCGTCGGAGTCCTTGCCGTTGTTGAAGGCGTTGGACGCGTCGCCGAAGTTGTTGTGCATGCGCATGTCGATGATGTTCATGCCGCTGAACCGGCTGTGGTCCGGTGTGTGGTAGCTGTTGCCGTCGAGGAAGGCGTTGGCCGACGCCGGCTGCCCCGCCGGGCCCAGGTTCTCCTCGTAGTCGTACTGGTCGAGGGCCGCCTGGACGTCGTCGGAGGTGTACTCCTTGCGCTCCTTCCACGTGAAGAACTGCGCGGAGTGGTTGACCGAGCCGTGGTTCCACTTGTCGTTGACGAAGGCGGCGACCTCGCCGAAGACGAAGAAGTCCCTGGCCCGGTCGGCGCCGAACCGGCGGGTGACCTCGTCGTGGATGGCGGGCAGGAAGCGTCGGTTCCAGGTGACGCGCGGGACGTGGACGGCGGTGTCGACCCGGAAGCCGTCCACGCCCATGTCGATGTACTTGTCGTAGGCGCCGATCAGGTACTGCTGGACGGCGGGGTTCTCGGTGTTGAAGTCGGCCAGGTCCTCGTGGATCCAGCAGGAACGGGAGTCCTCGCCCTCCCAGTTGCCGAGCCAGCACTGGTGGTAGAGCGCCGCGGGGAACAGCTTGTTGGTGGGGCTCGGCCACTGGCAGTTGTAGAGCGTGTAGCCCTCGGCGCTCTTCTGGCCGGTGGGCCTGCCCCAGTTGAGGCAGGTGTTGCCGACCGGCTCGGCCGTCGACCACAGGTCGCCGTTGTAGTACGACTTGCCGGAGACGGGTTCGACGGTCAGGCCGTCGTACGCGAAGTCGCTGTTCGGCGCGTCGTAGTACCAGCTCCACTGCGCGTCGCGCACCCCGTACACCGTCGGCGTGAACAGCCCCTTGGCACCCCACCGGGAGGAGTGGTTGTAGACCACGTCCTGGTAGATCTTCATGCCCTTGGCGTGGGCCGCGTTGATCAGGTCCTGGTAGGAGGCGCCGGCCGACTCCAGCCTGGGGTCGACCTTGTAGAAGTCCCAGCCGTGGTAGCCGTGGTAGTCGTAGTCCGAGCGGTTGAGGACGACCGGGGTGATCCACACGGCGGAGAAGCCGAGGGCCTTGATGTAGTCGAGCTTCTGGACCAGGCCCTTGAAGTCGCCCCGGAACATCGGGTCGTCGTTGGCGGCGTTGCCGGACTTCACGTGCTGGCTGCCGCCGCGGTCGTTGGAGCTGTCGCCGTCGTAGAAGCGGGCGGTGAGCACGAAGTAGACCGGGTCCTTGCGCGGGTCGCCGCCGAGCGGGGCGCCCGCGGCCGCGGGCGGCGGGGTGTCGCCGGTGGTGGCGCACCTCTCGGTGCTCGCGGCGGAGAGGTTGCCGGCCGCGTCCAGGGCCCGAACGGTCCAGCAGTAGGCGGTCCGCGCCTCCAGCCCGCTCACGGAGAGCACGGTGGAGGAGGTGTTGCCCACCGCCGTGCCCCGGCTGCCGCCGGTGCGGGTGACCTGGTACCCGGTGACACCGGTGTCGTCGGTGGCGGCGTTCCAGGTGAGCACGACGGAGGTGCCGGTGACGCTCGCGCTCACGCCGGCCGGCGCCGACGGCGCGGTGGTGTCGGGTTCGGCGGCCGCGCAGGGGTCCGTCGCGTTCGCCGTGACGGTGTGGTCCTTGACCCGTGAACCACTCTTGGTGAGCGAATAATTCGCGCCGTTGTTGTTGTCCCAGACGCCGTTGCCGTCGTTGAAGGTGGCCTGCCAGGTGGTGGCGGTGCCGAGGTCGACGGTCTTCTTCACCCAGCCCGTGCAGGCGGGCTCCATGCCGGTGCCGGGGGCGGTGGTCCAGCTTCCGCCGGTGGGTGCCCAGTGCAGGTTGACGGTGGACCAGCCGACCGCGGCCGTCGAGTACCAGACGGTCGCCGCGTTGCCCTGCGGGGTTTCGGCCGTGCCGCACGGGTCGCTGTGGGCGATCACGCCGTCCTTGACGGTGATCGGGCCCGTGCCGAGCCGGTAGTCGGCGCCGTTGTCGTTGTCCCAGACGCCGTCGCCGTCGTTGAAGGCGGCCTGCCAGGTGGTGGCGGTGCCCAGGTCGACGGTCAGTTCCACCCAGTTGGCGCAGGCGGCGGTCATACGGGTGCCGGGGGCGGTGGTCCAGCTCCCGCCCGAGGGTGCCCAGTGGAGGTAGTAGGACGGCCAGTTCTTCGTCGCCGTCCAGTAGTAGACCGTCGCCGAGGTGGGGGTGGCCGAGGCGCACGGGTCGGCGGTGGTCACCCGGCCGCCGGACACGGCGGAGACGCCGTCGCCCAGGCGGTAGTCGGCGCCGCCGTTGTTGTCCCAGGTGCCGGCGCCGTTGTTGAAGGCCGCGGTCAGCCCGGACGCGCCGCCCAGGTCGACGGTCCTGCGGTACCAGCCGGAGCAGGCCGCCTCCATGGCCGCACCGGGGGCGGTGGTCCAGCTCCCGCCGGTCGGGGCGTAGTGGATGTCGACGGTGGTCCAGCTCGCGGCGGGTCTGTAGTACACGGTCGCGGTGGTCGCGGCCCGGGCGGCGACGGCCGGCAGCAGCGCGGCCAGCAGGCCGGCCAGCGCCGCGAGGACCGCGGTGAGCGGCCGGCCGCGTCCGAGGGGGCGTCTCGCGCGGACACGGGTGGGGGTGGGTGAAGACACGGCGGCTCCTGACAACACAGGGGGGAACCCCGGTGCTGGTCCCGAGCGCCGGGGGGCGTGCAAGGAGTTGCTGAATCTTGCGGCAAAGTAGTGCAACGTTGGATGGCCGTAAAGACCCGGCGCGCGATCCGTGCGGGGGCCGGCGGGGCCGGTGGCCCCCGCGGGAGGGGAAGCGGAACGCGCCCGCGGGACCGCGCGGTGCGTGGCGTGAATTCGACGGCCGACTTGATTCCATGCCGTATAGGGGAGCGGCCGGCAACTAGTTAGATGGTCAAGGAACGGTTGACGGCTCAGAAGAGGCTGCTCTAAGCTCGAACTCAATTCGATCACGGTTCCGATCCTCTCCAGAGTGAATCGACCGTGATAGCAGGGGCAACGGGGGATTTCGTGGGCGCGAGAGCGACTTAGGGCGAGGCGTGTCATCGCGCCGTTCACTCACTATTCAACTTCTGACATCTGGCGTTGGTTGCTGACCAGGAACGCCATGGCGTCTGCTTCCGCCTGCCCATGCACCGGAAGTAGATGAAAATTGAATTTCCCTTGCCCGTATCACGCCTGAGCCGGTCCGCACGGTTACCTTGCCACGACGGAGGACGACGCATGCGCTCCCACATACTCGGCCGCATCGAACTCGACCAGGAGCGGCTGAGAAAGGACCTCGACTACCTCGCCGCGGTCCCCACTGTGGAGGAGGAGTACGACGAGTTCAGCAACGGGTTCTGGAAGAACATCCCGTTGTACAACGCCAGCGGCGGCAGCGAGGACCGGCTCTACCGGGACCTGGAGGGCGCACCCGCCCGGCCCACCCGGCACGCCGAACACGTCCCCTACCTCGACGAGATCATCACCACGGTCTACGACCAGGACCGGCTGCAGATGGCCCGCACCCGGAACCTGAAGAACGCCGTCGTGATCCCGCACCGCGACTTCGTCGAGCTCGACCGTGAACTCGACCTGTACTTCCGCACCTTCATGGTCCTTGAGGACAGCCCGCTGGCCTTCCACTCGGACGACGACACCGTCATCCACATGCGGCCCGGCGAGATCTGGTTCCTGGACGCGGCGGCCGTCCACTCCGCCGTCAACTTCTCCGACATCAGCCGGCAGGCGCTCTGCGTCGACCTCGCCTTCAACGGCTCCTTCGACGAGAAGGAGGCGTTCGCCGACGGCTCGGTCTACGCCCCCGGCGAGCCCCCCGAGCTGCCGGACCGCAAGCCGTTCACGAAGGAACGCGCGGAACGCATCCGCTCACTGGCCGATGTCATCGAGCGGGAGAATTTCCGGGACATTCTCTTCCTGCTCTCCAAGGTGCACTTCACCCACGACGTGCACCCCAGCGAGACCTACGAGTGGCTCATCGCCATCTCCAAGAAGGCGGGCGACGACAAGATGGTCGAGAAGGCCGAGCGGATCAGGGATTTCGCGATCGGCGCCCGTGACATGGGAGAGCGGTTCTCACTCACCGCCTGGTGAGGCAAGCGCTCGGTGCGGCGTGCAGGGGTGGCAGGAAATAACTGGGGGAGAAAGTGATCGAGGAGATACTTCCGCGGGAAGTGGCCTCCGCGGAAGCATTCGAGGACGACCGGGGAAATCATCTCTTCAGTGAAGAGGAAGCGGCCGTATCAGGGGCCGTTCCCGCCCGGCGTCGGGAATTCACCACGGTACGGCAGTGCGCTCGTGCCGCGCTCGGTGACCTCGGCATACCCCCGTTCCCCCTGCCCCCCGGAACGCAGCGCGCACCACGCTGGCCGGCCGGAGTCGTGGGCAGCATGACGCACTGCGCCGGATATCGCGCCGCGGCCGTCGCGCGGACCAGTCGCGTGCACTCGGTCGGCATCGACGCCGAACGGGACGAGCCACTCCCGGAGGGCGTGCTGGAGATGATCGGGCTGCCCGAGGAGCGGGCCATGGTCGGCCGGCTCGCCGCGCGGAACCCCGCCCTCTCCTGGGACCGGCTGCTGTTCAGCTGCAAGGAGGCCGTGTACAAGGTCTTCTTCCCGCTCGCCCGGCGCATGCTCGGGTTCGACGCGGTCCGGGTGGACATCGCCGGTGGCGGCCGCTTCGGCGCACGCTTCCTGGTGCCCCCGCCGATGGCCGCCGGCCGGGCCGTCCCCCGGGTCACCGGGCGGTGGCTGCGCCGCGACGGGCTGCTCCTGACCGCCGTCGCCCTGTGCTGAGCGCACCGGCACGGACGCCGTGAGGGCGCCGGGGACCACGTGTCCCGGTCCGCCCCCGGCCGCGCCCCGGTCTGCCGGAGACGGCACTCGGACTCCTCTGCTCGTGCAACTCCGGCTGACTCGCGACGGCTGGGCCCCGCCGGGCCGCCCCGCCGGCCTGACGCTCCTTCTGGACGGACACCGATGATCGAAACGACCACCTTCACCGAGACCTTCGCCGTCACCGCCGACAACCCGCTGCTGCACGGTCACGTCGTGTACGGCCGCAGCCTGCTGCCCGGCGTCGGCTACGTGGACCTGGTCCTGCAGGTCCTGGCCCGGCACGGGCATCCCATGCCCGAGGTGGAGTTGCGCGATCTCGCCATTCTCGCCCCGCTGGTCGCCGCCCCCGGGGAACGGGTGCTGACCACCGTCGCGGGGCGCCCGGCATCGCACGGCGGCTGGCGGGTCGAGGTGCGCAGCCGCCGCCCCGAGGACACCGCCGAGGTCCTGCACGCCGTCGCGAACGTGCGCCGCCGCCCGCGCGTCACCTTCGGTGAACGGCTGGCGCTGCCCGTGGAGGGCGCCACCCGGCGCACCACGCTCGACGAGATCTACACCTGGTGCCGCGAGTACGACCTGCAGCACTCGGGACTGATGAAGCTCCGGGGAGTGGTGCACCACCGCCCCGGCGACTGGATCGCCGAGATCGAACTCGCCCCCGAGCACCAGGGGTCCGTCGCCGGGTTCCTGTTCCACCCCGCGCTCTTCGAGGCCGGCCTGCTGGGCGGTGGCGTCGCCCTCGGCATGCTGCACGGCGACAACGACGGCCCCGGCCTGTACCTGCCGCTGATGTTCGAACAGTTCCGCGCCGCCGGATCACTCGGCGGCCGCTGCTACGTCCGTGTCCCGGTCGACTCCGTACGCCGGGACGACGAGCTGATCCGGCTGGTCGTGGAGTTCTACGACGCCGACGGCGCGAAGGTGGCCGAGGTGGGCCGGTTCGTCGCCAAGCGGATCCACGCCGCGGCCTCCCTCGACGTACGCGGGGACACCGCCGCACCGGCCGGTCCGCTCCCCGCCGCACCGGCCGCCGCCGCGTCGCCCGGTGGTCTGGTGGATGTGGTGCGGGGGGCGGTGGCGGCCCGGTTGGGGGTGGCCGTCGACGGGGTGGACGTGGGTTCGGGTTACTACGAGTTGGGGTTGGCGTCCGCCGATCTCCTGTCGTTGGTGGCGGAGTTGGAGGAGCGGCTGTCGGTGGAGTTGTCGCCGACGGTGATGTTCGAGTACCGGACGGTCGCTGAGCTGGCGGAGTGGCTGGTGACCCAGGTCCCGGCCGGTGTCCCGGCCGCCGCGGCTGAGCCGTCGGTGCCCGCCCCCGCCGCGATCCCGGTGACGCCCGCCGTGGCGGCGGGTGGTCTGGTGGATGTGGTGCGGGGGGCGGTGGCGGCCCGGTTGGGGGTGGCCGTCGACGGGGTGGACGTGGGTTCGGGTTACTACGAGTTGGGGTTGGCGTCGGTCGATCTCCTGTCGTTGGTGGCGGAGTTGGAGGAGCGGCTGTCGGTGGAGTTGTCGCCGACGGTGATGTTCGAGTATCGGACGGTCGCTGAGCTGGCGGAGTGGCTGGCGACCCAGGTCCCGGCCGGTGTCCCGGCCGCCGCGGCCGAGCCGTCGGTGCCCGCCCCGGCGGTGTCCCTTCCGGCTGAGCCCGTTCCCGCCGCCCCTGCCCCTGCCGCGCCCGCCTTTGTCGCGCCGGCCCCCGTTCCGACGGAAACCGTCGCGCCCGCCGTCCACGAACCGTCGTCCGACCCGGCCGCCGCCGCGGTGCCGTCCGCCGCCGCGGAGCACGACGCGCTCGGCGGCATCCGCGCCGCCCTCACCGACGAAGTGGCCGCCCTCCTCGGGGTCGACACCGCCGATGTGCACGCCGACGCCGAGCTGACCGAGTTCGGGCTGGACGTCACCGGGCTCGCCCGCCTGGCCGACCGCGTCGGCATGCGCCTGGGACTGACGCTCGCCCCGGCGGCCCTGCGCGAGCACCGCACCCTGAACGCCCTCGCGGCGCACCTGGCGCCCGAGCACCGGACCCCGGCGGCACCGGTGCCGCACGCGCTGCTCCTCGGGACCGGCGCCGAGGGCGACGGGGACGTGAAGACGTACGAGACCCGCTTCAGCGGGGACGAACCGTTCCTGCGGGACCACCAGGTGCACGGCGACCGGATCCTGCCCGGTGTCGCCCACCTGGAGATGGCGCGCGTGGCGGTCGCCCGGGCCCTGGGCCGGGACGACGCGACGGCCGTCCGGCTGACCGACGTGGTGTGGCTGCGGCCCGCCGTCTGCGGCCCCGGCGGGCTCACCCTGCGGGTCAGGGTGCGGAAGTCCGCGGCGGGCGGCTGCGCCTACGAGATCGAGAGCGTCGGCGACCACGGTGAGAGCACGCTCTGCGGCCAGGGCCGTGCGGCCGTCGGCCCGGACCGTGCCGGCCGGACGCCGCTCCTCGCCGAACTGCGCGCGGCCTGCGCCGACACCTTCCACCCGGCCGAGCGGCTGTACGGCCTGTACGACGGCATGGGCATGGCCTACGGCCCCTCCCAGCGGTCCGTGACCGGACTGCGCACCGGCACCGACGCCGAGGGGCGCACCCAGGTCCTGGCCGAGCTGCGGCTGCCGGACGCGGCCGAGCCGCTCGGCACCGGTGCGCTGATGCACCCGAGCATCCTCGACGGCGCCCTCCAGGCGACGATCGGCCTGTGGCTGGACCAGGCGGCCGAAGGCCGGTCCGCCGCTCTCGCCCTGCCGTTCGCACTGGACCGCGCCGAACCCGTCGCCGCCACGCCCGCCACGGCGTACGCCTGGATCCGCCACCGGCCCGGCTCGGACACCGGTGACGGTACGGTCCGTCTCGACGTCACCGTCCTCGACGAGCACGGCCGGGTGTGCGTGGAACTGACCGGTCTGTCGACCCGCCTCCTGCCGGCGACGGCATCCCGGCCGGTGACCTCGGCCGTGACCGCGACCGCGGTCGTGGCCGACCCGGAACCGGAGTCCGCGCGTGATGGTGACATCGCGGTCATCGGGGTCAGTGGGCGTTATCCGGAGGCCGCTGATCTGGACGAGTTCTGGCGGAATCTGCGGGCGGGCCGGGACTGTGTGCGTGAGGTTCCGGCCGACCGCTGGGACCGTGAGCGTTACGCGGCGGCCGGGGCCGGTTCCTGGGGTGGCTTCCTCGACGACATCGACCGCTTCGATCCGTTGTTCTTCCAGATCTCGCTGCTGGAGGCGGACCATCTCGACCCGCAGGAGCGGCTGTTCCTGCAGTGCGCCCATCACACCCTGGAGGACGCCGGATACACCGCGGACCGGTTGTCGAGGGGCGGCCGGGTCGGTGTGTACGTCGGGGTGATGTACCAGGAGTACCAGCTTCTGGGTGCTCAGGCGCAGGAGCGGGGGGCGGCGGACGCGCTGTGGGGCAGTGCGTCCACGGTGGCGAACCGGGTGTCGTACTTCTACGACTTCCGTGGTCCGAGTCTGGCCGTGGACACGATGTGTTCGTCGTCGTTGACGTCGATCCATCTGGCGTGCGAGGCGATCCGCAGCGGTCAGTGCGACACCGCGCTTGCGGGTGGTGTCAATCTGACTCCGCACCCGAACAAGTACCTGGTCCTGGGCCGTCGTGACTTCCTGTCCAGTGACGGCCGCTGCCGCAGTTTCGGGGAGGGCGGTGACGGCTATGTGCCCGGTGAGGGTGTCGGTGCGGTGCTGCTGAAGCCGCTGGCGCGAGCCGTCGCGGACGGTGACCGGATCCACGGCGTGATCAAGGGCACCGCTGTCAACCATGGTGGGCGCAGCTCCGGTTATTCGGTGCCGACGCCGGTGGCGCAGGGTGAGGTGATCGCCGACGCGCTGTCCGCCGCGGGTGTGGACCCGGGTGCGCTGGGTTATCTGGAGGCGCACGGCACGGGGACGTCGCTGGGTGATCCCATCGAGGTGGCCGGGCTGCAGCGGGCCTTCCGCCGGGTCGGTGGCCCTGAGCGGCTGGCGGTCGGTTCGGTGAAGTCCAACATCGGGCACTGCGAGAGCGCGGCCGGTATCGCGGGCGTCACGAAGGTGCTGCTGCAGATGCGGCACGGCGAGCTGGTGCCGAGCCTGCACTCGGCCACGCTCAACCCGCACATCGACTTCGACCGCACCCCGCTGCGTGTCCAGCGCTCCCTGGAACCCTGGCAGCGGCTCGTCGTCGACACCGAGGGCGGACAGCGCAGCCTGCCCCGGCTCGCGGGTGTCTCCAGTTTCGGCGGCGGCGGCTCCAACGCCCACGTCGTCATCGAGGAGTATCCGGAGCCGGTCCGCCCGGAGACCACCGCGGACGGGCCGTTCCTGCTCGTGCTGTCCGCCAAGAGCGAGGGCCAGCTCGTGGAGCAGGCCCGCCGTCTGCACGCGCGGCTGGGCGAGTTGTCCGACGCCGACCTCCCGGCCGTCGCCTTCACCCTGCAGACCGGCCGCATGGCCCTGGAGGAGCGCCTCGCCTTCGCCGCGACCTCCCTCACCGAGGCCCGCGACCTGCTCGCCGCCTTCGCCAACGCCCCCGCCACGCCCGGGCCCTGGAACCGGGGGACCGCCCGTCCCGACCGTCCGGCGGACGGCGCCGCCGTCGGCGCCGCCGTGACCGCCTGGCGCGAACGGCGCCGGCACGAAGCCCTGCTCGCGCTCTGGGCCGAAGGCGGCGAGGTGGACTGGGATCTCGTCGGTGGCACGGCCACCGGCCCGCGCCGCATCAGCCTGCCCGGCTATCCCTTCGCCCGCGAGCGCTGCTGGTTCGACATCGACACCGAGGGCGCACCCCGGCGCTCCGCGGGCGCCGACGGCGAAGTCGTCCTGCTGCGGCCCCGCTGGAGCGACCTGCCCGCCACCGGGCCCGCCGCCCCCGGCGAGACGTTCGCCGAACGGCACGTCGTCCTCCTCGGCCGGATCGGCGGCGCGGACCGCGAGGCCCTGATCGCGGCGCTGCCCGCCGGCACGCACTGCACCGTCGTGGAACCGTCCGAAGGCCCCCTCCACCAGCGGTACACCGACGCGGCGAGCCAGGTGTTCACCCTGATCCGCGATCTGCTGCTGCGCGGTGTCCGCCGGCCCACCCTGCTGCAGGTCGCCGCCGTGGGCACGGCCGGCGACGACACGGCCGCCTGCCTCGGCGGACTGGCGGGGCTGTTGCGCACGGTCCATCTGGAGAACCCGCGGCTGCACACCCAGTACGTGGAATGCCTGGACGGTGCCTCGCCCGCAGCCGTCGCCGCCCGCCTCGCGGCCGAGGCGGTCACCGGCCCGGAGCCGGAGGTGCGTCACCGGGACGGCCGCCGACTGGTCCGCCGCCCCACCGAGGCCCGGCTGCGTCCCGCGCCCACGCCGTGGCGGGAGGGCGGCGTCTACCTCGTCACCGGCGGGGTCGGCGGACTGGGCCTGATCGTGGCCCGGGACATCGCCGCCGCCGTCGGAACGGCCACCGTGGTGCTCACCGGCCGCTCCCCGCTGACCGACGCCCAGCGCACCGAACTCGACGCGCTGCGCGCCGCCGGTCTGACCGTCGACCACCAGCGTGCCGACGTCACCGACCGCGACGCCGTGGCCCGTCTGCTGGCCCATGTCGCGGACGAGCACGGGCCGCTGACCGGGGTGCTGCACTCCGCCGGTGTCGTCCACGACAACTTCGTCGTCCGCAAGAGCGCCGATGAGCTGGAGCGCGTCCTGGCCCCCAAGGTGGCCGGGCTGGTCCACCTCGACGAGCTGACCCGCGAGCAGCCGCTGGAGCTGTTCGTCTGCTTCTCCTCGATCGCCGGCGCCTTCGGCAACCCGGGCCAGGCCGACTACGCCGCCGCCAACGCCTTCATGGACGCCTACGCCGCCCACCGCAACCGGCTGGCCCACGCGGGCCTGTGCCACGGCCGCACGGTCTCCGTCGGCTGGCCGCTGTGGGACGAGGGCGGCATGGGGGCCGGGGACACGGTGCGGGAGCAACTGCGCGCCACGGGGCTCGTGCCGCTCGACACCCCGCGCGGGCTCGCGGCACTGCGGTTCGCCCTGGCCGACGAGGACGTGACCGCGGACGGCGGGCTGCTGGTCGTCGCGGGTGACCGCACGGCCCTGCTGGCCAGGCTCACCCAGGACGCCCGGAGCGCTCCTCCGGCGCCGGTGGCCGACACCGCCGCGCAGGCCCCGGTGACCACCGCCGTCCCGGACCCCGGTACCGGCACCGAAGCCGTCACCGCCGTACCGGCCCTCGAGGAGCGGGCCGTGGCCCACCTGCGGCGGGTGCTCGCGGCGGCGCTGAAGCTCGGGCCGGAACGGCTCGATCCCGAGACGCCGTTGGAGCGGTACGGCATGGACTCGGTGCTCGCCGTGACCATGCTCCAGCCGCTGGAGGAGACCTTCGGCCCGCTGTCGCGCACCCTGCTCTTCGAGGTGCGGACCGTGCGCGGCCTCGCCCGTCACCTGGCCGCCGATCACCCGGAGGCCCTGCGCGCCCTGGTCGGCGAGCCCGCTCCCGCCCCCGCGCCGGCGGCGGCCCCGGCCGAGGCCGTCGCGCCCCGGCTCCCGCAGGCCCCGGCGCCGGCCCGGCGCGGAAGCGAGCGGGGCACGGACGCCGTCGCGATCATCGGGATCAGCGGCCGCTACCCGCACGCCGACGACCTGGAGCAGTTCTGGGCCGCGCTGCGCGAGGGCCGGGACTGCGTCACCGAGGTGCCCGCCGACCGCTGGGACAGCGGCGGCAAGGCCCAGTGGGGCGCCTTCCTCGACGGCGTCGACCGCTTCGACCCGCTGCACTTCGGCATCGCGCCGAGCGAGGCCGCCGCCATGGACCCGCAGCAGCGGCTGTTCCTGGAGACCGTGTGGCACCTGCTGGAGCAGGGCGGCGTCACCCAGGAGGTCGTCGAGCGACGGCACCGTCGGCGCGTCGGCGTCTACGTCGGCGCCGCGTACCAGATGTACCGGGCCGACGCGGCCGCCGATCCGGCCCTGGCGGCGCTCACCGCCTCCGCCTCCTACAACCTCATCGCCAACCGCGTCTCGCACTTCTTCGGCCTCGAGGGCCCGAGCCTGGCCGTGGACAGCATGTGCACCTCGTCCGCGATGGCCGTACATCTGGCCTGCGCCGACCTGCTGCGCGGCGAGTGCGAGCTGGCCGTCGCCGGTGGTGTCAACCTCAACGTCCACCCCGACAAGTACCTGGCGCTCGGCGAGATGGGGCTGCTCGGCACGCATCCGGGCGCACGCAGCTTCCGCGACGGCGACGGCTACCTGCCGGCCGAGGCGGTCGGCGCCGTCCTGCTCAAGCCGCTGGACGCCGCCCTGCGCGACGGCGACACCGTGCACGCCGTCATCAAGAGCACCGCCTCGCTCCACGGCGGCCGCTCCAACGGCTTCATGACACCCAGCCACGGCACCCAGGTCGCCGCCATGCGACGGGCTCTGGAGCGGGCCGGCACCGCACCGGCCGACATCGGCTGCGTGGAGGCCGCCGCCAACGGCACCGCCTTCTCCGACGAGGTCGAAGTGCGCGCCCTGCGCGAGGTGTTCGCCGGTGTCACCGAACCCGTTCACGTGGGCACCGTGAAGTCCAACCTCGGCCACCCCGAGGCGGCCTCCGGCATCGCCCAGCTCACCAAGGTCGTCCTGCAGCTCCGGCACGGGCAGATCGCCCCGCTCGTCACCACCGGGACCGCCAACCCCCGCCTGGACCTGGAGGGTTCGGCGCTCCGGCTCACCGACGAGCCGACCGGCTGGGAAGCGCGCGGCGACGCGCCCCGCCGCGCCCTCATCAACTCCGTCGCTGCGGGCGGCAGTCACGTCAGCATCGTCGTCGAGGCACCGCCCGCTCCCGTCCGCACGGTCCCGGCGGACCCGGCTCCGCAGGTCGTGCTGGTCTCCGCCCGCACCCCCGAACTGCTGCGCACGGCCGTGGGCCGTCTGCGCGACTTCCTCGACCGCGACGGCGACGCCACGGTGAGCCTCGCCGACCTCGCCTACACCTCCCAGCTCGGCCGGGAGCCCCAGGCCGAGCGGCTCGCCGTGGTCGCCGCCGACCGCGAGCAGCTCGCGCACGCCCTCGCCGCCGAGCTCGCCGAGGGCCCGGTCACGTCGGCCGCAGGGGCGAGCGCGCACCGCGGCAACGCCGAGGAGGACGCCGGACCGCTCGCCGCGGTGCTGACCGGCGCCCGCGGCGAGGCCTTCCTCGCCGGGCTGGTGCAGGACCGCGCGCTGGAGCAGCTCGCCGAACTCTGGGCGCGCGGTGTCCGGGTGCCGTGGGCCGGCCTGCACGACGGGCCCCGCCCCATGGCACCGCTGCCGCCCACGGCCTTCGAGACGGGCCGCTACTGGGTCGGCCGCACCCCCGAGCAGCCCGCCGCCGCCCGGCGGACGGCGACCGAACCGCCCGCGCCGGGCACACCGGCCGGGAACGGCACGCCCGCCGACTCCCTGCGCACGATGACGCTCGCCTGGGCCGACGTCCTGGGCGTCGCCCCGGAGCGGCTGGACGGCCGCAGCGACTTCTTCGCCCTGGGCGGCAACTCGCTGCTCGCCACCCGCCTCATCAACCGGCTGACCGAACGGGCCGGTGTGGAGCTGCCGGTGGAGGCGGTCTTCAGCGCGCCCCGGCTCGCCGACATGGCCCTGGAGCTGGGGCGGCGCGCCGCCGGCACGACGGAGGCGGGCACGCTCGACGTGGACCTGATCCTCGAAAGCATCGACCTCGTCGAGCACATGAGCGACGAGGAGCTGGACGCCCTGGACATCGAGAGCTGAGGCAGAGGTTGACGATGGACATCACCAGTCAGGACACCGGACTGGACCTCGTCCGGAGGATCCGCTCCCTGCCGGCGAAGCGGCAGCGCGCCGTGATCGCGCTGCTGCGCAAACAGGGCGTCGACCTGTCCGCGCTGCGGACCGTGCCGCGCCTGCCGCGTGACACCGGCGAGCCGCTGCCGCTGTCGTTCACCCAGCAGCGCCTGTGGTTCCTGGAGAAGCTGGGCGGGACGGGCGCCGCCTACAACATCCCGGTGGCGATGCGGCTCGGCGGGCGCCTCGACCGGCCCGCGCTCCTGCGCGCCCTGGCCGAGGTCGTCCAGCGGCACGAGGTGCTGCGCACCCGGTTCGCCGAACACGAGGGCGTGCCCGGGCAGATCGTCGGCGACGGCGGCGACTTCACCGTCACGCAGGAGGACCTCGACGACCCCGCGCGCCTGCCCGGGATCTGCCGGGAGGAGGCGGCCGCCCCGTTCGACCTGGAGCGCGGGCCGCTCATCAGGGCCCGTCTGCTGCGGAGCTCCGACCAGGAGCACCACCTCCTCGTCACGACCCACCACAGCGTCTGCGACGGCTGGTCGGTCGGGGTGTTCTTCCGCGATCTGGTCGCCTGTTACGAGGCGTTCGGCACCGGACGGCCGGTGCCGCTCGAACCCCTGCCCGTGCAGTACGCCGACTGGGCGCACTGGCAGCGGGAGTGGCTCGCCGACGAGGTGCAGGACCGCCAGGTCGGTTACTGGAAGCGTCAGCTGGCGGGTGTCGACCCGCGGCTCACCCTGCCCACCGACCGGGAACGCCCCCGCGTGAAGACGTACGCGGGCGCCGGCGAGACCTTCCACTGCCCCGCCGATCTGCTCGGCACGCTGCGCGAGGTGGCCAAGTCCCACGACGCCACCCTCTACATGACCCTCCTGGCGGCCTACGACGTCGTCCTGAACCGCTACACGCACCAGAGCGACATCGCCGTCGGCACCGTGGTCGCCGGCCGCAACCGGCGCGAGGCGGAGGACCTGGTCGGCTTCTTCGCCAACACCCTGGTGATGCGCACCGACCTGTCCGGCGACCCCGCCTTCCCGGAACTCCTCGCACGCGTCCGGAAGACCGCGCTGGAGGCGTACGACCACCAGGACGTGCCGTTCGAGGCCGTGGTGGACGCGCTCGACACCGAGCGCAGCCTCGCCCACTCGCCGGTCTTCCAGACCCTGTTCGTCCTCCAGGAGGCGCAGACCGGGCGCTCCGCGTCCCTCGGCGACCTCGACGTCACCCCGGTCGACGTCGATCTGAGTTTCACCAAGTTCGACCTCACCGTCGACCTGCGCGAGACCCCCGACGGGCTGGCCGGCACCGTCGAGTACAACACCGACCTGTACGACCGGGAGACCGTCCGTCGCTTCATCGGCCACTACACCCGGCTGCTGGAGGCCGTCGCGGCCGACCCGTCCCGCCCCCTGTCCGGGCTGAGCATGGTGGACGCCGGGGAGCGCCACCAGGTGCTCAAGGAGTGGAACGACACCGAGCGGCCGTACTCCGCCGACCGCTGTCTGCACGAGCTGTTCGAGGACGCGGTGGGCCGCCACCCGGAGCGCACCGCACTCGTCGACGCGGACGGCTCCTGGACCTACGGCGAACTCAACGCCTGGGCCAACCGCGTCGCCCACGGTCTGCGCGGGCACGGCGTCGGCCCGGACACCCTCGTCGGCCTGCACGCGCACCGCTCCGCCGAGATGGTCGCCGGCATCCTCGGCACCCTGAAGGCCGGCGGCGCCTACCTGCCCATCGAGCCGACCCACCCCGACGCCCGGCGCTCCGCCCTCGTGGAGTCCACCGGCGTCCAGGTGGTCCTCACCCAGCCGGACCTGGACACCGAGCCCCTGCGCGGCGCCGCCCACCTGCTCGGCCTGCACCGCGACGGCACCCTGCGCGACCGCGCCGGCCAGGACGTCACCGGCGGCCGCGAGGACGACCTGCCCGCCGGTGAACTCGGCCTGACCAGCGAGCACCTGGCCTACGTCATCCACACCTCCGGCTCCACCGGCCGCCCCAAGGGCGTCATGATCGAGCACCGGGCGGCGGTCAACCGCATCGAGTGGATGCAGAACGAGTACCGCCTCGGCGCGGACGACGTCGTCCTGCAGAAGACCCCGTACAGCTTCGACGTGTCGGTGTGGGAGTTCTTCTGGCCGCTGCTCTTCGGCGCCCGGCTCGCCGTCGCCGAGCCCGGCGGCCACCGCGACCCCGCCTATCTGGTCTCCGCCGTCCGCCGGTTCGGCGTGACCACCCTGCACTTCGTGCCGTCCATGCTGCGCACCGTCGTCGAGGAGCCGGGCTGGAGCGAGTGCACCACGGTCCGCCAGGTCTTCTGCAGCGGCGAGGCCCTGCCCCCGGACCTGTGCGCCCGCCACCAGGAGCGCCATCCGGCGCCGCTGCACAACCTGTACGGCCCCACCGAGGCCGCCGTCGACGTCAGCCACTGGACCTGCCCCGCCGGTCCCGCCCCGCGCACGGTGCCCATCGGCCGGCCCATCCAGAACATCCGGCTGTACGTGCTGAACGAGGCCCGCGAACCGCAGGGCGTCGGCTGCGCCGGCGAGCTGTACATCGCCGGCGCCGGCCTCGCCCGCGGCTACCTCCACCAGCCGGAACTGACCCGCGAACGGTTCGTGCCCGACCCGTTCGGCGCGCCCGGATCGCGCATGTACCGCACCGGCGACCTGGCACGGTGGCTGCCCGACGGCACCCTGGAGTTCCTCGGCCGCGCCGACGGACAGGTCAAGCTGCGCGGCTTCCGCATCGAGCCGGGCGAGATCGAGCACCGCCTCGCCGAGCACCCGGCCGTGCGGGCCTGCGCCGTCCTCGTCCGCGAGGACCAGCCGGGCAGCCCCCGCCTCGTCGCGTACACCGTCCTGGACCCCGCTCACCCGAGCGACGACCACCGTGCCGAGCTGACCCGGCACCTGGCGGGCACCCTGCCCGACTACATGGTGCCCAGCGCCTTCGTCGTCCTGGACGCCCTGCCCGTCACGGCCCACGGCAAGCTCGACCGGGCGGCCCTGCCCGCCCCCGGCACCGACGCCTTCGCCCAGCGGGCCTACGTCGCCCCCGCCACCCGCACCGAACGGCTGCTCGCCCAGGTGTGGGCCGAACTGACCGGGTTCGACGCCGAGCGGATCAGCGCCGAGGACAACTTCTTCGCCCTCGGCGGCCACTCCCTGATGATCACCGTGCTGGTCGCGCGGCTCAAGGAGCACGGCCTGAACACGGCCGTGCAGGACGTCTTCGCCGAGCCCGGCCTCGCGGCCCTCGCCGCCCGGATCGACGACACCCCCGGGACGGACGGGTTCAGCGCCCCGCCCAACCTGATCCCGGCCGGCTGCACCCGGCTCACCCCGGAACTGCTGCCCCTGATCGACCTCACCCAGGACCAGCTCGACACGATCACCGCGGCCGTGCCCGGCGGCGCGCCCAACGTGCAGGACGTCTACCCGCTGCTGTCGACGCAGGAGGGCATCCTCTTCCACCACCTGATGGACCCGGACCACGACCCCTACCTCGTCACCACCCTGTACACGGCCGACGACGAAGCGGCCTGCGCCCGGTTCACCGCCGCCCTGCAGGCGGTCGTCGACCGCCACGACGTCATGCGCACCGCCGTCCTCACCACCGGACTGCCCGAACCCGTGCAGGTCGTGCACCGCACGGCGCGGCTGCCGCTGCGCCGCGTCCGCCTCGAACCCGGCGGGGACGCCGAAGGGCAGGCCCGCGCCCTGCTGGCGGGGCCCGAACGGATGAGCCTCGACAGCGCGCCGCTGCTGCGGCTGACGGTCGCCGAGGACCCCGACTCCGAGCGCCGGTACCTGCTGCTGACCGCCCACCACCTCATCGAGGACGCCACCTCGCTGCGGCTCACCCTCGGGGAACTGGCCCTGCACATGTCCGGCCGCGCCGACCTGCTGCCGCCCCCGCCGCCGTACCGCGACTTCGTCGCCCACACCCTGGGCGCGCAGGCCGGCGACGAGGCGGAGGAGCACTTCCGCGCC
Organism: Streptomyces sp. NPDC002386; assembly: GCF_053593175.1. Lineage (NCBI taxonomy): Bacteria > Bacillati > Actinomycetota > Actinomycetes > Kitasatosporales > Streptomycetaceae > Streptomyces > Streptomyces sp. NPDC002386. The sequence goes on from NZ_JBSFBX010000007.1 coordinate 169,846, forward strand.
GCGCTCGGCGACGTCACCGAGCCGACGTTCCCCTTCGGCCTGGCCGACGTGCACGGCGACGCCCGCCGCGTCACCCGACTGCGCCGCACCCTCCCCGCGGAACTCACCGGCGAACTGCGCGCCCAGGCCAGGCGGCTGCGGCTCAGCCCCGCCTGCCTGTTCCACGCGGCCTGGGCACGGGTCGTGGCCGCGTGCAGCAACCGCGACGACGTCGTCTTCGGCTCGGTGATGTCCGGACGGCTCCAGGGCGTGCCGGGCGTGGAGCGGATGCTCGGCAACTTCATCAACACCCTGCCGCTGCGGGTCCGGCTGGCCGACCGCACCGTCCGCGAGCTGATCGACGACGTCGACCTCGCGCTGCGCGGCCTGGTCGCCCGCGAGCACACCCCGCTGGGCCTGGCCCAGCGGTGCAGCGGCATGGACGGCGACGCGCCCCTGTTCAGCGCCGTCGCCAACTTCCGCCACTTCGAGCCCGGTCACGGCGATGCCGAGGTCCCGCGCATCGAGGACGCCGGCGTGCGGTTCACCGCCGCCGCCGACGGCATCAACTACCCGGTGTCGGTGTCCGTCGACGACTTCGGCAGCGAACTCTCCCTCGACCTCCAGGTCGACGACTCGCTGTCCGCCGACGCCGTCGCCGGCTACCTGCTCACCGCCCTCACCGGTCTCACCGAGGCCCTCGCCGCCGACGACGGCACCGGCACCCGCGCCCTGGACCTCGACGTGCTGCCCGACGCCGAACGGCGGATGCTGCTGACCGAGTGGAACGACACCGGCACCCCGATGCCGGCGCCCACCCTCACCGCCGCCTTCGCCGCCCAGGCCGCCCGCACACCCGAGGCGACGGCACTGGTGCACGAGGACCGGTCCCTGACCTACGCGGAGTTCGACGCTCGCGCCAACCGGCTCGCGCACTGGCTGATCGAGCGGGGCGCCGGCCCCGAGCGGATCGTCGGCGTGAGCATGGTCCGCTCCTTCGACCTGCTCGTCGCGATCTACGGCATCCTCAAGTCCGGCGCCGCCTACCTGCCGCTCGACCCCGACCTGCCCGACGAGCGCCGCGAGACGATGGTCGCCGACGCCCGCCCGCTGCTCGTCCTCGACGAGCTGCCCGACACCACCGGTACGGCCGACACCGACCCCGGTGCCGGGGTCCGGCCGGACCACCCCGCCTACGTGCTGTACACCTCCGGCACCACCGGCCGGCCCAAGGGCGTGGTCGTCACCCACCGCGCCAGCATGAACTGGCTCGCCTGGGACCAGGGCGTCTACCGGGGCGGCGAGGGCGACCGGATCCTGTTCAAGACCTCCATCGGCTTCGACGTCTCCGTCAAGGAGCTGTTCTGGCCGCTCCAGGTCGGCGCGACGATCGTCATCGCCCGCCCCGGCGGCCAGAAGGACCCGGAGTACCTGGCCTCGGCGATCCGGGAACACGGCGTCACCGACATCGACTTCGTGCCCTCCATGCTCGCCGAGTTCCTCTCCGAGCCGGCCGCCGCCGAGTGCACCGGCCTGGTCCGGCTGGAGGCCACCGGTGAACCGCTGTCCGTGGAGCTGGCCGAGCGGGTGGCGCGGGCCCTGCCCGGCACCCTGCTGTTCAACCTGTGCGGCCCCACCGAGGTGGGCGGCGCGCTCGGCCTGTGCGGCCCGTACACCCCCGAGCCCGGCGCCACCCGCGTGCCCATCGGCGCGCCGGTGTACAACACCCAGGCGTACGTCCTCGACAACGCGCTGCGGCCGCTGCCCGCCGGCGTCGCCGGCGAGCTGTACATCGCCGGTGACCAGCTCGCCCGCGGCTTCCTCGGCCGGCCGGGACTGACCGCCGAGCGGTTCGTGGCCAACCCGTTCACCCCGGGCACCCGCATGTACCGCACCGGCGACCTGGTGCGCTGGCGTTCCGACGGGCTGATCGAGCACCTCGGCCGGGTCGACGACCAGGTCAAGATCCGCGGCTTCCGGGTCGAGCCCGGCGAGATCGAGAACGCCCTGCACGGGCACCCCGCCGTGCACCGGGCCGTCGTCCTGCCGCGCGGCACCGGCGCCGCCCGTTCCCTCGTCGCCTACGTCAGCCCGGTGCGGGCTCCGCGCGGGGCGGCCGAACCGGACGTACCGCTCGCCCGGCGGCTCAAGGAGCACCTGGCCGCGCGGCTGCCCGACTACATGGTGCCCACCGCCTTCGTCGTCCTCGACGAACTGCCCGTCAACCGCAACGGCAAGGTGGACCGCGGCGCCCTGCCCGAGCCGACCGAGGCCGACCTGGCCCGCGAGGAGTACGTCGCCCCGCACACGCCCACCCAGCGCGAGCTGTGCCGCATCGTGTCGGAGGTGCTGGGGGTCGCCCGTGTCGGCCTCAACGACACCTTCTTCGACCTCGGCGGGCACTCCCTGCTGGCCACCCGGCTCTCGCTGCGGGTGAAGAAGGAGATGGGCGCGGACCTGCCGCTCCAGGCCGTCTTCACCGCCTCCGGCATGGCCGAGATGGCCGCCGCGGTGGACGACCTGCTCGGCGGACAGCCGGCCCCGGCGCGAGCCGGTTCGGCCCCGGCGCCCGCCGGCGTCACCCCCGCGGCGCCGACCACCGGCCCCGCCGCCGAGGACCCGGTGCCGGGCGGCCGGGAGAGCGCGGCGCCCGCCGATCCGGCCGGCGTGCCGGTGCTGGACACCGCGCCCCTGTCCCTGCAGCAGCGGGACCTGTGGTTCCGCGACCGGCCCGGCCATCTGGCCGCCGCGCACGACAACGTGCAGCTCGCCTTCCGGCTCGACGGGCCGCTCGACCGGGACGCCTTCGTCCGCAGCGTGCGCGCCCTCGTGGAGCGGCACGCCGTGCTGCGCACCGGCTACCACCGCCACCCCGGCGGCGGGCTCGCCCAGCGCGTGCACGACGCGTCCGGCTTCGCGGTCACGGTCGCGGCCGCCCCGCGCGACGAGGCGGGCCTCGCCGCCTGGCTGCGCGCCGAGCGGGCCCGGCCCTTCGACCCCGAGGGGCCGTACGCGCTCCGCTCCCACCTGCTCACCCTCGCCGACGACCGGCACGTCGCCGTACTGACCCGCCCGTGGGGCGTCTTCGACGGCTGGTCGGTGAACATCGTCCTGACCGAACAGCAGGCCCTGTACGCGGCGTTCGCGCGGGACGAGGAGCCGGGGCTCGCGCCGCTGCCGACGACCTACGCCGACTTCGCCCGCCGGCAGGCCACGGCCGTCACGGCCGAGGAGCTCGACCGCCAGCGGGACCACTGGCGGCGACGCCTCGACGGAGCGCCCGGCCGCCCGTCGACTCGCACCGACTACGAGCGGTGCCCGGTGAAGACGTACCAGGGCGCCCAGGTCGAGCTGAGCGCCCCCGGCGACGTGGCCGCGGCTCTGCGGCGGCTCGGCCAGGAGCACGGCGCCACCCTCTACATGACGCTGCTGTCGGCGTTCGCCGTCCTGCTCGGCGGCGAGAGCGACGACCCCGACCTGGTCATCGGCACCCCGGTCGCCAACCGGCCCGACGCCGAACTGGAGGGCGTGGTCGGCTACTTCGTGAACATGCTGCCGATGCGTCTCGACGCGGACCCGGGGCGCGCCTTCACCGAGTTGCTGGCCCAGGCGAAGGACGCCACCGGCGAGGCCCACGCCCACAAGGACGTGCCGTGCGCGGACCTCGTCGGCGCCCTGGTGCCGCACCGCGACCCGTCCCGGTCCCCGCTGTTCCAGGCCACGTTCAACCTGCTGCCCACCTGGGACGTGCCGTCGCCCGAGGACGCCGGCGCACTGGCGGTGACCCAGCTCCGCACCGACGCCGGCACGTCCCGGTACGACCTGAGCCTGGTGGTGCAGGAGACCGGCGCGGGACTGGCCGGGTACCTGGAGTACAGCACCGACCTGTTCACCCCGGACACCGCCGACCGCCTGGCCCGTGCCTACGAACACCTCCTCGCCCGGATCGCCCGGGACCCCGGCGGCTCGCTCGCCGAACTGCGCGCCCCGGCACCGGACACCGGCGGAGGCCGGCCGCCCGCCCCGCGCTCCGGCGCCGCCCGGACCCAGCCCAAGGGCGGCCGCCGTCCCGCACGACGCCGGAGCGGACGGTGAACCGCCCCCGCCGGACACGGCAGCCGCGGTGCCCGGCCCCGGCACCACCGACGGGCACCCGCCCCCACCCCAGTACAGCCGGCAACCGGCCGTCCGCACCCGGACGGCCACACGAGAAGGAAGAGTTGGCCCAGTGAGCAGCCCCGAGGTCCAGGCGGCCGAGACGGATGTGGCGATCATCGGCATGGCCGGGCGTTTCCCCGGCGCCGACGACCTGGACTCCTTCTGGCAGCTCCTGCGCGAGGGCCGCGAGGGCATCACCCGGTTCAGCCCCGAGGAACTGGCGGCCGCCGGCGTGCCCTCCCGGCTGCTGACGGACCCCGCCTACGTCCCGGCGCACGGCATCATCCCCGGCGTCGACCTCTTCGACACCGGGTACTTCGAGTTCACCCCGGCCGAGGCCGCCATGACCGACCCGCAGCACCGCGTCATGCTGCAGACCGGGCACGCGGCCCTCGAGAACGCCGGCTACGACCCGGCCCGCTTCGACGGGCTGATCAGCGTCTACGCCGGCGCCGCCATCAACACCTACCTCCAGCAGCACGTCCTGCCGCACGTCGACCAGACCACCACCTCGAACCACTTCGCGGTGATGGTCGGCAACGACAAGGACTACCTGGCCACGAGGCTGTCGTACAAGCTCGACCTCAAGGGCCCGAGCTACACCGTGCAGACCGCCTGCTCCACCTCGCTGGTCGCCCTGCACCTCGCCTGCCAGGGCCTGATCAACGGCGAGTGCGACATGGCCCTGGCCGGCGGCGTCACCGTCAAACTGCCGCAGGTCAAGGGCTACTTGTACGAGGAAGGCGCCATCCTGTCCCCGGACGGGCACGTGCGCGCCTTCGACGCGGACGCCGGCGGCACCGTCCTCGGCAACGGCGTGGGCGTCGTCGTCCTGAAGCCGCTGCGGGACGCCCTCGTCGACCGGGACACCATCCACGCCGTCATCAAGGGCACGGCCACCAACAACGACGGCAGCGGCAAGGTCAGTTTCGCCGCCCCCGGCGCCGCAGGGCAGAGCGCCGTCATCCGGGAGGCGCACACCGTCTCCGGTGTCGACCCGCGCTCCATCGGCTACGTCGAGGCCCACGGCACCGCGACCCGGCTCGGCGACCCCGTCGAGGTGTCCGCCCTCACCAAGGCCTTCCGCGAGGCCACCGCCGACACCGGCTTCTGCGCGATCGGGTCGGTGAAGTCCAACGTCGGCCACCTCGACGCCGCCGCCGGCGTCGCCGGCGTCATCAAGACGGCGCTGATGATGAAGCACCGCACCCTGGTGCCGACCGTCAACCACCACACGCCCAACCCGGCCGTCGACTTCGCCGCGAGCCCCTTCCAGGTCAGCACCGCCACCACCCCGTGGACCGGGGACGGGCCGCTGCGCGCGGGCGTCAGCTCCTTCGGCATCGGCGGCACCAACGCGCACGCCGTGCTCCAGGAGGCGCCGCCCGCGCCCGCCGCCGGCGACTCCCGCCCGCGGCAGGTCCTGGTGGTCTCCGCCCGCACCCCGAGCGCGCTGCGCACCGCGGCCGACGACCTGGCCGCCCACCTGGAGAGCGACGACCCGGCCGCGCTCGCCGACGTCGCCTACACCCTGGCGGTCGGGCGCCGCGCCCACGAGTACCGGCTCGCCGTCACCGGCGCCGGCCCCGCCGCCCTCGCCGACGCGCTCCGCGGCGCGCAGGTGCCCGAACGGCCCGCCACGGGCGAGGTGTCCTTCGTCTTCGCCGAGGAGGTGCCGGACGCGGCCGGGCTGGCCGAGCGGTGGTGCGCCGCGGAACCCGCCTTCGCCGGGCACCACGCGGCGGCCGTGGCCGCCGGCGCGCTCGACCACGGCGCCCCCGGCGCCGCCTTCGCCGTGCAGTACGCGCTCGGCAGGCTGTGGCTGGACCTCGGTCTGCGGCCCGTCGCCGTCCACGGCGACGGACTCGCCGCCCACCTCGCCGCGTGCGTCACCGGCGCGCTGACCCCCGGCGAGGCCGTGGCCGCTCTCGGCCGTTCCGGCGCCGAGGCGCCGCGCCCCGCCCCGGGCCGCGACCGGATCGCGCTGCGCGGCGCGGCGGACGAGGTGCGCGGGGCCGCCCTCGGCGTCGCCGACGGGCCGTACGGCGGCGTGGCCCGCGCCTGGCAGGCCGGGGCCGACGTCGACTGGGCCGCCTGGTTCGCGGGCGAGGAGCGCGGCCGGGTGCCGCTGCCCACCTATCCGTTCGAGGGCCGCCGCTGCTGGCTGACCGGACCGGACCGGGCCACCGCCCCGCAGCTCGCCGCCCCGGGCCCGCACCCCCTGCTCGACGAGAACGTCTCCACCCTCGACACCCTCGCCTACCGCACCACCCGGACCGGCGAGGAGTTCTACCTCGCCGACCACCGGGTCCAGGGCGAACCCGTCATGCCCGCCGCCGCGTACCTCGAACTCGCCCGCGCGGCCGCTGAGTTGTCGCTCGGTACGGCCGTCTCCCTGCACGACGTCTCCTTCGAGCGCCTGCTGAGCCACGCCACCGGGCCGCGCACCTCGCTGATCTCGCTCTGGCGCGAGGACGACGGCGCCGGATTCGAGATCACCGGCGACGACACCGTGTACGCGGCCGGAGCCGTCGAGCCGGGACCGGCCGACCGGCCCGCCCCCGTCGACCTCGCGGCGGCGGCCGCCCGCTGCACCGAGACGCTCCGGCACCCCGAGTGCTACGACACGCTGCGCCGCCTCGGCCTCGACTACGGGCCCCGGATGCGTGCCCTCACCGAGGTCCGGCTGGGCGAGGGGGAGGCCCTGGCCACCCTCGAACTGCCCGACGGCGCCACGCTCGACGGCGCGGTCCTCAACCCCGCGCTCCTCGACGGCGCCCTGCACGCCCTGGTGCTGCTCCTCACCCGCGCCTACGGCGACACCGCCGAGGGCTTCCTGCCCCTGGCCCTCGCCGGACTGTCGGTGCACGCCCCGCTCACCGGTGCCTGCCGGGCGCTGGTCACCACCCGCCCGCTGGGCGAGCGCTCGGCCCGCGCCGACCTGACCCTCACCGACGACCACGGCACCGTCCTCGCCCGGCTGACCGACCTGACCGTACGGGTGCTCGGCGGAACGGGCGGGGCGCCCGCGGCCGGACCCGCCGCACCGGGTGAGCGGGCCCTGCTGGTGCGCCGCTGGACCGACGCGCCCGCCGACCCCGCCGGCACCCCGGCCGGCGCCACCGGCGTCGTCCTCGCCGCGACCGCCGCCCGCCGCGAGCGGCTCACCACCGCCCTGACCGGACAGGGCGTCGGCGAGGTGACCGCGCCGGACAGCGGGACCGGCCTGCCGGACGGGGCCGTACCGGACCTGCTGCTGGTGGACGAGCCCACGGCCGAGGAGGCGCTGGCGCTGGTCCAGCGGCTGTTGCGGGCCCGGCCCACCACGCCCGTGCGCGTCCTGCTGCTGCACCGCCACGACGCCGGCGGCGCGCGGCCCGAGCGTGCCGCGCTGGGCGCCTTCGCCCGGACCGTACGGGCCGAGAACCCGCTGCTCGCCGTCCAGGCCGTCGGACTCGCCGAAGGCGTGGACGAGACGGCCGCGCTCGCCGCCGAACTGGCCGGTGACGGCCGCGACCCCGAGGTCGCCCACACCGCCGCCGGCCGCCGGGTGCCCCGGCCCGCGCCCGCCCCGGCCGCCGAACCCGTCGCCGTCCGCGACGGCGGCGTCTACGTCGTCTCCGGCGGCGCGGGCGGACTCGGCCGTGCCGTCGCGGACTGGATCCTCGGCCGCGCCGACGCCCGCGTGGTGCTGCTCGGCCGCTCCGAGCAGCCGCCCGCCGCACTCGGCGAACGCCTCACCTACCGCACGGTGGACGTCTCCGACCAGGCGGCGGTGGAGCGGCGGCTGGCGTCGGTGCGCGCGGAGATGGGCCCCGTCACCGGGGTCGTCCACGCGGCCGGCGTGCTGCGCGACGGCTTCGCCCTGACCAAGTCCGCCGACGACTTCGCCGCCGTCCTCGCGCCCAAGGCGGGCGGAGTCCAAGCGCTCCACGCCGCCACCGCCGACGACCCGCTGGACTTCTTCGTCGCCTTCTCCTCGATCGCCGCCCACATCGGCAGCCCCGGCCAGACCGACTACGCGTACGCCAACGCCTACCTGGACGCCTACGCCGAGCGCCACCCGGGCATCACCTCGGTCGCCTGGCCCATGTGGGCCGACGGCGGCATGCGCCAGACCGACGAGGCCGCCGCGGACATCGCCGACCGCACCGGCTTCGGCGTCCTGCCCACCGGCACCGGCCTCGCCCTGTTCGAGCGGGTCCTCGGCGTGCCCGGCGCGTTCGTCGCGGCCCACGGCGACCTGACGCGGATCGAGGCCGCGCTGGCGGGACGCGCCCCCGCCGGCCGGGCCCCGGCCACCGCCGAAGCGGCCGGCGCCCCGGGCGGCGCGGAGCCCCGCGCCCTGGCCGTGACGCTGCTGCGGACCCTGATCGCCGCCGAGACGGGCCTGGACCCGGCCGAACTCGGCGAGGACGACCCGTTCGAGCGCCACGGCATCGACTCACTGACGATCACCAAGCTCAACCGCGAACTGGACAAGCGGTTCGACCGGCTGTCCAAGACCCTCTTCTTCGAGTACGCGACCCTCGGCGAACTCGCCGGCTACTTCGCCGAGCACCACGGCGCCGAACTGCGCGGCACCGCGGGGGCCGGGGAGACCGGCGGGACGGCCGCCGCGCCCGCGCCCGCCTCTCCGGTCACCGCGACGGCGCGCGCCTCCCGCACCGCCCGCGCGGGCCGTACCGCGCGTACGGCCCGCACCGCACCCGGCGACCGGTCCGCCGCGCCCGAACCGGCCGGCGAGGACGACGCCATCGCGGTCATCGGCATCGCGGGCCGCTACCCCATGGCGGACGACATCGAGGAGTTCTGGGCCAACCTGACGCAGGCCCGCGACTGCGTGACGGAGATCCCCGCCGACCGCTGGGACCACACCCGCTGGTACGACCCGGACCCGGCCGCGCCCGGCCGCGCCCACACCCGCTGGGGCGGGTTCCTGCGCGACGTCGACCGCTTCGACCCGCTGTTCTTCGGCATCTCCCCGCGCCAGGCGGAGCTGATGGACCCCCAGGAACGGCTGTTCCTGCAGAACGCCTGGCACGTCATGGAGGACGCCGGCTACCGCCGCGCCGACCTGGCGGGCCGTCCGGTCGGCGTGTACGTCGGCGTGATGTACGGCGAGTACCAGTTCCACGGCGCCCTCGACGCGCTGCGCGGCGGACGCCCGCTGACCGGCTCGTCGTTCGCGACCATCGCAAACCGGGTCAGCCACGCCCTGAACCTGTCCGGCCCGAGCATGGCGCTGGACACCATGTGCTCCTCCTCGCTGACCGCGATCCACCTGGCCTGCGAGAGCCTGCGCCGGGGCGAGAGCGAACTGGCCCTGGCCGGCGGCGTCAACGTCTCCGTCCACCCCTACAAGTACGCCTTCCTCAGCCAGGGCCGCTTCCTGTCCTCCGACGGCCGCTGCCGCGCCTTCGGCGCCGGCGGCGACGGGTACGTGCCCGGCGAGGGCGTCGGCGCCGTCCTGCTCAAGCCGTACCGGCGCGCCCTGGCGGACGGCGACCGCGTCCACGGCCTGATCCTCGGCAGCGCCGTCAACCACGGCGCCAGGACCAACGGCTACACCGTGCCCAGCCCGCGCGCCCAGCAGCGCGCGGTCACCGAGGCCATGGCGCGGGCCGGGGTCACCCCGGACGGCATCGGCTACGTCGAGGCCCACGGCACCGGCACCGCGCTCGGCGACCCGATCGAGCTGACCGGACTCGGCCAGGCGTACCGCACCGCGGAGGCCGGGCCCGGCACCTGGCCGATCGGCTCGGTCAAGTCCAACGTGGGCCACCTGGAGTCCGCCGCCGGCATGGCCGGACTCACCAAGGCGCTGCTCCAGTTCACCCACCGCACGCTGGTGCCCTCGCTGCACGCCGAGGAGCTGAACCCGAACATCGACTTCGACCGCTCCCCGTTCCGCGTCCAGCGCGAGCTCGCCGACTGGCCCGCCGGGGACACCCCGCGCCGTGCCGGCCTCAGCTCCTTCGGCGCCGGCGGCTCCAACGCCCACCTGGTACTGGAGGAGTCGCCGCACCCCGAGCCCGCGACCGACGTCCCCGCCGCGCGGCAGCACACCGGTGAGCCGGTGGCCTTCGTCCTGTCCGCCCGGGACGGGGAGCGGCTGCGCGCCCACGCCGAACGCGCCGCCCGCTTCATGGAGACCGAGCGAGTGCCGCTCGCCGACCTGTGCTTCACCAGCCAGACCGGCCGCGAGGCCATGGACGCCCGCTTCGCCGTCGTCGCGACCGACGGTGCCGCCGTCGCCGCCGCGCTGCGCCGGTGCGCCGCCGGAGAACCCCAGCCCCCGATCACCGACGACGGCCCGCTCGGTGAGCTGACCCGGCGCTGGCTGACCGGCGACGACGTCGACTGGCGGGCCTGGCACGCCGGCCGGCCGGGTCCCGCCCCGCGCCGGACCCGCGCACCGCTCTACCCGTTCGCCCCCGAGCGCTACTGGATCCCGCTCGACGCGGACCTCGGCCCGTCCGCGCCGCACCCGCTGGTCGACGCCAACGAGTCGACCGTCGACGAGGTCCGCTTCGCCAAGACCCTGCGCTCCGGCGACCCGCTGCTGCGCGACCACGTCATCGAGGGCCGGCGCATGCTGGCCGGCGCCGCGACGCTGGAGTTCGTCCGCGCCGCCGCCCACCTCGCCCGGCCCGGCGTCCGGCACGCGCTGCGCGAGGTGGTGTGGGGCCGCGCGGTGGAGGTCGCCGACGGCGAGCGGACGGTGTACGTCTCCTTCCGCCCGGACGGCGACGCCCTCCTGTTCGAGGTGTACGGCGAGACCGGCGGCGAACGCACCACCCACGCCCGGGGCCGCGCCGTCCCGGCTCCGGCCGCGGCGCCCGCCGCACCGGAGGACCTCGACGCGCTGCGCGCCCGGCTCCCCGTCCTGCGCGACCGGGCCGGCGCCTACACCGACTACACGGCCGCCGGGTTCGGCTACGGCCCCTCCTTCCAGGTCATCGACGAGATCCGCGCGGGGGCCGGCGAGGCCCTGGTCCGGCTCGACGCCGGCGACGGCGGCCCGGTCACCGAGATGCCCCCGGCGCTGCTCGACGGCGCCCTGCGGGCCTGCCACTGGGCGGGCCGCGACACCGCGCCCCGCGCGGGCGAACTCGCGGTGCCCTTCAGCCTCGGCGCGCTCGACGTGCACGCCCCGCTGCCGCCGGTCTGCCTCGCGCACGCCCGGCGGACGGGGGAGACGGCCGGTGTCCGCCGCTTCGACCTGACCGTCTACGACGAGCGGGGCCGCGTCCTCGCCGAACTCCGTGACTTCGCGGGCCGTACCCCGGCGCCCGCGACCGCGTCCGGGACCACCGGGCCCGAGGCGGCCGGGACCGCGTCCGCCGCGGGCACCACCGCGGGCGGCGAGCCGCGCCTGTACGAGCCCCGCTGGGAGGCCGCCGGCGAACCCGCGCAGGGGACCGCGGCCGACACCCTCGCCGTCCTCGGCCGGCACCCCGAACTGGAGGCGGCCCTCGCCGCCACCGGGGTGTGGCGCCGCGTGGTGAACGTCCCCGAGGACCCCGGCGCGCTCGCCGACGCCCTCGCCGGGCTCGCGCACCCCGGCGGCCTCGACCTCGCCGTCGTGGGGGGCCTGACCGCACCCGCCCCGGCCGCGGACGGAGGGGACCCCGCCGGCCTCCTCGACCGGGCCTGCGGCACGGTGCTCCAGGTGCTCGGCGCCGCCCGGTCCGACGACCTGCCCGGCCGGGTGCGCCTGCTCGTCCTCCACGCCCAGGAGGACGGCCTCGACCGGCCGGAGTGGGCCGCCCTGGCCGGATTCGCCCGGTCCACGGCGCCCACCGCGCCCCGCCTGGAACTGCTCACCCTGGGCGTCGACCCGGCCCTCGCGGCCGACACGACCGCCGAGGCCGTGGCCGCCGAACTGCGCGCCGTGCCCCGCGCGGCCGGGCTGGAGGCGCGCCGCACGGCGAAGGGCGGCCGGGAGATCCGCGTCCTGCGGCCGCTGCGGCCGTCCGGCGCCACCGCGTCACCCCTGCGGGACGGAGGCGTCCACGTCGTCACCGGCGGCGGCGGAGCCATCGGCCGCGTCCTCGCCGAGCACCTGGCCCGCACCCGCGCGGCCAAGCTGGTGCTGATCGGCCGCTCCGAGCCGGACGCCGGCGCCCGCGAGTGGCACCGCACGCTCACCGGCCTCGGTGCCGAGGTGCTCGCCCTGCGCGCCGACGTGGCCCGCGCCGACGAACTGGCCGCCGCGCTGGCCGCCGCCCGCGACCGCTTCGGGGCCCTGCACGGCGTGTTCCACCTGGCCGGCGTCGCCGACGAGGGCCGCGCCGACCCCGGCGACCGGGAGCGGTTCACCCGGGTGCTCGCGGCCAAGACCCACGGCCTGGTCCACCTCGACCGGCTCACCCGTGACGACGACCTCGACTGCTTCGTGGTGTTCTCCTCCGTCTCCTCCGTCATCGGTGACTTCGGAGCGGCCAGCTACGCCACGGCCAACCGGTTCGCCGACCTGTACACGGCCCGGCGCGAGGGCTGGACGCGGCAGGGCCTGCGGCACGGCCGCAGCCTGTCCCTGGCCTGGCCGCTGTGGGCCGTCGGCGGGGTCGACGGGCTGGTCCGGGAACAGGAACTGGCCGCCTACACCCGGCGCACCGGCATGCGGCCGCTCGACGGCGCCCAGGGCGTCGCCCTGCTCGACGGTGCCCTCGGCGCCGGCACCGCGTGGCTGGTCCCCGCCTGGGGTGAGACGGCCGCCGTCGACGCGGCCCTGACCGGCGCCGGCACGGCGCCCCCGGCCGCCGTCACCCCGGCGGCGCCCGCCCCGAACCCGCCTGCCGCAGCCGCAGCCGCGGCCGGCACGCCGGCCGCGACCGCCCGCCCCGCGGCGGACGACCGTGTGCGGGCCCGGCTCGTGGAGCATCTGCGCACCGCCCTGGCCGGGGTGCTGAAGCTGCCCGTGGGACGGCTCGACAGCCGGATCCCGCTCGACGACTACGGGCTGGACTCGGTGCTCGTCATGGAGTCCAACTCCCTGCTCGGCAAGGACTTCCCCGGTCTGCGCGGCACCGTGTTCTTCGAGTGCCGCACCGTCGACGAACTGGCCGACCACGTCCTCGCCGAACACGCCGACGCCGTGGCCCGCCTCTTCCCGGCCGGCACCGCCGGCACCCACGGCGCGGTGGGCACCACGACCGCGCCGCCCGTCACCGCGCCCGCCCCGGTCCCGGCGGCCCGGCCGGAGCCGGCCCGCCCGGCACCGGCCGAGGACGAGCCGATCGCCGTCATCGGCATCAGCGGGCGGTACCCCGAGGCCCGCGACCTGGACGAGTTCTGGCGCAACCTCGCCGAGGGACGCGACTGCGTCACCGAGGTGCCGGCCGACCGCTGGGACGCCGACGCCCTGTTCGACCAGGACCCCGCCGCACCGGGCCGCAGCTACGGCCGCTGGGGCGGCTTCCTGGACGACGTCGACAGCTTCGACTCGCTGTTCTTCCGGATCTCGCCCAAGCAGGCCCGCACCATGGACCCGCAGGAACGGCTGTTCCTGGAGACCGCCTGGTCCGCGCTGGAGAACGCCGGCTACCCGCCCTCCCGCATCCCCGCGCCCCGCTTCGGCGGCCAGGGACACGACGTCGGCGTGTTCGTCGGCGTGATGTGGGACGACTACGCCGTCCTCGCCGCCACCGAGTCGGCGCGCGGCAACCACCAGGTGGTCCTCGCCAACCGCGCCTCCATCGCCAACCAGGTCTCCTACTTCGGCGACTTCCGCGGTCCCAGCGTGGTCGTGGACACCGCCTGCTCGGCGTCCCTCGTCGCCGTCCACCAGGCCTGCGAGAGCATCCGCCGGGGCGAGTGCTCGTACGCCCTCGCGGGTGGCGTGAACGTCTCCGTCCACCCCGACAAGTACGTCCACCTCAGCCACCGGACGATGCTGTCCACCGACGGCAGGTGCCGCGCCTTCGGGGCCGGCGGCACCGGCTACGTGCCCGGCGAGGGAGTCGGCGCCGTGCTGCTCAAGCGGCTGTCGGACGCCGTGCGCGACGGCGACACCGTGCACGCCGTGATCCGCGGCACCGCCGTCAACCACGGCGGCCGCACCAGCGGCTTCACCGTGCCCAACCCGCAGGCCCAGCAGGCCCTGATCGAACAGGCCCTGGCCGCCGCCGGCGTCGACGCGCGGACCATCGGCTGCGTCGAGGCCCACGGCACCGGCACCGCCCTCGGCGACCCGATCGAGCACACCGCGCTCGCCCAGGCCTTCGCCCGGGACACCGGTGACACCGGCTTCTGCGCGCTCGGCTCGGTGAAGTCCGCCATCGGCCACCTGGAGGGCGCCGCGGGCATCGCCGGGCTCACCAAGGCCGTGCTCCAGCTCCGCAACGGCACCCTGCTGCCGACGCTGCACGCCGAGGAGACCAACCCCGTCATCGACTTCACCCGCTCGCCGTTCACCGTGCAGCGCGAGACGCGGCCCTGGCCCCGGCCGCACGACGCCGACGGCCGCCCGCTGCCGCGCCGCGCCGCCGTCAGCTCCTTCGGCGCGGGCGGCACCAACGCCCACGTCGTCGTCGAGGAGTACCTCGCACCCGAGCCCGCAGACGCCGGTCCCGAGGCGCCCGGGCTGATCGTGCTCTCCGCCCGTGACGAGAACCGGCTGCGCGCCTACGCGGCCGAGATGGGCCGCGCCCTCGGCGCCGCCGCGACCGGCCCGGCCGCGCCCCGGCTCGCCGACGTCTCGCACACCCTGCGCACCGGCCGCGAACCCCTCGCCGAGCGCCTGGCGTTCGTCGCCACCGACCTCGCCGACGCGGCGGCCGCGCTCACCGCGTTCGGGCGCGGCGAGGACGACCAGCGGCTGCACCGCGGCCGGGTGGAGCAGCACCCGGCGCTGGCCGGCCTGCTGACCGAGGCCGCCGGCGGCGGCGACTTCCTGGCCGCCCAGATCAGCGCCGGGGGAGACGACCTGCTGGCCCGGATGTGGGTGTCCGGCGTCACCGTCGACTGGGACCTGGTCGACCGGATGCGCCCCGGCACCCTCCGCCGGATACCGCTGCCCACCTACCCGTTCGAGCGCGTACGGCACTGGCTGGACACCGGCCCCGCGGCGGCTGGGGCCCCGGCGCCCCGGCCCGGCCCGGCCACCCCGCTCCGGGTCCGGGTGCCCGCCCAGCGCGTCCCCGAGCGGGCGGCCGCACCCGCCGCCTCCCGCGAATGGCGGCGGCGGCTCGCGGCGGACGAGCCCGTGCTGCGCGACCACGTCGTCGGCGGCCGGCCCATCCTGCCGGGCACCGGCCACCTCGACCTCGTCGCCGAGGCGCACGGCGCGCTGACCGGCCGGGCGCTGACCGACGTGCGCTGGATGGCGCCGCTGGCCCTGTCCGGCTCCGGCGACGACGTGTCCGTGGCCCTGGACGGCGACGGCTACGAGGTGCGCGGCCCCGACGGCACCGTCCGCTCCCGCGGCCGGGTCGGCGACGCCCAGGACGCCCCGGCCGCGCTCGACGTGGCGGAGCTGCGCGCCCGCCTCGACGCGGGCCCGGACGGGGACGCCTTCTACCGTCTGCTGAGCGGCCAGGGCCTGCCGTACGGCCCGTTCTTCCGCCGGGTGCGCGAGGTGTGGACCGGCGACGAGGAGGTGCTGGGCCGGATCGGCGGCGTGGACGGCGACGCGGACCACGCCCTGCACCCGGGCGTCCTGGACGCCGCCCTGCACACCGTCGCGGCCCTGATGGCACGTCACCGCCCGGACCGGAGCACGCCGATGCTGCCCTTCGCGGCCGACCGCGTCGACGTCCTCGGCCAGGTCCCGGTCACCGGCTGGTCGTACGTCCGCCGGACCGGCACCGACCGCTACGACGTCCTGCTCTGCGACGACGCCGGCGCCGCCCGCGTCCGGTTCACCGGCCTGACCTACCGCCGGGCCAAGGACCCGGCGGTGGTCGTCCACCGGCCCGTGTGGACCGCCCGCCCGGCCGGCGAGCCGGCCGGACCCGCCCGGACCGTGCTGCTGGTCGCCGAGCGGCCGGACACCGGCCTCGCCGCGGACCTCACCGCCGCCCACCCCGGGACGGACGTACGGCTGCTGCGGATCGGCGCCGACGGCCTGACCGACGCCGGCCTGGACCGCGCCCTGCGCGAGGCCACGCCGGACCTGGTCTACTTCCTCGGCACCGGAACCGGTGCGGAGACGGGCGCCGAAGCGACTGACCCCGCCGGACGCGAGCCCGCCGGAAGGCGTGAGCTCCGGGCCCTGACGGACCGCTCGGTCCTCGCCCTGCACCGCCTGGTGCGGGCCCTGGACCGGCACGGCGTCCTCGACCGGGCGCTGCGGCTGAAGGTCGTCACCACCGACGTGCACCCGCTGGAGGCGGGCGACGCCTCCGCCCCGTGGGCCGCCGGCCTCGCGGGACTGGCGTCCGTGGCGGCCAAGGAGTACCCGAACCTGAGGGTCGCGCTGGTCGACGTGCGCTCCGCGGAGGCCGCGCAGACCGCGCGGGCGATCGCGGCCGAGCCGTTCCCGGCCCGTCCGGCCCCGGTGTCGATCCGGGGCGGCGTGCGCCGGGTCCGCACCCTCGAACGCGTCGAACTGCCCGCCGCCGCGGCCCCGTTCCGGCAGGGCGGGGTCTACCTCGTCGTCGGCGGTCTCGGCGCCGTCGGCCGGGACACCTGCCGGCACCTCGCCCGCGCCTACGGGGCGAAGCTGGTCGTGGTCGGCCGTTCACCGCTGGACGAGACGAGCCGGCGCACCATCGCCGGGCTGGAGAAGGACGGGGCCGAGGTGCGCCACCTCGCCCTGGACGCCGGCGACCCGGCCGCGCTCGCCGAGGCCGTCCGGCTGGCCCGGCAGGAGTTCGGCGCCCTGCACGGCGTGTTCAACGCGGCGATGGTGCTGGTCAACCGGGAGCTGCGCGAGCTGTCCGAACCGGAGCTGCGCGGCGCCGTGGAGTCCAAGACGGACACCGCCTTCGCGGTGCTCGACGCGGTGCGCGAGGAGCCGCTGGACTTCGTGCTCTTCTACTCCTCCGGCGTGGCCTTCGAGGGCAACCACGGCCAGGCCGGGTACGCGGCCGGCTGCACCTTCGCCGACGCCTACGCCGCGCACGCCGGGCGGACGCTGCCCTTCCCGGTGCGGGTCCTGAACCTCGGGTACTGGCACGCGGGCGGTGACCCCGAACGCGAGCGCGTGCTGCGCCGGTTCGAGGCCGCCGGCATCCGGCCGCTGACCGCCGAGCGCGGCATGACCGTGGTGGAGCGCACGCTGGCGGCCGGCCTGCCGCAGGTGTTCGCGCTGGACGCCGAGCGGCACATCCTGGACAACCTGGGCATCGACCCGGACCGCACCCTGACCGTGCTGCCCGGCGCGCCCGGCGGCACCGCCGGCCCGCTGCCCGGGATCGGTTTCTCCGCCCGGACCATCACCGACGACGGCGAACTGGCCGGGCACCAGCGCGCGGTCGACCTCCTGGAGGATCTCGCGCACCGGCTGCTGGCCGGGGCCCTGCGCCGGGCCGGCCTGTTCGAGCGGTTCACCCCCGGCGCCCGGGCGACCGGCCCCGGGGAACTCGCCGCCCGGCTCGGTGTCGTACCGGAGCACCGGGCCCTGTTCGAGGCCCAGCTCGCCATCCTGGTGACGACGGGTCTGCTGCGCGCCGACGACGACGGCGGGCTCCGTCCGACGGGCCGCGCCGTGGAGGACGAGGCCGCCCTGGTGGCCGCGCTCGGCGACCTGACGGACCGGCACCCGGCCCTCGCCCCCATCGGCACGCTGCTGCGGGACTGCCTGGCCGCCCTGCCCGACGTGCTCACCGGCCGCCGCTCCGCGATGGACGTCCTCTTCCCCGACGGCTCCGCCGAGCGCGTGGCCGCCGTGTACCGGGGCGACCCGGTCACCGACCGCTGCAACGCCGAGGTGGCGCGGCTGGTGACCGAACGGGTTCGGGACCGCCTGGCCGCCGAGCCCGGCCGCACGGTACGGATCCTGGAGGTCGGCGCGGGCACCGGCGGGACCACCGCGACGGTGCTGGCCGCGCTGGCGCCGTACGCCGGTTCCGTGGAGTACGTCTTCACCGACGTCTCCCCGGCCTTCGTCCGCAAGGCCCGGACCCGGTTCGCCGCCGGCCACCCCTTCGCCCGCTTCGAAGTGCTCGACATCGAGGCGGCCGCCGAGGGCCAGGGCGTCGAACCCGGCGCGTACGACGTGGTGCTCGGCACCAACGTCTTCCACGCCACGCAGCGCCTGACCGGCACGCTGCTGCGGGCCAAGGCGCTGCTGCGGCGGGGCGGGGCCCTGCTGCTCGTCGAGGGCACCCGGCCCCGGGACCAGCTCGCGCTCGTCTTCGGACTCACCCCCGGCTGGTGGCTGTTCGCCGACCCCGAGCAGCGGCTGCCCCGCTCGCCGCTGGCGAGCGAACGCCAGTGGCGGGACGCGCTGGCCGTCTGCGGGTTCACCCACATCGGCGCGGCGGCACCGGCCACGGAGGCCGGTCCGGCCTTCCAGAGCGTGATCGCCGCCGTGAGTGACGGCCTGGTCCCCGCGTCCCGGCCCCCGGCCGTCCAGGCCGCGCCCCGGGCCGCGGGCGCCGAGGCCCCTGCCGCTCGCGTCGCCGCCCCGGCCGCTCCCGCCGGTGACCGCACGGCCGTCGACGACGAACTGCGCAGGGTGACCGAGGTGTTCGCCCGGGTGCTGGAACTCGCCCCGGACCAGCTCGACCCGGACCTCACCTTCGAGAACTACGGAGTGGACTCGCTGGTCGTGCTGGAACTGACCCGGGCCCTGGAGGCCGTGTACGGCCCCCAGCCGGCGACGCTGCTCTTCGAGCGCATCACCGTCCGGCGCCTGGCCGAGCACTTCCACGGCCTGCGGGCGACGACCAACGGTCCGGCCCCGGCGCCGGCCGGTGAACCGGTCCCGGAGCGGTCCGCCGGACCGGCCGCCGAGGCCGCGGTCCGGCCCGCCGAGCCGGCCGCCGCCGGGTCCCGGCCGGTCCCGGCACCCGCCGGGCCCGCCACCACCCCGGGGTCCGGCACGGTCCCCGGACCCGCCGCCGCCCCGGCCGGTCCCGGCCGGGCCGACGACGCCGGGCGTCTGATCGAGGGCCTGTCCGACGCGGCCGTGGACGAACTGCTGGCCGTACTGCTCGCGGAGCGCGGGAAGTTCGAAGGAGACGGACGATGACTGCCGAGCCGTTCGCTTGCGTCGTGATCGGCGAGGAGACCCTCCTCGTCGAGTGCACGAGACTGCTCCTGGCCCGCGGGCACACGGTGGCCGCCGTGGTGTCCCCGTCGCCCGAGCTGCTCGCCTGGGCCGAGGGCGAGGGCCTGCCCGCCGTGCGGTTCGGCCCGGATCTCGCCGAGCGGCTGGCGCCGCTGCGCTTCGACCACCTGTTCAGCATCGCCAACCTGCGGATGCTGCCCGAGGAGGTGCTGGCGCTGCCGACCGGGCTGCCGGTGAACTTCCACGACGGCCCGCTGCCCCGGCACGCCGGTCTGTTCGCCACGAGCTGGGCGATCCTGGAGGGCGACAAGCAGCACGGCGTGACCTGGCACGTGATGGACCGCGAGGCCGACACCGGCGACGTGCTCAAGCGGCGCGCGCTGCCCGTCGAGCAGGACGCCACCGCGCACGACCTGGACGTCGCCTGCTTCGAGGCGGGTATCGAGTCCTTCGCCGAACTGGTCGACGAACTCGCCGCCAGCACGGTCACCCGCACCCCGCAGGACCTCGGGCTGCGGACCTACCACGGCCGCTACGACGGACTGCCGCGCGCCGGTGTCTTCGACTGGCACCAGCCCGCCGCCGAGCTGGACGCGCTGGTGCGGGCCACCTCGTTCGGGCGCCGACGCAACGACTTCGGCACCGCGCTGCTCGCCCTCGGCGGTGAACTGGCCGCCGTCCGCGGCGTGGAGGTCACCGGCCGGGCCTCCACCGCGGCGCCCGGCACGGTCGTCGGCTTTGGCCCCGACGCCCTCACCGTGGCCACCGGCGACCGGGACGTGCGCCTCACCGGTCTCGCCGGTCTGTCCGGCGAACGGCTCGACCCCGTCGCGCTCGCCGCGGTCCTGGCCGAAGACCACGACGGCCGCTTCCCGCACCTCACCGACGACGAGGCCGCCGAGCTGGCCGAGGCCGCCCGCGCCGCGCACCGGCAGGAGCGGCACTGGCTGCGGCTGCTCCGGTCGCTGGAGCCCATGCTGCCGCCCCGGTTCGGCGGCCTGGCGGACCAGGACCGCCCGGCCGGGCCCGTCGCGCTGCCCGCGGCCCTCACCCGTGACGGCGCCGGGCCCGAGCGGGTCGCGCTCGCCGCCGTCCTGGCCTTCCTCGCCCGGCTCTCGCGCGGCGGTGAACAGGACGTCGCCGTGTCCGTGCCGCCCACCGGCGGCGCGGCGGCCGGGCTGCTGGCCCCCGAGGTGCCGCTGCGCGCCCCGCACGGACTGCTGGAGGACACCCTCGACGGCCTCACCGGCCGGGCCGGCGCCGAACTGGACCGGATCCGGGCCCGCGCGCCGTACCGCCGTGACGTGGCGCTGCGCCACCCCGAGCTGGCCGGTGCCGCCCGCACCGGGCTGCCCGTCGCCGTGATCCTGCCCGACGGGCCGGCCGGGCCGGCCCGCCACCCGCTGACCGTCCGGATCGACGCCGACGGCTCGGTACGCTTCGGCGGCAGCGAAGTGACGGAACGTCAGGAAAGCTGGCTGGCGGCGCACTTCGCCCGCTTCCTCGACGGCGTCGCGGCGTCCCCCGAGGGCCCGCTGGGCTCCGTCGACCTGCTCGGCCCCGGGGAGCGGGAGCTGGTGCTGCGGCGGTGGAACGACACCGCCGCCGACTATCCGCGCGAGCGCACCGTCAGCCGGCTCATCGGCGACCTGGCCTGTGCCGCCCCCGACCTCACGGCCGTGCGCTTCGAGGACCGTGAGCTGACCTACGCCGAACTGGACGCCGCGGCCGACCGGCTGGCCCGGCACCTGGCCGGGCTCGGCGCCGGACCCGGGAGCGTGGTCGGCGTCCTCCTGGAGCGCTCGGCGGAGCTGCTGGTCAGCCTGCTCGCGGTGATGCGCAGCGGCGCCGCCTACGTGCCGATCGACCCCATCTACCCCGCCGCCCGCATCGGCCACATGCTGACCGACTCGGGAGCCGGCCTCGTCCTCACCGACGAGACCCTGCGCGGCACCCTCGCCGGCTTCCCCGCCACCCCCGTCGTGGTGCCGGAGGTCCTGGCCGGCACCGCCCCCGCGGCGGACGGGACCGGGCCGTTCGACCGGTCCGAGCCGGGCGCGCCCGCGTACGTCATCTACACCTCCGGCTCCACCGGGGCGCCCAAGGGCGTCCAGGTCGGGCACCGGGCCCTGGTCAACTTCCTGTGGACCATGGCCCGTACCCCCGGCTTCGGCTCCACGGACTCGCTGCTCGCCCTCACCACCGTCTGCTTCGACATCGCCGGCCTGGAGCTGTACCTGCCGCTGGTGCGCGGCGGCACCGTGGAGGTGCTGTCCGCCGCCGTCGCAGCCGACGGCTTCGCCCTGCGCGAGCGGGTGGAGCGGTCCGCGCCCACGGTCCTGCAGGCCACCCCGACCACCTGGCAGATGCTGCTGACCGCCGGCTGGCCGGGCGATAAGGCGCTGCGCGCCCTGTGCGGCGGCGAGCCGCTGCCCGGTGAACTCGCCGACCGGCTCGCCCCGCTCGTCGGCGCCCTGTACAACATGTACGGGCCGACCGAGACGACCATCTGGTCCACCGTCGACCGGGTGCGTCCCGGCGAGCCCGTCACCATCGGCCGGCCCATCGGCAACACCCGCTGCCACGTCCTCGACGAGCGCGGCGTCCCGGTCCCGCCCGGGGTCCCCGGCGAGCTGTACCTGTCCGGCGACGGCGTCGCCGACGGCTACCTGGGCCGCCCGGAGCTGACCGCCGAACGCTTCGTGACCGCACCCGGGGACGGCGCCGGCCGGGCCTACCGCACCGGCGACCTGGTGCGGCACCTGCCCGACGGCCGTCTGGAGTACCTGGAACGCATCGACGGCCAGGTCAAGCTCAACGGTTACCGTGTCGAACTCGGCGAGGTGGAGTCCGCGCTGCGCCGCGCCGAGGGCGTCACCGCCGCCGTCGCCGTGGTGCGCGAGGACCGGCCGGGCGAGCGCCGTCTGGCCGCCTACGTCACCGGGCCCGGCGCCCCGGCCCCGGACGCGCTGCGCGCCGGCCTGCGCGAGGTGCTGCCCGCCTACATGGTCCCGGCCGCCGTCGTCGCCCTGCCGGAGCTGCCCCTCACCCCGAACGGCAAGGTGGACCGGGCCGCGCTGCCCCGGCCCGGCGGCACCCGGGTCGCGGGCGGCGGGGCGGCCGCCCGCACCGACCTGGAGCGCCGTATCGCCGGTATCTGGTGCGAGGTGCTGGGCCTGGAGGAGGTCGGCGCCGAGGACAACTTCTTCGACGCCGGCGGCGACTCGCTGCGCCTGACCTCCGTGGTCGCCGCCCTGCGGGAGCGGCTCGGCCTGGAGGTCACCCGCCTCGACATGTTCGGCCACCCGACCGTACGGGCCATGGCCGCGCACGCCGGTGAGGACGCCGCTCCCGCCGCGCGCCGGCCCCGGCGCTCCCGCGACGCGGGAGCGCTGGCCCGGCGCCGCGACCGGAGGCAGCGCCCGTGACGACCGGCCACCGCACCGCACCGACCACACACACCGCACAGCCGTATCCGACGGGTTCCACAGGGGGTTCCGTGTCCAGTTGCACCGTCTGCTCGCTCAAGGCCGATCACCCGGGGGTGGTGCTGGACGACCAGGGGGTGTGCAACCTGTGCAACCTGGACTTCGCCTCCGACCTCCTCGTCAACTACCGCTACACCAGTGAGGTGTTCACCGAGTTCCAGCAGGCGAAGGCCGGACCGGGTGAGTACGACTGCCTGTTCATGTACAGCGGCGGCAAGGACAGCACGTACATGCTGGACAAGTTCGCCAACGAGTACGGCAAGCGGGTGCTCGCCTTCACCTTCGACGTGCCCTTCGAGAGCGTGCACGCCGCGCAGAACATCGCGCTCGCCCGGGAGAAGATCCCGGCGACGTTCGTCCTCGACGCCGACGACGACAACATCAAGCTGATGATGCGCGAGGTGTTCAACCGCCCCGCGCCCAAGAAGCCGGGCAACTACCTCGACGAGAAGCTGCCCTGCGTCTCCTGCCGCACCTTCTTCGTGCTCCGCGCCATCCTCATGGCCTACCGGCAGAAGATCCCGTACATCGCGCTGTGCGCCGACCCGCAGCAGATCCTCACCATGGAGTCCAACGTCCGCGAGATCGTGCGCGGTTTCTACAAGACGTTCGGCGAGCGGCTCACCGACACCCTCTTCGGCGGACAGCTCGAGGAACTGCTCTTCGACGACGACGAGAACCTGCCGAAGATCGTCTTCCCGTTCATCGCGATGCGCCACGACTACGACCCCGACCGGATCGTCGAGGAACTGCGCGCCAAGGGCCTGTACGAGTCCTCGCCGATGGAGACCCACTGCACGCTCTTCCCGCTCCTGAACTACTACTCGTTCAAGAACTTCGACTGCATGTTCTACAAGCTCAACGCGGCCAGCCACGTCCGGTCCGTCAAGCGCAACGCCTCGTACGACCGGAACACCTTCAGCATCAAGTTCCCCCGCTCGCTCGACCTCGCGGACGTCGAGGAGCGGCTCGGCACGGTGGTCCGGGAGATCGCCGCCGGCGAGGGCGACCGCGACGAGCACGAACGCGCCCTGATCGACCTGTTCCAGCGCATGGACGCCGGCGAGGACGCCGCCCGTTTCGTCGCCCGGAGCTTCCTCGACATGCGGTCCGTCGCCGCGGACCTCGGCATACAGCTCGGCTGAGACACCAGCAGCAACAGGAGACAACCACCATGACCCCTTCCGACTCCGACATCGCCATCGTCGGCATGGCCTGCCGGTTCCCGGGCGCGGACTCCGTCGAGCGGTTCTGGGACGTGCTCAGCGAGGGCCGCGAGACCCTGACCCGCTACACCGACGAGGAACTGCTCGCCGCCGGCGTACCCGCCGAACGGCTGGCCGACCCCCGCTACGTCCGGGCCGCCCAGACCATCGACGGCACCGACCTGTTCGACTCCGAGCTGTTCCAGTTCACCCACGACGAGGCCGAGATCCTCGACCCGCAGCACCGCGTCTTCCTGGAGTGCGCCCTGGAGGCCCTGCAGCGGGCCGGATACGACCCCGGGCGCACCGACGGGCACATCGGCGTCTACGCGGGCGCCGGCCTCAACACCTACCTGCTGCACAACCTCGGCGAGCGCTACCGGGCCGCGTCCACCGTCGACCACTACCGGCTGATGCTCGCCAACGACAAGGACTTCCTGGCCACCCGGGTGTCCTACAAGCTCGACCTGCGCGGCCCCAGCATGAGCGTCAACACCGCCTGCTCCACCTCCCTGGTCGCCGTGCACACCGCCTGCCTCGCCCTGCTCGGCGGCGAGTGCGACATGGCCCTCGTCGGCGCCGTCCACCTCGCGCCGCCGCGTCAGGGCTACCAGTACCAGGACGGCATGATCTTCTCTCCCGACGGCCACTGCCGGGCCTTCGACGCCGAGGCCCGGGGCACCGTCATCGGCAGCGGCGCGGGCGTCGTCGTCCTCAAGCGGCTCTCCGAGGCGCTCGCCGACGGCGACTGGATCCACGCCGTCGTGAAGGGCTCCGCCGTCAACAACGACGGCTCCGCCAAGACCGGTTACACCGCGCCCAGCATCGCCGGGCAGGCCGAGGTCATCGCCGACGCCCAGGACGTGGCCGACGTCGACCCCGCGAGCGTCGGCTACGTCGAGGCGCACGGCACCGGCACCCCGCTCGGCGACCCGATCGAGGTCGCCGCGCTCACCGAGGCGTTCCGGCGGGGCGGCGCCGAGGGCACCGGGACTTGCGCGCTCGGCTCGGTGAAGACCAACATCGGCCACCTCGACACCGCGGCCGGGATGGCCGGCCTGATCAAGGCCGCCCTGATGCTGGAGCACCGCACGCTGGTGCCGAGCCTGCACTACACCCGGCCCAACCCCGAGATCGACTTCGCCGCCAGCCCGTTCTACGTCAACACCGGCACCACCGACTGGAAGGCCGAGGGCGACCACCCGCTGCGGGCCGGCGTCAGTTCCTTCGGCATCGGCGGCACCAACGCCCACGTCGTCCTGGAGGAGCCGCCGGCCCGCACCGAGACGGACCCGGGCCGCGCCCCGGAGCTGCTGGTGCTCTCCGCGCGCTCCGAGAACTCCCTGAAGCAGTCCGCCGGCGCGCTCGCCCGCCACCTCAGGGCTCGCCCCGGCCTCGACCTCACCGCCGTCGCGCAGACTCTCGGGCTCGGCCGCCGCGCCCACCCGCACCGGCTCGCCGTGGTCGCCCGCGGCACCCGCGAGGCCGCCATGGCCCTCGCCCTCGGCGACGAGGCACGCACCCGGCGGGGCGTCGCCGGAGCCGACGGGACCGGCGCCGTGCTGGTCCTCACCGGCACCGGCGCCGACGCGGCGGACACCGCCGAGCTGTACGGCGCGGTGCCCGCCTACCGGGACGCCGCCGACGCCTGCGCCGCCGCCCTCGGCCGGGCCGGCCGCACCGCGGACCTGCTCGCCGGGGACGACCCGCACGCGGACTTCGCCCACGAGTACGCCCTCGCGACCGCCCTCACCGCATGGGGCCTCACCCCGGCCGGCCTCGCCGCGGCCGGCACCGGAACGGCCGTCGCCGCGGCCCTGTCCGGGGCGCTCCCGCTCGCCGCCGCCCTCGCCCTCGCCACCGGCACCCGGCCGGAGCGCGCGCAGGCGCCCCGGCTGCCCGTCCTCAGTCCGCGCACCGGCCGCTGGATGACCGAGGACGAGGCCCGCGACCCCGCGGCCTGGACCGGCCCGGCCTCCCTCGACGCGCTGGACGCGCTGCTCGCCGGCACCGGCGGCTTCGCCCTCCCGCTCACCCCGCCGGACGGCGCCCCGGCCGGCCACGCCCACCTGCTCACCGTCGCCGCGCAGGCGTGGACACTCGGCGCCGCCCTCGACTTCGCGGCCGTCCACGGCGACCGGGACGTCCACCGCGTCCCGCTGCCCACCCAGCCCTTCGAACGGCGCCGCCACTGGGTGGAGCCCGGCAGCCACGGCCCCGCCACCGGGACCGGCCAGGACGACGACCGGCTGCTGCACCGGTTCGACCCGGACGACCCCGAGCACAACGTGCGGCTCGTCACCGACTACCTCACCGGCGAGATCGGCAAGGTGCTCGGCGGCCGCGACCGCGCCGTGCCCGACACCAACCTCTTCGACCTCGGCCTCGACTCGCTGGTCCTGATCGAGGTCGTCGCCAAGCTCGGCGAGCAACTCGACTTCGAGGTCCCGGCCACGGCCTTCGTCGAGTTCCCCACCATCCGGTCCTTCGTCGGCAACCTCGCCGAGCTGATGGGCCTGGCACCGGCGCCCGGCACCGGAGCGGCCGCGCCGGCCGAACCGGCCCGCGTGTCCCGGCGCGCCCAGCGGGCCGCGGCGCGCGCCACGGACCCGGCCTGACCCCCGGCGGCCCCGGACGTACCGCACCGGCCGCCACCTCACCCGACCGGGGCCGGCCACGGCCCCGGCCGGACCGCCCACCGGCGGCGAACTCCCGGCCCGCGGCGGCCGATCGAAGACCTGAGAGAGAGCAACTGTGGACGACAAGCGCAAGCTGCTGCTGAGCCTGCTGGCCGCCCGCGACCCGGGCCAGACCCCGGCGGCAGGCGACGGCGTGGCGATCGTCGGCGTCTCCGGCCGCTACCCGCTGGCCGGCACCGTCGGCGAGCTGTGGGAGAACCTGCGGGCGGGCCGGCACTGCATCCGCGAGGTGCCCGCCGACCGCTGGGACGCCGACACGCACTACGACCCCGCGGGGACCCACGGCAGCTACAGCAAGTGGGCGGGGTTCATCGACGACGTCGACAAGTTCGACCCGCTCTTCTTCCAGATCTCGCCCGCCGACGCCGAGGCCATGGACCCGCAGGAACGCCTCTTCCTGCAGACCGCCGCCGCCGTCCTGGACGACGCCGGCCACCCGGCCGCCCGGCTCGCCGCACAGGGACCGGTCGGCGTCTTCGTCGGCGTCATGAACAACAACTACGAGTGGATGGGCGGCGAGGCGAACGCGCGCGGCGTGCGCACCGACGCCCACTCCAACCACTGGTCGATCGCCAACCGGGTGTCCTACACCTTCGACTTCACCGGCCCCAGCCTCGCCGTCGACACCGCCTGCTCCGCCTCGCTCACCGCGATCCACCTGGCCTGCGAGAGCATCCGGGCGGGGGAGTGCCGGGCCGCCGTGGCCGGCGGGGTCAACCTGATCCTGCACCCCATGCACCTGCGCATGCTGGCGGACCGCGGGATGATCTCCCACGACGACCGGCTGAAGAGCTTCGGCGCCGGCGCCGACGGCTTCGTGGACGGCGAGGGCGTGGGCGCCGTGCTGCTGCGCCCGCTCGCCGACGCCGTCGCGGACGGTGACCGCGTGCTCGGCGTCATCCGCGGCTCCGCCATCAACGCCGGCGGCAAGACCGGCGGTTACACCGTGCCCAGCGCCGCCGCGCAGGCCGAGGTGATCCGGGCCGCGCTGCGGCGCGCCCGGGTGGAGCCGGCCGGAATCGGCTACGTGGAGGCCCACGGCACCGGCACCCCGCTCGGCGACCCCATCGAGATCGCCGGTCTCACCGAGGCGTTCGGCGGGCGGTCCGGCGCCGAGCGGCCGGCCGTCGCCGTCGGCTCGGTCAAGTCCAACATCGGCCACCTGGAGTCCGCGGCCGGCATCGCCGGACTGACCAAGGTGCTGCTCCAGCTGCGGCACCGCGCGCTGGCCCCGTCGCTGAACTCCGCCCGCCGCAACCCCGACATCGAGTTCTCCGGCACGCCCTTCGAGATCCAGCAGGCCCTCGCCCCCTGGACCCCGGCCGAGCCCGGCGCGCCGCTGCGCGCGCTCGTCAGCTCTTTCGGCGGAGGCGGCGCCAACGCCTGCGTCCTGGTGGAGGAGTACCGGCCGGAGACCGACGGCCGGCCGGCCGCCGAACCGGACGGCGAGCAGCTGCTGGTGCTCTCCGCCAAGAGCGAGGACCGGCTGCGCGCCGCCGCCGCGGACCTGGCCGCCCATCTGCGCCGCGCCGCCGAACCGGCCCCGGACGCGGACCCCGACAGGGCGCTCGCCGAGGCGCAGCGCCTGTGCCTGGACCTCGCCGCGCGCACCGTCGGCGTGCCCGCCGAACACCTCGACCTGGGCACCGACCTGGCCGAATGCGGGTTCTCCGTCACCGAACGCGCCCGCTACCAGGAACTGCTCGCCGCCGAACTGGACGGCGAACCGCCCGCCGCGCTCGGCGCGGCGGCCACCATCGGCGCCGTCGCGGCCGCGGTGGCGGCCGCCCGGCGCTCGGCGCCCGCCACCGCGCCCGCGGCCGGTGCGCCGTCGCTCGCCGACGTCGCCCACACCCTTCAGGCGGGCCGCACGGCCCACGAGTTCCGCCTCGCCCTGCCCGCCCGCCGGTTCTCCGACGCGGCCGCGGCGCTGGAGGCGTACGCCGTCGGGGGGACCGACGCACGGATCACCACCGGCCGCGCCACCCGCGCCCGCGTCGTCCTCACCGGAACCGAGGCCGAGGCCCTGGAAGCGGCCCTGGACCGGCGGGACCTGACGGCGGTCGCCGAGCGCTGGGTCGCGGGCGCCGACGTCGACTGGTCCCGCGTCACCCCCGCGACGGCCAGGCGGACCGAGCTGCCCTCCTACCCCTTCGCCCGCAAGCGGTACTGGATACCCCAGCCGCCCGCCGCCCCCGCCGCGCCGGTCCCCGAACCCGCCGTGGAACTGCCCGACTTCTACCGCCCGGTGTGGGTGCGCGAGGCCGCTCCCGCCGCTCCCGCCGCCCCGCGCGCCGGACGGACCGTCGTACTGGTCACCGCCGCCTCACGGCGGCTCGGCGAGGCGATCGCGGCCCGCGACCCGCTCGCCCGGGTCGACCTCGTCGCGCTCGACGAACAGCCCCTGGAGACCTGGCTGAAGGCCACCGAGGGCGCCGACCTGGTGATCCACCTCGGCGGCGCGGGCGCCGCCGTCACCGACGCCGTCGGCCTCGGCGAGGCGCGCGCACACCTGCGGCACGGCCCGCTGTCCCTGTTCCACCTGGCGCGCACCCTCGCCCCCGCCCGCCTCGTCGTGGTCACCAGCGACGTGCACGCGGTCGCCGGCGGCACCGCCGCCAACCCGTTCGCCGCCGGACTGCACGGACTGCTCCAGGTCGTCGCCAAGGAACGGCCCGACCTGAGCGTCAGCGGCCTCGACTACGCGGTCGCCGACCTCGACGGCGACCGCGCCACCGAGGCCCTCGTGGACGCCGTCCTGGCCGCCCCCGCCGACCCCGCGGGACGCACCGTCGCCCTGCGCGGCGGGGTCCGCTACGTGCGCCGCCTGGGCCGGGTCACCCTGCCCGAACCCGGCCCCGTCTTCCGCGACCGCGGCGTCTACCTGCTCGTCGGCGGCACCGGCGGCATCGCCCAGGAACTCAGCCGCCATCTCGCCCGGCACCACCGGGCCCGCCTGGTCTGGTTCAGCCGCAACGAGCCCGGCCCCGCGCAGCGCGCGGTCGCCGACGAGATCCGCGCCCTCGGCGGCGACGTCACCCACGTCCCCGGCGACGCCTGCTCGGCCGCCGACCTGACCGCCGCCGTCGACGAGGCACACCGCCGCTACGGCGCCCTGCACGGCGTCGTGCACGCCGCCATGTCCTTCGACAACCACCCGCTGGCCGAACTGGACGAGGCCGCCTTCACCGCCGCCGTCGAGGTCAAGACCGTGGGTGCCGCCGCGCTCGCCGCCGCCGTGGCCGGCCGGCCGCTGGACTTCCTGGCCTACTTCTCCTCCGCCGGCTCCTTCGGCAGCTTCGCCGGCAACGGCGCCTACATCTGCGCCTCCGCCACCGAGGACGCCTACGCCCTGTTCCTGCGCGACCGGCTGCCCCACCCCGTCACCGTCGTCAACCAGGGGTACTGGGGCCAGGTCGGCTCCGGCGCGCGGCCGGGCCTCGCGGAGATCTTCGCCGGACTCGGCATCCGCGACTTCGGCCCCGCCGAGGGCATCGCCGCCGTGCGCCGCGTCCTCGGCAGCGGACTGCCGCAGGCGATGCCGATCCGCGCCGGACGGCGCGCCCTGGAGGCCATGGGCCACGACCCGGCCCTGGACGGCGAACTGGCGGCCGGCGGCCACCCGGCCACCCTCGCCGGATCCGCCGCGGAGCTGGCGGCCGGACCGGGCCCGGACCCCGCCGCCCGCCGCGTCCTCACCGGCTACGAGGAACTGGAGGCCGTCTCCGCGCCCATGCTGCTCGGCGTCTACCAGCGCATGGGCGTCCTGCGGCGCTCCGGCGAGCGGCACGGCGCCGCGGAGCTGCGCACCCGCCTCGGCATCCTGGACCGGTTCACCCGCCTGCACGAGGCACTGCTCAACATCCTCACGGAGGCCGGCTACCTGACCCGCGACGGCGACCGGATCACCACCACCGCGGCCGTCGACACCGTGGACCAGGCCGAGGCGGCCGGCCGCTGGGAGGCGGAGTTCGACCGGATCGCCGAAGCCCACCCCGACATCGAACCCACCGTCACCCTCAACCGGCTCTTCCTCGACGCCTACCCGCGCATCCTGCGCGGCGAGGTGGGCGCCACCGAGATCATGTTCCCCGGCTCCTCGATGAAGCTGGTGCAGAACTTCTACAAGGGCAACCCGCTCACCGACTCCTTCAACGTCCTCGTCCGCGACACCGTCCGGCACTTCCTCGAAGCCCGGCTGCCGCAGCTCCCCGCCGACCGCGGCATCGAGGTGGTCGAACTCGGCGCGGGCACCGGCGCCACCAGCGAACGCGTCCTGCCCGCCCTGGCACGCCACGCCGACCGGGTCGGCTACACCTTCACCGACATCTCGCCCCGCTTCCTGGAACACGGCCGCGAACGTTTCGCCGCCCAGTACCCCTTCGCCCGCTTCCAGGTGCTCAACCTCGAACGCGGGCTGGCCGAACAGGGCTTCACCCCGGCCACCGCCGACCTGGTGCTCGCCACCAACGTCGTGCACGCCACCAGCGACCTGCGGGCCACCCTGCGCAAGGCCAAGGCCCTGCTGCGCCCCGGCGGCTGGCTGGTGCTCAACGAGCTGACCTCCGTACGGCCCCTGCTCACCATCGGCGGCGGTGTCCTGGAGGGCTGGTGGGCGTTCGGGGACGGCGAACTGCGGCTCCCGGACTCGCCGCTGGCCTCCCCCGGGGGCTGGACGCGGCTGCTGCACGAGGAGGGCTACGCCCCCGTCACCGCCCTCGGCGCCGACGACCCGGCGCTGGGCCAGACCGTGCTGGTCGCCGAGAGCGACGGCGTCGTGCTCACCTCGGACCCGGCCCCCCGCCCCACCGCCCCGGCCCCGTCCCGCCCCGCCGGGCCGCAGGCCGCCCAGGCTCCGGCCGCCGAGCCGGCCGGCCCTGCCGCCGGCGGCGCCGACGGCGTGGGGGAGCGGCTGCGGGAACTCGTCGAGCGCGTCCTGAAGCTCGACGAGCGGATCGACGCCGACCGGCCGCTCGCCGACTACGGATTCGACTCGCTCAGCGGCATGAAGATCGTCGCCGCCGTGGACGAGACGTTCGGCGTCGCCGTGCCGCTCGGCGACTTCTTCGAACGCCCCACCCTGCGCGAGCTGACCGCCCACCTCACCGCCGGCTGGCTGGCCGACGCGGCCGCCCCGCAAGCCGCACCGGCCGACGCCGCGCCGGCCCCGGCCGGGCGGCGGAGCGAGGACCCCGGTCCGGGATCCGGCGCGGCCGCCGAACTCGTCCTGCGCCCCCGGACCGACGCGGAGAGCCACGTCCACCCGCTGAGCGAGGGCCAGCGCGCGCTGTGGGTGATCGAGCAGATCGCCCCCGGCACCTACGCGTACAACCTGCCCCTCGCCCTCTGGCTCGACCGGGACCTCGACGTCCTCGCGCTGCGCACCGTCCTGCAGGACGTCGTGGACCGGCACGAGGCGCTGCGCGCGACCCTCCGCACCGGCGACGACGGCACCCCGTACGTCCGGGTCGCCGCCGAACCCGAACTGCCCTTCCAGCAGGTCTTCCTGACCTCCGTCACCGACGACGACCTGCGCGAGCGGATGCGCGCCGACCTGCGCCGCCCGTTCGAGCTGCCCACCGGGCCGCTGGTGCGGGCCACGCTCTACACCCTCGGCGACGGCCGCAACGCGCTGCTGCTCACCTTCCACCACGCGGTGTTCGACGGCGTCTCCATCGCCCTGCTGCTGCGCGAACTGGAGCGCGGCTACCGGGCGGTCCGCTCCGGCCTGGCACCGGACCCGGAGCGCCCCGCCCGCGGCTACGCCGACTTCGCCGCCTGGCAGCGCGACCTGCTCGCCGGCGACGAGGGCGCACGGCTGCGCGCCTACTGGACCGAACGGCTGGACGGCCGCCGCACCACCGTCCCGCTGCCGCTGGACCGGCCCCGCCCGGCCGTCCCCGGCCACCGCGGGGCGAGCCTGGACGGGCACATCCCGCAGGACGTCACGAGCCGGGTCCGCGCGCTGGCGTCCGCGGAGCAGACCTCCCTGTTCGGCGTGGTCCTCACGGCCTGGTTCGCGCTGCTGCACCGCTACGCCGACCAGGACGACATCGCCGTGGGCACGCCCACCGCCGGCCGGCCGCCGAGCGGCTACGACGACGTGCTCGGCTACTTCATGAACATGGTCGTGCTGGCCGAACGCGTCGACGGCGGCGAGGAGTTCCGCCGTCTGCTCGGCCGCGTCCACCGGACCGTGCTGGACGCCCTGGAACACAGCGCCTACCCGCTGATCACCCTCGCCGAGGACCTGCGCCGGGCCGACCCCGAGACCGGCGCCCCGTTCAACGTCGCCTTCTACTTCCAGAACTGGACGCGCGCCGCCCGTACCGGCGGACCCGCGGACGCCGTCGTGCTCGGCCCGGTCGAAGGCGTCCACCAGGAGGGCGAGTTCGACCTCACCCTGGAGGTGGTGGAGCAGGCCGAGGGCTGCCGCTACACCCTGAAGTACGACCCCGACCTGTTCGACGAGGCCACCGTGGCCCGTCTCGGCGAGCACTTCGCCACCCTGCTGGCCGCGGCCGTGGACCGGCCCGCCACCGCCGTCGGCGAGCTGGACCTGCTCACCGCCCCCGAACGGGCCCTGCTCGCCGCGCCGGAGCCCGCCGACTACCCCGAGGACACCCTCGTCTGGCAGCTCGTACGGCGCCAGGCCGAGGCACGGCCCGACGCGACCGCGGTCCGCCACCGCGGCACCGAGCTGACGTACCGCGAACTCACCGAACGCGTCGACGCCCTCGCCGCCCGGCTGACCGCGGCCGGCGTCGGCCGGGGCCGCACCGTGGGCGTCCTGCTGCCGCGCGACGCCGGTCTCCCCGTCGCGCTGCTCGCCGTCCAGGCGGCCGGCGGCACCTACGTGCCGCTCGATCCCGCCTACCCGCGCGACCGCCTCGCCTACATGGCCGAGGACGCGAAGCTCCACCTGATGCTCACCCACTCGTCGGTGACCGGCGACCCCGGCGGTGTGCCCCGGCTCGTCGTGGACACCGGCGAACAGCCGCCCGCCCTGCCCGCGCCGGGCCCGGCCGGCCCCTCCGACACCGCGTACGTCATCTACACCTCCGGGTCCACCGGCCGCCCCAAGGGCGTGTGCGTCCCGCACCGCGCGCTGACCAATTTCCTGTGGTCGATGGCCCGCGAGCCCGGCTGCGGCCCGGGTGACACCCTGCTGGCCCTGACCACCGTCTGCTTCGACATCTCCGGTCTCGAGCTGTACCTGCCGCTGATCACCGGAGCGACGGTCGAGATCCTCCCGGCCGAGGACGCCCGGGACGGCCTGCGGCTGCGCGAGGCGCTGGAGGCGAGCGCGGCCACCGTCGTCCAGGCCACCCCGGCCACCTGGAGCATGCTGCTCGCGGCCGGCTGGCGGGGCGACACCCGGCTGAAGGTGCTGTGCGGCGGCGAGGCGCTGCCCGCGGACACCGCCGAGGCCCTGCTCGCCGGGAACCAGGAGGTGTGGAACCTCTACGGGCCCACCGAGACCACCATCTGGTCCGCGGCCCGCCGCCTCGCGCCCGGTGAGCGCGTCACCATCGGCACGCCCATCGCCAACACCGTCCTGCACGTCCTGGACGGCGCCCGCAGGCCCGTCCCCACCGGAGTGCCCGGCGAGCTGTACATCGGCGGCCACGGCGTCGCGGACGGCTACCTCGGCCGGCCCGAACTGACCGCCGAGCGCTTCCTGCCCGACCCGTCCGGCGCCGGCCCCGACGCCCGCGTGTACCGCACGGGCGACCTGGTGCGCCGCCTGGCGGACGGCCGGATCGAGTACCTCGGCCGGATCGACTCCCAGGTCAAGGTGCGCGGCTTCCGGGTGGAGCTGGAGGAGATCGAGGCCACCCTGCGCCGCCTCGACGGCGTCCGTGAGGCCGTTGTCGTGGCCCGGGGCGCCGCCGCGGGCTCGCACACCCTGCTCGCCTGCTACGTCCTCGACGACGGCGCGGCCGAGCCCACCCGCGACCGGCTCGGCGCCTGGCTGCCCGAGCACATGGTCCCGGAGACCCTGCTCCGCGTCACCGGGTTCCCGCGCACCCTGAACGAGAAGGTGGACCGGGGCACCCTCGCCGCCCTGCCGCTGCCCGAACTGCGCGCCCGCTTCGGCGCCGGACCCGCGAGCCGGGAACCGGCGTCCGCCGCGCGGCCCGCCGCCGCGGGCGGCCGTACGGCGCTCGAGACCGACCTGGCCCGCATGGTCGCCGGCCTGACCGGCCTGCGCCCCGAGGACATCGGCACCCACACCCCGCTCGGCGAGACGGGCATGAACTCGGTGAGCTTCACGGCGCTCAGCGCCGAGCTGCGCAAGGCGTACGGCATCACCGTCTACCCGACCCTCTTCTACCGCCGGGGCACCCTGCACGCCCTCGCCGAGCACCTGTGGCGGGAGCACGCCCACGAGCTGCCGGCCCGCTTCGCCACCGCGGGCACCGACGGCGGGACGCCGGAACCGGGCGGCTCCACCGGGGCGCGCGCGGTCACCGTGACGCGGGACGCGAACGCGTCCGCCACGCGGGCGCCGGGCACCTCCGGCGACGGGCGGCACACTCCCGCCGACGTCGCCGTCATCGGCATGGCCGGCCGGCTGCCCGGCTCCGCCGACCTGGAGGAGTTCTGGACGCATCTGGCCGCCGGGGACGACCTGGTCGGCGAGATCCCCGCCGACCGCTGGGACTGGCGCGACCACCCGCGCTCCCGTTCCCGCTGGGGCGGCTTCGCACCCGGCGTCGACCGGTTCGACGCCGCGTTCTTCGGTATCTCGCCCCGCGAGGCCGAACTCATGGACCCGCAGCAGCGGCTGATGCTGGAGACGGTCTGGTCGGCCGTCGAGGACGCCGGGTACCGGCCGTCCGAGCTGGCCGGAAAGCGCGTCGGCGTGTTCGTCGCCGTCACCAACTCCGACTACCTGGAGGTGCAGCGGGCGGCGGGACGCGGCACCGAGGGCCACACCCTCACCGGTGCCGCCCTGTCCGTCATCCCCAACCGGGTGTCGTACCTGCTGGACCTGCGCGGCCCGAGCATCGCCGTCGACACCGCCTGCTCCGGTTCGCTGACCGCCGTCCACCAGGCCTGTGCCGCCCTACGCGACGGCACCTGCGACCTGGCCATCGCGGGCGGCGTCAGCCTCATCCTGGCCCCCGGCGTGTACGAGGCGCTGAGCCAGGGAGAGATGCTCAGCCCCGACGGCCGCTGCAAGGCGTTCGACAGCCGCGCCGACGGCTACGTACGCGGCGAGGGCGCGGGCGTGGTCCTGCTCAAGCCGCACGAACGGGCCCGCCGCGACGGCGACGCCGTGCACGCCGTGATCAAGGCCGCCGCCGTCAACCACGGCGGCCGGACCACCTCGCTCACCGCACCCAACCCCGACGCCCAGGCCGACCTGCTCGTCGACGCCTACCGGGGCGCCGGCGTGCCGCTGGACACCGTCGGCTACATCGAGGCGCACGGCACCGGCACCGCGCTGGGCGACCCGATCGAGACCACCGGTCTGAGCACCGCGTTCCGGCGGATCCGGGCGGAGCAGGGGCTCGCGGAACCCGCGCGGCCCTGCGCCATCGGCTCGGTGAAGACCAACATCGGCCACCTGGAGGCCGCCGCCGGCATCGCCGGCCTGTTCAAGGTGGTCCTCGCCCTGCGGCACGGCACCATCCCGGCCAGCCTGCACTTCCGCGAGCGGAATCCCTACCTGGATCTCGACGGCGGCCCGTTCGAGGTGGCCGCCACCGCCCGGCCCTGGCCGCGTCCGCTGGACGCCGCCGGAGCGGAGCGGCCGCGCCGCGGCGGCGTCAGCTCCTTCGGCTTCGGCGGGGCTAACGCGCACATCGTTCTGGAGGAACCACCCATGCCGGATGACCGCGACGACAGCGCGGCCGAGCAGCTCTTCGTGCTCTCCGCCCGTGACGGCGAGGCGCTGCGCCGCTCCGCCCAGCGGCTCGCCGACCACCTCGGGCGGCACGACGTCCCGGCCGCCGACCTCGCCCACACCCTGCAGACGGGCCGCGAGCCCATGGCGCACCGGCTCGCCGTCGTCGCGGACAGCGCCGCCGGACTGCGCGCCGAACTGCTGGCGCACCTGGCCGGGCGGCCCTCGGCGGTGCGCACCGGCCGGGCGGCCGACGACCGGCCCGGCACCCCGGCCGCCGGCTCCGGCGACCTGCGGGGCCACGCCGCCGACTGGCTGCGCGGCGCCGACGTCGACTGGTCCGCCCTCCACCGGGGCGCCCCCCGCCGCCGGGTCCACCTGCCGGCCTACCCCTTCGCCGGGCCCCGTCACTGGGCGACGTCCGGCCCCGCCGACCCGGCGGTCTCCGCCGCCGGGGAAGCCGCCGGTCCGGGCACCCCCGCCCGGCTGCACCCCACCCTCCTGGACACCGACGTCTCCGCTCCCGGTGAGCACGTGTACGCCAAGACGCTCACCGGGGACGAGTTCTTCCTGCGCGACCACGTCGTCGGCGGCGAGCGCGTCCTGCCCGGCGTGGCCTACGTGGAGATGGGCCGCCTGGCCGGTGAACTCGCCGCCGCCGGGACCCCCGTACGCGGGGTGGACGACCTGGTGTGGGCCGCGCCGGTACGGCTCCCGGCGGGCCGGTCCGAGCACCGGCTGACCGTCCGGGTCGGCGGTGACGGCGCGCACCGCTCCTTCGAGGTGTGCGGCGACGGCGCGGGCGCGCCGGTGCACGCCGCCGGCACCCTCCGCCCGGACGCACCGGACTCCCGGCCCGCCCGGGTCGACCTGGCCGGCGTCCGCGCCCGCACCCCCCGCGTCGTCACCGGCGCGGACTGCTACGCGGGCTTCACCCGGCTCGGGTTCGCCTACGGCCCCGCCTTCCAGGTGATCGAGGAGATCGCCGAGGGCCCGGACGAGGTGCTGGCCACCCTGGCGCTGCCCCAGGCACTGCACGCCGACGCCGGGGCGTACGCCTTCCACCCGGCGCTGCTCGACGCCGCCCTGCAGACGGCCGGCCGGCTGGTGCCGGGCGCCGGCGACCCGGCGGGCCCGGCACCGTACCTGCCGTTCTCGCTCGGCGCGGCCCGGCTGCACGCCCCGCTGCCCCGGCGGGTCTTCGCCCACGCCAGGCCGGCCGCGCGCCCGGCTCCCGAGGGATCGCTCTCCTTCGACGTCGCCCTGCTCGACGAGCACGGCGCCGCCCTCGTCACCCTGGAGTCCTTCACCCTGCGGGCCCTGCCCACGGCCGGCACCGTCGCCGCATTCGAACCCGGGTGGCAGCCCGCGCCCCGGCGCCGGCCGGGCCCGGCCGGCACGGTCCTGCTGCTGACCCCCGCCGACGGCACCCCGGCCGCGACCGAGGAGGCGCACCTCGGCGCCGCGCTGCGCGCGGCCGGCGCCGAGGTGCGCCGCGTCCCGCTGGGCCCGGGCTTCGACGCCGCCGCGGCCGTCCGCGCCGCGGGGGCCGGCCCGGTCCGCGTCCTGCACCTGTCCGCGGGCGAAGCGGACTGCGACGCGGCCGTGGAGTCCGGATTCCACACCGCGCTGGCCTTCCTGAGGGCCTGGCAGCTCGAACGGCACGACGCGCTGACCTATCTCCACGTCCACCCCGAGCCGGCCGCCTCGCCCGCCGACCCGGCCCTGGCCGCCTTCGCGCGCTCGGTCCGCCTGGAGCACCCGGCCATCGCCTTCGGCGTGCTCGCGGTCGCGGCCGGCACCCCGGCCCGGGACGTCGTCGGCGAACTCCTCGCCGAGGGCGGCCCGGAGACCGAGGCCCGGATCACGCCGGACGGCACCGAGCGCCGTTCCTGGCACCGGACCACGCTGCCGGCCCGCTCCGGCCCGGCCTTCACCGGTGCCGGCGCGCACATCGTCACCGGCGGCACCGGGGCGCTCGGCCTGCTCGCCGCCGAGCACATCGCCGCCGCCCGCCGCGCGGCCGGGGTGACCGGCGGCGGCATCGTCCTCGCCGCCCGCACCGCGCCCGACGCCGCCACGCGGGCCCGCGTCGACGCCCTCGGCGCCCGCCTCGTGCTCGCCGACGTCGCCGACCCGGAGGACGTGCGCGCGCTGATCGACGAGGCGCGCGGCGCCCACGGCCACGTCAGCGGTGTCCTGCACGCGGCCGGTGTGCTGCGCGACGGGCTGCTGCGCGGCAAGGAACGCGCCGACGCGGACGCCGTGCTGGCGGCCAAGGTGCGCGGCACCACCCTGCTGGACGAGGCCACCGCCGCGGAACCGCTGGACTACTTCGTCGTCTACTCCTCCGCCGCGGCCGCGTTCGGCAACGCCGGCCAGACCGACTACGCCTTCGCGGGCGGGTTCCTCGACCGCTTCGCCGAACACCGCGAGGAGCGGCGGCGGGCGGGCGCCCGCCGGGGCCGCACCCTGTCCGCAGCCTGGCCGGTGTGGTCCGAGGGCGGGATGCGCATCGACGCCAAGGCCGAGGAGTACATGGACCGCGTGCTCGGCATGCGCCCGCTGGCCACCCGTCCCGCCCTGGACGCGCTGGAGCGGGCCCTCGCCGGCACCGCCCCGGCCCTGCTGCTCGCCCCCGGCGACCCGGCCCGCATCCTCACCGCCCTGTCCGGCGCCCCGGCCGCGCCGCCCGCCGCACCCCGGCCCGGTGCCGACGCCGCCCCGTCCCCCGCGGAGGGTTCCGGATCGCGCGAGGAGGCCGAGCGGCTGGTCCTGCGGCTGCTGGCACAGGAGCTGAAGACGCCGGAGGCGGACATCACCGTCACCGAGCCCTTCGACCGGTACGGAGTGGACTCCCTGATCACCATGAGCCTCATCCGCGGCCTGGAGCAGCACGTCGGACCGCTGTCGAAGACCCTGCTCTTCGAGCACGTGACCGTCCGCGACCTGGCCGCCCACCTCGCCGCCGCCCACCCCGGCGCCTTCGCCGCCGCACCGGCGCCGCGCCGGCCGGAACCGGCGACCGCCGGGAACGCACCGGCCGCCCCCGCGACCGGGCAGGCCGCCGCCGGGAACGCACCGATCGCCCCCGCGACCGGGCAGGCCGCCGGTACCCCGCGGCCCGCCCCGGCGGCGGTGACGGTCCCCGCCGTGCCCACCGGCGGCGCCGACGACGACATCGCCGTCATCGGTGTCGCCGGGCGCTACCCCCAGGCCGGCGACGTCACCGAGTTCTGGCGCAACCTGCGCGACGGCCGCGACAGCGTCGAGGAGATCCCGGGCGACCGCTGGGACCACGGAGTCTTCTTCGACCCGGACAAGTCGGCCACCGGCAAGACCTACGGCAAGTGGGGCGGGTTCGTGCCCGGCGCCGACCGCTTCGACCCGCTGTTCTTCCGGATGTCGCAGATCGAGGCCGAGCACACCGACCCGCAGGAGAGGGTCTTCCTGGAGACCGTCTGGCACCTGCTGGAGGACGCCGGCTACACCCGCGAGCGACTGCGCGGGGGACGCACCGGCGTGTTCGTCGGCATGATGTACGGCCACTACCAGCTCTACGGCGTGCGGGACGCGCTGCACGGCGAGGGCTTCGCGACCTCCTCGTCGTACGCCTCCGTCGCGAACCGGGTGTCGTACTTCTTCGACTTCACCGGTCCCAGCGTCGCCCTGGACACCATGTGCTCCTCGTCGCTGGTCACCATCCACCAGGCCTGCCTGGCCATCCGCAACGGCGACTGCGACGTCGCGGTGGCGGGCGGGGTCAACATCTCCAGCCACCCGGTGAAGTTCCTCCAGCTCGCCCAGCGCGGCTTCCTCGCGGAGGACGGCCGCTGCCGCAGCTTCGGGGAGGGCGGCACCGGCTACGTCCCGGCCGAGGGCTCCGGCGCCGTGCTGCTCAAGCGCCTGGACGCGGCCGTCGCCGACGGCGACCGCGTACTCGCCGTGGTCAAGGCCTCGGCCGTCAACCACGGCGGAGCGGGCGCCGGTTACAGCGTCCCCAACCCCCGGGCCCAGGGCGACCTGGTGCGGGCCGCGCTGGACCGCGCCGGACTGCGCCCCGCCGACCTCGACTACCTCGAGGCGCACGGCACCGGGACCGCGCTCGGCGACCCGGTCGAGGTCAACGGCATGCTGCGGGCCTTCGAGGGCGACCTGCCCGAGCGGCTGCCCATCGGCTCGGTCAAGTCCAACATCGGGCACGCCGAGTCGGCCGCCGGCATCGCCGCGATCACCAAGGTGCTGCTGCAGATGCGGCACGGCGAGCTGGCCCCGTCCCTGCACGCCGACCGCCTCAACCCGAACATCGACTTCACGTCGACCCCGTTCGAGGTCCAGCGCGAGCGGGCGCCCTGGCCGCGCCGGGTGACGGCGGACGGCGCCGTGCGGCCGCGGACCGCGGGCGTCAGCTCCTTCGGCGCCGGCGGCACCAACGCCCACATCATCCTTCAGGAGCACCTCGGCCCGGACGCGCCCGCCCCGGCCGCGGCGGCCGGGCCGCACCTGGCGGTCCTCTCCGCCCGGGACGCCGACCGGCTGCTCGCGCAGGCCCGGCGGCTGGCCGCCCACCTGCGCGCGGAGACCGGCGGGATGACGGCCCAGCAGGTCGCCTGGACCCTGCAGACCGGGCGCGAGGCCATGGCCCACCGGCTCGCCGTCCTCTTCGAGGATCTGCCCGGACTCGCGGCACGGCTGGAGGAGTTCGCGGCCGGTGCCGGTCCCGCCGGCGGCTGGACCGGCGTGGTCGACCCGCGCCGCCCCGCCCCCGGCACACCGCCGTCCGCCGGCCCCGAGGCCCTGGCCGAGGCCTGGACCCGGGGGCAGACCGTCGACTGGACGGTCCTGCACCGCGGCGGCAATCCGGGCCGGGTGGCCCTGCCCGGCTATCCCTTCGCCGGGGACCGGGTCTGGCTGGCCGCCGCCGACGCCGAACTGGCCGCCCTCACCGGCGCGCCGGCGGACGGGGGCATGCTCCTCACCCGGCGGTGGACGCCCGCCCCGCCCGTCGCCCGCACGGCACTGCCGGGCCTGACCGCCGTCCTGGCCGCACCCGGCACCGAGGCACTGGCCGCCCGGCTCGCCGCCCTGCTGCCCGCCGCCGAGGTGCTCACCACCGACCGGCTGGACGCCGAACTCGGCGCGGACGGCACCCGCTGGGACCGCTTCGACGCCGTCGTCGACCTGGCGGGCTGCGCCGGCACCGGTCCGGCCCCCGACCACACCGCACTGCCCACCTGGCTGCGCTGGCTCCAGCATCTCGTCGACCGCGGCCGCCGCGACCTGCGCGCGCTGCTGGTCACCCGCGTCACCCCCGAGGGCGCACCCGGCCTCGGCGGCGCGGCCCGCATCGGCCTGTACCGGATGCTGCAGAGCGAGTACCGCCACGTACGGTCCCGTCACGTGGAGATCGACGGCGCGGCCGGCGACGAGCGGCTCTGCCGCTGGGTGGCCGACGAGCTGTGCCACGACGACGAGCCCGCCGAGGTCGCCTACCGCGACGGCGTCCGGCACCTGGCCCGGCTCACCGAGGAACCCGGCGGGACGGCCACCGCGCCCCGCTTCCCGGCCGGCCACGTGCTCTGGGTCACCGGCGGCACACGCGGCATCGGACTGCTGACCGCACGTCACTTCGTCGCCGAGCACGGCGTGCGCAAGCTGGTCCTCACCGGACGCGAGGAACTGCCGCCGCGCGCCGAGTGGGCCACGCACATCGCCCAGGACGGCCCCCTGGGCCGCAAGCTCCGCCCGCTGGCCGAACTGGCGGACCAGGGCGTGGAACTTGAGGTCCTCGCGGTACCGCTGGAGGAGCGGGAGGCGCTCGCCAAGGCCCTCGCCGA
The DNA here is from genome assembly GCF_053593175.1 of Streptomyces sp. NPDC002386. NCBI lineage: Bacteria > Bacillati > Actinomycetota > Actinomycetes > Kitasatosporales > Streptomycetaceae > Streptomyces > Streptomyces sp. NPDC002386. Next base: position 212,252 of record NZ_JBSFBX010000007.1, read on the forward strand.
CGTCAGCGGGCGGCTCGGCCCGGTCGGCGGCGTGGTGCACAGCGCGGGCGTCACCGACTTCGAGAACCCGGCGTTCGTGCGCAAGCCCCACTCCGGCGTCGCCCGTGTCCTCGGCCCGAAGGTGTTCGGCCTCGACGCCCTCGTCGAGGTGTTCCGCGACGAGCCGCTGAGCCTGTTCGTCGTGTACTCCTCCATCGCCGCCGCCGTACCCGCCCTCGCGGTCGGCCAGAGCGACTACGCCATGGCCAACGCCTACCTGGACGCGGTCGCCCTGCACCGCCCGTACGGGCTCCCGCTGGTCAGCGTGCAGTGGCCGAGCTGGAAGGACACCGGCATGGGCGAGGCCCGCAGCGCCGCCTACCAGGCCTCCGGGCTGGCGGCGCTCGCGGACGACCAGGGACTCGCCCTGCTGGAGCGGGCGCTGGGCAGCGGCGCCCGGGTGGTCATGCCGGTCGTGCCGCGCCCGGACGCCGGCTTCGACCCCGGACGTCTGACCGCCCGCCGCCTGGACCCGGCGCCGGCCGCGCCCGCGCCCACCGGCTCCACCGCTCCCGCCCAGGGGACGGACGGGGACGCCGGGGTGCGCGCGGCGGTCGAGGCGGCCGCGTCCTGGCTGCTCGACCGGCTCGCCGAGGAGCTGCGCTTCGACCGTGCCCGGCTCTCGGGTGATGTACCGGTCCAGGACTACGGCATGGACTCGATCATGGTCTCCCAGCTCGTCCAGTCCGTCGCCAAGCGCCTGGACGTCTCCGTCGACCCGTCGGCGCTGCTCGAACACCCGACCGTCGACGCCTTCGCCGGGTACCTCGCCGAGGCGCACCGCCCGGAACTCCTCGCCGTCTTCGGCGCTCCGATGCCGGACACCGCGCCCGGATCCGTGCCCGCACCCACGCCCGCGTCCGTCCCCGCACCCGGCTCCGTCCCGGCCGGACCTGCGGCCGGCCTCCCCGTGAACGGCTCCCCGGGCGGACGGGACACCGTCCCGGCGCCCGTCCCGGCGTCCACCGCGTCCGCCGCGCAGGACGCTTCGGACATCGCGGTCGTGGGCCTCTCCTGCCGCTTCCCCGACGCCGGCTCCGCCGACGCCTACTGGGAGCTGCTGCGCGAGGGCCGTTCGGCGCTGCGGCCGGTCCCCGAGGAGCGCTTCGGCCGCCCGCTCGGGCACCACGCCGGCCTGCTGCCGGGCGTCCTGCGGTTCGACCCGGAGGCGTTCCTGCTGTCCGAGGCGGACGTGGCCGCCATGGACCCGCAGGCGCTGCTGCTGCTGGAAGAGGTCAACAGCGCCGTGCACCACGCCGGTTACCGGCCCGCCGACCTCAAGGGCCGCCGGATCGGCGTGTACGTCGGCGGCCGCGCCACCCACACCCCGGACCCGGGTGCGCTGGAGCGGTCCAGGAACCCCGTCGTGGTGACCGGGCAGAACTACCTGGCGGCGAACGTCTCGCAGTTCTTCGACTTCCAGGGCCCGAGCCTGGTCGTGGACACCGCCTGTTCCTCCGCGCTGGTCGCGATGGACACCGCCGTGCAGGCGCTGCGGTCCGGTTCGCTGGAGGCGGCGGTCGTCGCCGGGGTGAGCCTGCTCGCCGACGACCGGGCGCACCAGGTCTTCGGCCGGCGCGGACTGCTCAACCCGGGACCGGAGTTCCACGTCTTCGACCGCAGGGCCGCCGGACTCGTCCTCGGCGAGGGTGTCGGTGTCGTGGTGCTCAAGCCGCTGGCGGCCGCCCGTGCCGCCGGCGACCGGGTGCTCGCGGTGCTGCGCGGCATCGCCGTCAACAACGACGGCCGTACCGCGGGACCGGCCACCCCCAACCTCCAGGCGCAGAAGGCCGTGATGACCGAGGCGCTCGCCCGCAGCGGCCACGCCCCGGCGGACATCGGCTGGGTGGAGACCAACGCCACCGGGGCCGCCGTCACCGACCTGCTCGAACTGAAGGCGATCGACGGCGTCTACGGCACCGCCACGGCCCGCTCGGCCCCGGTCGCCCTCGGCTCCGTCAAGCCGAACATCGGGCACCCGCTGGCCGCCGAGGGCATCGCCGCCTTCATCAAGGTGGTGCTGATGCTCCAGCACCGCACCCAGGTGCCGTTCCGCTCCGGGCAGGAGCCGCTGCCGCACTTCGACCTGGACGCCTCCGCGCTGTACTTCCCGCGCGCGGCGGCCCCCTGGCCGGCCACCGCCGAAGCCGCCGCGCTCAACTGCTTCGCGGACGGCGGCACCAACGCGCACCTGCTGCTCGCGCCGGCCCCGGCGGACCACCGCGCCACCCGCGCCCCGCTGCCCGAGCCGCCGCTCGACCGCAGGGTCGTCGTACGGGGCGCCGGCGGCCGTCCCGAGGACCCCGCCGTGCCCGCGGCACCCGCCGTGCCCGCGGCACCCGCCGTGCCCGCCGTGCCCGCGGCACCGGCGGCGGCCGAGCCCGCGACGGCGGGCCTGTTCTGGGACACGTACCGATGAGCGGCACCGCGCCGGAAGCGCTGCCCGTGGTCTTCATGTTCTCCGGGCAGGGCTCGCAGTACTACGGCATGGGCCGGGAGCTCTTCGCCGAGAACGAGGTGTTCCGGGCGGCGCTGCGCCGCTACGACGACGTCGTGGCCGAGGAGCTGGGCGAGTCCGTGCTCGCCCGGCTGTTCGACCCGGACCGGCGCCGCAACGACCCCTTCACCGACACCCGGCTCACGCACCCGGCGATCGTCATGACCGAGCTCGCCCTCGCCGAGACCCTGCGCTCGGCCGGGGTGGAGCCCGACCACCTGCTGGGCTCCAGCCTGGGCGAGTACGCCGCGGCCGCCGTGTCCGGCAGCATCGCGCCCGACACCTGCCTGCGACTGCTGGTCCGCCAGGCCGAGGGGCTCGGGGCCGGACCGCGCGGCGGCATGCTCGCCGTGCTCGCCCGGCCCGGCGTCCTGGACCGGGTGCCCGAGCTGCGGGCCTGCGAGATCGCCGCCCGCAACTATCCGGGTCACTTCGTGGTCGCCGGCACGGACGACGACCTCGACCGGGCCGAGGCCGCGCTGCGCCGCGCCGACGTGCTGCACCAGCGCGTCCCCGTCGAGTACGCCTACCACTCCCGTCTGATGGACGAGGTGCTCGACGCGTGCCGGCCCTCACTGGACGAGGTCGGGTTCGCCCCGCCGTCCCTGCCCTGGGTGTCCTGCGTGGACGGGGAGCCGGTCGAGCGGCCGAGCGCCGAGCACTTCTGGCAGGTGGCCCGGCGGCCCATCGAGTTCCAGCTGACCATGGACCGGATGCGCGCCCGCGGCGACTTCCTCTACCTGGACCTCGGCCCCTCGGGCACCCTGCACAACTTCGTACGAGGCAATCTCCCGGCGGGCACGCGATCGAGGTCGCTCGCCCTCCTCAGCCCGTTCGGCCACGACCCGGGCCTGCTGGACAGGGCCCGCGAACTGGCCGCCCCGGCGACACGGAACCGACCGAAGACACCAAGGAAGGCACATCGCATGAAGGTCTACGGTTTCCCCGGCCAGGGGTCCCAGACGCGGGGCATGGGCCGGCAGCTTTTCGAGAAGTACCCCGAGCACACCGCGACCGCCGACCGGGTGCTCGGCTACTCGCTCGCCGAGCTGTGCGTCGACGACCCCGAACGGCGCCTGGGGCAGACGCAGTTCACCCAGCCCGCGCTCTACGCCGTGAGCGCCCTCGGCCACCTGGAGCGGCAGGCCGAGGACCCCGCGCCGGCCGACTACCTGATCGGCCACAGCCTCGGCGAGTACGTGGCCCTGTTCGCCGCCGGCGTCTTCGACTTCGAGACCGGGCTGCGCCTGGTGCAGCGGCGCGGCGCGCTGATGGCCGAGGCCGGCGGCGGCGGCATGGCGGCCGTGGTCGGTCTGGACGAGGCGGGTCTGCCGCGGGTCCTGGCCGAGGCGGGCATCGAGGACGTCGACATCGCCAACCACAACGCCCCCGACCAGATCGTGCTCTCCGGCCCGCGCGAGTCCCTCGAGACGGCCTGCGCCGCCGTGGAGGCCGCGGGTGCCCGCGCGGTGCGGCTCAACGTCAGCGCCCCCTTCCACTCCCGCTACATGCGCGGTACGGCCGAGGAGTTCGCCCGCTTCCTCGACGGGTTCACGCTGCGGGCGCCCGACGTTCCGGTGCTGGCCAACGTGGACGGGCAGCCGTACGGCCCCGACGCGATCAAGGAGACGCTGACCGCGCAGATCGTCTCGCCGGTCCGCTGGACCGACACGGTGCGCCGGCTCATGGGCCACGGCGACTTCGACTTCGTGGAGATCGGACCCGGCCGGGTGCTGACCAACCTGGTCGCGAAGATCAGGAAGACCGCCGAGCCGCTGCCCGTCCCCACCCCGCGCCCCGTCCCCGTGACGCCCGCGCCCGGCCCGCACACCCCGTCCGTGTCCCGGTCGGCCGCCGCCGAGACAGCGGTCACCGCGCCGGCCGCCGCCGAGGCACCGGTCACCGCGCCGGCCGCCGCCGCGGTGAGCGCCGACACCCTGGGCGCCGCCACCTTCCGGGAGCGCTACGGCCTGCGCCGCGCCTACCTGCTGGGCTCGCTGTACGGCGGGATCTCGGGCCGCCAGATGCTCGGCGCCGCCGCGAAGGCGGGCCTGCTCGGCTTCCTCGGCACCGGCGGCCTGACCCTGGAGGAGGTCGACGGCCGGCTCCGGGAACTGGCCGGCGACCTCGGCCTCGGCGGCGCCTTCGGCGTCAACCTGCTCTACCGGCACGGCGCCCCGCAGGAGGAGTCGGCGCTGGTCGACCTGCTGCTGCGGCACGGCATCGACCTGGTGGAGGCCTCCGGCTTCCCGCTGATCACCCCGGCCCTGGTGCGGTTCCGGCTCAAGGGCGGTCGGATCATCGCCAAGGTCAGCCGCACCGACGTGGCGGCGGAGTTCCTGGCCCCGCCGCCCGAGCGGCTGGTCGCCCGGCTGGTGGAGACCGGCGAGGTCACCGCCGAGGAGGCGCGGGCGGCGGGCGGCCGGCCGATGGCGGACGACCTGTGCGTGGAGGCCGACGGCGGCTGGCTGACCAGCAGCGCCGACCTGCTGACCCTGCTCCCCGCCGTGCTGCGGCTGCGTGACGCGGCCACCACCGCGTCCGGGCACCGGGTCCACGTGGGCTGCGCGGGCGGCCTCGGCACCCCGGAGGCGGTGTCGGCGGCGTTCCTGCTCGGCGCGGAGTTCGTGCTGACCGGCTCCGTCAACCAGTGCTCCGCCGAGGCCGCCACCAGCGCCGAGGTGAAGGAGGTCCTGCAGGCGGCGCGCGAGTACGACGTGGACACGGCGCCGTGGGGCGAGCTGTTCGAGTTCGGCACCCGGGCCCGCTACCTCAAGCGGGGCCTGTTCTTCCCGGCGCGGGCGTCCCGGCTGCACGAGCTGTGGCGCCGGCACGCCTCCACGGCCGAGCTGGACGACGAGACGACGGCCCAGATCCTCGACCGCTACCTGGGCGGCGCCCACCCGGCGCCCGCGGCGCCCGGAGCGGACCCGAAGCAGGAACTGGCGGAGTTCTTCCGGGCCTACTTCACCCGCGGCTTCCGGCTCGCGGTGACCGGCGACGACCGGCACCGGGTCGACTACCTGGTGCACTGCGGACCGGCGATGGGCGCCTTCAACCAGGTGGTCGAGGGCACCGCTCTCCAGCCGTGGTCCGCCCGCACGGTGGAGGCGATCGCCGACGCCCTGATGGAGGGCGCGGCCGCCCGTCTCACCGCCCGGCTGAACGCCTTCCACCGGGCCGGCTGACCCCGGCGGGCCGGGCGGAGGAGCGAGCCGCACCTCCGCCCGGACCGCCCGGCCCGCCCGGCCCGCCCGGGGCTTCGCCCGCCGCGACGGCGCGTGCCTATGATCGCCACCCGGGGCGAACGGCCCGCGCGCCGGACGGAGGGACAGCACGATGGTGAACCGCGACGCCGAGGCACTCGACGACCCGGTGGGCGCGTCGCTCCGCGGCCATCACGCCCGTCTCGCCCGCAGGTACGGCCGGGCCGCCGGCTACCTGCCGGACGTGGCGACCTTCTGCGCGGTGCCCGCCGACCCCGGCCCGGCCGAATGGGCCGACCTGGCCCGGCTGCTCGGCCCCGGTGCGTTCGCCGACATGTTCAGCTGCCCGGCCGTCCCGCCGCCGGACTGGGAGCCGGTCTTCACCCTCGAGGGCCGCCGGATGACCTGGTCCGGCGACCGGTCCGCGCCCCCTCGCCCGGAGACCGGCGCGCAGGTGCTCGAACTGGGCCCGGAGAGCGTGCCCGAGATGCTCGGCCTCGTCGAGCTGACCCGCCCGGGACCGTTCCGGCCGCGCACCCCCGAACTGGGCACCTACCTCGGCATCCGCGACAACGGCAGGCTGGTCGCCATGGCCGGGGAACGGCTGCGGCCCCCGGGCTGGACCGAGATCAGCGCCGTCTGCACCGCCCCCGAGGCACGCGGCCGGGGCCACGCAGTCCGCCTGATCGACGCCCTCGTCGCCCGCGTCCTGGAGCGCGGGGAACGTCCCTTCCTGCACGTGGCGGAGGCGAACACCGGCGCGATCGCGCTCTACGAGCGAACGGGGTTCACGTCCCGCGAGCACGTGACCTTCCGGGGCTTCCGCACCCCGTGACGCCCCCGGGCGCATCCTGCACCGCACCCGAGCCGCCGGGGCTCACCGCCCCGGCGCCGGGTCCCGCCGTTCCCCGAACGCGCGCAGGATGCCCTCCGCCGCCAGGGTCGCCGTCAGCGTGCCGTCCCTGACCTGCCGTTCGAGAGCGGGGGCGGCCTCGCGCACGGCCGGATCGGCGTGCAGCCGGCCCAGCAGTTCGTCCCGGACCATCGACCAGGTCCAGTCGACCTGCTGGTCCCGCCGCTTGGCGGCGAGCCGGCCGGTGGAGTCCAGCAGCGTGCGGTGCTGCTCCAGCCGCTCCCAGACCACGTCCAGGCCGGTCGACTCACGGGCGCTGCAACTGAGCACCGGAGGCGTCCAGAAGGCGTCCTTGCCGTGCATCAGCCGCAGCGCACCGGCCAGTTCGCGGGCCGCCGCCCGCGCGTCCCGCTCGTGCGGGCCGTCGGCCTTGTTGACCGCGATCACGTCGGCCAGTTCCAGGACGCCCTTCTTGATGCCCTGGAGCTGGTCGCCGGTGCGGGCGAGGGTGAGCAGCAGGAAGGAGTCGACCATGTCGGCGACCGCCGTCTCCGACTGGCCGACCCCGACGGTCTCCACCAGGATCACGTCGTACCCGGCGGCCTCCATCACCACCATCGACTCCCGGGTCGCCTTCGCGACGCCGCCCAGCGTGCCCGCGCTGGGCGAGGGCCGTACGAAGGCGTCCGGGTCGACCGCGAGGCGCTCCATCCGGGTCTTGTCACCCAGGATCGAGCCACCGGTGCGGGTGGAGGACGGGTCCACCGCGAGGACCGCCACCCGGTGCCCCAGCGAGGTCAGCAGCGTGCCGAACGCGTCGATGAACGTCGACTTGCCGACGCCCGGCACGCCGCTGATGCCGATCCGCCGCGCCCGGCCGCTGTGCGGGAGCAGCTCGGTGAGCAGCTCCTGCGCCAGCGCCCGGTGCTGCGGGCGGGTGGACTCGACCAGCGTGATGGCGCGGGCCACCAGGGCCCGCCTGCCGTCGAGCACACCCTTCACGTACGTGTCGAGATCGATCGCTGCCATACGCGGCTACCGCTCGTGGCCGAGGCCGGCGGACAGCCGCTTCACCAGGTCGTACGCCGCGTCCGGAATCACCGTCCCGGGCGGGAACACGGCCGTGGCGCCCATCTCCAGCAGGGTCGGCACGTCCTGCGGCGGGATCACCCCGCCGACCACGATCATGATGTCCGCGCGGCCCTCCTCGGCGAGCTTCTCCTTCAGCGCCGGTACGAGCGTGAGGTGACCGGCGGCCAGCGAGGACACCCCGACCACGTGCACGTCCGCCTCGACCGCCTGCCGGGCGACCTCCTCCGGCGTCTGGAAGAGCGGGCCGACGTCGACGTCGAACCCGAGGTCGGCGAAGGCGGTCGCGATCACCTTCTGGCCGCGGTCGTGGCCGTCCTGGCCCATCTTGGCGACCAGGATGCGCGGCCGGCGCCCCTCGTCCTCCTCGAAGGCGTCCACCAGGGCACGGGTGCGGTCCACGGACGGGGACTCGCCGGCTTCGTTGCGGTACACCCCGGAGATGGTACGGATCTGGCTCGCGTGCCGGCCGTACACCTTCTCCAGGGCGTCGGAGATCTCACCGACGGTCGCCTTGGCGCGGGCCGCACGCACGGCCAGCTCCAGCAGGTTGTCGTCGCCGTCGGCGGCCCGGGTGAGCGCGTCCAGCGCGTCCCGGCAGGCCTGCTCGTCCCGCTCCGCGCGCAGCCGCCGCAGCTTCTCGATCTGCTGGGCGCGCACCGAGGAGTTGTCGACCTTCAGGACCTCGATCTGCTCGTCGCTGTCCACCCGGTACTTGTTGACGCCGATCACCGGCTGGCGGCCGGAGTCGATGCGGGCCTGCGTGCGGGCCGCCGCCTCCTCCACGCGCAGCTTGGGGATGCCGGCGTCGATGGCCTGCGCCATGCCGCCCGCCTGCTCCACCTCCTGGATGTGCGCCCAGGCCTTGCGGGCGAGGTCGTACGTCAGCCGCTCCACGTAGGCGCTGCCGCCCCACGGGTCGATGACCCGGGTGGTGCCCGACTCCTGCTGGATGAGGAGCTGGGTGTTGCGGGCGATGCGCGCCGAGAAGTCGGTGGGCAGCGCCAGCGCCTCGTCGAGGGCGTTGGTGTGCAGCGACTGGGTGTGGCCCTGGGTCGCCGCCATCGCCTCCACACAGGTGCGCGTGACGTTGTTGAACACGTCCTGCGCGGTCAGGGACCAGCCCGAGGTCTGCGAATGGGTGCGCAGCGAGAGGGACTTGCTGTTCTTCGGCTCGAACTGCGAGACCAGTTTGGCCCACAGCAGCCGCGCCGCGCGCAGCTTGGCGACCTCCATGAAGAAGTTCATGCCGATCGCCCAGAAGAACGACAGCCGGGGCGCGAACGCGTCCACGTCCAGGCCCGCCTCGCGCCCCGCCCGGATGTACTCCACGCCGTCCGCGAGGGTGTACGCCAGCTCCAGGTCGGCCGTGGCCCCGGCCTCCTGGATGTGGTAGCCGGAGATGGAGATGGAGTTGTAGCGGGGCATCCGCTGCGAGGTGTACGCGAAGATGTCGGAGATGATCCGCATCGACGGCTTCGGCGGATAGATGTAGGTGTTGCGGACCATGAACTCCTTCAGAATGTCGTTCTGAATGGTTCCGGCCAGCTTCTCGGGCGGTACGCCCTGCTCCTCCGCCGCCACGATGTACAGCGCCAGGATCGGCAGCACCGCGCCGTTCATGGTCATCGACACGGTCATCTTGTCCAGCGGAATGCCGTCGAAGAGCTGCCGCATGTCGTAGATGGAGTCGATGGCCACGCCGGCCATGCCGACGTCACCCGTCACCCGCGGGTGGTCGCTGTCGTAGCCCCGGTGGGTGGGCAGGTCGAAGGCGACCGAGAGGCCCTTCTGGCCGGCCGCCAGGTTGCGCCGGTAGAAGGCGTTCGACTCCTCGGCGGTGGAGAAGCCCGCGTACTGGCGGATCGTCCAGGGCTGGTTGACGTACATCGTCGGGTACGGGCCGCGCAGGAACGGCGCGACGCCCGGGAACGTGCCGAGGAAGTCCAGGCCCTCCAGGTCACGGCCGGTGTAGAGCGGCTTGACCCCGATGCCCTCCGGGGTCTCCCACAGCGGCTCCTCGCTCCCGGTCGCCCGCTTGACGGCCGTGCGCCACTCCTCGGCGCCGCCGTCGACGGCCGGCGTCCCCAGCTCGATGCCGGAGAAGTCGGGGATTCCCATCAGGACACTCCCATGCGGTCGAGGGTCGCGGACAGCACGTCGATGGCGTCGCAGCCCGCGAAGACGTACGAGTCGACGCCCGGGTGCTCGGCCGGGCGGCCCGCCAGGAACACGTGCCGGGCGCCGGCCGCGCGCAGCGACTCGGCGGCCTGCCCGGCCCGTTCGGCGTAGAGCGCGTCGCTGGAGCACAGCACGGCCTCGGTGGCGCCGCTGTCCTCGAAGGCGCCGTCGGTGACCGGCTCGATGCCGCCCGCCTGGAACAGGTTCGCGGCGAACGTCGAGCGCGCGGTGTACTCGGCGGGCGAGCCGAGCGCGGCCAGGTAGATCCTCGGCCGGGAGCCGGTCGCGGCCAGGTGGGCGTCGGAGCGGGCCCGCAGGGCCTCGAACGCCTCGTCGCGGCGCACCCGGGGCAGCCCGCCGGACGGCGGCTCGGGCGCGGGCTCGCGCTTCACGGGCTTCTCGGCCAGCAGCGGGAACTCGCTGACACCGGTGATGGGTTCGCGCCGCTTGGCGAGCTTCTTGGAGCGCTCCGCCCAGGTCGTCGCCAGGTCCGTGCGGATCCGGCCCGAGCGCAGGCACGCGGCCTGGCCGCCGTCCCGCTCGACCGACCGGAAGTACGCCCAGGCGGCCTGGGCGAGTTCCTCGGTCAGCCGCTCCACGTACCAGGAGCCGCCCGCCGGGTCGATGACCCGGGCCAGGTGGGACTCCTCCAGCAGGATCGTGGAGGTGTTGCGCGCGATCCGGCGGGCGAACGCGTCCGGCAGGCCCAGCGCGTGGTCGAACGGCAGCACGGTCACCGAGTCGGCGCCGCCCACCCCGGCGGCCAGCGTGGCCACCGTCGCGCGCAGCATGTTCACCCAGGGGTCGCGGCGGGTCAGCATCACCGGCGAGGTCACCGCGTGCTGGACCTGCGCGCCCGCGGCCGGCGCCCCGGCCACCTCGGCGACCCGCGCCCACAGCCGGCGCGCCGCGCGCAGCTTGGCGATGGTCAGGAACTGGTCGGCGGTGGCCGCGTAGCGGAACTCCAGCTGGCCGCAGGCCGCCTCGACCGGGAGCCCGGCCTCGGTCAGCGCCCGCAGGTAGGCCACGCCGGTGGCGAGGGAGGCGCCGAGCTCCTGCGCGGCGGAGCCGCCCGCCTCGTGGTACGGCAGCGCGTCCACGGTCAGCGCGCGCAGGCCGGGGTACGTCGCGGCGCAGCGCGCGGCGAGGGCGGCGAAGGGGGCCGGGTCGAGCGGGGTGCCGGTGCGGGCCTCGTGGCCGAGCGGGTCGCCGCCCAGGCCGCCGCGCACCGTGGCGGGGTCGACGCCCCTCTCCTCGTACAGCCGCAGCAGCGCCTCGGCGGCGGCCTCGGTGTCGCGGCCGGCGTCCAGGACGACCGGGGCCAGGTCGAGGAACACCCCGTCGAGCGCCCGGCCCAGTCCGGAGACCGGGATGCCGCCCTCGCCGAGCACCAGCCACAGCGAGGTGACGCCGTTCTCCAGGTCGGCCAGCACCGCGCCGTCGGCGGCGCCGCCGAGCGCGGTGTGCCGCTGCCGCACGTCCCAGCCGCCGGCCGTGCTGCCCTCCGGGCGGCCGCCGCGCACGTACGGGGCGAAACCGGGCAGACCGGGGTCGGGTGCGGCGTCGCGCGCGGTGTACAGGGGCCGGGTGCGCAGCCCGTCCTCGAGCGTCGTGGACAGGGCGTCCTCAACTGCCGCGCCCGAGACTTCCTTGCCCGACTTGCGCAGCACACCCTCGACCAGGCGGTGCCACTGCTCGTGTGTCGCGTCAGGGAACTCGGCGGCCAGTGAGAGCCCGTCGTCAGGCAGGACCGTCATGCTCGGATGCTAGGGCAGGGTGCTCATGTGACAGCAGAGCGAGGGCTGTGACGTTTCCCTCTCTGCGGCTGTGACCTGCACCTCGCCCGGACCCGGCCGCCCGTTTTCCTACCGTTCGGGTGTCTTCCCGCGGCCCAGGTCGGCCGGTCGCAGGTCCCGGGTGGAGAGCGTCTGCGGGTCCCCCGTGAAGGCGCGCAGGCGCAGCTTCGAGCCCGCCGCGGCCGGCAGCGTGAACCGGCCGGACGGTGCGCGCAGTTCGACGGACGCCGTGCTGTGCGCGGCGATCGTGGCCGGACCGCGCGTCAGGGACCAGTATCTGCTCATTCCGTGGCTGGTGGTGAGCATGTAGTGCGGGGTGAGCGCGGTGTCCCCCGAGTTGGTCACCCGCAGGCTCAGGCCGGACAGCGAATGCGCCGTGGCCCGCCGCGCCGCCGTCACGTCCATCCGCAGCGGCGGCCGGCCCGTCGCCGCGAGGACCGCGCTCATGAGCGCGGGCAGCACCAGCAACGCGGCCGCGCCCGCCAGCGCCGGCCGGCGGCGCGGGCCCCTGAGCCACCGGGGGCGCGGCTGCCAGGCGTTCGCGAAGTCCGACAGCGGCACGCTGACCGCCGCCGCGAGCCACAGCGGGGTCATCATCAGGTAGTAGCCGTCCTGGGACCGGGTCGCCACGTAGAAGGCGCACCAGGGCAGCACCGTCGCCGCCGGGCCCAGCCGCCGTACGAACAGCACGTACAGCGCCAGCAGCGCGGCGGCGAGCAGCGCGCTCGCGTGGCCGTACCAGTCGAGGTGGTCGCTGCCGTGCGTGAAGTACAGCGAGACGTCCACCAGGCCCTGTCCGTGCAGCACCGCGCCCTGGGTCAGGGGCAGCGCGACGCCGTCGAGCCAGGGTCCCGGCTCGTGTGCGATGAAGTACGTGTTGACCAGCAGCCACGTCGTCGCGGCGATCCCGAGGATCCGCGCGCAGACCGCGGTGGCCGCGCGTCCGCCCAGCTCGCCGCGGCGCACCGCGTGGATGCCGGCCAGCAGGAACGGCGCCACGAACCAGGGGAGTTGCTGCGTCGCGCACGCGGCGCCCAGGCACACGGCCCGCGCGATCCCCGGGGTGCCGAGCCGGCCGCCGCGGCCGATGCGCGGCCAGCCCACCACCACCGGGATCAGCAGGACCATGGCCGGGATCGCCGGATAGCCCGAACGGGCGTATCCCGGCAGGAAGCCGAAGCCCAGGCACGCCATCGTGGCCGCCGAGCGCCAGGGCACCGGCAGCAGCCGCCACAGCAGCACCGCCCCGGCGACCAGCGCGATCGTCGCCGCGGCCGTCGCCGGAGCGCCCCCGCCGCCCACCCACAGCAGGGGTGCGGCCAGCAGCGGGGCGAGCGGGGGATAGCCGTACGTGAAGTCGTAACCGCCGTCTATCGTCGGCGTCAGCGCGACGTTCGGGCCGTGGAACAGCCAGGGCCAGGGCTGTCCGTACACCGGGTGCCCGGCGACCAGTTCCCGTGCGGCCTGGGCGGTGAGGACCGCCTCGTCGCCGCCGGCGTGGTTCAGCCACCAGGCGCAGGCGGTGAGCGTGACGGCGGTCAGCAGCACCATCAGGTCGACGCGGGCCAGCGAACGCGTCCGGCGGACCGTCAGCGCGAGGACCCCGCCGGTCAGGATCGAGACGTAGCAGAGCGAGACGACCGCCACGAGGAACAGGTCGCGGGTCGCCGCCTGCGACCACAGGGACCGGGTCCCGATGAACAGGCTCACATCGGCGAGCAGGGTCAGGACCCGGTGCCACTGCGCGGGACCGGGGAGGTCGTCGGTGGGACGTCCCCGGGCGGTGGACATCGCCGGCCGTGTCCACCGCCCGGGCGCCACTGCTTGTGTTTCTGCCAAGTGCACGGCACCGGACGCTAGTGGCGGCCGGTGAGCGGGGCGGGGAACGACATGAAGAGACCGGTGTGAGGGCGGTAAGAAGGGGTTTTATTCGTACATGTGCCGGATGGAACAGGACGCATGAGCGGTCGCGCAGTGTGTCGTTGTTGGGCTGAACGGGTGACTTGGCGTAAGAATTGACCGGTGCAGGCATTGGGTGCGAGTCAGGTCAGGTGGAGCCGGTGAGCCGTTACGACGTCACCGATGAACAGTGGGAGGGGCTCGCCCAGGTCGTGCCACTGCGGGGAAGGGACGCCTGGCCGTCCGCGGTGCGCCACCGCTCGCTGCCGGACGCCGAGACCGAGACCCGGCGCCGGTTCGTCGTCCTGCGGGTCAACGTCTTCGCGGACGCCCGGGAGGTCGCCGAGACGCTGATGGCGGGGGTGCCGGTGCTGCTGGACCTGTCCGGGGCGGAGGGCGATGTCGCCAAGCGCGTCCTGGACTTCAGCACGGGTGTCGTCTTCGGCCTGGGCAGCGGGATGCACCGGGTCGACCGCAACGTCTTCCTGCTGACGCCGCCCGGCACCGAGGTCAGCGGGCTGATGGAGGGCGCGGGGATGGCCGGCGGCTGAGGCCGCCGACGCGCGCGGTGCGGGTGGTCCCCCGATCGTAGGAAGGTGCGGCGGGCAAAACGGTTCGCCGTTCCGGCGGAGGCCTACCGTCCGCATATGGCCGTCCCTCCCGTGTCCACCGGTTTCCCGCCGCCTTCCGGGCCCCCGGAACCGTCCTTCGAGCCCCTCGCCCCGCCGCCCGCCGGCCCGGCGGACTCCCCGCGGGTGCCGGGGCGGGGCGGGCGGTTCGCGGGCGGCACGGGGGAGCGGCTCCCCGGCTCGCCCGACGTACGCGCCCGCGTCACCGAGTTGCGGCTGTCCGCCTTCGCCGGGCACCGGCGGGCCGCGTTCCCGCTGGGCGCCGTCACCCTGTTCGCCGGGCCCAGCGGCTCGGGCAAGTCGACCGCGCTCGCGGCGTACGAGGCGCTCGCCCGGCTCGGCGGCGGGGCGCCGCTCGACGAGGTGTTCCCGGAGCCGGCCGCCTGGGTGCCGGAGCGGGCGCGGCCCGACGCGCAGCGGCGCCGTGGGTTCCGGATCGGCTGCACGGCCGACGGCGCCGGGGGGCCGGTCCGGCTCGACGTCGCCGTGCAGGCCGAGCCGGAGCTGCGGATCGTGGGCGAGCGGCTGACGGCGGACGGGGTGGTCCTGCTGGAGACCGCCCTGCGCGACCCGGGACGCCGCGCCGTCCAGGCCGCCTGGCACACCGCGGGCGCCTCGCCGGTGACCCGCGCCCCGCTGCCCGACGACCTGCTCGGCACCCCGCTGCTGCCGCTGCGGGTGGCGGGCAAGACCGACGGCCAGCGGCGGGTGCTCGCCGCCGCCGAGCAGATGGTCGTCGCCCTGCGCTCGGTCTTCCCCTGCGACCCGCGCCCGGAGCGCATGCGTGCCCCCGTCCCCACCGGATCGGGGCGCCTCCTGCCCGGCTGCGACAACCTCGCCGACGTGCTGTGGCGCACCCGGTCCGAGTGCGCCCGCCGGCACGCGGCGCTCGTGGAGGCGCTGCGCGGCGGCTGCGCCGGCCCGGTGGCCGACCTGGTCCCCGAGCCGCTGGCCGACGGCACCGTACGGGCGGTGCTCGACCGGGGCGACGGCCTGCGCACCGAGCTGGCCCGGCTCGGCGACGGCGAACTGCGCTACGTCGCGCTGGCGCTGGTGCTGCTGACCGGCCCGGGCGTCCTGGCGGTGGACACGCCCGGCGAGGTGCCCGACGCGCTGCGCACCCTCACCGTGCTCACCGACGGCTTCGATCGCGGTCTCGACCCGGCCCAGCGGCGCGCGCTGCTGCGGACGGCGGCCCGGATGGGCGAGCGGGGCCACATCCGCTGCGTCGGCGCCGTCAGCGACGCCTCCTGGGCCGTGGGGGCCGAGGGGGTCACCGTGGTACACCTGAGGCCGTGACGGACCACCCCGACCTGGCCGGACTCCAGCGCAGACTGGCCGAGTTCGCCGCCGCGCGCGACTGGCAGCCCTTCCACACCCCCAAGAACCTGGTGGCCGCGCTCAGTGTGGAGGCCTCCGAACTGGTCGAGATCTTCCAGTGGCTGACGCCCGAGGAGTCGGCCCGGGTGATGGACGACCCGGGCACCGCGCACCGGGTCCGGGACGAGGTCGCCGACGTCCTCGCCTATCTCCTCCAGCTCTGCGAGGTCCTCGGCGTGGATCCGCTGGCCGCCCTGTCCGCCAAGATCGACCGCAACGAGGAGCGTTTCCCGGCCCCGGGGCCGGACCCGGCCGACTGACGGAGCGCCATCCTCCGCTATCACTCTGCGCAGTCATGGGCCGCCCCGAATCCGAATTGTTGTCCACAATTTCCCGCCCATCTCTGGCTTTACGTCTCAGGCGCCCTCACTCTGGGTAGTGAACAGGGGAGTTCACGCGGGCGCGCGAGGACGCACGGCGGACTGGACGGGGGCAGCGCATGGATGCGGTGCGACTCATCGGGACGAGCAGGCGGGCCCTGGCCCAGGGCACCGACCGGCCCGAGATCATGGCCGAGGTGTGGCAGGCGCAGGCCCTGGCCCAGGCGATCGGCAGCCGGCTCGCGGTGTCCGGTCCGCCCGAGCTGCGGGGCGAGGCGCTGGGCCTGACCGAACTGGCGGGCCGGGGCTGCGGCGTCCTGGACGCCCCGGAACTCGACCCGGGCGACCTGCGCGCCGCCCAGCTCACCGAGCTGGCCGACGCCCGGCTCACCCTGCTCTGCCTCGGCGGCCTGCTGGGCGAGGTCGGCATGGCACTGGTCGGCATGGCCAGCTCCGCCACCGACGAGACGGCGTACTGGCAGTGCATGGAGGCCATCGACGCGGCGGACGAGTCCCGGGACCGGGTCCTGGAGATGCTGCGCAAACTGGCCGCACGGGTGGCGGCGTTACCCGAGGGCGCGGAGGACAGCCCGTCGGGTGTGTGACCGGCCGGACCGCACCGACTCCGCGCCCGCGACCACGGGATTCACCTGATCGGGACGGCCGCGCCCGGCGGTACCGATGAGACCGGCGGGGCCGGTGCCGTGCAGGATGGGTGTATGGACCTTCGAATCTTCACCGAGCCCCAGCAGGGGGCCACGTACGACACCTTGCTCACCGTGGCGAAGGCCACCGAGGATCTTGGCTTCGACGCGTTCTTCCGCTCCGACCACTACCTCCGGATGGGCAACGCGGACGGCCTGCCCGGCCCCACGGACGCCTGGATCACGCTGGCCGGCCTGGCCCGCGAGACCAAGCGCATCCGCCTGGGCACCCTGATGACGGCCGGCACCTTCCGCCTGCCCGGCGTGCTCGCCATCCAGGTCGCCCAGGTCGACCAGATGTCCGGCGGCCGGGTCGAGCTGGGCCTCGGCGCGGGCTGGTTCGAGGAGGAGCACAAGGCGTACGGCATCCCGTTCCCCAAGGAGAAGTTCGCGCGCCTGGAGGAACAGCTCGAGATCGTCACCGGGCTGTGGGCCACCAAGACCGGCGAGACCTTCGACTTCCACGGCACCTACTACGACCTCACCGACTCGCCCGCGCTGCCCAAGCCCGCCCAGCCGAGGATCCCGGTGCTCATCGGCGGCCACGGCGCCACCCGCACCCCGCGCCTGGCCGCCCGCTACGCCGACGAGTTCAACATCCCGTTCGCCTCCGTCGAGGACAGCGAGCGGCAGTTCGGCCGGGTGCGCGCCGCCGCCGAGGCGGCGGGCCGCGGGCCCAGCGCCCTGACCTACTCCAACGCGCTGGTGGTGTGCGTCGGCCGGGACGACCAGGAGGTCGCCCGCCGGGCCGCCGCCATCGGCCGCGAGGTGGACGAGCTGAAGGCCAACGGCCTGGCCGGTTCGCCGGCCGAGGTGGTCGACCGGATCGGCCGCTACGCCGAGACCGGCTCCACCCGCATCTACCTCCAGATCCTCGACCTCGACGACCTGGACCACCTGGAACTGATCTCCTCCCAGGTCCAGACCCAGCTCGCCTGACCCGGACGCCCCGCCGCCTCGGCCGCTGCGCCCCGGACCGGGCGCAGCGGCCTAGGCGTCCCGGAAAACCACTGGTCGACGGGGTGCGGCAGCGGGGAGACTCGGACACGTGTTCCTGACGATCTCCACACGCGGCGACGCCGCCCACCCGGCCACCGACCTCGGGTACCTGCTGCACAAGCATCCCGACAAGGCGCAGACCTTCTCGACCTCCTACGGCACCGCGCACGTCTTCTACCCACAGGCGGACGCCGAGCGCTGCACGGCCGCGCTCATGCTGGAGGTCGACGCGGTCGCACTGGTGCGGCGGAGCAAGGGCAGGGGCCGCGGCGGAGCGCCCGACGCGGCACTCGCCCAGTACGTCAACGACCGGCCCTACGCGGCCTCGTCGCTGCTCGCGGTCGCGCTGAGCGGCGTCTTCTCCAGCGCCCTGCGCGGCGTGTGCAAGTCCCGCCCGGAGCGGGCCGCCGCGCCCCTGCCGCTGCGCGTGGAGGTGCCCGCGCTGCCCGCACGCGGCGGCCCCGACCTCGTACGGAAGCTGTTCGAGCCGCTGGGCTGGACGGTGACCGCCGAACCCGTCGCCCTCGACACCGAGTTCCCGGCGTGGGGCCACTCGCGCTACGTCCGGCTCACCCTGGAGTCGGAGGCGCTGACCCTCGCCGAGGCGCTGCGCCACCTGTACGTGCTGCTGCCCGTCCTCGACGACGCCAAGCACTACTGGGTCGCCTCCGACGAGGTCGACAAGCTGCTGCGCGCCGGCGAGGGCTGGCTGCCCACGCACCCGGAGCAGAAGCTGATCACCAGCCGCTACCTCTCCCGCCGCTGGTCGCTGACCCGACAGGCCATGGAGCGGCTGGAGCTGGTGCGGCTGGCCGAGGCCGACGACAGCGAGGTCGAGGCGATCGACAACGCGGTCCCGGAGGACACCGGGACCGAGGACGAGGAGAAGCCGGCGCCGCTCGCCGTGCTGCGGCGCGAGGCTGTCCTCGCCGCCCTCCGCGAGGCCGGCGCCGCCCGCGTCCTGGACCTGGGCTGCGGGCAGGGCCAGTTGGTGCAGGAGCTGCTCAGGGACGTGCGGTTCACCGAGATCGTCGGTGTCGACGTCTCGGTGCGGGCCCTGACCATCGCCGCCCGCCGGCTCAAGCTGGACCGCATGGGAGAGCGGCAGGCGGCCCGGGTCAGCCTCGTCCAGGGCTCCCTCGCCTACACCGACAAGCGGCTCAAGGGCTACGACGCGGCCGTGCTCAGCGAGGTCGTCGAGCACCTCGACCCGCCCCGGCTGCCCGCCCTGGAGTACGCCGTGTTCGGTCACGCCCGCCCGCGCACGGTCGTCGTGACCACCCCGAACGTCGAGTACAACGTCCGCTGGGAGACGCTGCCCGCCGGACACGCCCGGCACGGCGACCACCGCTTCGAGTGGACCCGCGAGGAGTTCCGCGACTGGGCGGCGGCCGTGGCCGGACGGCACGGGTACGAGGTCGGTTTCCTGCCCGTCGGGCCGGACGACCCCGAGGTCGGACCGCCCACCCAGATGGCCGTCTTCCACGTGCGGACGGAGAACACCGCAAAGGCCGCCGGGGCCGAGGACGACGAGCGCGCCGAGAAGGCCGAGAAGGAGGCGGAGAAGGCATGACCGAGACACCCACGGGACGGGTCCTCCCCGTCACCGACCTCTCCCTGGTCGTCCTCGTCGGCGCCTCCGGCTCCGGCAAGTCCACCTTCGCCCGGCGGCACTTCAAGCCGACCGAGGTGATCTCCTCGGACTTCTGCCGCGGCCTCGTCTCCGACGACGAGAACGACCAGAGCGCGTCCCGGGACGCCTTCGACGTGCTGCACTACATCACCGGCAAACGGCTCGCCGCCGGCCGCCGCACCGTCGTCGACGCCACCAGCGTGCAGCAGGACAGCCGCCGGCAGCTGATCGAACTGGCCAGGAAGCACGACGTGCTGCCCATCGCCATCGTGCTGGAAGTGCCGGAGGACGTGTGCGCCGAGCGCAACGCCGCCCGCACCGACCGCGCCGACATGCCCCGCCGGGTCATCCAGCGGCACACCCGCGAACTGCGCCGCTCGCTGCGGCACCTGGAGCGCGAGGGCTTCCGCAAGGTGCACGTCCTGCGCGGGGCCGAGGAGGTCGAGACCGCCACCGTCGTCACCGAGAAGCGCTTCAACGACCTGACCCACCTCACCGGCCCCTTCGACATCATCGGCGACGTCCACGGCTGCGCCGCCGAGCTGGAGAGCCTGCTCGCGGAGCTGGGCTACGCCGACGGCGTGCACCCCGAGGGCCGTACCGCCGTGTTCGTCGGCGACCTGGTCGACCGCGGCCCGGACACCCCGGGCGTGCTGCGCCGGGTGATGGCGATGACCGCGTCGGGCAACGCGCTGTGCGTGCCGGGCAACCACGAGAACAAGTACGGCCGTCACCTCAAGGGACGCAAGGTCCAGCACACCCACGGGCTCGCCGAGACGGTCGAGCAGATGGCGGGCGAGAGCGAGGAGTTCAAGGAGGAGGTGCGCCGCTTCCTGGACGGCCTGGTCAGCCACTACGTCCTCGACGGCGGCCGGCTGGTCGTCTGCCACGCCGGGCTGCCCGAGAAGTACCACGGCCGCACCTCGGGACGGGTGCGCTCGCACGCCCTGTACGGGGAGACCACCGGCGAGACCGACGAGTTCGGGCTGCCCGTGCGCTACCCGTGGGCGGAGGACTACCGCGGCCGGGCCGCCGTGGTCTACGGCCACACCCCGGTGCCCGAGGCGACCTGGCTGAACAACACCATCTGTCTGGACACCGGCGCGGTGTTCGGCGGCAAGCTCACCGCGCTGCGCTGGCCCGAGCGCGAGCTGGTCGACGTACCGGCCGAGCGGGTCTGGTACGAGCCCGCGAAGCCGCTGCGCAGCGAGGCGCCCGGCGGGCAGGACGGGCGGCCGCTGGACCTGGCGGACGTGCACGGCCGCCGGGTCGTGGAGACCCGGCACTCGGGCCGGGTCGCGGTCCGCGAGGACAACGCGGCCGCGGCCCTGGAGGTCATGAGCCGCTTCGCGGTCGACCCGCGCCTGCTGCCGTACCTGCCGCCCACCATGGCGCCGACGGCCACCTCGGAGATCGAGGGCTACCTGGAGCACCCGGCCGAGGCGTTCGCGCAGTACGCGGCGGACGGCGTCGCCCGGGTCGTGTGCGAGGAGAAGCACATGGGCTCGCGCGCGGTGGCGCTGGTGTGCCGGGACGCGGAGGCGGCGCGCACGCGGTTCGGAGTCGACGGACCCACGGGGTCCCTCTGCACCCGGACCGGACGGCCGTTCTTCGACGACGACGAGGTGACCGAGGAGATCCTCGGCCGGCTGCGCTCGGCCGTCTCGGAGGCCGGCCTCTGGCGGGAGCTCGACACCGACTGGCTGCTGCTGGACGCCGAGCTGATGCCGTGGTCGCTGAAGGCCTCGGGTCTGCTGCGCAGCCAGTACGCGGCGGTCGGCGCCGCGTCCGGCGCGGTGTTCCCCGACGCCCTCGCCGCCCTGGAGGCCGCCGCGGCCCGGGGCACCGACGTGGGCGGGCTGCTGGACCGCCAGCGCGGGCGGGCCGCCGACGCGGCCGCGTTCACCGACGCCTACCGCCGTTACTGCTGGACCACCGACGGCCTGGAAGGGGTCCGTCTCGCGCCCTTCCAGATCCTGGCCGCCCGGGGCCGCAGTCTCGCCGCGCTCCCGCACGACGAGCAACTGGCGCTGATCGACCGGATGGTGGAGCACGACGGCACCGGACTGCTGCAGACCACCCGGCGGCTGTACGTCGACACGGGCGACCCCGAGTCGGTCCGCGCCGGTGTCGACTGGTGGCTGGAGATGACCGGCCGCGGCGGCGAGGGCATGGTCGTCAAGCCGCTCGGCGCGCTGGTGCGCGACGGCGAGGGCCGGCTGGTGCAGCCCGGCGTCAAGTGCCGGGGCCGCGAGTACCTGCGGATCATCTACGGTCCGGAGTACACCCGCCCCGACAACCTCGCCCGTCTGCGCGGCCGCTTCCTGGGCCACAAGCGGTCGCTGGCGATCCGCGAGTACGCCCTCGGCCTGGAGGCGCTGGACCGGCTCGCGGACGGCGAGCCGCTGTGGCGGGTGCACGAGGCCGTGTTCGGGGTGCTCGCCCTGGAGTCGGAGCCGGTCGACCCGAGGCTGTGAGCCGACGGGCCGGGGACCGTCACGGAATGCCCTTGTGCCGCACACACATCTGTCCATATGGTGGACGGCCGTGCGGCACAGGGGTGTTCGCGCCGCGCCGGGATGCGGAGGAGCAGGCGACGTGGAGATCAAGAAGGTCGTGGTCCGCGAGGACCGGAGCACCGACCGCCGGCCGGCCATCCTGGAGAAGCGGCCGACCCGCTGAGCATGCGCGTCCACCTGGTCACGATGCCCTGGCATCCGCTGGACCTGCCCTCGCTGCAACTGGGCCTGCTGAACCGGCTGGTGCGGCGGACCCGCCCGGCCGACGAGGTCATGGAGTTCCACGGCTCGCTGCGCTGGGCGGAGTTCCTGCTGGAGCGCTCCGGGGGCCGGCTGCGGCCGGGCGACTACGTGTCGGTCGGCAGCGACGCGATCTTCCACGGCCTCGGTGACTGGGTCTTCTCCGGGGTCCTGTACCAGGACCCCGCGTGGGGGCTGGCCCGGCTGCGGGAGTACGCGGCCGCCCGGGACGTGCCCGTGGACACCGCCGTCGCCATGCGTCCGTACGCGGAGGCGTTCGTCGCCGCCTGCGCGGCGGAGATCCTGGCGGCCGGGCCGGACGTCGTCGGGTTCACCACCACCTTCATGCAGAACGTGTCCTCGCTGGCGCTGGCCCGGGAACTCAAGCGGCTCCGGCCCGGGCTGACCGTCGTCTTCGGCGGCAGCAACTGCGACGGACCCATGGGCCGCGCCCTGCACCGCAACCATCCCTTCGTCGACCACGTGGTCCGCGGCGAGGCCGAGTACGCCTTCCCGGCCCTGCTGCGCCACCTAGACGAGGGCACCGCGCCCGCCGACGTGCCCGGGGTGTGCTGGTGGGACGGTCCGGTGCCGCGGGCCAACCCCGGGACCCGGCGGACCGTGGCGCCCGCCGACATCCCCTCGCCCGACTACGACCAGTGGCAGGCCGCCCTGGACGCCTCGGCGGTGAAGGAGTTCGTCCATCCGAAGCTGGTGGTCGAGGGCGCCCGGGGCTGCTGGTGGGGCGAGAAGCACCACTGCACGTTCTGCGGGCTCAACGGCTCCGCCATGGCGTTCCGCGCCAAGCCGGGGGAGCGGCTGTGGGCGGAGACCGCCGGGCTGGTCCGCCGCCACCGCCTCCTCGACGTGGTCACCGTCGACAACATCATGGACATGTCCTACTTCCGCGACTTCCTGCCGCGGGCCGCCGGCAGCGGCTGGGACCTGCGGATGCACTACGAGGTCAAGTCCAACCTCACCGCCGGCCAGCTCCGGCTCCTCGGCGAGTCCGGCACGGTGCACATCCAGCCCGGTATCGAGAGCCTGGGCAGCCGGGTCCTGGACCTCATGGACAAGGGCGTCACCGGCGCCCGCAACGTCCGCACCCTGCGCGAGTGCGAGAACCACGCGCTGACCTGCTCCTGGAACCTCCTCTACGGCTTCCCCGGCGAGACGGCGCCCGACTACGACGCCGTCGTGGACCAGCTCCCCGCGCTGGTCCACCTCCAGCCGCCGAGCGGCGCCCACCGCATCCAGCTCGAGCGCTTCAGCCCCCACTTCACCGACCCGGCCCTGGGCTTCGCGAAGCGCCGCCCGGCCGAGATGTACCGGCACGTCTACGACCTGCCCGAGGCCGAACTCGCGGATCTGGTCTACCTGTTCGACACCGAGGACGCGGGTATCACCGGTCCGGCCGAGCGGCGGCTCGAGGCGGCGGTCGCCGAGTGGCGGGCCGGCCACGCGCACTCCCGGCTGCTCTTCGATGAGGCCGGCGCGGACCTGCTGGTCCACGACCGGCGGCACGGCCGGCCGCCCGCCGTCCACCGCTTCACCGGCTGGCGGGCCGGGGTCCTGCGCCGGCTGGAGGACGGCCGTACCGTCCCCGCCCTGCACCGGCTGCTCACCGCGGACGGCCACGAGGTGACGGCCCGGGCCCTCGACGACTGGATCCGGCACGCGCTCGGCCTGGGCCTGCTCTTCCGCGACGGTGCCACCGTCGTCTCCCTGCCCACCTGGGGCGAGCCGGTCCGGGTGTCCGAGTCCGGCGCGGTCAGCGGGCCGGCGGACCCGGCGGCCCCCGGCCCCGGCGCCCTCTACCACCGGCGCGGCCCCGGCTTCGTCACCGTGATGGACCGCAGGGAGCCCGGACAGGCGGTCCGGCTCACCCTCGACCACCCCGATCTCCTCGCCGCCTTCGACCTCCTCGAGGAGCCCACGCCGCTGGACGCGCTGGACCCCGCGCAGCGGGCGGCCGTCGACCTGCTCGCCGCCGAGCGGCTGGTGCGGGTCGCAGGCGGCCGCGCGGTCACCCTGCCCCCGCGCGTCGGCCGCTGGCCGGTGCCCTGCACCGCGATCTGAGCCCTCCGGCCCGCCCTTCTCGTCCGAGGGACGAAAACGGGAAGAGGCGGAAACGGTCAAGAAGAGCGTGAAGGCGGGCGCCGGTGGCCAGGATGGAGGCATGGCATACCACGTCCACTCCGAGGCCGGACGGCTTCGCCGGGTGATCCTGCACCGGCCCGACCTCGAGCTCAAAAGGCTCACCCCCAGCAACAAGGACGCCCTGCTCTTCGACGACGTGCTCTGGGTGCGCCGGGCGCGCGCCGAGCACGACGGGTTCGCGGACGTCCTGCGCGACCGGGGGGTCGCCGTCCACCTCTTCGGCGACCTGCTCACCGAGACCCTGGAGCTCCCGGCGGCCCGCGCCCTCGTCCTGGACCGCGTCTTCGACGAGAAGGAGTACGGTCCCCTCGCCACCGGCCACCTGAGGGCCGCCTTCGACGCGATGGGCTCCGCCGAGCTGGCCGAGGCGCTGGTCGGCGGCATGACCAAGCGGGAGTTCCTGGACGGTCACGCGGAGCCCGCCTCCGTCCGCTTCCACGTCATGGACCTGGACGACTTCCTGCTCCGCCCGCTGCCCAACCACCTCTTCACCCGGGACACCTCGGCCTGGATCTACGACGGCGTCTCCATCAACGCCATGCGCCGGCCGGCCCGGCAGCGCGAGACGGTGCACTTCGAGGCGATCTACCGGCACCACCCGCTGTTCCGTGACGAAACGTTCCATGTGTGGTCCCGGGGGCAGGCCGACTACCCCTCCACCATCGAGGGCGGCGACGTCCTGGTGATCGGCAACGGTGCCGTCCTGATCGGCATGAGCGAGCGCACCACCCCGCAGGCGGTGGAGATGCTGGCGCACAAGCTGTTCGCCGCGGGCTCCGCGCACACCATCGTCGCGCTCGACATGCCCAAGCGGCGGGCCTTCATGCACCTGGACACGGTGATGACCATGGTCGACGGCGACACCTTCACCCAGTACGCCGGGCTCGGCATGCTGCGGTCGTACACCATCCAGCCGGGCGACGGGGAGCGGGAGCTCAAGGTCACCGACCATCCGCCCGAGCACATGCACCGCGCCATCGCCGCCGCCCTGGGCCTCGGCGAGATCCGGGTGCTCACCGCCACCCAGGACGTGCACGCCGCCGAGCGCGAGCAGTGGGACGACGGCTGCAACGTGCTCGCCGTCGAACCGGGCGTCGTCATCGCCTACGAGCGCAACTCCACCACCAACACCCACCTGCGCAAACAGGGCATCGAGGTGATCGAGATCCCGGGCAGCGAGCTGGGGCGCGGCCGGGGCGGGCCGCGGTGCATGAGCTGCCCCGTGGAACGGGAGCCTGTATAGAAATGTGGGACGTCGTATAGACTTCCAATAGTCCCGAGTAACCCGTACCCCTGGAGCGCCCCCATGGCGACTGTCCCGACCGCCCTCGCCGGCCGCCACTTCCTCAAGGAGCTGGACTTCACCGAGGCAGAGTTCCGCGGCCTGGTCGAGCTGGCCGCGGAGCTGAAGGCGGCGAAGAAGGCCGGGACCGAGACCCAGTACCTGCGCGGCCGCAACATCGCGCTGATCTTCGAGAAGACCTCGACGCGCACCCGCTGCGCGTTCGAGGTCGCCGCCGCCGACCAGGGTGCCACGACGACGTACCTCGACCCGGCCGGCTCGCAGATCGGGCACAAGGAGTCGGTGAAGGACACCGCCCGCGTCCTCGGCCGGATGTTCGACGCGATCGAGTACCGGGGCGACAGCCAGGCCAAGGTCGAGGAGCTGGCCGCGTACGCCGGCGTGCCCGTCTACAACGGGCTCACCGACGAGTGGCACCCCACCCAGATGCTGGCCGACGCGCTCACCATGGCCGAGCACGGCACCCGGCCGCTGCGCGAGACCACCCTCGCCTACCTC
Source organism: Streptomyces sp. NPDC002386 (assembly GCF_053593175.1). Lineage (NCBI taxonomy): Bacteria > Bacillati > Actinomycetota > Actinomycetes > Kitasatosporales > Streptomycetaceae > Streptomyces > Streptomyces sp. NPDC002386. Next base: position 238,197 of record NZ_JBSFBX010000007.1, read on the forward strand.
GGCGACGCCCGCTTCAACATGGGCAACTCCTACCTGGTCACCGGCGCCCTGCTCGGCATGGACGTACGGATCGTCGCCCCGAAGTCCTACTGGCCCGCCGAGGAGGTCGTCGACCGCGCCCGCGAGCTGGCCGAGACCAGCGGCGCCCGGATCACCCTCACCGAGGAGATCGCCGAGGGCGTCGCGGGCGCCGGCTTCGTCGCGACCGACGTCTGGGTCTCCATGGGCGAGCCCAAGGCGGTCTGGGACGAGCGGATCGCCGCCCTCGGCCCGTACGCCGTGACCATGGACGTCCTGCGCGCCACCGGCGACCCGGACGTGAAGTTCCTGCACTGCCTGCCCGCCTTCCACGACCTCGGCACCAAGGTCGGCCAGGAGATCCACGAGACCCACGGCCTGACCTCCCTGGAGGTGACCGACGAGGTGTTCGAGTCCGCCCACTCGGTCGTCTTCGACGAGGCGGAGAACCGGCTGCACAGCATCAAGGCGATCCTGGTCGCGACCCTCGCCTGAGCCGCCGCCCCGCGCGGACCCTTGCCCCACCCGCTTCACCAGGCCTTATCCTGAGCGGCGGCCCGGACCACCCTCTCCCGGCCGCCGCCGCGCCCCCACCCGGGCGCCCGCACCACCAGAAACGAGCACCACCCCGCATGCCCGCTCTCCGCATCAAGTCCCCGCAACTGCTCGTCGCCGAGTCCGGCGCCGACCGCGAGGGCCACGGCCTCAAGCGCACGATGGGCCTCTTCCAGCTCATCTGCTTCGGCATCGGCGCCATCGTCGGCACCGGCATCTTCGTAGGCCTCTCCGACTCCGTCGCCCAGGCCGGCCCCGCCGTGGTCGTCTCCTTCGTCCTCGCCGCGATCACCTGTGTCTTCACCGCGCTCTCCTTCGCCGAGCTGGGCGGCGCGATCCCGGTCTCCGGCTCCTCGTACTCCTTCGCCTACGCGGGACTCGGTGAGTCCACCGCGTTCCTGGTCGGCTGGTGCCTGCTGCTGGAGTACGGCGTCTCCATCTCGGCGGTCGCGGTCGGCTGGAGCGAGTACGTCAACGAACTCCTGCACAGCCTCACCGGCCTGCAGCTGCCGGCCGCGCTGTCCGCGGGGCCGGGCGACGGCGGGATCGTGAACCTGCCCGCCGTGATCGTCATCGCCATGGCGTCCGTGCTGCTGGTGCGCGGCGTGCGGGAGAGCGCCCGGGCGACCGCCGCGATGGCCGCCGTGAAGCTCGTCATCCTGCTGGCCTTCTGCGCCGTCGGCTACAGCGCCTTCAAGCACGGCAACCTGACCCCGTTCTCCCCGGCCGGCCTCGGCGGCATCGGCGCGGGCACCACCGCCGCCTTCTTCTCCTACATCGGCTTCGACGCGATCACCACGGCCGGCGAGGAGGCGAAGAACCCGCGCCGGGACATCCCCGTCGCCATCCTCGTCTGCATGGGCCTGGTCACCCTGCTCTACTGCGCGGTCGCGCTCGCCGCGATCGGCGCCATCGGCGGCAAGCAGGTCGCCGACCGGCCCGCCGCGCTGTCGTACGTCGTCAACGAGGTCACCGGCTCCGCCGTCGGCGGCGGTGTCATCGCCTTCGGCGCGGTCGTCGCCATCGCCTCCGTCGTCCTCGCCGTGATGTACGGCCAGACCCGCATCCTGATGTCGATGTCCCGGGACGGCCTGATCCCGCGCGTCTTCGAGAAGGTCTCGCCGCGCACCTCCACCCCGGTGGCGGGCACGCTGATCGTCGCGGTCGTCTTCGCGGTCCCGGCGGCCTTCGCCTCCCTGGACGCCGTGATGAACCTGTGCACCATCGGCACGCTCGCGATCATGGCCGTCGTCAACATCGCGGTGATCGCCCTGCGGCGCCGGGAGCCGGGCCTCAAGCGCAGTTTCCGGGTGCCGCTCTACCCGGTCGGACCGCTGCTCGGCGTCGGCTTCTGCCTCTACCTGATGTACGAGACCGGCTGGCGGACCTGGATCCAGTTCGCGGTGTTCCTGGTGGTGGGCCTCGGGGTGTACGCCCTCTACGGGCGGCGGCACTCCACGCTGGCCCGGGCGTCCGCCGACGTCACGCGGGACGCCGCTGACCGGGAACCACTGGCAGTCTGAACCACACCGCCTTGCCCGAGGCGGTCGGGCGGTGACCGCAGGACGAGCTGAGGGCGCGGATCAGCAGCAGCCCGCGCCCGCCCTCCTGCCAGAGGTCGGGCTCCTCGATCACCGGGCGGGTGAGATGCCCGGGCGGCGCCGGGTCCGGGTCGTGCACCTCGACCTGGCAGCCGCCCGGCCGCAGCTCCACCACCAGCTCGATCGGGCCGCGCCCGCCGGTGTGCTCCACCGCGTTGGCCACCAGCTCCGCCGTCAGCAGCTCCGCGGTGTCGCAGTCCGCCGCGTGCTCCACCTCCGCCAGGGCCGACCGGACCAGGGCGCGCGCCACGGGCACCGCCGCGGTCGTGTGCGGCAGCGCGATGCGCCAGGAGGCCGATTCGGCGGGGCGTTCGTACAAGGCGATTCCGTTCATGGAGCAGGCTGTCCTGCTTTCAACCGTGGAAATGGTACGGGCCCGGCCACGAGGACCGTCGACGGGCACCGCCCGGGGCCGCTCCGCCCCGCACCGGCGGCCTACCCGCACGGACGCCCCGCCTCGCCCCGCCGGGCCCACTGTTACGCGGCTGTGGACGACCGGTGACGCGCGTGACGGGACCGGGCCGTCCCGGAACAGGTGTCGCGCCATCGTGACGACAGTCACAAAGAGGTGATAGCTTCATGGGGTACCGCACTGTGAGGCACCACCGCAGCAACGTGAGGCACCGCCCCCTCTAGGAGGCCGCACGTCATGAGTCCCTTCACCGGCTCCGCCGCCCGCACCTCCACGTGGGAGCACCTGCGGGTCCAGCTCGACGACGGTGTGGCCACCGTCACCCTCGCCCGCCCCGAGAAGCTCAACGCCCTCACCTTCGGCGCCTACGCCGACCTGCGCGACCTGCTCGCCGAGCTGTCCCGGGAGCGGTCGGTCCGCGCCCTGGTGCTGGCCGGTGAGGGACGCGGCTTCTGCTCCGGCGGCGACGTGGACGAGATCATCGGCGCGACCCTGTCCATGGACACCGCCCAGCTCCTCGACTTCAACCGGATGACCGGGCAGGTGGTCCGGGCGGTCCGGGAGTGCCCCTTCCCGGTGATCGCCGCCGTGCACGGCGTGGCGGCGGGCGCGGGAGCCGTGCTCGCCCTGGCCGCCGACTTCCGCGTCGCGGACCCCTCGGCCCGGTTCGCCTTCCTCTTCACCCGCGTCGGCCTCTCCGGCGGCGACATGGGCGCGGCCTACCTGCTGCCCCGCGTCGTCGGACTCGGGCACGCGACCCGGCTGCTGATGCTGGGCGAACCGGTGCGCGCGGCGGAGGCCGAGCGGATCGGCCTGATCAGCGTGCCGGCGGAGGAGGGCCACACCGACCGGACGGCGCTGGAGCTGGCCCGCCGCCTGGCCGACGGACCCGCCCTGGCGTACGCCCAGACCAAGGCCCTGCTCACGGCCGAGCTGGACATGCCGCTGGCCGCGTCGGTCGAGCTGGACGCCGCCACCCAGGCGCTGCTGATGAACGGCGAGGACTACGCGGAGTTCCACGCCGCCTTCCGGGAGAAGCGGCCGCCGAAGTGGCGGGGGAGGTAGCCGCGATGACCGGCCGCCCGCTGCGCGTGGCGATCACCGGCGGAGGCCCCGGCGGGCTCTACGCGGCCGCGCTGCTCAAACGGCTCGACCCCGCCCGGGAGGTCACCGTCTGGGAGCGCAACGCCCCCGACGAGACCTTCGGCTTCGGCGTGGTCCTCTCCGACGAGACCCTGGGCGGCATCGAGCACGCCGACCCGGTGGTCTACGAGGCCCTGCGGCGCGACTTCGTCCGCTGGGACGACATCGACATCGTCCACCGGGGCACCCGCCACACCTCCGGCGGACACGGTTTCGCCGCGCTGGGCCGGCGCCGGCTGCTGGAGATCCTGCACGAGCGCTGCCGCTCCCTCGGCGTGGACCTCCGCTTCCGCGCCGGGGCGCCGCCGGCCGCCCGGCTCGCCGGGGAGTACGACCTGGTCGTCGCCGCCGACGGGGTCCACAGCGCCACCCGCGGCGCCCGCGCCCATGTGTTCCGGCCCCGGATCACCGCCCACCGCTGCCGCTACATCTGGCTGGCCGCCGACTTCGCCTTCGACGCGTTCCGCTTCGAGATCGCCGAGACCGAGCACGGCGTGATGCAACTGCACGCCTACCCGTACGCCGGCCCGTCGCCCGGCCGGCAACCCCAGGCGAGCCCCTCCGGGCCGCGGAGCCGGCCCGGCGCCTCCACCGTGATCGTGGAGATGCGCGAGGAGGTCTGGCGGGCGGCCGGGTTCGACGAGGCCGAGCCGCGGGAGTCCGTCGAGCGCTGCGCCAAGGTCTTCGCCGACGCCCTCGGCGGGAGGCCGCTGCGCTCCAACAACTCGGCGTGGACGACCTTCCGCACGGTGGTCTGCGAGCGCTGGTCCGACGGCAACGTCGTCCTCCTCGGCGACGCCGCCCACACCGCCCACTTCTCCATCGGCTCCGGCACCAAGCTCGCCGTGGAGGACGCGCTGGCGCTGGCCGCGTGCATCGAGGAACAGCCCGACGTGCCCGGCGCGCTGGCCGCCTACGAGGAGGAGCGCAAGCCCGTCGTCGCCTCCACCCAGCGCGCCGCCCGGGCCAGCCTGGAGTGGTTCGAGGACCTGGACCGCTACCTCGGCCAGCCGTCCCGCCAGTTCGCCTTCAACCTGCTCACCCGCAGCCGCCGGGTCACCCACGACAACCTCCGGCTGCGGGACGCCCACTTCACCGGGGCCGTCGAGCGCGAGTTCGGCTGCCCGCCGGGCACGCCCCCCATGTTCACCCCGTTCCGGCTGCGCGGACTGACCCTGCGCAACCGGGTCGTGGTGTCGCCCATGGACGTGTACTCGGCCGAGGAGGGCGTGCCCGGCGACTTCCACCTGGTCCACCTGGGGGCCCGCGCGCTCGGCGGGGCCGGACTGGTGATGACCGAGATGGTGTGCGTGAGCGAGCGGGGCCGGATCACCCCCGGCTGCGCCGGCCTCTACACCGGCCGGCAGGCCGAGGCGTGGCGGCGGATCACCGACTTCGTGCACCACCGGGCACCGGGTACCGCGATCGGCGTCCAGCTCGGCCACAGCGGCCGCAAGGGCTCCACCCGGCTGATGTGGGAGGGCATGGACGAGCCGCTGCCGAACGGCAACTGGCCGCTGGTGGCCGCGTCCCCGCTGCCCTACCGGCCGGGCGGACAGGTGCCGCGCGGCCTGACCCGCGCCCAGCTGACCGACATCCGGGAGCAGTTCGCCGCGGCCGCCGGGCGGGCCGCGCGGGCCGGCTTCGACCTGCTCGAACTGCACTGCGCCCACGGCTATCTGCTCTCCGGCTTCCTCTCCCCGCTCACCAACCACCGCACCGACGCCTACGGCGGTTCGCCCGAGAACCGGCTGAGGTTCCCGCTGGAGGTCTTCGACGCCGTGCGCGCGGTGTGGCCGGACGAACGGCCCATGACCGTGCGGATCTCCGCCACCGACTGGGCCGAGGGCGGCACCGGCGCCGAGGACGCGGTCGGCATCGCCCGGGCCTTCGCGGCGCACGGCGCCGACGCGATCGACGTCTCCACCGGGCAGGTGGTGGCCGAGGAGCGGCCGGAGTTCGGGCGGTCGTACCAGACGCCGTTCGCCGACCGCATCCGGCACGAGGCCGGGATCCCGGTGATCGCGGTCGGCGCGATCTCCTCCTGGGACGACGTCAACTCCCTGATCCTGGCCGGGCGTACGGACCTGTGCGCACTGGCGCGGCCGCACCTGTACGACCCGCACTGGACGCTGCACGCGGCGGCCGAGCAGGGCTACGAGGGGCCCGGCGTGGCCTGGCCCGCCCCCTACCGGGCGGGCAGCAGACGACCGCAGACCGGCCGCACGGACGCGCCGAAACCGCGGCTGTCCCTCGGCGGACGGTGACCGGGGCGACGAGGAGGAGCCGCGCGGTACCGGTCACACGCCTTCCACGCGATCCGCACGGTTCCTGAACCGCTTGTTCCGCTTCGGCTGGCTACGTTCGGCAGGTCCGTGCCGGAGACGAGAGAGACCGAGACCGCGATGAACGACACCAGGCCCCTGCCCGATCCCCCCGGATACGGCTACGGCGGCCCCCAGGCCCCGGAGCCGCTGTACGCGGAGCCCGCCCACCGGGTCGCCGGCCCCGGCCGGCCGCGCCGCGAGGACGGCTCGGGCACCCGGCGCACCGCCCTCCTCATCCACACCGTCGCCGACGTCGCGGCGGCGTTCCTGGGGCTGTGGATCCTGCTGTACCTGCTGGAGGCCAACCACGCGAACGTGTTCGTGGGGTTCGTGCGGGGCGTGGCCGACGCGCTGGCCTGGTGGTCGCAGGACATCTTCACGATGGACACGGAGAACCTCCGGGTACTGCTGAACTACGGCCTTCCCGCGGTCCTCTACCTCGCGGTCGGGCACGGCGTCGCGATGCGGCTGCGGCGCTTCTGACCCGCCGGGCTCACGTCCCCGCGGACTCCGCCCCCACGAACTCCGCCCCCGCGTCGCGCAGCCGCTCGTGCAGGCTCCGGAACACCCGCGCCGAGCGGACCCCCGGCCAGTCGGCGGGCAGCAGCCGGGCGGGCAGGCCCGGATCGGTGTAGGGCAGGTGCCGCCAGGAGTCCAGGGCCGTCAGGTAGTCCCGGTAGGCCTCCTCCGGCGGGGTGCCGGTGCGGCGCTCCCAGGCGTGCAGGACCGGCGCGTGGACGTCCAGGAAACCCTCGTGCGCCTTGGCGATCGCCGTCAGGTCCCACCAGCGGGTGACGGCCTCCCGGGTGGCGGCGAAGCCGAGGTGTTCGCCCCGGAAGAGGTCGACGTACGGGTCGAGGGCCAGGCGGCGCAGGGTGTGCCGGGTCTCCTCGTACAGCCGGGCCGGGGCGATCCACACCCCGGGCGCGGCCGTGCCGAAGCCCAGGCCGGCCAGCCGGGAGCGCAGCACGTGCCGCTTCTGCCGTTCCGACTCGGGCACCGAGAACACCGCCAGGACCCAGCCCTCGTCCTCGGGCGGAGCGGTCGCGTAGATGCGGCGGTCGCCGTCCTCCAGCAACTGGCGTGCCTCGGCCGAGAGTTCGTACCCGGCCGCGCCGGTCCGGGCGCGGGCGGGCAGCAGCAGCCCGCGGCGTTTGAGCCGGGACACCGAGGAGCGCACGGAGGGCGCGTCCACCCCGACCGCGGCCAGCAGCCGGATCAGCTCGGCGACGGGCACCGGGCCGGGCATGTAGCGGCCGTACGCGCCGTACAGCGTGACGATGAGGGACCTGGGGGCGTGCTGCTCGGACACGTTGATCATTTTAGGTCGTCGTCGTCAGGGCCGGTCACCGGCGGTGCGCAGCCGGAACCGCTGCAGCTTGCCGGTGGCCGTGCGGGGCAGCGCGTCGAGGAAGACGAACTCGCGCGGGCACTTGTACGGCGCCAGCTCGGCCTTGAGGAAGGCGCGCAGCGGCTCGGGGTCGCGCGGCGCCCCGTCCCGCAGCACCGTGTAGGCCACCGCCACCTGGCCGCGCACCTCGTCGGGGCGGCCGACCACCGCCGTCTCGACCACGTCGGGGTGGCGCAGCAGGGCGTCCTCCACCTCCGGGCCCGCGATGTTGTAGCCGGCCGAGATGATCATGTCGTCCGCGCGGGCCACGTAGCGGAAGTAGCCGTCGCTCTCCCGGACGTAGGTGTCGCCGGTGACGTTCCAGCCGCCGCGCACGTACTCCCGCTGCCGCGGGTCGGCGAGATAGCGGCAGCCGACCGGGCCGCGCACCGCCAGCAGCCCCGGCTCACCGTCCGGCACCGGCTCCCCGTACGCGTCCTGCACCCGCGCCTGCCAGCCCGGGACCGGAACTCCCGTGGTGCCGGGCCTGATCCGCTCGTCGGCGGCCGAGACGAAGATGTGCAGCAGCTCGGTGGCGCCGATGCCGTTGATGATGCGCAGCCCCGTGCGCTCGTGCCACGCCCGCCAGGTGGCCGCGGGCAGGTTCTCGCCGGCCGACACGCAGCGCCGCAGCGACGAGAGGTCATGGCCGTCCATCGCCTCGAGCATCGCGCGGTACGCGGTCGGCGCGGTGAACAGCACCGAGACCCGGTGCCCGGCGATGGCCGGCAGCAACTGGCGCGGCCCCGCCTGTTCGAGCAGCAGCGCGCTCGCGCCCGCCCGCAGCGGGAAGATCACCAGACCGCCCAGCCCGAAGGTGAAGCCGAGCGGGGGACTTCCGGTGAACACGTCGTCGGGCCGGGGCCGCAGCACGTGCGCGGAGAAGGTGTCCGCGACCGCCAGCACGTCCCGGTGGAAGTGCATGCACCCCTTCGGCCGGCCCGTGGTGCCCGAGGTGAACGCGATCAGGGCGACGTCGTCGGCGGCGGTGCCGACCGCCGGGAAGGGGGTGTCCGGCGCCGGGCGGCGCAGCAGGTCGTCCGGCGCCTCACCGCCGTAGGCGAGGATGCGCAGGCCCGGTATCCCGGCCTTCGCCAGGTCGTCCACCGCCCGTATGTCGCACAGCGCGTGCCGGACCCGGGCCATCTCGCACATCGTGGCCAGCTCGTGCGGACGCTGCTGGGCCAGCACGGTGACCGCCACCGCGCCCGCCTTCAGCACGGCCAGCCAGCACGCGGCGAGCCAGGGCGTGGTGGGCCCGCGCAGCAGGACCCGGTTGCCGGGCACGACGCCCAGCTCGCGGGTGAGGACATGGGCGATCCGGTCCACGCGGGCGCGCAGCACGCCGTACGTCCACGAGGAGCCGTCCGGGGTGTGGAAGACCGGGCGGTCCGTGTCGCCGCGGCCGAGCAGCTCGGCGGCGCAGTTGAGCCGCTCGGGGTAGCGCAGCTCCGCCAGGTCGAAGCGCAGCTCGGGCCACTCGTCCGGCGGCGGAAGATGGTCGCGCGTGAAGGTGTCGACATGGGCGGAGACGTTCATGGCGGTGCGCCCCCTTGCCTGACGGCGTCGAGACGGGCGTCCTGACTGCGCTCGCAACTGGAGCGTATCGTGTTGGTGACGACAGTCAACTGTGCGCGATACCGTCGGGGGAAGACGGGAGGGCCATCGCCGGCCCGCCCCGGAGGGAGGACCGGCAGTGCCCGCATTCTCACTCGGACCGGAGCGGACCGCCTGGCGCGCCGAGCTGCGCGCCCTCGCCGCCGAGCGGCTGCGCCCGATCGCCGACAAGGGGGAACCGGGCCGGGTCGACCGGGCCCTGCTCGCCGAACTCGGCCGACTCGGCCTGCTCGCCCGCCTGTTCACCTCCGGCGCCCTGGACCTGTGCCTGATGCGCGAGTCGCTGGCGCAGGTCTGCACCGAGGCCGAGACCGCCCTCGCCCTCCAGGGCCTGGGCGCCCACCCGGTGCACGCCCACGGCACCGCCGCCCAGCGCGAGCGCTGGCTGCCCCGGGTGGCCGAGGGCGCCGCGGTCGCCGCGTTCGCGCTGAGCGAGCCGGGGGCCGGCTCCGACGCGGCCGCCCTGAGCCTGACGGCCGAACCCGACCGCGGCTCCGGCTGGCGGCTCACCGGCGAGAAGTGCTGGATCTCCAACGCCCCCGAGGCCGACTTCTACACCGTCTTCGCCCGCACCACGCCCGGCGCCGGAGCCCGCGGGGTGACCGCCTTCCTGCTCCCCGCCGACCGGCCCGGCCTCACCGGCTCCTCGCTGGAGATGCTCTCCGCGCACCCGATCGGCGCCCTGCACCTGGACGCCGTGCCCGTCACCGCGGACGACGTGCTGGGCGAGCCCGACCGCGGCTTCGCCGTCGCCATGGGCACCCTCAACCTCTTCCGGCCCAGCGTGGGCGCCTTCGCGGTCGGCATGGCCCAGGCGGCGCTCGACGCCACGGTCGAGCACACCCGTGCGCGCGACGCGTTCGGCGGCAAACTGCGGGACCTGCAGACGGTCTCCCACCAGGTCGCCGAGATGGCCCTGCGCACCGAGGCGGCCCGGCTCATGGTGTACGCGGCGGCGACCGCGTACGACGAGGGCGCCGCCGACGTGCCGGGCCGGGCCGCGATGGCCAAGCTGCTGGCCACCGAGACCGCGCAGTACGTCGTCGACACCGCCGTCCAGCTGCACGGCGCCCGCGCGCTGCGCCGGGGACACCTGCTGGAACACCTCTACCGCGAGGTGCGCGCACCGCGGATCTACGAGGGCGCCAGCGAGGTGCAGCGGGGCATCATCGCGAAGGAGCTGTACGCCGCGCGGCCCGAGAAGGAGGCCCGGTGAGCACCGAGCGCGTCAACCCGCCCGAGCTGTCCCCGCCCACGGGCTTCTCGCACGCCGTCGTCGCGACCGGCACCCGGCTGGTCTTCCTGGCCGGCCAGACGGCCCTCGACGGCGACGGCGAGATCACCGGCGACACGCTGGCCGAGCAGTTCGAGCGGGCGCTCGCCAATCTGCTCACCGCCCTGCGCGCGGCCGGCGGCACCCCGGCCGACCTCGCCCGTGTCACCGTCTACACCACCGACGTCGCCGGTTACCGGGTCCACGCCCGCCGACTGGGCCGCATCTGGCGGGAGTCGGCGGGCCGCGACTATCCGGCGATGGCGGTCGTGCAGGTCGTACGGCTGTGGGACGAGCGGGCGCTGGTCGAGCTGGACGGGTTCGCGGTGCTGCCGGGTGACGCGCCACCGAAGGGGTGACGGTCACGGCGGGCCCCCGGACCGCCGGGTACGAGTGGAACCCCCACACACCCCGTGACCGGGAGGTCCCCCCATGCCCGTACGCTCCGCCCTCACCGCCGGCCTCGGCGCCGCCGCGCTGCTGTGCGCCGTCGCAGCGCCGGCCGCCGTCGCCGACCCCACCGAGAGCCTCACCGTCGACGCCACCGGCCGGATCGCCGCCGACGGCACCATCACCCTCTCCGGCACCTACCGCTGCATCGGCAGCAGCGGACCGGTGTTCGTCAGCTCGTCGGTCACCCAGACCGACCCCGGCGTGAAGTACGCCGTCGGCGGCACCAGCGCCGTGTGCGACGGCGCGGAGCACCACTGGTCGAACACCGGCAGGGCCGACACCGAGGTGATCGGGGGCGGCGCGCAGTCCACGACGGTGGTCGGGACGGCGACGGACCAGGCGTCACCCGGGGCGGGGAGCACGTCGCCCAAGTCCGAGGGCACGTCGGCCAAGTCCGAGGGCACGCCGTCCAAGGCCCGAAAGCCGGCGCGGAAGGCCGGGAAGAAGGCGGCCGGGACCCAGAAGGCGTCAGGCGGGGCGGGCAAGGCCCCGGCGAAGTCCGGGAAGCCGGCGCGCAAGGCCGCGAAAGCGTCCGGCAAGGCGGCGAAGGCGGCTCACAGGTCCGGGAAGTCGCCGCTCAGGGCCGGCGCGGCGCACGTCGAGGCCACCATCCTGGAGCTGCGGCCCTCGGGCCTCGCGCCGATGCCCTACTTCCACGCCGTCCGGCAGCAGGACGTCGAGCTCGTCCAGGACTGAGCGCGCCCCGGCGGCCCGGGCGTACCGGGCCGCCGGGGGACTCGGTGGCCGCCGGCTCAGGCCCGCTGCCAGCTGTGCGGTGCGTGATAGGCGTGCGGGCGCCAGGAGGTGGTGCCCGGGGAGCCGGGCTCGGTGCCGGCCCCGGCCAGGGCGGTACGGCTGAGCAGCAGCACCGCGAGGGCGGCCAGCTCCTCGTCGGTGGCCTGGCCCTTCTCGACGCGGATGGGGGGAGTGGGGGACGCGCTCATGGGACCTCCGTCACTGGGGCGGGTTGCCGTGCTTGCGGGCGGGACGCTCGGCGTGCTTGGTGCGCAGCATCGCCAGGGCGCCGATCAGGACGTGGCGGGTGTCGGCCGGGTCGATCACGTCGTCGACCAGACCGCGCTCGGCCGCGTAGTAGGGGTGCATCAGCTCGGCCTTGTACTCCTTGACCAGCTCCGCCCGCCGGGCCTCCGGGTCGTCGGCCTCGGCGATCTGGCGGCGGAAGATGACGCCCGCCGCGCCCTCGGCGCCCATCACGGCGATCTCGTTGGTGGGCCAGGCGTAGGTGAGGTCGGCGCCGATCGACTGGGAGTCCATCACGATGTAGGCGCCGCCGTAGGCCTTGCGCAGGATCAGGGAGATGCGCGGCACGGTGGCGTCGCAGTAGGCGTACAGCAGCTTCGCGCCGTGCCGGATGATGCCGCCGTGCTCCTGTCCGACACCCGGGAGGAAGCCGGGCACGTCGAGCAGGGTGACGATCGGGATGCTGAACGCGTCGCACATCTGCACGAAGCGGGCGGCCTTCTCCGACGCCTCGATGTCCAGCACACCCGCCAGGGTCTGCGGCTGGTTGGCGACGATCCCGACGACCTGTCCGTCCAGCCGGGCCAGCGCGCAGATGATGTTCCGCGCCCAGCGCTGGTGCACCTCCAGGTACTCGCCGTCGTCGACGATCTCCTCGATGACCTTGGTCATGTCGTACGGCCGGTTGCCGTCGGCGGGCACCAGGTCGGCGAGGCTCTCGCAGCGGCGGCCGGCCGGGTCGTCGCAGGGCGCCGCGGGCGGGGTCTCGCGGTTGTTGCGCGGCAGCAGGGAGAGGAGGTAGCGGACTTCCTCCAGGCAGGTCTCCTCGTCGTCGTAGGCGAAGTGGCAGACGCCGGAGGTCTCGGCGTGCACGTCGGCGCCGCCGAGCCCGTTCTGGGTGATCTCCTCGCCGGTGACGGCCTTGACGACGTCCGGGCCGGTGATGAACATCTGCGAGGTCTCGCGGACCATGAAGACGAAGTCCGTCAGCGCCGGGCTGTAGGCCGCGCCGCCCGCGCACGGGCCGAGCATCACGGAGATCTGCGGGATGACACCGCTGGCCTTCGTGTTGCGGCGGAAGATGCCGCCGTAGCCGGCGAGCGCGGTGACGCCCTCCTGGATGCGGGCGCCCGCGCCGTCGTTGAGGGAGACCAGGGGCGCGCCGGCTGCGATGGCCATGTCCATGATCTTGTGGATCTTGGTGGCGTGGGCCTCGCCCAGGGCGCCGCCGAAGATCCGGAAGTCGTGGGCGTAGACGAAGACCGTACGGCCCTCCACCGTGCCCCATCCGGTGACGACACCGTCGGTGTACGGCTTCTTCGTCTCCAGGCCGAAACCGCTCGCCCGGTGCCGGCGCAGCGGTTCGACCTCGTGGAAGGAGCCGTCGTCGAGCAGCAGGCCGATGCGTTCGCGCACGGTGAGCTTGCCCTTGGCCTTCTGGGCGGCGGTCGCCTTCTCGCTGGGGCCGGCGAGCACGCGCTCGCGTATGCCGGCCAGTTCCTCGACCTGGGACCTCATGTCTCCCCCTCCGTGGGTAGGGGCGTGGTGATTCCGTGATTCCACTCGCCCGTCGAGCGTGGCAATGCGGACTGACCGGGGACTGACGGACCGCTTACGCGGCGCGGGCGCCTCCGACGGGCTGGAGGCGGGCCTCGCCGGTCAGGGCCGGGTCGTGGGAGAGGATCGCGTGCTCGACCCGGCGCAGGGCGGGGGAGGGCTGGATGCCGAGTTCGTCGTCGAGGTGACGGCGCATCCGGTGGAAGACGTCGAGCGCGTCGGCCTGCCGGCCGGAGCCGTACAGGGCGATCATGAGCTGCTCGCAGAACCGTTCGCGCAGCGGGTGGTTGGTGTGGGCCTCGGCCAGCTCGGCGAGCACGGCGGCATGGCGGCCGAGCCGCAGTTCGGCGTCGAAGCGCAGTTCCATGGCGCGCATCCGGTACTCCTCGTAGCGGGCACCGGCGAGCTGGCACAGGGTTCCGCCGGCGAATCCGCCGAAGACCGGGCCGCGCCACATCCCGAGCGCGTCGGCGAGCAGCCGCGCGGTGCGCGCCGCGTCGGCCGCGGCGGCCGACTCGGCCAGCCGTACGGCCCGGATGAACTCGGCCGCGTCCAGTTCGCCCTCGCCGACGGACAGCCGGTAGCCGGAGGGGTGCATCGTCAGCCGGGAGGACGGCCGGTCCGGCTCCAGGTCACGGAGCCTGCGGCGCAGCCGGCTGACGTGGGCCTGGAGGGCGTTGGCCTGGTTGTCGGGGACGGCGTCCCCCCACATCTCCTCGGCCAGGCCCTCGCCGGACACCGGCTGGCCCTCGCTGACCAGCAGCGTCTGCACCAGTGTGCGCTGCAGGTCGCCCGAGATGTCCGCCGGTCCGGCGGCGGTGAGTATCTGCAGTGCGCCGAGAATGGAGAACCTCAGCATGTCTGCCCCCCTTTGGTGAAAATTCCTGGCGAAGGTTGTTTCTTTCTGGGGTGGTGCTGCGGTGAAAAGACCGGGTGGCCCAATGCGCCGCGCCCCGGCGGGCGTCTGCTTCCTGGACGTCCCGCCGGGGCGGTTGCTCCGCCGGGACGGGGGGCGGCCGGCGGTTCAGGGGCATCCGGTGCCGTGCCGCCATTGACGCGGCACCGGAGGGGGATTCAGGCGGTTCGCATGCCGGATCAGCAATCCGTTTTCCCCCGTGCGGAATTCCGGACTCTGGCGGAGAGGGCAGGATTCGAACCTGCGCGGACCGTCGCCGGCCCGACCTCGAGGCGTGCTCCAGGTCCCCGATCAGCCACTCCGGGCACCTCTCCGTGTTTCCGGCCCGGTTTCCCGTGCCGTTCACGGGAACAACATTGGCACCCTGCGCTGACGGAAAGCTGACACGCTTCTGACGCAGGCAATGAATTCCTTTCGGCTCTTTTCCCGGACGTCCTTCCGGTGTTGTACTCCCTTCGATGGGAAACGCTCCCGAAAGGGGTACGGGAATGACCGCCACCACCACCGAAACCGTCACGGACAACCCGGTTCTGGACGCGATACGCGCCCACACCACGAGCGAGAACGCGAGTGCGTTCCTCGCCCTCAACAGCGGAAACAGTATCTTCACCGTCCCGGGTACGGACGGTGTGATCGTGTACCGCCGCACCGGCCGCTGGGCCGTCCAGCTCGGCGGCCCGTTCGCCGCCGAGGAGGACTACGCCACCCTGCTCGACGCCTTCCGCGGGTACGTCCGCGACGAGGGTCTGCGGCTCGTCGGCATCCAGCTCCAGCGCGCCGACGCCGAGCGGTACGCCCGGCTCGGCTTCACCGTCAACCAGGTCGGCGCCTCCTGGGCGGTGAGCCTCGGCGAGTTCACCCTGCGCGGCACGAAGTTCATGCAGCTGCGCAACAAGATCTCCCGCGCGCTCCGCAACGGCCTGCAGATCCAGGAGGTCGCCGCGGGCGACGTGGCCGACGCCATCGCCACCATCGACCAGGCCTGGCTGGGCTCCAAGGGCGGCGCCCAGCAACTGGAGTTCCTCGTCGGCCAGATCGGCGGCGAGGCCCAGGAGCACCGCCGGCTCTTCGTCGGCACCATCGACGGTGCCCCGGTCGCGTACATCTCGTACTCGCCGGTCTACGGCAGCCGGGCCGGCTGGATGCACGACCTCAGCCGCCGCATCCCGGAGGGCTCCCCGGGCCTGATGGAGGCCATCAACGCGCACGCCGTCGAAGTGTTCCGGGCCGAGGGCGTCGAGTGGCTGCACTTCGGGTTCACGCCGTTCACCGGCCTGGACGCGAGCCACGAACTCGACGGCCACAGCCCGGCGTTCCAGTGGCTGATGCACGCCCTGTGGGCCGAGGGCGCAGCCCTGTACCCGGCGCAGACCCAGCTTTCGTACAAGCAGAAGTGGGCCCCCGACGTGCTGATCCCGGAGTACGTCGCCTTCGACGGGCCGCAGGCCTCGCTGCCCGGCTTCGCGCACGTCTTCCGCGCCTGCAACGCCTTCTGACCCGCCACCGCGCACCACGAGAGGACACCGACATGAGCCGGTCCACCGAAGAACTCCAGCACGCCACGGTCGAGCAGCTGATGGCCGTCATCGGCGCACCCGACGACGAGTCGGTCGCCGAGGCCGCCGACGCGGCCGTCCGCGACCTCGACGAGCGGCTGCGCGCCGAGGCGGCCGCCTGAGCCGCTGCCGGGCGCGCCGGCGGGTGCCGGCGCACACCCGGTCAGACCGGTATCAGTGCCACATCAGCGCTCCACGGAACGCTGGACACACGTTCGCCCGGCGGTCCGGACCGGGAGTACCGCACTGTGCTCCCGTCGCCGGGCCCGCCGGGCGAAGCGGGGCCCTGCCGTCGCCCTCCGGGTGCACGCCGGGAGTTCGACGGCAGGGCCCATCCCGCGACGGTGACCCACGCGGGAGCCTTGTCGACTCGCGGCGCCCGCAGGTCCGCGGGGCAGCGGCGCCGCCGCCCGAACCGGGCACTTCTCCCAAGGAGAGCAACGCATGCAGCGTCCGCACATACAAGAAGCCGCGGCCCTGGCCGCCGGTGGAGGCGCCGGCGCCGGGCAGCGCACCGGTGCCTCGGCGACCTTCGCCGAGCTGCTCAAACGGGTCAAGGCCGAGGGCCTGCTGGACCTCGACCCCCGTTACTACGTGGGCAAGCTGGCCCTGAACACCACCCTGCTGCTGATCGGGTTCGCCGCCTTCTTCGAGCTGGGCGACTCCTGGTGGCAACTCCTCACGGCCGTGTGGATGGGCCTGTGCGGCGGCCAGTCGGCGTTCATGTGGCACGACGCCGGCCACAAGGCGATGTTCCGCAGCAAGAAGGCCGCCTCCGCGGTCGGATACGTCCACGCCAACCTGGTCAACGGGGTCAGCTACGGCTGGTGGGTCAACCACCACAACCGGCACCACAGCAACCCCAACCACCTGGACATGGACCCGGACATCGGCCGGCGCACCGCCATCTTCGACATCAAGCAGTACCCGACCCGCAAGGGCACCCAGAAGTTCGTCGTGCGGTACCAGAGCGTGCTGTTCTTCGTGCTGCTCGTGCTCGAGGGCTTCAAGATGCTGCGGACGGCCGTCCTGTCCATCGTCCAGGGCAAGACCAAGCGGCCCGTCCTGGAGACCTTCCTGATCGTGCTGCGCACCGCCGTCTACCTGGGCCTGGTCTTCACCGTCCTGTCCCCGGTGCTCGCGGTCGCCTTCATCGTGGTCCAGCACGCCGCGCTGGGCGTCTACTTCGGGATGATCTTCGCCCCGAACCACAAGGGCATGCAGGTGCGCGACGGCGAGGCGGAGACCCTGGACTGGCTGGAGCGCCAGGTCCTCACCTCCCGCAACATCCGCCCCAGCCTGCTGATCGACTTCCTCTACGGCGGTCTCAACTACCAGGTCGAGCACCACCTGTTCCCGGCTATGCCGCAGAAGAACCTGGGGCGCGCCCGGGAGCTGACCATGCAGTACTGCGCCGAACGCGGAGTGCCGTACCACGAGGTCGGGTTCTGGGCCTCGTACCGCGAGGTCGCCTCCTTCCTGCACGAGGTCAGCGCGCCGGTGCGGCGCGGTGACGTGGACGAGCAGATCCGGCGCCGGGCCGTGGAAGCGGCCTGATCCCGGCCGGCGGCCCCCACCCACCCCCACATCCCCCCACGCCCCCACACCCGTCCCGCACCATCCATTCCCCCACGCCCCGGCCCCCGGGCCGCACGCCCGGGCCCGTCGGCGGCCCGGGCGGTTCCCTTCCCGGGAGCGACGCACCACCGGTCCCCAGGAGTTCCCTAAGGAGCCAGCCCCATGTCCCAGACCACCGCGGCGGTGGGTGATGTCACCGCTCCCGCCCCGATCGGTGCCCGCCTGGACCGCATGCCGATCACTCCCCTGCACCGCAGACTCACCGCGGTCATCGGCATCGGCCTCTTCTTCGACACCTTCGAGAACAACCTCTCGGGCACCATCGCCAAGGTGCTGCAGAGCGACTTCGCCTTCGGCGCGACCTCGCTCAAACTCGTCCTGGCCTCCGTGTTCGTCGGCCAGTTCATCGGATCCCTGACGCTAGGCCGGATCGCGGACCGGTTCGGCCGGCGCCGGGCCTTCCTGATCAACCTCGCCATCTACTCGGTCTTCTCCCTGCTCGGCGCGTTCTCCCCGAACGCCACCTGGCTGATCGTCACCCGCTTCCTGGCCGGTGTCGGCATCGGCGCCGAACAGGCCCTGTCCGACTGCTACCTGGCCGATGTGCTGCCCGCCAGGAAGCGCGGCCGGTTCATCGCCTGGGCCTACACGCTCGCCTTCTGCGGAGTGCCCGCGGTGGGCTTCGCCGCGCTGTGGCTGGTCCCGCTCACCCCGCTGGGCGTGGCCGGCTGGCGCTGGCTGTTCGTGCTCGGCGCGCTCGGCTCGGCCGTCGTCTGGGTCCTGCGCCGGCAGCTCATCGAGTCCCCGCGCTGGCTGGCCTCGGCCGGCCGGACCGCGGAGGCGGAGCGGCTGGTCGCCGGGATGGAGGCCGAGGCCGCGGGCCGCGGCCTGGTCCTGGAGGAGCCCGCGGCCGAACCGGAGCCGGCCGCCGGGGACTCCCGGCTGCGGGACGTCCTGCGCCCCGGAATGCGCCGCCGGACCCTCGTGCTGTGGCTGTTCTGCGTGCTGTCGGTCGTCGGCTACTACGGCTTCGGCACGCTCGCCCCGCAGATCGTCGCGGCCAAGGGCTACGGCATCGTCGCGGGGCTCGGCTTCACCGCGCTGTCCTTCCTCGGCTACCCGGTGGGCTCCGCGCTCGTCCTGCCCGTCGTGGACCGCCTGGAGCGCCGCACCCTGGTCGCCCTCTCGGCGGGCGCGATGGTGGTGGCCGGACTCGGCTTCGCCTACGCCGGCTCGGCCGCGCTGATCGTGGTCTGCGGCTTCGCCTACACCCTGTTCAGCAACGTGTTCTCCAGCGTCAGTCATGTGTACCTGTCCGAGCAGTACCCCACCGCGATCCGTGCCACCGCCTCGGGCGCCGCCTACTCGCTGTCCAAACTCAGCGCCGCGGCGATCCCGTTCGTGCTGCTGCCGGTGCTGGAGGGGCACGGCGCGGGCGCCCTGTTCAGTGTCATCGCCGCCGCCATGGCCGTACTCGCCGTCACCGTGCTGACCCTGGGCGAGCGCACCACCGGCGTGCCGGTCAAGTGAACCCGTCCGTCAATCCGAGGAGTTGAGCATGGCCTACGTCATCGGACTGCCCTGCGTCGACGTCAAGGACCGCTCCTGCGTCGACGAGTGCCCCGTGGACTGCATCTACGAGGGCCGCCGCGCCCTGTACATCCATCCCGAGGAATGCGTGGACTGCGGCGCCTGCGAACCGGTCTGCCCCGTCGACGCCATCTACTTCCAGGACGACATGCCCGAGGAGTGGGGCGACGACCACGCGGCGTCCAACGCCGCCTTCTTCGCCGGTCTCGGCTCGCCCGGCGGCGGCGGAGCCGTCGGCCCGCTGGACCACGACTCGCCGCTCGTCGGCGCGCTGCCGCAGGGGGTGCCGGCGGTATGAGCGGCATCCTCGCGGGCAAGCGGATCCTGGTCACCGGCGTCGTCACGGACGCCTCCATCGCCTTCCACGTGGCCCGGATCGCGCAGGAGGAGGGCGCAGAGGTCCTGCTGACCGGCTTCGGCAGGCTCTCCCTGATCGAGCGGTTCGCGGGCAAGCTGCCGAAACCCGCCCCCGTCATCGAACTGGACGTCACCGACCAGAGCCACCTGGACGGCCTCGCCGAGCGGATCGGCGAGCACACCGACTCCCTCGACGGCGTCGTGCACTCCATCGCCTACGGGCCCCAGGGCGCCTTCTCCTTCCTCGACGGCACCTGGGACGACGTGTCGACGGCCGTGCAGGTCTCGGCGTACTCCCTGAAGTCGCTGACCACGGCCTGCCTGCCGCTGCTTCAGCGGCGCGGCGGCTCGGTCGTCGGCCTCACCTTCGACGCGGCCGTCGCCTGGCCGCACTACGACTGGATGGGCGTCGCCAAGGCCGCCCTCGAGTCCACCAGCCGCTACCTCGCCCGGGACCTCGGCGACCGCGGCATCCGCTGCAACCTCGTCGCCGCCGGGCCACTGCGCTCCATGGCCGCCAAGTCCATCCCGGGCTTCGCGGACCTCGCCGACGTGTGGACCACCCGGCGCGCTCCCGCGGGCTGGGACCTCACCGACCCGGAGCCGGCCGCACGCGGTGTGGTCGCGCTGCTGTCGGACTTCTTCCCGCGCACCACGGGCGAGATCGTGCACGTGGACGGCGGCGTGCACATGATGGGCGCCTGAACCGCCGAAAGGGGCGGGAGCCGAGGACCGGTCCTCGGCTCCCGCCCCTTTCGCGTGGCGTCACTCGGTGGCGCCGCCCGGCAGGATCCGCCGGAAGCCGGCGTACGGCACCAGCGCCTCGGGCAGGACCACGGAGCCGTCGTCCTGGACGCCCTGCTCCAGCAGCGCGGCCACCGTCCGCCCGATCGGCAGCGCCGAACCGTTCAGCGTGGCCGCCGGTGTCTTGCGCCCGTCGGCCCGCTTCACCCGGATGTCGGCCCGGCGGGCCTGGAAGGTGCCGCAGTCGGACACCGAGGAGATCTCCCGGAACGCGCCGCCACCGGGCAGCCACACCTCGATGTCGTACGTCATCCGGGCCGAGAAGCCCATGTCGCCCGCGGGCAGCAGAACCGTGCGGAAGGACAGTTCCAGCCGGCGCAGGCACTCCTCGGCGTGCCCCACCATCAGTTCGAGCTGCTCCTGCGCCTGTTCCGGCGCGCAGATCCGTACCAGCTCCACCTTCTCGAACTGGTGCAGCCGCAGCACGCCCCGGGTGTCCCGGCCGTAGGCCCCGGCCTCCGCGCGGAAGCAGGGGGTGCGGGCGGTGAACGCGTACGGCAGCGTGCGCGCGTCCAGGAGCTGCCCGGCCACCAGGTTGGTCAGCGGCACCTCGGCGGTCGGGATCAGGAACAGCTCCCGGTCCGCGACGCTGGTGCGGAACAGGTCCTCCTCGAACTTGGGCAGCTGCCCGGTGCCGGTCATGGTGTCCCGGTTGACCAGGAACGGCACCGACTGCTCGGTGTAGCCGTGCTCCTGGGTGTGCAGGTCGAGGAAGAAGCCGCCGAGGGCCCGCTCCAGGCGTGCCCCGGCGCCGCGCGCGACGCTGAACCGGGCGCCGGACAGCCGCGCCGCGGCGGGGGAGTCGAGGATGCCGAGGGCCTCACCGATCTCCGCGTGGTGCCGGGCGCCATCCGCCGGCCGCGGGGCAGGTCCGCCGCGCCGTACCTCCACCGCCTCCTTCTCCGAGTCGCCGTCCGGTACGGCGTCCAGCGGCAGGTTGGGGATGCCGAGCAGCAGCTCGGTCAGACCGGCGGCGGCGGTCCGGGCGGTGGCCTCGGCCCGCTGCACCTCGGCCCGCAGCGCGCGGGCCGCCTCCTTCTCCGCCTCGGTCGGCGGCCCCGAACGGCGGGCCTTGGCGGTGCGGTTCAGTTCCGTGCGCAGCCGGGTCACCTCGGACTGCGCGGCCGAGCGGGCGCGCAGCGCGGTGCCGAGGGCGTCCAGGTCGAGGTCGTGGCGGCGGCGGGCCAGGCGCCGTACGGCGTCCTCGCCGGCCGCGATCAGCTCACTGGGATCGTGCATGGCGGTCTCCTGACAGGGCGGGGGAGGGAGCCGGGACGGGTTCGGCGGTGTGCCGGGTGCCGAGCAGGCGGTAGCGCGCCGGGTGCGCCGTACGCAGCCGGGCCGCGTACAGCAGGCCGCCGGCGGCGACCAGCGGCAGCAGCCAGGGCAGCGCGGCGATCACCGCCGAGGGGGAGCCGGTGAGCATGTCGAAGTTGCCGACCACCAGCCACACCGAGGCGGCCAGTCCGGCGAAGCCCAGCAGCGGGGCGACGGTCTCCCGCCACCAGTGCCCGGTGCCGGTGCGCACCCGCAGCCCGAGCACGGACAGCGCGGCCAGCGCCTGCAGGGCGACGATGCCCAGCGTGCCCAGACCGAGCATGCTGGTGGTCAGGTCGGCGTACGGGTCGAGGCCCGCGACGGCGAAGCCGGCCACGACCACCGCGGTCAGCGCGCTCTGCGCGAGGCTGGCCCGGTGCGGGGACCGGTACCGGGAGTGCTCGGCGGCCAGCGAGCCGGGCAGCAGGCCGTCCCCGGCGAGGACCTGGGCGTACCGTCCGGCGGCGCTGTGCAGGGCCAGCGTGGCCGCGAACAGGCTGGTGCACAGCAGGATCTGCAGGCCGGTGCTGCCCGCCTTGCCGAGGAGGTCGTCGCCGAGGACGAAGAACAGGTCGCCCATCTGCTTGCTCGCCACCTCGCGCACGTTGTCGCTGCCGACCGCGCCGACCGCCAGCCAGCTCGTGAGCGCGTAGAAGCCGGCGATCAGCGTCACGGCCACGTAGGTGGCGCGCGGCACGCTGCGCCGCGGGTCCTTCGCCTCCTTGCCGTACAGCGCCGCCGACTCGAAGCCGATGAAGGAGACGAACGCGAACATCAGCGAGACGCCGACGCCGTGCCCGGCCGCGGTGTGCGGGGAGAAGGAGGCGGTGGGCAGCGCGTGCAGCCCGTGGCGGGCGAGGATCGCCACGTCCAGCGCGGCCAGCACCCCGATCTCGCCGAGCATCAGCAGGGCCAGCACCCGGGCGCTGAGCGCGATCTCCCGGTAGCCGAGCACCGCCATCAGCACGAGCCCGACGGCCGCGCACCACTGCCAGGACACCGTCAGCCCGTGGGCCGCCAGCACGAGCTGGGTGAAGTAGCCGAGGGCGCCCGCGAGTCCGATGGTGGCGCAGTTGTAGGAGAGCAGGGCGACGTAGCCGGCGGCGACCGCGGGCGGCCGGCCGAGCCCGTCGGCGACGGAGGCGTAGAAGCCGCCGGAGCCGCCGGTGCGGCGGGCGCTGACCGCGTACCCCACCGAGAAGCACAGCAGGGTGACCCCGGCGAACAGGAAGGCCGCCGGTACACCGGCCCCGTCACCGAAGGCGAACGCGAGCGGGACGGTGCCGACCATCGCGGACAGCGGCGCGGCGGCGGCGACGATCAGGAAGAGGATGTGCCCGGTACCGAGCCGGCCGGACGGGGGCGGGGAACCACTGGAGGACATGACGACTCCGAGGAAATCCGAGGAAAGGGGAGAGGGACGGGGACAGCCGCCCGCCGAGACTTCTCGGCGGACGGCTGCTGCGACGTGCCGGGCGGACCGGACCCGGCGGGCGTCTACGCGGGGGCGATCGCCAGGGCCGTGTTCTGCCCGCCGAACCCCAGCGAGTTGCTCAGTGCCAGGTCGATCGGCATCGACGTGACGGTCTGGGCCAGCTTGATCTCGATCCGCGGATCGGGCATGACCAGGTTGGCGACGGGTGGGATGACCTCGTGCTCGACGCTGAGCACGGCGAACGCGGCCTCGACCGCGCCGGCGGCGCCCAGCAGGTGACCGGTGACTCCCTTCGTGGACGTGACCAGCGGGTCGCCGCGCAGGGACCGCTGGATCATGCGGGCCTCCGACAGGTCGTTCAACGGGGTCGACGTGCCGTGGGCGTTGACGTGCTGCACGTCGTCCGGATCGGCTCCCGCGTCGGCGAGGGCCGCGCGCACCGCCGCCTCGATGCCGGCGCCGTCCGGGTGGGGCGACGTCATGTGGTGGGCGTCGGCGGTGGCGCCGTAGCCGATGATCCGGCCGTGCACGTGGGCGCCCCGGGCCCGGGCGTCCGCGACCCGCTCCATCACGAGGATCCCGGCGCCCTCCCCGGCCACGAAGCCGTCCCGGTCGGCGTCGAACGGGCGGGACGCGGTCGCGGGGTCGTCGTGCCGCTTCGACAGCGCGCCCATCTGGGCGAACCCGGCCATGACCAGTGGGGTGATCATGGCCTCGCTGCCGCCCGCGAGGACGATGTCGCAGCGGCCGAGGGCGAGCAGGTCCCGGGCGGTCCCGATGGCGGTCGCGCCCGAGGCGCAGGCGGTGGCCACCACCAGGTTCGGTCCGGTCGCCCCGAACTCGATGGCCGTCTGACCGGCCAGCATGTTCGGGAGCTGCATGGGCAGCAGCAGCGGCGACACGCGGTCGGCGCCCTGCTCGCGCAGCACATGGTGCTGCTCCTCGACGGTGCCCGGCCCGCCGTCGGCGCAGCCCAGCACCACACCCACCCGCGCGCCGTCCCAGGTCTGCGGGTCCAGGCCCGCGTCGGCCACCGCCTCGTGCGCGGCGACCAGCGCGAACTGCACGAACCTGTCCAGACGATGGGCGCGCCGCGCGCTGAGCAGCGACTCGGGGTCGAAGCCGGGCACCCGGCAGGAGATCTGTACGGGGTTGTTCGCCAGTACCGGATCGAGGGCGGCGGCCGGCCTGCCGTCGCAGACCGCCGCCCAGCTCGGCCCGACCCCGATCCCACCCGGGGTGACCAGACCGAGTCCGGTGACGGCGATGTCCATGCCGGCCATCAGACCTTCGCGCTCCGCTCCTCCATGAGCCGGACCATGTCGGCCACGGTCTCGGCCTCCAGGAGGTCGTCGTCGCTGATGTCCAGGTCCAGCTCGGACTTCAGCAGCAGCGACAGCTCCACCACGGCGAGCGAGTCCAGCTCGATGTCCTCGCGGGTGGCCTCCGGGGTGATCGCCTCGGGCGACACCTTGAGCTTGTTGGACAGGATTTCCTTGAGCTGCTCCAGCATGTCCGTTCCTTTCGAAGGGCGTACGCACCCCGCGTACCGCTGAATTCGGTATGGGTTACTGACGGTCGGTCAGAAGGTCTGCAGCTCCGGCCAGACGACGGTGCCCGCGCCCCAGGCCAGCCCGCCGCCGAACGCGGTGAGCAGTACCCGGTGACCCGCGGCGAGCCGGCCCTCGGCGGTGGCCTCGGCCAGCAGCAGCGGAATCGAGGCGGCACCGGTGTTGCCGACCCGTTCGATGTTGCTCAACTGCTTGTCCTCGGGCAGCCCGAGGCGTTGGGCCACCGCTTCCAGGATCCTGGCGTTGGCCTGGTGCGCGGCGAACCGGTCGACGTCCTCGAGGCGCCAGCCGACGCGCTCGGCGGCCTCGGTGGAGACGGACGTCATCCGCTCCACCGCGTGCCGGTAGGTGTCCCGCCCGAGCATCTGGAAGTACCGGTCGGCCGGGTCGACCGGACGGTCGGTGGAGCGCTGCCGGGAGCCACCGGCGGGCACCTCGATCAGGTGGCTCAGCTCGCCGTCACTGCCGAGCACCAGCGGGCCGATCGCGCCCGGCTCGTCCGCCGAGCCGGCCCGCAGCACCACGGCGCCCGCGCCGTCGGCGAAGATCACCGCGGTGGTGCGGTCCTCGGGGTTGATGATCGTGGTGAAGGCGTCCGCGGCGATCAGCAGCACACTGTCCGCCACCCCGGCCGCGATGAGCCCGGCGGCCGAGGCCAGCCCGTACAGGAAGCCCGAGCAGACGGCCGCCACGTCGAAGGCGGGTACCTGTCCGAGCCCCAGCCGGGCCGCCACCTGCGGTGCGGTCGCCGGGCAGGGCTGGTCGGGGGTGGTGGTGGCCAGCACCACCGCCCCGACCTGCTCGTCGCCCGCCGACTTCAGCGCCCTCAGGCCCGCCTCCACCGCCAGGTCGCCGGTGGAGGTGCCCGGGGTGATGAAGCACCGCTCGGCGATCCCGGTGCGGGAGCGGATCCACGCGTCGGAGGTGTCGAGCCGTTGCGACAGGTCGTCGTTGGTCACCACGTTGGGCGGGACGTACGAGCCGATCCCCGTGATGACCGCGGCCCGCCCGGTGCTCATGCGCCGGCCTCCGAGGCGAGGACCTCGACGGGCAGGCCCATGTACTTCATGCGGACCTCGGCCATCTCGTCCGTCCACCGCTCGGCCATGTCGTAGCGCTGCTCGGCGGTGGTGTCGAGCAGCCGCACGCCCGGCCAGACCTCGTAGTCGCCGATCTTGTCGGCGTGCTCGGACATGCCCTGCTGGAACAGCTCCTCGCGGTGGATGACGAACTCCCGGTCCGGGATCTCGTCCCACAGCTTCACGCCCGAGCGCAGGATCTCCAGCAGCCGCGGCTTGTACTCCGGGTGCGCGATCACGTGGTCGCGCAGGATGGTGCTGGCCACGGTGAGGTGGCGGATCTCGTCGATCGCGGTGCCCCGCGAGATCTCGCCGGTCGCCGGGGACAGCGGGGTCCACTTGCGCTCGCTCAGCTCGGCGGCCGGGGCGAGCACACCCTCGATGATGATGGCGAACACCGCGACGCCACCGGGGAAGTCGGCCTGGTCGCGCACGATGTCCAGGGTGAAGTCCACCACCGGGTCCAGGACCCGCTTGCGGTAGTCCCGGGCCATCTCCTCGATGTCCTTCAGCAGGGTGCCCGCCGGGATGCCCAGGTCCACCAGGTGCTGCCGGAAGACCCTGGCGTGCCGGGCCTCGTCGATGAGCTGGGTGGCGTAGAACTCCATCTCGGGGATGCCGGGCGCGATCGACACGTAGTGGCCGAGCAGCCGGGTGGCCAGCTCCTCCGCCAGCGCGCGGAAGCCGAACTCCAGTACCAGTGCCTCGCGCAGCGGGCCGGGCGCCTTCAGGAAGTCGGGCGTGATCGCGTTCTCGTGGTGGCCGGTCGCCCCGCGGTCGCGCAGGGTTCCCTGGGCCACCGAGGTGAACCAGTAGGCGAGGTCGCACTCCTCGGGACCGAGGGTGAGTTCCTTCGCGCCGTCGAGCAGACCGGGCGCCTTGTCCCAGTCCGCCTCGGGGGCAACGGGTGCGGTCATGATGCGGCGGCCTCCTTCGCCGGGCGCAGGGAGCCGGCGAACAGCCCGCCGGCGTAGCTGAACAGCGGCAGACCCGGGTCGGCCGTGGCGCGTACGACATGGCCGAGCAGCAGCTCGCTGTCGCCCGCCGCGTGCGCCGAGTGGAAGCGGCAGACGTAGTGGGCGAGCGCGCCCGCGATCAGCGGGGCGTGCGCGTACCGGTCCGACGTCCAGGCCAGGCCCGCGAAGGCCGCGTCGCCGTCCGGACGGCCGCTGTCGGCGAACCGCCGTGCCACGTCGGCCTGGTCGCCGCCGAGCACGTTGATGGCGAACCGGCCCTCGGCCGCCGCCAGCCGGGCGAACGACGAGCCCGACCGCAGCACCACGCCGACCAGCAGCGGCGAGCGCGAGACGAGGGTGACCGTGCTGGCGGTCGTGCCGTGCATACGGTCCTCGGGGCCGGTGGTCAGCACCGACACCGGGGACGCCAGGTGGTACAGCGCCCGGCGGCGCTCGGCCGGGTCCTGGCGGACCGGCCGGGCGGCGCGTACATCGGTCGCGGTGCTCATCACACGGCCTCCGTCTCCCGGACGACCGGCCGCGCGGGGACGTGACCGACCGGCTCCGGGTCCATGGCGTGCCCGGCCGGCTTGGGGTGGGGCAGGCCCAGGTCGTCCAGCAGCCGCAGGTAGCCCTGCTGGCGCACCGGCTCGAAGGGCAGCGCGAAGGACTTCATGAAGTTGCCGAACAGGCCCCGGTCGCCGAACAGGTGGAACGGCAGCACCAGCAGCGCCCACTCCGGCTTGACCAGCCAGCACCACAGCGCGGCCACCGCGCCCTGCGTGATGAGGCTGTGCATGACGTTGTAGAGGACGTAGTAGGCCTTGTGGATCGGCCGGCCACCGCTCTTCTTGAACGCGATGGCACCGGGGATGTAGCCGATCAGGTCGATGTAGAGGAACAGTCCGATCGCCGGCAGCCAGCGGATGTCGCCGAAGTGGTAGACGATCATTCCGGTGGTGACGGCGAGGCCCACCAGGTACTCGGCGCGGTGCAGCGAGTACGTGCGTGGTGTCTCGAACGGGTTCGCCTGGTCCATGGTCAGCTCCTCGCGCGGGTGCTAGGCGCCGACCGCGGCGGGTTCGGTGAGTTCTATGCCGCCCTGGATGCGCACACCCGGGAACAGGCCGGTCAGCGCCCAGGCGACGGTTTCCTTGATGACCCGCTCGGCGATCGGGTCGAGGATGCCCTCGAGGCTCGGGATGCCGAAGTCGAAGTCGGCGTCGAAGCGCACGGTGACGTCGTCACCGGACTGCTGGACGGACCAGCACCCGGCGAACGAGTCGAAGTCGCCGTCGGACTGCTCGAAGCGGATCTCGCCGCTCTCCGGCAGCACGGTGTCGTCCTCGGTCCAGCGCAGCAGGCCGCTGCGGAAGTGCAGCTCCCAGCTGGAGGAGGCCTTGGGGTCGGGGTAGGAGGCGTGCACGGTGGTCGCGTTGACGTGGGGCGCCAGGTCCGGGAAACGCTCCCAGCGCCGTACGGCGTGCAGGACCGTTTCGGCCTGCTCCGCGGGTATCAGGGCATCGAGTTCGACGTGCCGCACGATCAGTTACCGCCTTCCGGCATTTTGGCCGCGCCCTTGATCAGGTCGCGGGTGGCCAGGTCGAAGGAGTTGACGAGGAAGTCCACGTCGGTGTCGTCCAGCACGGCGGGCGGGGTGAACCGCACCACCGAGCTGCCGTTCATGGAGTGGTTGGCGACCACGCCGTGGTTGAACAGTTCGATCAGCAGCTCGCCGGCCAGTCCGGCCTCGACGAGCTCCACGCCGATGAGCAGGCCCCGGCCGCGCACCTCGACGACCAGCTCGGGGATGTTGCGCCGGGCGACCTCGGTGATCCGCGGCAGCAGCCGGGCGCCGAGGTCCATGGCGCGGGTGACCAGGCGCTCCTCCTTGACCGCCCGGATCGCGCCCTGCACCGCCGCCATCAGCACCGGCTGCCCGGAGAAGGTGGCGGTGTGGACGTAGGGGTCCTTGTCGAAGGGGCGGAACGCCTTGCGGGTGGCGACGGCCGCCGACACCGGCATCACCCCGCCGCCGAGCGCCTTGCCGGTGAGCAGGACGTCCGGGACGACGCCCTCGATGTCGGCGCCCCACCACTCGCCGAGCCGCCCGAAGCCGGACTGGACCTCGTCGAGGATCAGGAAGCCCTCGTACTCCCGGACCAGTTCCTCGACCCGCTTGAGGTAGCCCTTGGGCGGGATGATGACGCCGCCCTCGCCCTGCACCGGCTCGAGGATCACGCAGACCTCGCCCGGGTGGGCGCGCAGCTCCTCCTCCAGCGCGTCGGCGTCGCCGAACGGCAGGTGCAGGAAGTCGGGGACGAGCGGGCGGAACGGCGCCTGGTAGACGTCCTTGGCCGTCGCCGACAGGGCGCCCAGGGTCTTGCCGTGGTAGCCGCCGCGCATCGAGACGGTCCGCTTGAACCCGTTCGCGCGGGCCAGCTTCAGGCCCGTCTCCACCGCCTCGGCGCCGGACAGCGCGAAGTGCACGCGGTCCAGGCCGGGCGGCATCACGGAGACCAGGGACTCGGCGGCGCGGGCCACCGTCGGCTCCAGCAGGATGCGGGTCGCGGTGGGGTGGGTGCGCAGCTGGCGCTCCACCTCCTCCATGACGATCGGGTGGCGGGCGCCCATGATGAACACCCCGTAGCCGCCGGCGTTCAGGAAGCGCTCGCCGTCGCTGGTGGTGAGCCAGGCGCCCTCGGACGCCGTCTCCATGTGGCTGCCGAACAGCTCGGCCAGAGTGGCCCGGCCCTTGCTGAGGTGGGCCCGGTAGAGGTTGAGGATGTCCGCCTCGTAGTCGGCGGCGGAGACCGGCGCCGGCGCCGGGGAGTCCTGGATGACGGTCACGTGTCGCTCACTCCAAGGGTGTGGGGGTGGGTCAGGAGGCATTCGGCGGCGCTACGCCAGTACCAGCGGGCCCCCGTCGAAGTACGTGAGCAGCGGCTCCGCGGCGGCGATGCGGGACGGCGGGTGGAAGGCCAGGGCACGCGTCGCGGCGGCGACCTGCGCGCTGGAGGAGTTGACGATGAAGTCCAGGCCGCCGAGCAGCTCCAGCGCCCGCGCCACGATGTCCGGCAGCGCGTTCTGCACCGCGTACCGGGCGACCAGCACCCGGGCCACCGACTCCTCGTCGCCGGGCTCCTGGCCGGTGCCGCGGGCCACGCCCTCCAGCAGGGCGAGGGCGGCCTCCATGTCCACGGCGAGCGCGGCCCGCTCCCCGGCGCTGCCCCGCCGCCGCTCCAGCACCTGCTCGACCAGGGCGGCGGCACCGCCCGCGTATCCGGCCGAGATCAGCATCTCGAACCAGACGAAACCGGCCGACTGCAGGTCGTCGAGGCGGGTCGGGTCGTCGGCCCCGGCGCGGACGACCATGTCCGCGGGGACGAACACGTCCTCCAGGCGGACCTCGTCGCTCTCCGCGCCGGCCAGCAGGTCGTTGCCCCAGAACGCGTGCACGGACAGTCCCGGCGCGTCGGACGGGACCAGCGCGAGCGCCAGCTCCGGCTCGCCGCCGTCCTCGCCGTGGATCGCGATGGACGCGGTGAGCAAGCTCATCGAACGGGCCAGGCTGCACGGCTTCTTCGAACCGGACAGCAGGAACCCGCCCTCCACGGGCCGCGCGGTCACGGCCGGCTTCAGGATGTTCTGCGCGGTGCGGCCCTCGGCCCAGCCGGAGGCCATCACCTGCTGGTCCGGCACGATCCGGTGCAGCAGTGCGGTCTGCGCGTCGGTGAGCCGGCCCGACTTGACCGCCAGCGAGTACAGCATCGCGGCGGTGAAGTGGTGCATGGAGACGGCCGCGACCAGCGACGGGGACAGCGCGCCGAGGGCGAGCTGCACCCGCAGCGCCTCCAGCGGGGCGGCGCCGTGGCCGCCGTAGCTCTCGGGGATGAGCAGTCCCACCCCGCCGTGGATGCGGAACAGGTCGATGACGGGGCTGCCGGGCTGCTCCCGCTCGGCGTACGGGATCTGCTCCAGCTCCTTGAGCAGTCCGGGATGGAACCGCTCGCACACGGTCCGGGCAGCATCGAGGGAACGCACGGGAAACCTCCGGAAGACGTCGAATGCGAAGGCGGTCAGGCGCCGAAGACCGCGTCGTACGGGCTCACGTCGCGGGCGATGCTGACTCCCTGGATGTGGGAGGTCTTGAGCATCGGGTAGTTGGCCTCGCCGAAGGCGCCGCCGGTGCGGCCGGTGCCGCCGTGGCTCGGCAGGTACGGCAGGAAGCCGATGTGGGAGTCGTTGACCTTCAGCAGACCGCCGTTGACCACGCGGCGCACGAAGGTCTCGATGACGTGGTCCGAGCGCGACCACAGGGAGTTACGCAGCCCGTAGTCGTTGCTGTTGACGAACTGCAGGAAGGCCTCCAGCAGGGCGTCGTCGTTGTCCCGCTCGGGGACCACGATCGGGATCAGCGGGAAGAACGTCTCCTCGCGGACCACGTCGTACGTCCGGGCCCGGTCCAGGCCGTCCACCCGCACCACCGTCGGCTGCAGGAAGACGCCCGTCTCCGACACCGTGCCGTCGACCTCGGTGCGGTTGCCGCCGGTGAGCAGCTCGGCGCCGTTGTCCAGCGCCTGGCGCAGCAGCCGGAAGAAGCGCTCACTGCGCCTGACCGGCGACAGCAGCACGTCCTCCTCCTCGGGCAGGCCCGGCTTGATGCCCTTGACCTGCTCCTTCACCTCGGCGATCAGCGTCTCGGCGATCTCCGGGTGGACCAGGACGTAGTTGGGCACCATGCAGATCTGCCCGGAGCCGTAGAACGACTCGGTGATGGCCTCGGCCGCCCACTTCACGTCGGCGTCCTTCCAGACCACGATGCCGTCGTTGCCGGCGAGTTCGAGGATCGGCTTCTTGCCGTGCGCCACGCAGCTCTGCTCGAAGCGCAGGCCCTCCTGGCTGCCGCCGATGTAGAAGATGTCGTCGATCAGCGGGTCGGCGATCCAGCGGTCCATCGTCTGCTTGGGGTTGGAGCACACCGCGTTCAGCACACCGGCCGGCGCGTCGATCTCCTCCAGCAGCGGTGCGACGATGTCCCGAAGCAACCACATGGTGGACAGCGCGATCGAGCGCGGCGCCCGCACCACCACGGCGTTGCCCGCCATCAGCGCCAGCACGCACAGGGCGGCGCTCGGCAGCGGGGCGTTCTGCGGCGGGTTGAAGGCGACCACGCCGTCCGGCTGGCGGTGCAGGATCAGCTTGCGGCCGTTGTACTCCTTCTCCACCCGCATCTGCTTCAGATACCAGCGCAGGGAGCCCGGGGCGTAGATCTGCAGCAGGCAGCTCAGCTCCCACCGGGCGAGCTTCACCGGGTGGGACTCTGCGACCAGCATGCGCAGGAACTCGTCCTGGTGCTTGATCAGTTCCTCGCGGAAGCGGGTGCCCAGCTGCATCCTCCGCTCCAGCGGTACGGCCGCCCAGTCGGGGGCGGCGGCGGCCGCGGCCTGGGTGGCCAGGTCGATGGCGGAGTCGTCCGCGATCGCGCAGCGCCCGACGACGTAGGGGTGCTTGGCCGCCTCGGACTCCGGGTCCTGTTCCAGGGAGCGCTTCAGGCTGACGCTCGTGAAAACGTCTTCCAGCAGCGAACGCCCGCTGACGGTGTAGACCCAGCCGTCACCGGCCACGTCCTTGCCCGCGATATAGAGGTCGTAACTCTTCAATCCGGAAGGTGCCTCAGCACTCTCCTCCTGCTCCTGCGCGGCTTCGCGAAGCATCTTCAGCCTTTCGGATATGGCGTGTGGATTTCTTGAAGCAATGCGAGCCTGACAGCGGAATCTGACCCGGCGCTGACGCCCGACTGACCGCGCCGATCCGGCCAACGCCGGCTCCGGGTCCTGTCAGTGGGGCGTCAGCCGGCGCTGCTTGCATGACCGCATGCCACCTGTCGACAGCACGATCCAGCGGTTGCGCGACCTGCCGCGCAGCGAACTCTCCGAAGAGATCGAGTCAATCGTCCTGGAGAAGTTCCGGGCGGTCCTTCTCATGGACGAGTCCGAGGAACTCCCCATCGACATCAGCTATTTCGATCTCGGCCTCACTTCGCTGCGGCTGACCGAGATACGGCAGAGCCTGGAGCAGCTCCTGGATCTGTCGATCAACGTCAACGTGCTCTTCAACGAGCCGACGGTCGCCCATCTCGTGGACCACCTGACCCAGGAAATCCAGGACGCTTGAGGAGTCGTTCCATGCCGCGTAAGGAATCAGAGCAGGCGCCCGAACCGGTCGCGATCGTCGGAATCGGTCTGCGGTTCCCCGGCGGCAGCGGCTCGCCCGACGAGTTCGACGCCTTCCTGCGGGAGGGCCGCAGCGGAATCGGCCCGATCCCCCGGGACCGCTGGGACGTCGAGGCGTTCACGCCCGAGGGGCCCGACGACAAGGGCAAGATCATCGCGAAGGCGGGCGGTTTCCTCGACCGCATCGACCTGTTCGACGCCGGCTTCTTCAACATCAGCCCGAAGGAAGCCCGTTACATGGACCCCCAGCAGCGGCTGCTGCTGGAGACCGCCTGGCAGGCCCTGGAGCACGCGGGCATCGACCCGGCGCCGCTGCGCCGCGGCAACGGCGGCGTGTACATCGGCGCCAGCTCCATCGACTACGCCCTCGAGCTGGACTCCCTGCCGTACGAGGAGCTGGACGGCCACCTCGCCTCCGGCATCACCATGTTCCCGCTGTCCGGCCGGCTGTCGTACTTCCTCGGCTGGCGCGGCCCGAGCATGAGCGTCGACACCGCCTGCTCCTCCTCGCTGGTCGCCCTGCACCTGGCCGTGCAGGCGCTGCGCGCCGGCGAGAGCGACATCGCGCTGTGCGGCGGCGTCAACGCCCTGCACCACCCGCGCATCCCGGTGATGTTCTCCAACGCCCAGATGCTGTCCCCGGACGGGCACTGCAAGACCTTCGACGAGGCCGCCGACGGCTACGCGCGCGCCGAGGGCTGCGGCATCGTCGTCCTCAAGCGGCTCTCCGACGCCCGGCGCGACGGCGACCGCGTCCTCGCCCTGGTGCGCGGCACGGCCGTCGGCCAGGACGGCGACAGCGCCGGCCTGACCGTGCCCAACGGCCCCGCCCAGGAGAAGGTCATCCGCGCCGCGCTGGCCACCGCCCACCTCGGCCCCGAGGACATCTCCTACGTCGAGGCGCACGGCACCGGCACCCCGCTCGGCGACCCGATCGAGTTCGGCGCCATCGGCGACGTGTTCGTCGACTCCCACACCAAGGACCGTCCGGTGCTGGTCGGTTCGGTGAAGACCAACCTCGGTCACATGGAGCCGGCCTCCGGCATCGTCGGCGTCATCAAGACCGTGCTGCAGCTCCGCTCCGGCACGGTCTACCCGCACGTGGGTCTGAACACCCCCTCGGGGCGCATCCCCTGGGACCTGTACCCGCTGCGCGTGCCCACCGAGTGCGAGCCGTGGCGGGCCGAGGTGAAGCGCGCCGTCGTCAACAGCTTCGGGTTCGCCGGCACCATCGGCGCCGTCGTGCTGGAGGAGGCACCCGAGCCGGCCGCGCAGGAGGAGTCCGGACTCCCGTACGCCGCACCGGTGTTCACCCTCTCCGCGAAGAGCGCCGCCGCCCTGCGCGAACAGGCCGCCCGGTACCGGCAGCTCCTCGACGACGAGCCCGCCCTGCCGACCGGTGCCCTCGCGTACACCTCCAACGTCGCGCGCACCCACCACCCCTACCGGGTCGCCGCCCCGGTCGCCGGCCGCGCCGCGCTCGCCAAACTGCTGGACCGCGCCGCCGAGACCGGGCACGAGGGCCCCACCGGCATCCGCAAGACCGCCTTCATGTTCACCGGGCAGGGCTCGCAGTACGCCGGCATGGGCGCCGCCCTCTACAAGGCGCTGCCCGTCTTCCGCGCCCACGTCGACGAGTGCGACCGCCTCTTCGCCGGCCCCCTCGGCCGCTCCGTGCGCGAGCTGCTGCTCGGCACCGCCGCCGACCCGGACGCCATCGACCGCACCGAGTACACCCAGCCCGCTCTGTTCACCCTCGAATACGCCCTCGCCCAGCAGTGGATGGCCTGGGGCGTACGCCCGAACGTGCTCATCGGGCACAGCATCGGCGAGGTCGTCGCCGCAGCCGTCGCGGGCCTGTTCACCCTGCCCGACGCCGTGAAGCTGGTCGCCGCCCGCGCCCGGCTGATGCAGGCGGTGCGCGCCGAGGGCGGTATGGCCGCCGTCGCCGCGCCCGCCGACGAGGTCGGCCCGCTGCTGGAGGGGCGCGACGACCTGGCGCTCGCCGCGGTCAACGCCCCCGACCAGACCGTCGTCTCCGGCGCCACCGCCGCTCTCGACGAGGTCACCGGCATCCTCGCCGACCGGGGCTTCCGGGTGGACCGGCTCACCGTGTCGCACGCCTTCCACTCGCCGCTGATGGCCGAGGTCTACGACGACTTCCGGGCCGCGCTGGACGGCATCACCTTCCACGAGCCGAAGATCAGCCTGATCTCCAACGTCACCGGGCGCCTGGCCCGCCTCCGCGAGATCGGCAACGCCGACTACTGGGTGCGGCACATCGGCGAACCCGTCCGCTTCCTCGACGGCATCCGAGCCGTCGCCAAGCGCGGCCGGCACGCCCTGGTCGAGATCGGCCCGCAGGCCGCGCTCACCGCGCTCGCCCGCCGCGGCGTCGCCGCCGAGGACCACGTGTGGCTGGCGAGCCTGCGCCGCCGCGACACCACCACGGCCACCACCCTGACCGCGCTCGCCGACTACTACGCCGCCGGCCTCGGCGTCTCCTGGGCCGGCTACCACGACGGGTACGCCACCCCCGCCAAGGTGGACCTGCCCACGTACGCCTTCCAGCGCAAGCGCTACTGGCTGCCCTCCGTCACCCCCCGGCGCTCCGCCGGCGGCGGCAGCGCCCGGCACCTGCTGCTCGGCACCGAGGAGCGGTTCGCGAGCGGAGTGCGGGAGTTCACCGCGGAGTTCACCGCCGAGGAACTCGGCGCGCTCGCCGACCTCGCCGACGGCGGCCGCGCCACCCTGCCCGCCGGCGCCTACGTCGACCTGCTGCTCGCCGCGCAGGACGCGGTCCAGGGCCACGCCCGCTCCGCGATCCGCGACCTCACACTGCTCGCCCCGCTCGAACTGCCCGCCGAGACCACCCTCACCCTGACCACCCGCTGGCGGCCGCGCCCCGAGGGCGGCGCCGGCATCGAGGTGTTCACCGTGGTCGGCGGCGAGGAGAACCCGCACGCCACCGCCACGGTCGCCGCCGACCGCGAGGCGCTCGTCCCGGTCTCGGAGCTGGCCGAGCTGGACGCCGCCCTCGCCCCGGCCGCGCAGCGCATCGACGACGAGGACATCTACACCGACCTCGCCTCCGTCGGCCGCGCCACCGGGCCCCGCATGCGGCTGCTCCGGCACGTCACCCGGCACGGCGACGACGTGGTCTCCGGCGAGCTGACCGGCCGCGACGCCACCGCCGTCGAACACGTCCCGGCGGAACTGCTGGAGGCCGCCGCGCAGGCGCTGGTCGTCCTCGACCCCGAGGGCCCGGTCTTCGTGCCCCGCGAGATCGCCTCCGTACGGCACTTCCGCAAGCCGCGCGGCGCGAACCTGCGCGTCCTCGCCCGGATCCGCGGCGAGCAGGACCGCCGCCTCGCCGACGTGCTGCTGCTGGAGAACGGCGACCCGGTCGCCGAACTCCTCGGTGTCCGGCTGGTCCGCCCCGACGACCGCACCGGCCGCCGCCGCTTCCTGCACCGCCCCGAGTGGATCCGCCGGGCCCTGCCCGCGACCGACGCCGCGTCCGCCGAACGGCACGTCGTGCTGCTCGACCCGGCCGCCGCCCGTGCCGCCGAACTCGCGGGCGAGCCGGGCCTGAAGGTCACCTGGCTCGCCGACCCCAGCGAACTCAAGTCCGTGCTCGACGACCCGACCGTCACCGACATCGTCCGCGTCTGGCGCACCCGGCCCGGTGAGATGTCCGTGGACCGGCTGCGCGCCGAGTCCGAGGACAACTACCGCGACCTGCTCACCACGGTCGGCGTCCTGGACGCGGCCGGCCTCTCCCGGCCGCCGCGGCTGTGGCTGGTCACCCAGGGCGCCCAGGCGCTGCCCGGCGACCCGGCGGGCGACGGCGGCCACCTCGCCGCCGCCACCCTGTGGGGCTTCGGCCGGGTACTGCTCACCGAGTACCCGCAGCTGCGCACCACCCTGGTCGACCTCGCCCCCGGCAGCGGCCTGACCCCGCTGCTGGAGGAGTGGCGCACCGAGCCCGCCGGCGAGTACCAGGTCGCCTACCGGTCCGGCCGCCGCTACGTCCGCCGGCTGCTCGCCGGCGACGAGGCGCTGAACTGGAGCGGCGACTTCGAACTGCGCGCCGCCGAGTCCGGCGACCTGTCCGACCTGGCACCCGCCCCGGTCGCCGGCCGGGCACCCGCCGAGGACGAGGTCCAGGTGCGCGTCCGTCTGGTGGGCCTGACCGCCGAGGACGCCCGCACCGCGCTGGACACCGGCCGCGCCGACCGCGCGGAGGAGGACGGCGAGGACGTGCCGCCCCCCGTGCTCGGCCGCACCGCGCACGGCACCGTCCTGGCGGCCGCCACGGGCACCGGCTTCGCGCCGGGCGACGAGGTCCTGGTCCGCCACGACGGCACCTTCCGCTCCACGCTCACCCTGCCGGCGACGGCCGTGGTGCACGCCCCGGCGCCCGAACCCGGCGACGGCGCGGCCCACTTCGGCCTCGACGAGACCGGCGAGGCGCTGCGCACCACCCTCGCCGACCCCGCCCGCCCGGTCTGGGTGACGCTGCCCGAGGACCCGGCGGACCGGCGGCGGGAACCCGCCGAGCGGCGGCAGGCCGGTCTGCGCGAGGACCGCACGTACCTCGTCACCGGCGGCCTCGGCGGCCTCGGCCTCGCCACCGCCTGGAAGCTGGCCGAGCTCGGCGCCCGGCACCTGACGCTGGTCAGCCGCGGCGGCAGGCCCGCCCCGGAGGCCGCGGAACTGCTCGCCGGCCTCGCCGAGGAGGCGGAGGTCGACATCGTCCGCGCCGACCTCGGCCGCGCCGAGGACGTCGCCCGGCTCGTGCGCCACATCGAGGCCGGACCGCGCCCCCTGGGCGGCATCGTGCACGCCGCCGGCGGCTCCTACGACGAGCGGCTGATCTCCGAACTGACCTGGGAGTCCATCGAGGACCAGCTCGCGGCGAAGGCGTACGGCGGCTGGCTGCTGCACGAGGCCACCGAACAGGCCTTCCCGGAGCTGGAGTTCTTCGTCGTCTACTCCTCGGTCTCCTCGGTGCTCGGCGGCTTCGTCGCCCAGGGGCACTACGCCGCCGGCAACGCCGCCCTCGACGGCCTCGCCGACTGGCGCGCCCGCCGCGGCCTGCCCGGACTCGCCCTCAACTGGAGCTCCTGGTCCCGGGTCGGCATGTCCTCCCGCATGAACGACGTCCTCATCCAGGAACTGGAGCGCGGCGGCGTCCACCTGTTCTCGCCGACCCGGGCGCTGAACACCCTGGTCAGCCTCTGGGACCAGCCGCGCGGCCAGCGCGTGGTGGGCGACTTCGACTGGGACCGCTACATGGCGGGCCGGGTCACCGGCGACCTGTTCTTCGACCGCCTGGCCCGCCGGGAACCGGAGGACGACGACGGCCTCGACGTCGCCGCGCTCGCCGCCCTGTCCCCGGAGGAACGCGCCACGGCCGTCACCGCCGTGGTCCGGGAGAAGGTCGCCGCCGTGCTGCACCTGGAGGAGGGCGACGAACTGGATCCCAACACCGAGTTCGTGTCGCTGGGCCTGGACTCACTGATGGCCCAGCAGGTCAGGTCCGGTCTGGAGCAGGCCTTCCGGCTGCCCCTGCCGGCCTCCCTCACCCACGACCACCCGACGGTACGGCAGCTCGCCGGCTTCCTCGGCGAGCGGATCGTCCCGGCACCGGCCGCGTGACGGACGACAAGGACAGACGACCATGACTGACATATCCAGTGGCATATCGAGGGAGCGCTGGACGCTCCACCACTCCGCCCGCGCCCACGCCGGCAGCCGCCCGGACCATCCGGCGATCGTCTGCGAGGACCGCGTCACCACCTACGAGAAGTTCCACCGGGACAGCAACCGCGCCGCGCACGCCCTGCGCACCTGCGGTGTCCGGCGCGGCGACCGGATCGCCTACCTGGGCCGCGAGTCGGAGAACTACTACCTGGTGATGATCGCCTGCGCCAAGGCGGGCGCGGTCCTGGTACCGGTCAACTGGCGGCTCACGCCCAGCGAGGTCGACCACATCCTGCGCGACTCCGGCGCCGCCCTGATCTTCGTCGACGACGAGTTCTGGGACACCGTCGCCACCGTCCGCCACCAACTGCGCGGACTGCGCAAGGTGATCCGCGTCGACGGCACCGACGCCGACGGCGAACCCGCCCGCGGCGCCGGACTGCCCGCCTGGACCGCCGGCCAGCCGGACACCGACCTCACCCCGGGCACCGGCCCCGACGACGCGGTCATCCAGATCTACACCAGCGGCACCACCGGCCTGCCCAAGGGCGCCGTCCTCGCCCACCGCAGCTTCTTCACCCTGCCGCACGCCAGCCAGGAGCGCGGCGTCGACTGGATCGACTGGCTGCCGGAGGACGTCGGCCTGATCTCCCTGCCGGGCTTCGGGGTCGCGGGCATCGGCTGGTTCCTGCACACCTTCAACGCCGGCGGCACCAACGTGATCATGCCGCAGTTCGACCCGCAGGAGGCGGTGCGGCTCATCCGCACCCACCGGGTGACCACCACCTTCGCCGCACCGGCCATGCTCCAGGCGATGGCGGCCGAACGCGGCGCGGGACCCGAGGCGTTCACCTCCCTGCGCAAGATCGCGTACGGCGCGGCCCCGATGTCCGAGACGCTGCTCAAGCAGTGCCTGGAGACCTTCGGCTGCGAGTTCGCGCAGATCTACGCCAGCACCGAGACCGGCAGCGTGGCGGTCTGCCTGCCGCCGGAGGCGCACCACCCCGGCAGCACCGTGCTCACCTCCGTCGGCAAGCCCTGCCCGGGCAACGAGATCAAGGTCGTCGGACCCGACGGCGAGACCCTCCCGCCCGGTGCCATCGGCCAGATCTGCGTCCGCGCCCCCTCCCGGATGCTCGGCTACTGGAACCTGCCCGAGGCCACCGCCCGCACCCTGGTGGGGGAGTGGCTGTACATGGGCGACGCCGGCTACCTCGACGACGACGGCTATCTCCACCTGTGCGACCGGATCAACGACACGATCATCGTCGCCGGGCAGAACATCTACCCCGCCGAGGTCGAGAAGGCGCTCGCCGCGCACCCGGCCGTCGCCGACGCCGCCGTGGTCGGACTGCCCGACGAGCGCTGGGGCGAGAGCGTGCACGCGGTGGTCGTCCTGCGGCCCGGTACGAAGGCCACGCCGCGCGAGCTCCTGCTGTCCCTGCGCGGCCGGATCGCGGACTACAAGATCCCCGGCACGTACCACTTCGCCGAGTCCCTGCCCCGCAACCCCTCGGGCAAGATCCTGCGGCGCGCGGTACGGGAACAGCTCACGGCGCCGGCCCGGAATCCGCTCGCGAGCACCGTATGACCCCGACCCAGCACCCCATGCCCGAAAGGGACCTGACCATGAGCACCGAGCCCCTGCGGATCGGCATCCTCCTTCCCACCCGGGAACAGGCCATCAACGGCGCCTACGCGGCCGCGCCGCTGCTGGACTTCGCCCGCCAGGCGGAAGCGCTCGGCTTCGACTCGCTGTGGGCCGGGGACTCCCTCACCGCCCGCCCCCGCCTGGACCCGCTCGTCGTGCTGTCGGCCGCCGCGGCGGCCACCGAGCGCATCTCGGTCGGCACCGCGGCCCTCACCCCCGCCCTGCGCCACCCGCTGATCGGCGCCAACATGATCGCGAGCCTCAGCCACGTCGCCGCGGACCGGCTGGTCCTCGGCCTCGGCTCGGGCTTCCCGATGCCCGAGACCGAGGAGGAGTTCGCCTCGGTCGGCGCCTCCTTCCAGGGCCGGGTGGGCCGCCTGGACGAGATCACCGCGCTGTGGCGCACCGCCTGGCGCTCCGGCGAGGAGGGTGAACCGGACGAGTTCCAGGGCCGGTTCTGGCAGGCCGAGCACCTCGACCGGCTGCCCTCCCCGGCCGTCGCCGGCGGACCCCCGCTGTGGCTGGCCGGCAGCGACACCCCGAAGGTCCTCGCCCGCGCCGCCACCCGCTACGACGGCTGGCTGCCGTTCCTGCCCGACGTCGAGGCCTACGGCCGCGCCCGCCGCCGTATCGCCGAACTCGCCGAGGAGGCAGGACGGGGCGCCGGTGCCGTCACCCCCGCGCTGTACGCCACGATCACCGTGAACAGCGACGAGTCGGCGGCCAGGGCCGAACTGGAGCACTACATCAGCCACTACTACGGCCGCTCCCTGGACCAGATGCGCACCATCCAGGCCTACGCCTGGGGCAGCGCCGAGAAGTGCGCCGAGTGGCTCGGCGAGTACGTCCGGGCCGGCGCCCGGCACCTGGTCGTACGGATCGGATCCCTGGACCCCGAACCGCAGTTGAAGGAGATCGCCGAGGTGCTGCTGCCCGCGGTACGCGCCCTCGGCCCCACCGTTGGGAGCACCCAGTCGTGACCAGTGCCATCGCCTCCGTCGGCCAGGACATGTCCCGTGCGGGGCAGTGGTTCCACCCCGCGGACCCCTCGCCCGACGCCTCGATCCGGCTGTTCATGCTGCCGCACGCGGGCAGCGGGGCCATCATCTACCGCGACTGGGAGCGCCTGCTGCCGCCCGACATCGCCCCGCAGGCGGTGACCCTGCCCGGCCGGCACAACCGCCGCGAGGAGCAGACGTACGAGGAGTTCGAGCCGCTGCTCGAAGCGCTGCACGAGGCCGTGCTCGACGACCTCGACGACCGCCCGTTCGCCCTGTTCGGGCACTGCCTCGGCGCCCAGCTCGCGTTCCGGCTCACCATCCGCATGGAGGAGGAGGGCGGCCCGTCGCCCCTCATGGTCGGCACCTCCGGCTGGTCCCCCCAGGGCTTCTTCAAGCCCACCGAGGAGCAGAGCCGGATGCCCGAGCCCGAGATGGTCCAGTGGATCAAGAAGCTGGGCTCGTTCCCGGCGGAGATCTACGACAACCCCGAGATGCTCGCCCTCGTGGTCCCGGCGCTCCGCGCCGACCTGCGCGTCGCCGCCGACCACGA
This sequence comes from Streptomyces sp. NPDC002386, assembly GCF_053593175.1. Classification (NCBI taxonomy): domain Bacteria; kingdom Bacillati; phylum Actinomycetota; class Actinomycetes; order Kitasatosporales; family Streptomycetaceae; genus Streptomyces; species Streptomyces sp. NPDC002386. The sequence goes on from NZ_JBSFBX010000007.1 coordinate 279,830, forward strand.
CGACGACGGAGCCGGCGTCAACTGCCCGCTCGCGTCCTACGGCGGCCGTTCCGACCCGCTGCAGGAGCACCCGGACGCCATGTCCCACTGGGCCGGGCGCACCCCCTCCTACCTGGGCCACAACGAGTACCCGGGCGGCCACTTCTACATCGACACCCACGCCCAGTCCGTCACCGCCCACTTCGCCCACCGGCTGCAGCGCATCGCGGCGGCCCAGCCGGCCTGAGCACCCGTTCTCCCAGGCAGCGGCCGACCGGGCCGGCCGCTGCCGCACGCGCTCGGAGCGAGCCGCGCCGGCGCCCCGAGAAGCGAGAGAGAGAAACACATGAAAGCACCCGACGACCTGTACATCGCCTCGGCCGCGGCCTGGGTGCCCGGCACACGCCCCCTGGACGAGGCCGTCGCGGCGGGCCTCGTCGACGCGGAGCACCGCGACCTCGGCTACGACTCGATCGCCGTGGCCGAGGGCGTCTCCGGGCCCGACATGGCGGTGCGCGCGGGGCGCCTTGCGCTGGAGCGGGCCGGGAGCGACGGCCACGAGGTCGGCCTGGTCCTGCACTCCTCGTGCGGCTACCAGGGGCACGACATGTGGCCGGCGGCGTCGTACGTCGCGAACGAGACCGTGGGCCGCGCGGCGGCCGGCTTCGACGTCCAGCAGCGCTGCAACGCCGGGCTCGGCTCGTTGTGGCTGGCCGCCGGGCAGATAGCCGCCGGCTTCACCGAGGCGGTGCTGCTGACCACCGGCGACAACTTCGCGCCGCCGTGGGTGGACCGCTGGAACGTGCAGCTCAACTTCATCTTCGCGGACGGCGGCAGCGCGCTGCTGCTGTCCGGGCGGAGCGGCTTCGCCCGGGTGCTCTCGCTGTGCGTGGGCGCCGACAACTCGCTGGAGCGCTGGAACCGGGGCCTGGAGCCGTTCGGCACCGCGCCCGGCCGGGAACTGCCGCTGCGGCTGCGGGACCGCGGCGTCCAGCACGCCGTCACCCCCGAGGCCGAGGGCTCCTGGGAGCGCTTCGAGGCGGGCCTGCTGGACACCACGGCACGGGCCCTGGACGACGCAGGCGTCACCACCGAGGACATCGCCCGGGCCGTCGTGCCGCACATCCACCGCGGCGAATCCCCGGAGAACTACGAGCTCCTCGGTTTCGCCGAGAAGCAGAGCACCTGGGACCTGGGCCGCCGGGTGGGCCACATGGGCGCCGGCGACCAGTTCCTCGGCCTCGAACACCTGGTCGCGCAGCGGGCCGTGGGCCCCGGCGACCTGGTCCTGCTGGTGTCCGCCGGCGAGGGCTTCAGCTTCTCCGCCGCGGTGGTCGAGATCCTCGACGTCCCCGACTGGCCGTAGCGCTCTCCACTGTCCCGCGGCCCGTCCGGCCGGCGCGTCAGCGCCGTGTCAGCGGGCTGCGGGACGGTGGCCGTCCGACGCACACGGGAGACCGCCGCCGTCCGCGCGCAGGCCGGGCAGGGCATGCCACCCCCCCCACCCCTGAGCGAAGGATCGAGAAGACATGAAGCTGGACACAGAGCTGTACATCGCCTCCGCCGCCTCCTGGCTCCCGCAGGCCCGCCCGCTGGGCGACGCCGTCGCCGCGGGCCTCGTCGACGAGGAGCACCGGAACCTCGGCTACGAGTCCATCACGGTGGCCGAGGGCGTCTCCGGGCCCGACATGGCGGTGCGCGCGGGGCGGCTGGCACTCGAGCGGGCCGGGACCGACGGCCACGAGGTCGGCCTGGTCCTGCACTCCACGTGCGGCTACCAGGGCCACGACATGTGGCCGACGGCGTCGTACGTCGCCAACGAGACCGTGGGCCGCGCGGCGGCCGGCTTCGACCTGCAGCAGCGCTGCAACGCCGGGCTCGCCTCGCTGACCCTGGCCGCCGGGCAGATCGCCGCCGGCTTCACCGAGGCCGTGCTGCTGACCAGCGGCGACAACTTCGCGCCACCCTGGGTGGACCGCTGGAACGTGCAGCTCAACCTGATCTTCGCCGACGGCGGCAGCGCGCTGCTGCTGTCCGGCAGCGGCGGCTTCGCCCGGGTCGTCTCCGCCCGCGTGGGCGCCGACAACTCGCTGGAGCGCTGGAACCGGGGCCTGGAGCCGTTCGGCACCATACCGGGCCGGGAGATGCCCGTGCCGCTGCGCGCACGCGGCCGCCAGCACGCCGTCACCGCGGAGGCCGAGGGCTCCTGGGAGCGCATCGAGGCCGGGCTGAAGAACACGACGGCCGGCGCGCTGGCCGACGCGGGAGTCACCACCGAGGACATATCCCGCGTGGTGACCCCGCTGATACACCGCGGCGAGTACCCCGAGAACTACGACGTGCTGGGCTTCACCGAGAAGCAGAGCACCTGGGACCTGGGCCGCCGGGTGGGCCACATCGGCGCCGGCGACCAGTTCCTCGGCCTCGAACACCTGGTCGTGCAGCGGGCCGTGGGCCCGGGCGACCTGGTCCTCATGGTGGCGGCGGGAGCCGGTTTCAGCTTCTCCGCCGCCGTGGTCGAGATCCTCGACGTCCCCGACTGGCAGTAGCCGCGCGTGCCCGCCGGTTCCGGTCCGCCTGGCCGGCCGGGCGCACGCAGGACAAGAAAGGAACCGTCAACCATGTCCCTGCAGCAAGCGCGGACAGCCGGCGCCGAGACCCGGGAGCGGGCACCGGCCGGCCCGCACTGGGCGACGCTGCCGCTCATCCTGGTCGGTACGTTCGTGATCACGCTCGACGTGTTCATCGTGAACGTCGCCATCCCCGAGACCCAGCGCGACCTCCACGCGAGCGCCTCCGCCGTGGAGTTCGTGGTCGCCGGATACGCCCTCGCCTACGCCGCCGGCCTCATCACCGGCGGGCGGCTCGGCGACCTGTACGGCCGGCGGCGGATGTTCCTGCTCGGCGTCGCGCTGTTCACCCTCTCCTCCGCCTGGGCGGGCATGGCGCCGACCGCGGGCCAGCTCGTCGTGGCCCGGATCGCGCAGGGCCTCGCCTCCGCGCTGATGGGCCCGCAGGTGCTCGCCATCATCGGCGTCACCTACGAGGGCCAGGCACGGGTCAAGGCCTTCAACGCGTTCGGTCTGACCATGGGCCTCGCGGGCGTCTTCGGCCAGCTCATCGGCGGTCTGCTGATCCACGCCGACATCGCCGGCCTCGGCTGGCGGACCTGCTTCCTGGTCAACGTGCCGGTCGGGATCGCCGCGCTGCTGCTCGGACCGCGGCTCATCCCCGAGTCCCGCGCCGAGGGCCGGGCCCGCCTCGACCCGCTCGGCATGGTGCTGGTCTCGGCCGGCCTGGTCGCGGTGGTCCTGCCGCTCGCCGAGGGCCAGCAGCAGGGCTGGCCGCTGTGGACGTGGCTGTGCCTGGCCGCGTCGCCGGTGCTGCTCCTGCTGTTCGCCGTGTACCAGCGGCGCCTGGCGAACGCCGGCGGCAGCCCGCTGGTCAACCCCGTGCTGTTCCACAAGCGGCCGTTCACGGTCGGCGTCGTCACCGGTGTCGTGTACTACTCCGGCATGGCGTCCTTCTTCCTGGTCCTCGCCCTGTACCTGCAGGCCGGGGTGGGGCTGACGGCCCTGGAGTCGGGCCTGGTCTTCCTGCCGCTCGGCGTGGGGTTCCTGGCCACCTCGCTGCTGGCCCGCAAGGTGGCCGCGCTGCTCGGCCGCCAGGTCCTCGCGGTCGGCGCGCTGGTGTTGCTGGCCGGGCTCGGCGGACTGTGGGAGGCGGTCGACCACATCGGCACCGACGGCGCCGTGGCCTGGCTGGTGCCCGGACTGCTGGTGGCCGGCTCGGGCATGGCGATGGTGATGGCCCCGCTGGCCTCCATCGCCCTCGCCGGCACCGACCCGCGCTACGCCGGAGCCGCCTCGGGCGTGCTCTCCACGGCCGCGCAGGTCGGCGGCGCGGTGGGGGTGGCCGCGGTCGGCGTGGTCTTCTACCACGTCCTCGGACAGGGCACCGGACCCGGAGCCTACGCCGACGCCTTCAAGGCCAGCGTCTATCTGCTGGCGCCGCTCGCGCTCGCCGTGGCCGCGCTGGTCCAGCTCATCCCCCGTCCCAAGCCGGCCCCCGCCCCCTGAGCGCGGCGGGGCCCCGCCCGGGCCACGAGAGAGGGCGAGCACGCCACCGCGTGCTCGCCCTCTGCGTCTGCCGGGCGGTCAGGAGACGGCGTGCTCCAGCCAGAAGCGCAGCAGCTCGCGGTCGCCCGACACCGTCACGCGCGGGCCCTCCGGCCGCAGCCGCCCCTTGACCACGAGCAGCAGGTCCGCGGGCGAGGCGACCACGGTGGCGTCGGCGGGGGTGCCGTCCGGGGCGTCCCGGTCGACCCGCACACCGTCCGGAGCGCAGGTGACCAGCCAGTTCGAGACCCGGCCCGCGGCGCCCCGGGACGACCGGAAGCTCAGCGTCTCGCCGCCGCGCGGCACCTCGGCGAACAGGGGGGAGTGGAACGGCCTGGCCTCGGGCACGCCGAAGGCGGCCACGCAGAAGTCCACGCAGTCCAGCGCGACATCCGTGGCCAGGTCGAACGGACGCCCGCGCAGCAGGTCGACGTCGGCGCGGTGCACGGTCGTCTCGTACATCGCCCAGCGCGGCCAGAACTCCTTGTTCTGCTTGCCGTGCGGCGCCCAGACGGGCACCTCGGGGCCGATCCCCTCGATCGCCTCGGCCAGCCGCCGGGCGCCCTCGGTGACGAACCGCGCCCGCAGCGAGGGATCCAGCAGCCGGCCGTCCTCCGCGGCCTCCCGTGACCCGAGCCCGGCCACCCGCTCGGTCCAGCTCGTGTCGTCGTCGGCGGCGTCCGCCGGGTCACCGCCCGGCAGGAGGAACTCGGTGCTCCGGGTGGCCAGGATGGTCGTCGCCCATGCGTGGCCCTGGCGTAAGTGCCGCACCAGGTCGCCCAGTGTCCATCCTGGACAGGAGGGAACCGGCTTCGTCAGCGGGAGGTCCCGGGCGGCGTCCGCGAAGCGGGCCGCCTCCCGGCGGAGTTCCGAGGTGCAGCGGTCCATGGGCAGCGGAACGTACGGCTGTGCGGTCATGAGGCCTCACTCCGGTCGGTGGAATGTGCACGGATCGGTGCCCCGGCGGTCCTCGGACCGCCGGGGCACCCAGCCCATTCGAACCGGCCACACTGACACGTTACTGATCATTCCGGGCGACCCGCTTTGCGGCGTCAGGCGCGTGTCAGAGGCGGGTCAGCGGCCCTTGGCAGAGTCGTCCCTGTCGCACGCTCCTCCTCGCTCGGGCCGGGGCCGCATCCGTGGCCCGCGTCCGCCCGCGGCGGGGACACCCCCCATCGTTGCCGTGCCGGTGCGCCGGTGCGTCCGACGTGAGGAGAACGCTCGTCATGGCAGACACCGCAGCCCCGGGGCCGACCCGGGCCCTGATCGTGGCAAACCCGGCCTCCGGCAGTCACAGCCCCGAACTGGTCCGCCAGGTCGCGGAGCTGTGCGAGTCCTGCCTGGACCGCGCCGAGGTCCACCTGACCAGCGCGCCGGGTGACGCGACCGGCGCGGTGCGCCGGGCGCTGGAGCGCAAGGACGGCGCACCCGACCTGGTCGTCGCCATCGGCGGCGACGGCACGGTCCGCGAGGTCGTCCAGGGACTCGTCCCCGCGACCGGCCGGGCGACCCTGGCCGTCGTGCCCGGCGGCACCGGGAACTCCGGCTACAAGATGCTGTGGGGCGACCGCCCCTGGACCGAGTCGCTGAAGGCGGTCCTGACCGACTCCGGCATCGGCGGCAGCGCCCGCCTGCGCCGGCTCGACCTGGCCCGCCTGGCCGAGACCCGCAACTACGTCTACCTGGGCGCCTGCTCGGGCGTGATCGCCGACGCGCTGATCACCGCCCGGGAGCTGCCGCTGACCGGGCGCGAGCGCTACGCCCGCGCCTTCGCCGACACGGCCGCCGGCTACGCGCCCTACCCGGGCCGCGTCACCGTCGACGGCCGGGTGGTGCACGAGGGCCCCACGGTCCTCGCCAACGTCGGCGGCGGCCCCTACCGCGGCGGCCGGTTCAAGGTCCTGCCCGACTCGCTGCTCGACGACGGACTGCTCGACGTCTGTGTCATCGGCGGCGAGGTGCCCGCGGCCGACGTGCCCGGACTGACGCTGGAGGCGGCGCACATGGACCACCCGGCGACCGTGTACGCGCGCGGCCGCCGGATCACCGTCGAACGCACCGACGGCCGCCGGCTGCCGCTGGAGCACGACGGCGAGTACCAGCAGGGCATCGGCGACTCGGCCACCTTCGAGGTGCTCCCCGGAGCCCTCCCGGTCTGGGCGCCGACCACCCCCTGAAGCCAGTACCAAGCCACCTGCCGGAATCACAAGTAGGCAAGAAACAGAGGAGAACGCCCGCATGAGCGACCTGACCACCACCGTCTCCCGCTACCTCGACATCTGGAACGAGGCGGACGCCGACAAGCGCGCCGCGGCCATCGCCGAGCTGTTCACCGCCGACGCTCCGTACATCGACCCGCTCGCCGCGGTCGAGGGTCACGAGGGCTTCGGGGCCGTGGTGGCCGGTGCCCGCGACCAGTTCAAGGGCCTCACCTTCGAGCTGCACGGCACCGTCGACGCCCACCACAACCAGGCCCGCTTCCAGTGGGGCCTGGTGACCGAGCCGGGCGCCGAGCCGATCGCCATCGGCTTCGACGTCCTCGTCACCAACGACCAGGGCAGGATCCAGGGTGTCTACGGCTTCCTGGACAAGGTCCCGGCCGCCTGATCACGCACCCAGCGCGGGAGCACCGGGACCGCCGGTGCTCCCGCGTTCGTGCGCACACCGCCGACGCACGTACGGCAAGGAAGGTAGCCGCCTCATGACCGCTGTCCTCGGGGAGAGCGTGGCCCAGGCCCTGTGCGCCGACTGGGCCGAGCAGGCAGACACCCTGCCCCGGGCCGCCTCCGGCCGGGCACCGGCCGACACCCCCTTGCGGGAACTGTCGCACTGGGCCGCGTCCTTGCGCCCGCAGCACATCCCGTGCCGGGTGCTGAAGCTCGCCGCGAGCCAGGTGCTGTCGCAGATCGCCTCCATCCGGGCGGGTCTCCAGCACCCCCTCGGCAGAAAACTGGTGGCCGCCTTCGGGCACCCCATGCAGCGCGACCCCCGGCAGGCCGCCGGCGTGTTCGCCGCGCTCGGCTCCTGGCTCAACCTCGACGACACCGCCTACGCCGGGCACCTGTCGAACTCCACGGTCGCGGTGCCCCTCGCCTTCGCCTACGCCCGCGGGCTCGACGGTCTCTCGCTGCTCACCGCGGTGGTCGCGGCCAACGAGTGCGCGGCCCGCATCACCGCCTCCGCGACCCTCGGCCCGCTGCGCGGCCAGAGCGCCGTCCACACCCATCTCGCCGGCGCGGTGGCGGGGCGGCTGCACAGCGACCGGGCCTCCGCGAGCCTCTTCGAGAACGCCTTCGGACTGGCCTTCGCCATGCCGAACTGGCCGCTGATGCGCGCCTTCCTGGCCAGTGACGCCCGTCTGTTCAACACCTTCACCCCGGTGCGCACCGCGATGGACGCCTGCGACGCGGCGTACGCGGGGCTGCGCGGGGCGCCGGACATCATGGAGCACAGCGACGGCTTCCTGGCCCGGTTCGCCACCGTGCCGCTACCGCAGGCGCTGGCCAAGGGGCTGGGCCGCCGCTGGCACACCGACACCCTCTCCTTCAAGATGCACCCCGGCGGCCCCGGCATCGACGCGGCGGTGGACTGCGCCGCCGAGATCCACCGGGAACTCGGCGCGCTCAGGCCCCGGGACGTGGCCGAGGTGGTCGTCGAGGCCTCGCTGTACACGCTGTTCGCGGGGGAGCGGGCCGCCCGCTACGTCACCGGTCCCGGCTCCCCGCTGGGCGCGCTGGTGCTGGACGTGCCCTACCCGGTGGCCACCACCCTGCTCACCGGCGAGTTCTCGGTGGACGACTTCTCCCCGCCCGCCGTGGACGACCCCGACCGCTGGGCGCTCGCCAAGCGGATCCGGCTGGAGCACGACACCCAGATGACCCGTGAACTGTTCCTGTCCGACGCGCCGTTCGGCGAGGCGGTGCGGGAGGCGGGGGAGTCGGCGGTGCCCTGGCTGCGCGGTTTCGGCGGGGACGAACTGGTCGACCTGATCGGGGCGTCGCAGGCCGACGACCGGGACTTCTCCCGGTCCACCAAGGCCACCGGCGCCCGGGTCACCGTCCGGCTGACGGACGGCCGTACGGTCTCCCGCACCCGGCTGATCCCGGTCGGCGCCGCCGGTCCGGAGACCCGCGCGGACCACGCCGGACTGGTGCGGGAGAAGTTCCTGTCGGTCGGCGGCTCGCACGAGGTCGCCGACACGGTCGGCGGCCTGCACCGGATGCGCCCGCGGGCGGTACGCCGCTGGATAGAGACGGCGTTCCTGGACTAGGGGGAGACGCCCCCTAGGCGCGGCGCGGCCGGCGTCTCACGGACCGTGCGCCACGTACAGGCGTACCGCCTCGTGCAGCCGGTAGCGGACCCGGCCGGCCCGGTCCGGCTCGCCGGCCCGGATCATCTGCCGGTGCAGGAGTTCCTCCAGCAGGTCCACGGCGTCGCGCCGGGACGGGGTCACCCGCTCCAGCATCTCCTCGACGCCGAAGTCGTCGCTCACGTCGCGCAGTTGGTGCAGGGAGGCTTTCAGCGGGGGCGGCAGGGGCCGGTGGTAGGCCGCCACGCTCGCCCGCAGGGACAGGTCACCGACGGACAGCGTGGCCAGCCGGTCCCGCTCGTCCGCCAGCCGGTCGGCCAGCTCGCGCGCCGGCCGGCGGGGGCGGGCCGAGAGCCACAGCCCGGCCAGGTGCAGGGCGAGCGGCAGCCCCCCGCAGTGCCGCACGACGTCCAGCGCGGCCGGCCGGTCGGCCCGGATCCGGGCCGCACCCGCCAGGTCCTCCAGCACCCGGCAGGCCTCCGGCCCGCGCAGCGTGCCGATCCGGTGACCCGGCCGCCCCGGCAGGGCGGGCAGTTCGCGGCGCGCGGCGACCAGCACGGCGCTGCGACCGCCGTCCACGAGCAGCGGACGCACCTGTGCCTCGGTGACCACGTTGTCGAGCACCACCAGCACCCGCCGCCGGCTGAGCGCGTCCCGCAGCCGGGCCCGTGCCTCCTCGGGACCGCGGGCACCGGCACCGCGGCCCAGGGACCGCAGGACGCGGTGGACCAACTGGTCGGAGGTAAAAGGGATGCACGAGGTGGGATGCAGGTCGACGTAGACCTGGCCGTCGGGGAACCGCTCGCGCGCCGCGTGCGCGGTGCGCAGCACCAGGGCGGTCTTCCCGGAACCCGGCGGCCCGACGACCACGGCAGGTCCGTCCCGGCCGGGGAGGCGGGCGGCCAGCGCGTCGGCGAGCGCCTCCCGTCCGGCGAGGCGGTGCCGGGGCGCCGGGGGCAGTTCGGCCGGCACGGCGGTCCCGGGCGGAGCGACGGCACCGGCCGGCCCGTCGCCGCCCCCGGGCAGCCGTAACAGCCGCCGCGCCTCGGCGGGGGCCAGTCCGAGCGCCTCGGACAGCAGTACCAGCGACTGCCTGCGCGGCCGGGCGGTGTGCCCGGTCTCCAGATTCCGTATGGCCCGCACGCTCAGGCCGGACCGCACCGCCAGTTCGTCCTGGGTGAGACAGGCCGCCTCCCGTGCCCGCACCAGGGCCACGGCGAGGCTCGGCCCGTGCCCCGCGGGGTGCGGCCCGGCCCCGGAGGGGCACGGGAACGTCACCCGTTCTCCCGGACGGACACCACGGACGGCCCGGTCGGCGGCCGGCGCAGCGCGGCGACGAACTTGTAGCGCGAGCCCCGGTACACCGAGCGCACCCATTCCACCGGAGTGCCCCCGGCGTCCCGTGAGTGCCGGGACAGCAGCAGCATCGGCAGTCCCACGTCGGTGGCGAGGAGATGGGCCTCGCGGGGTGTCGACAGGGAGGTCTCGATGGTCTCGTCGGCCTCCGCCAGATGCACGCCGTACACCTCGGCGAGGGCCGTGTAGAGCGAGGGGTAGGTGGTCAGTGAGCGCCGCAGCCCGGGGAAGCGCCGTACGGACAGGTGGGTCGTCTCGATCGCCATCGGGTCGCCGCTGGCCAGCCGCAGCCGTTCGATGCGCAGCACGCGCTCGCCGGCGTCGATGCCGAGGAGCGCGGACAGCCGGGCGTCCGCGGGCACCTCGCCGATGTCCAGCACCTGCGAGGCCGGCTCCAGACCCTGGGCGTGCATGTCCTCGGTGTGCGAGGTGAGCTGCAGGGTCCGGTACAGCTTGGGCTGGGCGACGAAGGTGCCCTTGCCCTGGATGCGGTCGAGCCGGCCCTCTCCGACCAGTTCCTGCAGCGCCTGCCGGACGGTGGTGCGCGAGGTGCCGAGCCGGACGGCGAGCAGGCGCTCCGCGGGCATCGCCGAGCCGGGCTCGAGCGCCTGCGTCATCTCCAGCACCTGCTGCTTGATCCGGTAGTACTTCGGCACGCGCGCGGTGCGGCCGGGCGCCCCCCTGGGGTGCTGGGCGCTGCTGACGTCGGTGGCCATGCCTGCCTTCCCGGCTGTGGGTGTGGGGGCTCCCGTTATAGCGACCAACTGCCCTATGGTCTAGTCCAACTGGCGCGAGAGGTCTAGTCCAGCGGATGCACCGGGCCGGAAGGGGACGGGTGCGCTCCGGTGACTTTCTCGTAACGGCCGGAACGCCTTTCCGAACCGCCCTTGACACTCAAAAAGGTCTAGGCCAAGCTCCACCGTACTGGTCTACACCATTAGTGACCAGGTCCCGAGCCCTACGTGCAACAGCGTCGTACGCAGGTCACCGCCGAGGGCGTGGGGGGATTAGTGGCATCCCTGAGGAGGGTGGCGTGAAGCGCAAGCTTGCTGCCGCGATCGTGATCGCGGGCATGATGGTCTCCGTCTCGGCGTGTGGCGGCGACGACGACAAGGACACGGGCAAGAACGCGGGACCGGACAGCTTCAAGGGCCAGACCCTGACGGTCTGGACGATGGACGGCTCGGCGCCGCCGCAGTGGTCGAAGGACGTGCAGGCCGCCTTCGAGAAGAAGACCGGCGCCAAGCTGAAGTTCGAGATCCAGAAGTGGGACGGGATCCAGCAGAAGATCACCACCGCCCTCTCCGAGTCCAACCCGCCGGACGTCATCGAGGTCGGCAACACCCAGACCCCGGCCTACGCCGCCACCGGCGGTCTCGCCGAACTGAGCGACCTGAAGCAGGAGATCGGCTCGGACTGGACCCCGTCGGTCTCGCAGTCCTCCGTCTTCGACGGCAAGCAGTACGCCGCTCCGTGGTACTTCGCCAACCGCGTCGTCATCTACAACAAGAAGATCTGGGCCAAGGCCGGCATCAAGGACACCCCGAAGACCCGGGACGAGTTCTTCAAGGACCTGGACACCATCGGCAAGAAGACCGACGCCGAGCCGCTCTACCTGCCCGGCCAGAACTGGTACTTCTTCGACGGCCTGACCATCGGCCAGGGCGCCGACCTGGTGAAGAAGCAGGGCGACAAGTACGTCTCCAACCTCGGCGACCCCAAGGTCTCCGCGGCCATGGAGCTCTACAAGAAGTACGCCGCCTACTCCAAGGCCCCCAAGGACAAGGACGAGGCCACCCCGCAGCAGGCCACGATCTTCGCCAAGGGCAAGACCGGCGCCTTCATCGGCATGGGCTGGGAGGCCGGCACGGCGGTCCAGGCCAACAAGGCCATCGAGAAGGACCTCGGCTACTTCACCATCCCGGGCGAGAGCGCCGACAAGCCCGAGGGCGTCTTCCTCGGCGGCTCCAACCTCGCCGTCGCGCAGGGCAGCAAGAAGCAGGCCCTGGCCGAGGAGTTCCTGAAGATCGCCCTGTCCGACCAGTACGAGGGCCAGCTCGCCAAGCTCAACGGCGTCATCCCGAACAAGGAGTCGCTGGAGAGCAACCTCAAGGGCAACGGCGCCGCCGAGGCCGCCGCTCCCGGTGCCGCGGCCGGCGGCACCACCCCGCTGATCCCCGAGTGGGCCGCGGTGGAGAACACCCCCAACCCGATCAAGTCCTACATGACCGCGGTGCTGAACGGTAAGTCCCCGGCGGACGCCGCCAAGCAGGTCGAGGGCGAGATCAACAAGCGCCTGGCCCAGCAGAACTGACGACCCGCGCCGGGGGCGTCGGCGGACGCCCCCGGCTCAGTCGTCCGTACCGCCCGTAACGCCCGTACAGCCCACAGCCCGTACGGTCACGGAAGAGATGGCAACTCATGTCAGTGCAGACCGAAGGCACGGACACGGCCGGGGAGCCCGCTGTCCACAAGGCCCGGGTGCCGGCGCCGCCGACGGGTGAGGACGGCGGCTCAGGCCCGTCCGCCCGCCGCGGTGCCGCGGCTCCCTATCTGCTCCTGCTGCCGGCGCTGCTGGCCACACTGGTCCTGCTCGGCTGGCCGCTGGTGAAGAACGGCATGCTGTCGTTCCAGAACCTCAACCCGCGGCAGCTCATCCAGCACCTCACCGAGTGGAACGGCGGCGACAACTACCAGGAGGTCCTGTCCGGTTCGGACTTCTGGCACGTCGTCGAACGGTCGGTGGTCTTCACGGCGGTCAACGTCGTGCTGATCATGCTGTTCGGCACCCTGGCCGGGCTGCTGCTGGCCCGGCTCGGCAAGAGGATGCGGCTGCTGCTCCTGCTGGGCCTGGTGCTCGCCTGGGCCATGCCCGTCATCGCGGCCACCACCGTCTACCAGTGGCTGTTCGCCCAGCGCTTCGGTGTCGTCAACTGGGTGCTGGACAAGCTCGGCTGGCACTCCATGGCCGACTACAACTGGTTCGGCTCCCAGTTCTCCACCTTCTCCGTGATCACGCTGCTGATCGTCTGGCAGTCGATCCCGTTCGTGGCGATCAACCTGTACGCGGCCACCACCACGATCCCCAGGGAGCTGTACGAGGCCGCGTCCCTGGACGGCGCCGGCGCGTGGAAGAGCTTCACCTCGGTGACCTTCCCGTTCCTCCGGCCGTTCCTCTACGCCACCACGTTCCTCGAGGTCATCTGGGTGTTCAAGGCCTTCCCGCAGATCTTCGCGATCAACGAGGGCGGCCCCGACCACCTCACCGAGACCCTGCCGATCTACGCCTTCGTCGAGGGCGTCGGCAACCAGCACTTCGGAGTCGGCGCGGCGATCTCCTTCCTGACCATCCTGGTGCTGCTCGTCATCACCTCGTACTACCTGCGCATGGTGCTCAAGCAAGAGGAGGACGAGCTGTGAAGCGCTCGGTCTTCGGCCGCATCTGGCCCAACGCGACCGCCGTCGTCCTCTTCGCCGGCTTCGTGTTCCCCGTCTACTGGATGTTCGCCACGGCCTTCAAGCCGACCGGCGACATCATCTCCGAGAACCCGGTGTGGTTCCCGACGGACATCACCGCGGGCCACTTCTCCAAGGCCGTGCGGGCCGACCACTTCTGGACCCTGGTCCTCAACTCCGTCACCGTGACGGTCAGCGCGGTGCTGCTGTCGCTCGTGATCGCCCTGTTCGCCGCCTTCGCGCTCGCCCGGATGCGGTTCAGGGGCCGGCGCGGCTTCATCGTGACCTTCATGCTGGCGCAGATGGCGCCCTGGGAGGTCATGGTCATCGCCATCTACATGCTGGTCCGCGACAACGACATGCTCGACAGCCTGGTCCCGCTCACCGTCTTCTACGCGATCATGGTGCTGCCGCTGACCATCCTGACGCTGCGCGGCTACGTCGCCGCGGTGCCGAAGGAGCTGGAGGAGTCCGCGATGGTCGACGGCTGCACCCGCACCCAGGCATTCGTCCGGGTGATCTTCCCGCTGCTCGCCCCCGGCCTGATGGCCACCTCGCTGTTCGGCTTCATCACCGCATGGAACGAGTTCCCGCTGGTCCTGATCCTCAACAAGGACATCGAGAAGCAGACCCTGCCGCTGTGGCTGTCCCAGTTCCAGACCGCCTTCGGTGACGACTGGGGGGCCACGATGGCAGCCTCGTCCCTGTTCGCGCTGCCCATCCTGATCCTGTTCATCTTCCTGCAACGCAAGGCTGTCAGCGGTCTCACCGACGGCGCCGTGAAGGGATGACGCCCCCGATGACAACACTCACCACTGGGCCCGACACCCTCACCCGGGACGCGCTCGCGGTGCTGCAGCCGGGGTTCGACGGCACCACCGCCCCGGACTGGGTGCGCCGCAGGCTCGGCGAGGGCCTCGCCTCCGTCGCCCTGTTCGGCCGCAACGTCGTCACCGAGAAGCAGGTCACCGCGCTGACCGCGCAGCTGCGCGCGGAGCGGGACGACCTGCTGGTGGCCATCGACGAGGAGAGCGGGGACGTCACCCGCCTGGACGTGCGCACCGGCTCGTCCTTCCCCGGCAACCACGCGCTCGGCGCCGTCGACGACCCCGGCCTCACCCGGGGCGTGGCGCGCGAGCTGGGCCGGCGCCTGGCCGCCTGCGGCGTCAACTTCGACTGGGCGCCGTCCGCCGACGTCAACGCCGACCCCGACAACCCCGTCATCGGCGTGCGTGCCTTCGGCGCGGACACGGCACTGGTGGCCCGGCACACCGCCGCCTGGGTCGACGGCCTGCAGTCCACCGGCGTCGCCGCCTGCACCAAGCACTTCCCCGGGCACGGCGACACCAACGTCGACTCCCACCACGCGGTGCCGCGCATCGACGTGGACGCCGAGACGCTGTACGCGCGTGAACTGCCCCCGTTCCGGGCGGCGATCGCGGCCGACAGCCGGGCCGTGATGAGCGCGCACATCCTCGTCCCGGCCCTCGACCCGGACCGCCCCGGCACCCTCTCCCGCCGCGTCCTCACCGACCTGCTGCGCGGCGAACTCGGCTACCAGGGCCTGATCGTCACGGACGGCATGGAGATGCGCGCCATCTCCGGGACGTACGGCCTGGAGCACGGTGTGGTGCTCGCCATCGCGGCGGGCGCGGACGCGATCTGCGTCGGCGGCGGCCTGTGCGACGAGGCCACCGTGCTGAACCTGCGCGACGCGCTGGTGGCCGCCGTGCGCTCCGGCGAACTGCCGGAGGAGCGGCTGGCCGACGCCGCCTCGCGGGTGCGGGAACTGGCGAGCTGGACGGCCGCGGCCCGCGAGGGCGCCGGGACCGTCGGGCCGGAACCGGAGATCGGCCTGGTCGCGGCCCGCCGCGCGCTGACCGTGACCCGCGGCGCCGCCGCCGCGCCGGTCACGCAGCCGGTGTTCGTGGCCCGGTTCGACCCGGCGCCGAACATCGCCGTCGGCGACGAGACGCCGTGGGGTGTGGCCGCCGAGCTGACGCGGCTGCTCCCGGGCAGCGCGGCCGGTTCGTTCACCGGGCCCGAGGCGGGCCGCGAGGCGCTCGCGGCGGCGGCCGGCCGGCGGGTCGTCGCCGTGGTCCGCGACGAGCACCGGCACGGCTGGATGGGCTCCGCCCTGGACGCCCTGCTCGCCGCCCGCCCGGACACCGTCGTGGTCGAGATGGGCGTCCCGCAGGCCCCGCCGCGCGGCGCCGCGCACATCGCCACCCACGGCGCCGCCCGCGTCTGCGGTGTGGCGGCGGCGGAGGCCGTCGTCGCGGGCTGAGCAGCCGCGCCCGAGCCGTCACCGAGGCCGGGACCAGGCCCCCACCGGGGTCCGGTCCCGGCCTTTTCCGTGCCGGACGGGCGGCATTCCAGCGGCAGTTGGGCGGCACTTTGCCGGGGGTACCGACCGGTAGTCGTTGACACCCTCAATTGGTCTAGTCCAGCTTGGGAGGGCGCTTCTGTTCGATCACCACGGAGTGACGGCATGCACCAGCCCACCACCCCCTACCTCCACCGAGCGGCCTCCGGCCGCCCCTACTTCAGCGCGGACGGCGAGACCTACCTCGCCCCGACCCCGCTGCGCGACCTCGAGAAGTCCCAGCCCCTGAGGGTGCTGTCCGAGGACGACTTCGCCTTCTGGCAGACCTACGGCTACGTCGTCGTCCGGGAGGCCATCACCCCCGGCGAGGCCAAGGGCCTGCTCGACCTCGCCCTCGACTTCCAGGGCCTCGACCCCGACCGCCCCGAAACCTGGTACGAGGAACCGGAGTTCCGCTCCGAACTCGACCGGCACCTGTTCATCTACGGCTTCGTCGAGGCCTACCACCACCAGCTCATCTGGGACAGCCGGCAGACCCGCCGCGTCCACGACGCCTTCGTGGACGTCTGGGACTGCGAGGAGCTGTGGGTCACCCTCGACCGGCTCAACCTCAACCCGCCCAACACCGGCACCCGTTCCCGCTCCCTGATCGAAGCGACCGACGAGGGCTTCGACATCGAGCTGCACTGGGACGTCGACACCACCCTCGCCGTACTGCCGCAGCGGGTCCAGGGCATCATCGCGCTCACCGACACCCGCCCGGAACTCGGCGGCTTCCAGTGCTCACCCGAGCTGTTCCGCCGCTTCGAGGAGTGGCGCGTCGCCCAGCCCGCCGGCCGCGACCCGGTCCGCCCGGCCGTCGACCGCGCCGAGTTCCCCGTCGTCCGCCCCGACCTCCAGGCCGGCGACCTGCTCATCTTCAACGGGCTGCTGGCGCACGGAGTGGCACCCAACAACTCCGACCAGGGCCTGCGGGCCGTCCAGTACCTGTCGATGATGCCCGCCCTGGAGGAGCACACGGAGCTGCGCCGGTCCCGCGTCGAGTCCTGGCGCACGCGTCGCACCCCCGACTGGAACGCGACCCTGCTCGGCGACGCCCGCAGGCCGGAGGCCCTGCGCTACGGGCCCGCCGAACTCGACGCGCTCGGGCGCAAGGTGCTCGGCCTGGACTCCTGGTCCGGCACGGAAGGGGCACAGTGAACCGCGTCTGCCTCTGCCTGCCCACCAACCGGGCCTGCCCCGCCACCGTCCGCGCCGTCCACGAGGAAGCGGCCTACGCGGCACGGAACTTCGGCGCCGACGTCCAACTGCTGATCCTCGACTCCTGCGACGACCGCACCCGCGCCGAGCACGCCCGCGTGGTCGCGCAGCTCCCGCCGACGGCCGGGGTCACCGTGCACCACCTGGGGGAGGAGGCGCAGGCCGACTTCCTGCGCCGCGCGATCCGGCGCGCCGGCCTGCCCGGGCCCGGCCGCCTGCTCGGCCTCCTGCTCCCCGCCGGAGTCTCCTACGGCTCCTGCACCGACCGCGCCTTCCTGCTGGCCGCCGCCCTCGGCTGCCGGTCGGTGCACCGCAGGGACTCCGACAGCACCTACCAGGTCAGGGACGGGGCGAAGGTCTTCCCCGTCCACCACGAACTGCCCGCTCTGGGTCTGCGGGCCGCCGACGCCTCGGCCCACGTCACCGTCACCGACCTCGACCCGGCCCACACCGGCCGCCCGGTGTCCCTGGCCGGAGCCTCCTTCATCGGTGAACTCTCCGTCGACGTGGGCGGGATACGGCTCCTCGACGAGGGGGTCTACCACGACGTCGTCGGCCTGTGGGCGCCCGCCGGCTGCGACCCGGAGGACAGGCGCCGGCTGGTGGAGGAGTCCTTCACCGGAGCGGGCACCACCCCCTTCACCCGCGACCACTCCACGCTGACCCTCGTGGACCCGATGCGGGTGGACATGTGCAACATCGCCCTCCACCACGACGTGTACGAGCGGATCCCGCTGCCCCCGGCCACCGACACCATCGGCAGCGACTACTTCCTCACCCACCTCGTCCACGACGCCACGCTCCCCGGCGTCCTGCACAACCGGCACATCGAGAACTTCCACACCCCCGAACGCCGCACGGACGCCGGCTTCACCGCCTACCAGACCCGCTTCGTGAAGTTCCTGCTCTCGATGCTGTACTTCCACCACGTCTACGACCGCATGGCCGCGGCGGGCGCCGCGCTCCTCGACGAACGGCAGCGCGTACGCGCCGAACCGGTCGTGGGGTTCCTGCGCGAGAGCACCGCCCTGGACCGGGCCGAGAACGTGTGGCGCCTGGACCGGATCGACACCGCCTACCGCAAACTCGGCGGCCGTTACGAGCAGTTCGCCGAAGGGCTCTCCCACCGGCGCGCGGAACTGCTGGACCGGGCCCGCCGGGACATCGACGACTTCGCCCTGCTCACCGAGGCCTGGCCCGCGCTGGTGGACGCGGCCCGCGACACCGCACCCGGAAGCGGGGCACCGTGAAACCCGGCCCGCGGCTGACCGCCGCACTGGCCGACGCCCCGGCGGACCGCATCGTCTACGACCTCGTCGGCATCGAGGGCCAGCTCGACCGGCTGCGCGCCGAACTGCCGGGCGTCCAGGTCCGCTTCGCCCTGAAGGCCTGCCCCGTCGACGAGGTGCTCCGGTGCCTGGCGGACCGGGGCGCCGGCTTCGACGCCGCGAGCCCCGCCGAGATCCGGCAGGCCCTGCGCACCTCGGTCCCCGCCGGCCGCGTGCACTACGGCAACACCGTGAAGTCCGACGCGGACATCGCCGAGGCCCACCGGCTCGGCGTCCGCGCCTTCGCCACCGACAGCCTCCAGGACGTCCTGGCGATCGCCGAACACGCCCCCGGCGCCCGGGTGTTCTGCCGCCTCGCCACCAGCGGCGACGGCGCCCTGTGGGGGCTGAACCGCAAGTTCGGCTGCTCCGCGGAGGACGCCGTGCGCATCCTCACCACCGCCCGCGCGTCCGGACTCACCCCGGCCGGCCTCTCCGTGCACGTCGGCTCGCAGCAGATGACCGGCGAGGCCTGGCAGCGGGCCGTGGACCTGCTCGCCGAGGTGCTCGTGACGCTGGACGGGCTCGGCATCGCACCGGACCACGTCAACCTCGGCGGCGGCCTGCCCGCGCTCGGCTACCTCGACCGGCACGGCGACCCCCTCGACCCGCCCCTGGACAAGATCCTCACCGTGATCCGCGAGGGCATGGAGCGCCTGAGCGGTCTCACCGCCGGCCCCCTGGGCCTCGTCATGGAACCCGGGCGGCACCTCGTCGCCGACCACGGAGCCATCCGCGCGCACGTCTACCGCCTGACCGGGCGGACCCTGCCGGACGGCGGCCACGCCCGCTGGCTCTACCTCAGCGTGGGCCGGTTCAACGGCCTGTACGAGATGGACCAGGTGAGCCACCGGCTGCTGTTCCCCACCCACCCGGACGGGGAGCGCGTACCCGCCGTCGTGGCGGGCCCCACCTGCGACAGCGACGACGCGTACGGCGGCGGCCGGCACCCGGCCCGCGTCCCGCGCGCGGCCGCCTCCGGCGACCCGGTCTGGATCCTCTCCGCCGGCGCCTACGCCACCAGTTACACCACCCGGGGCTTCAACGGCATCCGCCCGCTGCCGTGCGTCTGCACGCGCGGTCCGGAAGGACAACACTGACATGACAGACCTGATACGCGGCATCACCGAGGCCGACTGGCCCCAGGTCGCGGCCCTGGAGGCCGGGGCGTACGCGGACACCCCGCTCACCGAGGGCGAGGCGGGACTGCGTTCCCGCGCCTCGGCGGGCACCTGCTTCGTGCTGGACCTCGACGGCCGCCTCGCGGGGTACGTACTGGCCCTGCCCTACCCGATGTTCCGCTACCCGGACCTGACCCGGCCGGAGCGCGTCGCCCACCGGTCGCCCAACCTCCATCTGCACGACCTCGTGATCGGCGCGCCCCTGCGGCGCAGGGGACTGGGCAGCCGCCTGGTGCGCCACCTGACCCACGCGGCGGGCGCGCGCGGCTACCGCACGATGTCGCTGATCGCGGTCGCCGGCAAGGAGCCCTTCTGGCGGGCCAACGGCTACCGGCCGCACCCCGGGGCCCGGCTGCCCGCCGGCTACGGCGGCGACGCGGTGTACATGTCCGCGCGGGTGACCTCCGGACACCGGAGGGCCGGCTGATGCGGGACGCCGGCTTCCGCCGCGCCAAGTGGTCCATCGCCGCGCTGTTCTGCTTCCTCGGCCTGCAGTACGCCACCTGGGCCGCCCGGCTTCCCGCGCTCAAGGCACGGCTGGACCTGGGCGCCGGCGAGGTGGGTCTGCTGCTGATGGCCTGCGGCGCGGGCGCGGCGGCCTCCTTCCCGCTGGTCGCCCACCTGATGCGCAAGGTCGGCTCCCGGCGCCTGTCCCTCGCCTCCGCCCTCTGCCTCACCGCGCTGCTGGCGGCCCTGTCGGTGGTGCCGGACTACCCGCTGGCCCTGCTGGTCGTCTGCGCCGACGGTGTCGCCGTGGGCTGCCTGAACGTCGCGATGAACGCCCAGGGCGCGGCACTGGAGGCGGCCCACGGCCGCACCGCCATGTCCCAGCTGCACGCCACGTTCAGCGCCGGCCTGCTCGCCGCCGCGCTCCTCGCCTCCGGCGTCACCGCCCTCACCCCGTCCGTCCCGGCCCACTTCGCGGTGGCGGCGGCGCTCCTGCTCCTACTGCTCGCCACCGCGCGCCGGGGGCTGCTGCCGCACCCGGACCCCGGCCCCGGGACCCCCGACAGGAAGCGGTCACGCCTGGCCAGGCCCGCCGGTAAGACCCTGCTCATGGGCTGCGCCATGGCCTTCGGCACCATCACCGAGGGCGCGATGAACGACTGGTCCACGCTCTACCTGAAGGACGTCGTCAGGGCCTCTTCCACCGTGGCACCGCTGGGTATCGCCGTCGTCTCGGCCATGATGCTGCTGGCCCGGGTACGCGCGGACCGCTGGCGCGACCGCTGGGGAGACGCCCGCGTGGTGCGCACCGGCAGCGCCGTGGCCGGTCTCGGCCTGGCCCTCGCCCTGGCGGCCGGCGGCGTGCTGCCCACCCTGCTGGGCTTCGCCTGCGTGGGCCTGGGCGCGGCCGCGGTGACCCCCTGCGTGTACGTGGCCGCCGCCGAACGCGGCCCGGACGCGTTGTCCCTGGTCGCCGCGATGGGAACGACGGGCCTGCTGGCCGGCCCGGCGCTGATCGGCTTCGTGGCGGGCGCGGCCGGCCTGACTCTGGGCATGGCGACGATCGCGGCATCTGCCCTGACCGTCACCCTGGCGGCGGCCTGGATCCCGTGGCGGGAGCGGGTCATCCAGCCCGCGTCCGGCCGCTCTTGAACACCGTGTAGTAGTCGCCGGACATCAACTCGAGCCGGAACACCATGCCGTACCGCTCGCGGACACCGGCGACCGTCGCGGACCGCGGCTCCCGCACGAACCGCCGCACCGGTGGGTCGTTCTTCGCGGCGTACGGCTCGCGGACCCGGCGCCCGGGGTCGTGGTCGCGCACCGGGTCCCAGGTCAGCGTGTCCCCCCAGGCGAACACCTCGCTGGGGTCCGCCTCCTTGGGGCCGTTGGGATTCGGGCCGCCGTGCCGGTAGTAGGCGAGCAGCTTGCCGCCGGCCTCGTCGTGCGTGAACGGTATGTCCGAACCGCTCTCGCCGGCGGTGAGGATCCCGTCGACGACATCGGCCATGTGCCGGGGGTCGGCACCGAAGTACGCGGTGACGGTCATCCCGCACTTGATTCTGTACGTGTCGCTGCCGTCCTGGAAGAACGGCTGCTCGCGCTTCCCCGTCCGGCAGTCGTCCCACACCGTGACCATGCCCAGGCGGAGCGGGGTGCGGTCGGCGTACTCCCGCACCACGTTCCGCAGCCGCTTCTCCACTTTCTGCCGGGCCGCGACCGCCTGGCTGCCGCCGGCCAGTTTCCGGGCCTCCTCCGGGCTCACGGCCCGATTGTCGTGAGCGCAGCCGGTGGCCGTGCCCGCGCACAGCAGCAGCGCGAGCAGCAGAGCGGTCTTCCCTCTCATCGCCGGTGTCCCTTCGTGATCGGATCCGGGGCAGCCCCCGTGAGGGCTGCCCCGGAGTGGTCACCCGTGATCGGAGCGATCACGGGTGATCGTCACAGGCCCATGCCCTTCATGGTGCGCTCGAGGGAGTTCGCGTAGAGACGCGCGCCCCCGATCTTCGGGTGGAACGACTGGGCGGACAGGCCGTAGTCCCTGAGCCAGGGCCAGTCGTTGCTCGGGTTGTCGGACTTCACGAGCGTCTTGACGATGCCGTGGACCTGCTCCGGGTCACCGCACACGCCCGTGCCCGCGAAGTCGTTCGCCGGGTTGGAGAACCGGACCTCGATCCCCTTCGTCTTCGCGTCGTCGGCCGCGCCCTGCATCGCCGCCGCCAGTGTGGCGGCGGTGGCGTTGAGCCAGTCCGCGGACTCCGAGGACAGACCGAGCGTGCCGATCTTCAGGCAGGAGCCCTTGTCGGAGAGCAGCGGCGGGTAGCCCATGAGGACGATCTTCGCGTTCTGCGCCCTCGCGTGGATCTGCTCCAGCGTCTTCAGGATGTCCGGGCGGACGACCTGGTTGATGACACCCGGCACGGCCGTCTCCAGGGTCTGCCCGACGAATCCCCCGTCGCGCCCGTGGACGTCGCCGTCCATGTCCCCTTCCTCGAACTTCTTGTCCTTGCAGTTGCCGCCGCCGAAGGACATCAGGCACTTCTGGAAGATGTCGGAGAAGCGGGAGTCGTTGCCGCCGATGGAGATGGTGACAAGGGTGGTGTTCTGGTCCAGGTAGCCCTTGTCGATCTGCGGCAGCTCACGGCTGTTGGTCTGCACGACACCGTTCCGATACCCGCCGTCGCTCTGCTTCTCCCTGGTCAGCACGTTGTAGGTGCGGGCACCGGAGCACGCGATCAGGTGGTAGTCCATGCTCGCGTCCAGCGAGTCGTCCAGCTCGCCGATGGACTTCGACGCCCCGGGCAGTTTCGCCTGGCGCGACCACGCCTGGGTGGAGCGGTGGCAGGCGTCACGGGCGTTGTCGTCCAGCTTGCTGCGGTAGTTGGTCTCCGCGTAGTAGTCCCGGTCGCCCTCGGAGGCACCCTCGCCGGAGGAGTACGAGTCACCCATCGCGACGACCGAGTTCTTCGGCTTGCCAGCCAGCGGCTGGAACGCGACCGCGCCCCAGGCGATGTCCTCGTCGGCCGTGCCGTCCTGGGTGGAGCTCGACAGCGTCACCGCCGGCCGACCCGTGAAGTGGAAGGCGCCCAGGCTCACCCAGCGCCCGGCGCGCTGCTGCACGGACCGCTCCGGGCTCTTGCTGTCGCTGTTCAGGACGTGGTAGCCCGCGAGCCGCGTCTGCGCGCCGGTGTCCGGCAGGTGCACCAGCACGCGGGCCCAGGTCATGTTCTGCCCGAGGGTCCAGGTGCCGTTGATGGTCATCCGGCCGGTGTCGCCGCCGAGATGGCCGGCGTCGCGCGTGTGGGCGTACCAGAAGTGACCGCCGTAGCCGCCGCCGACCTGGTGGAGGTCCTCCTTGCCCTCGTAGTGCCCGTCCTTGTCGGCGTTGAAGTGGAAGCCGAAGGAACCCGCGGACTTGACCGGCCCGCAGTCGGACCACGTGGGTGTCCCGTCCGCCACCGAGGCCACGACCTTCGCCCCCGACGGTGCGCCGGTGCACACCGGGGTGCCGTCCTTGAGCCGGTGGCCCTGTCCGGGTTCCGAGATCAGCGTCTGGTACTTGATGTTCTCGTGTCCGCAGCTCATGGAGCAGTCGGACTTCCAGGTGACGTTGGGCTGGTTCCACCAGTACTGCTTGTAGCAGTCCTCGTTGGAGCAGTTCGGCGGGACGTTCGCGTCACAGCCGTTCTTGGTGTTGCAGAAGGCGTCCAGCGGCGGGGAGACCATGCTGCGGTAGGCCTTCATGGTCCACCACGCGGGCTGGAAGCCGGCCGAGGAGAACCCGGAGTCGCCCGGCCAGTCCTGGTGGCCGTCGGTGCCGTAGGAGAAACCGGTGTCGATGGACCAGGCGGCCCAGCCCATCACCTTCTCCTCGTACGGCCAGTCCTGCGGATGCGCGGCGTCCTTGTTCGCCTCGGGGCCGTCCACGTCGGTGTCCATGAACGGGTGCCCCCAGCTCTTCTTGTAGAGCGGGTTGGCCGGGTTGTTGTACCAGCCCAGACCCCAATGGCCGGCGTTCGTGCCCGCGGCCGCGGGCGGGTTGAAGCCGAGGTTGTAGTTCCACACGGCGGTGAACCAGTTCTCCACCATGGCCGGGTCGTCGTTGTTGACGGTGACCGTCTGGCCGCTCTTGTGGACCTCGTTCCACTTGTCGGCGAGGATCGACATCGAGGCCGCGATGTTCGTGGCGTAGTCGGTCGCGACGAGCTTCTGCAGCGCCGGGGACAGGGCGGTCTCCTTGTGCCCGTTGTCGTCGGTCTTCTCGTGACCGGCCAGGCGCATGCCGTCGGTGACCTGTCCGACGCCGTAACCGCAGTCGGACTTGTCCCAGTGGATCTGCCAGTAGGCGTCCGGGTCGTCCTTGACCGCCTTGCGGCCGTAGTAACCGTCCATCGCGGCCAGCGGGTTGCCCATCTGGCCGGGTATCGAGCCGTTCTCGGCCTGCCACAGGTTGGACTCCTGCGCCATGATGCCGAGCAGCACGTTCGCCGGGATGCGCCCCTTGCCGTCACCGCCCGCCAGCTTCGGCACCGGGAACAGGCCCTGCGGGTCGATGTTGCCGAGGCCGGCCTGGCTGCGGTAGCCGCCCTGCCGCAGGTACTGGGCCCGCAGTTGGCCGCGGACGGCCATGTCGACCGCCCACTCGACCTGGTTGGGGGTCGGCTGCAGCGCCTGCGCGTTGACGTCGTTGCGGGAGACGGCGCAGATGCGGTCGGTGTCGCGCGGGTCGAACTGCGCGTTCGGGTCCGCGACGCCGGACAGTGAGGACCGCTTGGCCCCGCCACGGGTGCCGGGGTGCGCGGGCGAGGGGTTCTTGCCGCCCGGCGCGGTCGTGTCAGCGACCGTCTGCTCCACCTTCCGGCCGGTGGCGGTCGCCGTGCTGGTGACCGTCACCGGCTGGTCCGCCGCCACGGTCTCCGGGGTCGGCGCGGGATCGCCCTGGGGGCGGGGCTCCGCCTTGGAGAATCCCTTGCCCGCGTTCCTGACGTGCGCGAGGCCCGCGCGGACACCGGGGGTGAGCACCGGTTCCACGGCGAGACGTCCCAGGGTGGAGATGTCCGTGTCGGCGGGGGCGTCGATCCGGGTGATCCCGGTGCCCTGCGTCCTGGGGGCCGCCGCGGGGTCGCCGGTGAGGAACACCCGGCCCTCCGCACCCGGCATCAGGTCGAGGTCGCCGAGCTTCCCGGTGGCGACCAGGGCCGGCTTGCCGTGCCCGGACCACACCTTCGCCCGTGCCCTCTTCGTGTCCTCGCGCTCGACGAAGCCGATCCGGCCGTTCCTCGCCGGCCGGATGTCGAAGGGGACGCTGTTCCCGGTGGCGAGGCTCTTCACCTTGCCGGAGCGGTCGATGTGCACCAGGTCGCGGCCGCGCGCGGCCACCGCGCCGTCCGCGACCGGGACGGCACTGGTGACCTCGCCCCGGAGCGCCGCCTCGTCGAGTGTCCTGCCCGCCGCGTCGACGGTCACCACACGGGTCCGTGTCTTCGCGGGGTCGTTCATGTCCCGGAACGCGGTGAAGGCGGCCGTGTGCGTCCGGGTGTTGCAGGCCGGGTCGAAGTAGGCCAGGGACACCGTGAACGGCAGCTTCGTCACGTGCCCGTCGGAGGTGTTGACGATGGCGGCGAAGGCGCCGCCCTGCATGAGGTCGGGCTTGTTCGTGAAGTGGCGCGGAGCGTAGACGGCGGCGACGTGGTCGCGGTCCAGTACGCACTGGTTGCCGATCCAGGAGTCCGCCGTCATGCCCGGTTCGGACAGGGCGGCGGCGGTCCTCCACTCGTAGGCCCTGCTGCTGTCGGCCACCAGGATCTTCAGCCCGCCGGTGTCGGCGGCCGCGGTCACGGCCCGGTCTTCGCTGCTCCTCCACCCCTTGCCGAGCAGGCTGTCGGGATGCGCGACCCGGGCGGGCAGCGTCGGTCCGGACCGGTCCGGTGCGGCGCCGGGCCGCGGTGCCGCGAGGGCGGCGGGAGCGGTCTGTATGAGGGTGCCGGTCAGCGCGGCGCAGGCCACCACGGCGGCCAGCGGCGCGAGTCGGTGTCTTCTTGCTCTCAAGAGAGATTCCCCGTATTTCCCCGTTTTGATGTGGAGTTGTGATGCGCCGCGGCGGCGAGGGCCGCACCGGCGGGAGGCGGACTGGTCAGGTCCGCCCACCCGCACGGCGTGGAGCGCCCTCGGCCCGGTGCGCGGTGCGTGCGTCAGCCGTGGACGAGCGGAGAGCCCGTCAGCTCCTTGGTGAACGCGCCGTGTCCGTCGCCCTCGATGTCGTAGACGATCGTGGCGTCGGTCGACCAGAACACCTCGCCGTCGTAGACGGGGGACGGAGCGACGCAGTTGTTGGCGGGCTCGTCCTGGAACCAGCTGTAGTTGTCGTTCACGAGCTGGGTCAGGTCACAGGTCTTGCTGGTGACGACGTGGTCCTCGCTGGTCTTGGTGAGACGCTCCTCCACCCGGCTCGTGATCTTGAAGCTGGTGAACCGCTTGGAGTTGTCGATGACCTGGTCGTCGAGGATCTGCCAGTACGTCATCGACCGCGTGGCGAGACCGCCGTTCTTCAGCGCCAGGCTGTTGTCGACGTAGTACTCCGACTGCGGCTTGCTGCCGGGGAAGGTGATGTCGAACGTGGTGGTGGTCGAGGTCGTCGCGGCGGCGGCCGGGCCGGCCAGAAGCGCGCCGAGGGCGACGGCGGTTGAGACGAGTCCGACGGCGGTCAGCGTTCTGCGCATGAGTGGTCCTCACTGATGGGTCCGGAGTACGACCTCGTGCGGGGTGCCGCCGCTTCCGCCGCGCTGGACCGGCACGCGCGTGCGCGAACCCGGCCGTGCCCGCCCACTCCCGAATCGCCCGTCACCGCGGGCGGGCAGGGGTGGGCGCGCTCGTCTGGCGAGTCGCGGATTCGAAGGTCCCCGTGGATGGTCGGCGCCCGGCCGGACTGGTCGGGTCCGATGCCTGCGATGGGCGCCCGTCACTGTAGACACACGGGAAACACCGGCAGAAGGGCCGATTCCGATCGTGGCGCAAAGTCGCTCCGCGAAGCGGAGTCTGTACCAATGGGGCCCGCTGACCAGCGATTTGGACGCTGAGACCGCTCAACCAGTGCGGAAGCGGAAGGAGATGTGACTCATTCGTGAAGATCAGTAATGGCCGAAAATGGGTTACCGGCGCGTAGGGGCAGCCCCGGCTGCCTCCCGTCGAGCGGGCCGGGCGGGGCCTGGGGAGCCGGGGCGGGCGTGGCCGACAGCGCGGCCGGCGCGGTCGCCGGCGGGCTGCCCGGGGCCGGACGGAAGGCCCCGCCCGGGGTCGCTCAGGCCAGCGACAGGAAGAGCTTCTCCAGCCGGGTCCGCATCTGCTCCGGGTCCTCGCCGTCCTTGCGGCCGGCCTCCATGTCGGTGATGCACTTCTGCAGACCGGTGGCGATGATCGCGAAACCCGCCCGGTCGAGCGCGCGGGACGCGGCGGCGAGCTGGGTGACGACCTCCTCGCAGTCCCGGCCCTCCTCGATCATCCGGATCACGCCCGCGATCTGGCCCTGCGCGCGGCGCAGACGGTTCAGGACGGACTTGAGTTCCGCACCCGCGAGATCCAGTTCCACGATCACTCCTCGAGAAATACCCCTAGGGGTACTGTACGTCCCGGTTCGGGACGCCGTCGACCACCGACGGACACAACAGCGGCGGCCGCCCCCGTCATCCCGGCGCGCCGCCGCCGCCCCGGCCGGGCCTCAGAGCTCCAGGCTGAACCAGGTCGTCTTGCCCTCGTCGGTCGGGCGTACGCCCCAGTCGTCGGCCAGTGCGCGGACGAGCAGCAGGCCGCGGCCGGACTCGTCGGTCTCCGCCGCGAGCCGGGGCTGGGGCAGGTGCAGGCTGCGGTCGCTGATCTCCACGGTCAGGGCGGTGTCGGTGCGGCACACGCGCACCCCGATCGGGCCCTCGGCGTGCCGGACGGCGTTGGTGAGGATCTCGGAGAGCAGCAGGAGGGCGTCGTCCGCCGCGTGCGCGCAGTCCCAGGCGACCAGCGCCTTGCCCAGGAAGTCGCGGCCGGTCCGCACGGACTCGGCGGTGGCGGGCAGGTCCGTCGCGAGCGTGGCCAGCGGGGCCGCGGGAAGCTGGGTCAGCAGCAGCGTGACGTCGTCGTGCCCGTCCGCGTCGGGGAGCAGCGTGGACAGGACGTGGTCGGCGGCGGCCTCCAGGTCGGGCGGCGTGTCGGGCAGCCTGTCCAGCGCGGCGATCAGCTCGGTGAGCTGATCCTCGATGTCCGTCCCCGGCGTCTCGATCAGCCCGTCGGTGTACAGGACGAGGGTGGCGCCGGGCGCGACCGTGGTGCGGCGCTGCTCGTAGATCACACCGCCCACCCCCAGGGGGGCGTTCACGGGGGCCGGGAGCACCTGCGCGCTCCGGCCGGGCGCGGTGACGAGGACCGGCAGGTGACCGGCGGAGCACATCGTCACCTCTCCCGTGTCGGCGGCGATCACCAGGTAGCAGCAGGTGACGAGCTGGTCCGGGACGTCGAGGTCGGCGACGACGCTCTCCAGCGTCTGCATGAGCTGCCGCGGCTGCACGCCGGTCTTGGCCAGGGCGTGTGCGGCCGAGCGGAGTTGGCCCATGACGGCGGCGGCTTCGAGACCGCGGCCCATGACGTCGCCGATCAGCACTCCGACCCGGCCGGCCCCCAGCGGGATCAGGTCGAACCAGTCGCCGCCCACGCCCGCGCCCTGGGTCGCCGGCAGGTAGCGGCTGGCGGTGGCGAGGCCCGGGATGGCGGGCGGGGTGCCCATGAGGCTGCGCTGCAGCGTGAGCGCGATGTGCCGCTGCTGCTCGTACAGCTCCGTCAGCTCGGCCTCGGCACGCTTGCGGTCGCTGATGTCCCGGACGATCGCGCACGCTCCGACGACCCTGCCGTTGCGGCCCCGGGTCGGCCACAGGGTGACGTCCACGTCCAGCAGGACCCCGGAGCGGGTGACCCGCAGCGTCTCGAAGTGCTCGACCTTCTCGCCCCGGCGCAGCCGCTTCAGGAGCGCCGTGATCTCGTCCCCGCGTTCGGCCGGCGCCAGCACGGACACGTGCCGCCCCAGCACCTCGTCCGCCGTGAACCCGTACAGCCGCTGGGCCGCGGCGTTCCAGTACGTGATGTGACCGTCGAGCGTCTTGGCGAGGATGGCGTCCTGCGAGGACTCGACCAGCGCGGCGAGTTCGGTGATCCGTTCCTCGGCGGCCTTGCGTTCGCTGACGTCGCGTACGGCGGCGGAGACGAGGAGGCCGTCGGCGGTCTCGAGGGGGCTGAGACTGATCTCGACGGGGAACTCGGTGCCGTCCTTGCGCAGTCCGTAGAGGTCGAGGCCGGCGCCCATGGGGCGGACCTGCTGGTTGTGGGTGTAGGCGTCGCGGTGTTCGGTGTGGTGTCCGTGGAAGCGGCCGGGGACGAGGAGTTCGACGGGGTGGCCGAGGAGTTCTTCGCGCCCGTAGCCGAAGAGGGCCTCGGTCTGGGCGTTGACGAGGCGGATCAGGCCCTTGTCGTCGACGATCACCATGGCGTCCGGTGCCGCCTCCAGCAGCCCCCGGAACCGTTCCTCGGCGGCCTTGCGTTCGCTGACGTCGCGTACGGCGGCGGAGACGAGGAGGCCGTCGGCGGTCTCGAGGGGGCTGAGGCTGATCTCGACGGGGAACTCGGTGCCGTCCTTGCGCAGTCCGTAGAGGTCGAGGCCGGCGCCCATGGGGCGGACCTGCTGGTTGTGGGTGTAGGCGTCGCGGTGTTCGGTGTGGTGTCCGTGGAAGCGGCCGGGGACGAGGAGTTCGACGGGGTGGCCGAGGAGTTCTTCGCGGCCGTAGCCGAAGAGGGCTTCGGTCTGGGCGTTGACGAGGCGGATCAGGCCCTTGTCGTCGACGATGACCATCGCGTCCGGTGCCGCCTCCAGCAGCCCCCGGAACTTCTCCTCGGCGGCCCCCGGACCGGTCGCCCCGTCCGGCGCCCCGCACCGGCACCTCTGGTGCGGCACCGCGCCGGTGGAGTCCGGCGGCCGTGCCGCGGCCAGGTCACTCATCGCCATCGACGCTCCCCACGCTCGACATGAGACGGGCCATTCCAGTGCAGTCCGCACGGCGGCGCGACGACATGTCGCTTAGTGACACCACACCGCTCGAACCTGTCGCCCCCGATCAACAAGCTGACCGCTCCGTGCGCGGCCGCCCGATCATGGTGGCCGGAAAAAATTCGGTGCGCCGTATCTGCAACCTATTGCCGGCCTTGGCGGGAAAAGTTCCTGGAAGTGGTCCAGGACCAGCGGTACGGCCGCCAGGAGGTGGCGTGAACATCGGAGAAGAGCGCTCCGGCGGCCGGTGGCCGGTGCCGCACGGCGGGCACCCGGAGCCGCTGACCGCCGTCGCGCCCCGACCGGTCCGCCGGGTGCTGTTCCGGCAGGCGTGGCGCGACCTCGTCTTCCTCCACTGGGAGGCCGATCCGTTCGAGGTCGCCCGGCTGCTGCCGGCCGGCACGACCCCCGACCTCTTCCACGGCCGCGCCTACGTCGGACTCGTCTTCTTCCGCATGCGGGACCTCGCCGTCGGGCACACGCCCCCGCTGCCCCGTCTCGGCACGTTCACCGAGGTCAACGTGCGCCTCTACAGCCGGGACGGGCTCGGGCGGCGAGGGGTGGTGTTCCTGTCGCTGGACTGCGACCGGCTGCTGCCCGTCCTCGCGGCCCGGGCGGGCTTCGGACTGCCGTACCGCTGGTCGCGCACGTCGCACCGCTGGTACGGGGACCGGCTGCTGTACCGCACGCGCGGACGCGGCGGCACCCGTACCGACGCCCACGTCTGGATCGACGTCGCCCGCGAGTCCGCGCCGCCGACGCCGCTCGACGAGTTCCTCACCTACCGCTGGGGTCTGCACGAGAGCGTGCTGAAGCGCACGTACTACCTGCCCAACACCCATCCGGCGTGGACGTTCCGGCGGTGTGCCCTGCTCGGCTGGGACGCGTCGGTGGTCGCGGCCACCGGCCTCACGCCGCCGGCGGGCGACCCGGTCAGCGTGCTGTACGCCCCGGGGGTGCCGGTCCGCTTCGGGCCGCCCGTACGGCTCGCACCGGGACGCGCCCACCCCTGACGCCGAGGCCCCGGAGCGCGGGCGCGCCACCTCTTCCGGCCCGCGGCGACGCGGGCCGGAAGAGGCGGCGTCGTCCGGTCAGATGTCCCGGAAGATCTCGATCTGCGCCCCGATCGAGTTCAGCCGCTCCGCCAGATCCTCGTAACCCCGGTTGATGACGTACACGTTGCGCAGGACCGAGGTGCCCTCGGCCGCCATCATCGCGAGCAGGACGACGACCGCGGGGCGCAGGGCCGGCGGGCACATCATCTCGGCGGCGCGCCAGCGGGTCGGGCCCTCGACCAGGACGCGGTGCGGGTCGAGCAACTGCAGGCGGCCGCCCAGGCGGTTGAGGTCGGTCAGGTAGATCGCGCGGTTGTCGTAGACCCAGTCGTGGATCAGGGTCTGGCCGGACGCCACCGCCGCGATGGCCGCGAAGAAGGGGACGTTGTCGATGTTCAGGCCCGGGAAGGGCATGGGGTGGATCTTGTCGATCGGCGCTTCGAGCTTGGAGGGCCGGACGGTGAGGTCGACCAGGCGGGTGCGGCCGTTGTCCGCGAAGTACTCGGGGGAGCGGTCGTGGTCGAGGCCCATCTCCTCCAGGACCGCCAGCTCGATCTCCAGGAACTCGATCGGCACCCGGCGCACCGTCAGCTCCGACTCCGTCACGACCGCGGCGGCCAGCAGGCTCATCGCCTCGACCGGGTCCTCGGAGGGGGAGTAGTCGACGTCGGCGTCGATGTTCGGCACGCCGTGCACGGTCAGCGTGGTGGTGCCGATGCCCTCGACCCGGACGCCCAGGGCCTCCAGGAAGAAGCACAGGTCCTGGACCATGTAGTTGGAGGAGGCGTTGCGGATGACCGTCACGCCGTCGTGCCGGGCGGCGGCGAGCAGCGCGTTCTCGGTCACGGTGTCGCCGCGCTCGGTCAGCACGATCGGGCGGTCGGGGCTGACCGCGCGGTCCACCTGGGCGTGGTACTGGCCCTCGGTGGCCGCGACGTCCAGGCCGAACCGGCGCAGCGCGATCATGTGCGGCTCGATGGTCCGCGTGCCCAGGTCGCAGCCGCCGGCGTACGGCAGCTTGAAGCTGTCCATCCGGTGCAGCAGCGGGCCCAGGAACATGATGATGGAGCGGGTGCGGACGGCCGCCTCGGCGTCGATCGCCGCCATCTCCAGCTCGGCCGGCGGGACGAGCTCCAGGTCGACGCCGTCGTTGATCCAGCGGGTGCGCACGCCGATGGAGTTGAGCACCTCCAGCAGGCGGTACACCTCCTCGATCCGTGCCACCCGGCGCAGCACTGTGCGCCCCCTGTTGAGCAGAGAGGCGCACAGCAGCGCCACGCACGCGTTCTTGCTGGTCTTGACGTCGATGGCACCGGACAGCCGGCGGCCGCCGACCACCCGCAGATGCATCGGACCCGCGTAGCCCAGCGACACGATCTCGCTGTCCAGGGCTTCACCGATTCGGGCGATCATCTCAAGGCTGATGTTCTGGTTCCCGCGCTCGATGCGATTGACGGCGCTCTGGCTGGTACCGAGCGCCTCCGCGAGCTGTGCCTGTGTCCAGCCACGGTGTTGCCGGGCGTCACGGATGAGCTTACCGATGCGTACGAGGTAGTCGTCTGCCATGAGGCTGAGGTTATCTCAGATATGAGATGGCGCCTCTTGGGGGGGTCCGTTCGGGTGATGCCCCGTCAGTGCCCCTTGGTCGTGCGGCGCCATCCGAAAGGTCCGGGCAAATCCATCGATGTCGTACGCCGTCCGGTGCTGCTGTGGGTGTGCCGCGGGCCGTGTTTGCCGCCGCCGGTGGTGATGGACCAGGAGTGCCGGTTGATGTTCAGCCGTACCCCGGGCAGGATCCGGAAGCTCTTGCGGAAAGTGAGCGGCATGAGTGCCTCCTTCGGTGGTTTTCCGGGCTGGGTGGCGCTCAACTCGGATACCCCGTAAGTGCGGAGGGATGGCAGGTGATCGGGGGCGGTCGCGCGACCGTGTCCGGTGTGCGCCGGTCCGCCCGGCGCGGCGGGCTCCGCTGTGGCGGACGCCACCGAAAAACGGCAGGGGCCGGGCCCGGCCGGACATGACCAGTCGGCCCCCATGTACTAGAGTTATCTCGACATCGAGATATCTGCCGAGGCGCACCGTAGCCGCCACTTCAGTAAGGCTTGCCTAACTTAGCCTGACCTTACTGAATCGGCCAAGCCGACGTGGCGGCACGATTGACGGTGGTACGCGCACATCAATGAAGGAGACTGTCGTGTCGGCGAACAGCTTCGACGCCCGCAGCACGCTGCAGGTGGGCGACGAGTCGTACGAGATCTTCCGGCTGGACAAGGTGGAGGGCTCCGCTCGCCTGCCGTACAGCCTCAAGGTCCTGCTGGAGAACCTGCTCCGCACGGAGGACGGCGCGAACATCACCGCCGACCACATCCGCGCCCTCGGTGGCTGGGACTCCCAGGCCCAGCCGTCGCAGGAGATCCAGTTCACGCCGGCTCGCGTGATCATGCAGGACTTCACCGGCGTCCCCTGCGTCGTGGACCTCGCGACCATGCGTGAGGCCGTGAAGGAGCTGGGCGGCGACCCGGCGAAGATCAACCCGCTGGCGCCGGCCGAGCTGGTCATCGACCACTCCGTCATCGCCGACAAGTTCGGCACGAACGACGCCTTCAAGCAGAACGTCGAGCTGGAGTACGGCCGCAACAAGGAGCGCTACCAGTTCCTGCGCTGGGGCCAGACCGCCTTCGACGAGTTCAAGGTCGTCCCGCCGGGCACCGGCATCGTCCACCAGGTGAACATCGAGCACCTGGCGCGCACGGTCATGGTGCGGGGCGGCCAGGCGTACCCCGACACCCTCGTCGGCACCGACTCGCACACCACCATGGTCAACGGCCTCGGCGTCCTCGGCTGGGGCGTCGGTGGCATCGAGGCCGAGGCGGCCATGCTCGGCCAGCCGGTCTCCATGCTCATCCCGCGCGTCGTCGGCTTCAAGCTCACCGGCGAGCTGCAGGCCGGCACCACCGCCACCGACCTCGTGCTCACCATCACCGAGATGCTGCGCAAGCACGGTGTGGTCGGCAAGTTCGTCGAGTTCTACGGCGAAGGCGTGGCCGCCACCAGCCTCGCCAACCGCGCCACCATCGGCAACATGTCGCCGGAGTTCGGCTCCACCGCCGCGATCTTCCCGATCGACGACGAGACCCTGAACTACCTGCGCCTGACCGGCCGTGACGCCCAGCAGGTCGCGCTCGTCGAGGCGTACGCCAAGGAGCAGGGCCTCTGGCTGGACCCGAAGGCCGAGCCGGACTTCTCCGAGAAGCTCGAGCTGGACCTGTCCACCGTCGTGCCGTCCATCGCCGGCCCGAAGCGCCCGCAGGACCGCATCGTCCTGGCGAACGCCGCCGAGCAGTTCAAGCAGGACGTGCGCAACTACGTCGACAGCGTGGACGAGGCGGGCCAGGAGTCCTTCCCGGCCTCCGACGCCCCGGCCGTCCACCCCAACGGCGCCCCGTCGAACCCGGTCACCGTGACCGCCCCCGACGGCACCTCGTACGAGCTGGACCACGGTGCGGTGACGGTCGCGGCCATCACCTCCTGCACCAACACCTCCAACCCGTACGTCATGGTCGCCGCCGCCCTGGTGGCCAAGAAGGCGGTCGAGAAGGGCCTGACCCGCAAGCCGTGGGTCAAGACCACCCTCGCCCCGGGCTCCAAGGTCGTCACCGACTACTTCGACAAGGCGGGCCTGACCCCGTACCTCGACAAGGTCGGCTTCAACCTGGTCGGCTACGGCTGCACCACCTGCATCGGCAACTCCGGCCCGCTGCCGGAGGAGGTCTCCAAGGCCGTCAACGACCACGACCTCGCCGTCACCTCGGTCCTCTCCGGCAACCGGAACTTCGAGGGCCGCATCAACCCCGACGTCAAGATGAACTACCTGGCGTCCCCGCCGCTGGTCGTGGCCTACGCCCTCGCCGGTTCCATGAAGGTGGACGTCACCCGTGAGGCGCTCGGCACCGACACCGACGGCAACCCGGTCTTCCTGAAGGACATCTGGCCCTCCGAGGCCGAGGTCAACGACGTCGTCGCCAACGCCATCGGCGAGGACATGTTCGCCAAGTCCTACAGCGACGTCTTCGCCGGCGACGCCCAGTGGCAGTCCCTCCCGGTCCCGACCGGCAACACCTTCGAGTGGGACCCGCAGTCCACCTACGTCCGCAAGCCCCCGTACTTCGAGGGCATGGGCATGGAGCCGGCCCCGGTCGAGGACATCGCCGGCGCCCGCGTGCTCGCCAAGCTGGGCGACTCGGTCACCACCGACCACATCTCCCCGGCCGGCGCCATCAAGGCCGACACCCCGGCCGGCCAGTACCTCACCGAGCACGGTGTGGAGCGTCGTGACTTCAACTCCTACGGCTCCCGCCGAGGCAACCACGAGGTCATGATCCGCGGCACGTTCGCCAACATCCGCCTGCGCAACCAGATCGCGCCGGGCACCGAGGGCGGCTACACCCGCGACTTCACGCAGGCCGACGCGCCGGTGTCGTTCATCTACGACGCCTCCCGCAACTACATCGAGCAGGGCATCCCGCTGGTCGTCCTGGCCGGCAAGGAGTACGGCTCCGGCTCGTCCCGCGACTGGGCCGCCAAGGGCACCGCGCTGCTCGGCGTCAAGGCCGTCATCGCCGAGTCCTACGAGCGCATCCACCGCTCGAACCTCATCGGTATGGGCGTCCTGCCGCTGCAGTTCCCGGAGGGCCGGTCCGCCGAGTCCCTCGGCCTGACCGGCGAGGAGACCTTCTCCTTCACCGGCGTCACCGAGCTGAACGACGGCACCACGCCGCGTACGGTCAAGGTCACCACCGACACCGGTGTCGAGTTCGACGCGGTCGTCCGCATCGACACCCCCGGTGAGGCCGACTACTACCGCAACGGCGGCATCATGCAGTACGTGCTGCGCAGCCTGATCCGCAAGTAAGCGGCACGGCACAGCGCGGACGAGGGCCGCACCCCCGGCACCGGGGGTGCGGCCCTCGCGCCGTCCCCGGCCCGCGGCTCACTCCCCGAGGAGCGCCGAGAGGTCCGGCAGCGCCACCTCCGCCCAGATCACCTTGCCCTGAGGCGTGTACCGGGTGCCCCAGCGCTCGGTCATCTGGGAGACCAGGAACAGGCCCCGGCCTCCCTCGTCGGTCGTCGCGGCGTACCGCAGGTGCGGCGAGGTGCTGCTGCCGTCGGCCACCTCGCAGATCAGCACCCGGTCCCGGATCAGCCGCACATGGACCGGGTCGGAGCCGTAGCGGATGGCGTTGGTGATCAGCTCGCTCAGGACCAGTTCCATGCCGAAGCCCAGCTCCGACAGGCCCCACTCCTCGAGCTTGGCGGACACCGCGCCCCGCATCCCCGACACCGCGGCCGGGTCCCGCGGCACGTCCCAGTCGGCGACGTTCTCCGGCGGCAGCGCCCGGGTGCGAGCGATCAGCAGGGCCACGTCGTCCTTGGGGCGCTCGGGCAGCAGCTCGTCCAGCACCGCCTGGCAGCCCTCCTCCGGCGACCGGTCGGGATGGCCCGACAGGGCCAGGCGCAGCAGTTCCATGCTCACGTCCAGATCGCGCCTGCGGTCCTCGATGAGCCCGTCGGTGTAGAGAACGAGCTGGCTGCCCTCGGGCAGCTCCAGCTCGGCCGTGCGGAACGGCATGCCGCCCAGGCCCAGCGGCGGCCCGGCCGGCACGTCCGGGAAGGTGACACGGCCGTCGGGAAAGACCAGTGCGGGCGCCAGGTGCCCGGCCCGCGCCATCACGCAGCGGCGGGTCACCGGGTCGTAGATCGCGTACAGACAGGTGGCGCCGACGATCTCCGCGGCCGCCTCCGCGCGGGCCTCGTCCTGGTCGATGCGGCCGACCAGGTCGTCCAGATGGCTGAGCAGCTCGTCCGGCGGCAGGTCGAGGGTGGAGAAGTTGTGCACCGCGGTACGCAGCCGGCCCATGGTCGCCGCGGCGTGCAGGCCGTGCCCGACCACGTCGCCCACGGCCAGCGCCACCCGGCCGCCGGGCAGCGGGATAACGTCGAACCAGTCCCCGCTCACGCCGGACTGCGCCGGCAGGTAGCGGTAGGCGACGTCCAGGGCGCTCTGCTCGGGCAGCGCCCGCGGCAGCAGGCTGCGCTGGAGGGTGACCGCCAGGGCGTGCTCCCGGGTGTACCGGCGGGCGTTGTCGATGCTGACCGCGGCGCGGGCCACCAGCTCGTCCGCCAGCGACAGCTCCTCCTCGTCGAAGGGCTCCTGTTTGGAACGGTAGAAGTTGGCCATGCCCAGGACGACGCCGCGCGCCTGGATCGGGGCGGCGATGAGCGAGTGGATGCCGTACTCCAGTATTCGCTGGGTGCGGGAGGGGTCCTGGGCCTGCCAGCCAGGGGAACCCGCCAGGTTCGGCACCAGCTCGGAGCGGCCGGCGTTGTAGCCGCGCGCCTGCGGGGTGGAGGGCAGGAAGTCGATCAGGCGGCCCTTCTCGTAGAGCGGGTGGTCGTCGCGGATGCCGTTCACGGCGACCCGCCGGATGTCCGTCGCGGTGGGGGCGGGCTCCTCCCCGTGCAGGACGTTGTCGGCCAGGTCCACCGTGACGAAGTCCGCGAAGCGGGGGACGGCGACCGCGGCCAGCTCGTCGGCCGTGCGGACCACGTCGAGGGTCGTGCCGATGCCCAGGCCCGCGTCGTACAGCAGCTCCAGCCGCTCCCGGGCGACCTCGGCCCTGCCGGACACCGCCTGGAGCTCGGTGGAGTCGCGCAGCGTGACCACGGTCCCGCCGCACGCGCCCGCGCCGTCCGTGGGCCGCTGGTTGACCACCAGCAGCCGCCCGCCCGCGAAGTGCACCTCGTCGCTGGCCTCGCGCCCGGAACCGAGCAGTTCCACCGTCTCGGGCTCCAGGTGCGACAGCTCGTGCACATTGCGCCCCTCGGCCTGCGGGGGCAGCTCCAGCAGCCGCCTGGCCTCGTCGTTGGCCAGCAGCAGCCGCCCGTCGTGGCCGACTATGAGCACGCCCTCCCGCACCGAGTGCAGCACCGTGTCGTGGTGCTCGTACATACGGGTCATCTCGTCCGGGGCCAGGCTGTGGGTCTGCCGCCGCAGCCGTCGGCCCACCAGCGCCGTCCCGCCGGTCGACAGCACGAGCGCGCCGGCGCCGGCGGCCAGGATGATCGGCAGCTGCCGGTCGACCTCGCTGGTGACGTTCTTGACCTTCAGGCCGGCGGAGACCAGCGCGGTCACCTTGCCGTCGGCGCCGTAGATGGGCACGGTCGCCTGCACCTCGTGGCCCAGCGGGCCGTGCACGCTCTCGGTGTAGACCCGGCCGTCCAGCGAGGGACCTATCCGGCCCACGAACCGATGGCCGATCCGGCCGGGGATCGGGTGGGTGTAGCGGATGCCCTTGGTGTCCATGACCACGATGAAGTCGACACCCGCGGTCTTGCGTCCCGCCTCGGTGAGCGGCTGGAGGACCTTCGAGGGGTCGGGGCTGTTCAGCGCCTGCTGGACGCCCGGTGAGTGGGCGAAGGTCTGCGCGACGGCTATGGACCGGCGCTTGGCCTCCGTGGTGGTGTCCCGCTCCGACTGGAGCACGAGGGCGATGACGGCGCAGACCACGAGGAGGACCACGAGGGCCACCTGCAGCAGGAAGACCTGTCCGGCGACGCTGCGTGGGCTCTTGCCGACCATCGAGCGCCAGTGGAAGCGCCTGAATCGGCCGAATTGGTCCGACATGCGACATTTCTAGCACTGGGTGATTGGCGATGGCTACGTCCGTCCCGAGCTGTGGACGCCCCCGCCCCTCCCGTCCCTCGCACCCCACGCCTTTCACCAGCGCCGTGTCACAGGTGTGGCGGCAGGCGTTTACAGCGGGTGCCGTGCGCGCTAACTTCACGAAGTAGGGATGGGAGCGCTCCCATCATCTGTTCGGCTCCGGTGGACCGGAACCCGCCCGGCCGGGCCGGGTCCGCTCCCATCCCGTCCCGCCCCTCCCTGTTCCGTCCGCGCCTTTTCCGTCCCTTCCCTTTCCGCCCCCCGTCCGTCCGTCCGGCCGCAGACCCCGCCGGAGGTGTACGTGTCCGTCCGTGCGGCCGCAGACCCCGCCGGAGATGTACGTGTCATGCATATGCCAATTGCCCCGCCCTGTTCTCCGGGGGCGCCCGCGATTACCGCACCCCGCCCGCGGCAGAGGCCTGTTCCTGGTCGTCCTGGCCCTGCTGACCGCGCTCCCCGCTCTCTGCCTGATGCTCGCCGTGGGCATCCCGGCCGTCGCCCACGGAACCCCCGTGAAGCCGGGCAGCCGTACCTTCCTGTGCCGGCGGGACGGGCTCACCGGCACCGGTGAGATCAGACCCGTGAACCCGGCCTGCGAGGCGGCGCGGCAGACCGGCGGCACGACCCCCTTCTACAACTGGTTCGCCGTGCTCCGCCCGGACGGCGCCGGCCGCACCCGGGGCTTCGTACCGGACGGGCGTCTCTGCAGCGGCGGCAACCCCGACTTCCTCACCGTCGACCACCCGCCGCCGAACGGCACACCCCGCACGGTCGACGCCCACTGCTCCTGGTCGGGCAGGCTGCCGTCCGGCAAGACGGGCCGGCACATCGTCCACATGGTGTGGCAGCGCTCGGACAGCGCCGAGACCTTCCAGTCCTGCTCCGACGTCGCCTTCGACGGCGGCGACGGAGAGGTCACCGGCGTCCACGATCCGGGCGGTCCCGGGGAGCTCCCGCCCGGCGCCTGCACCGCGACCCGCCGGACCACCGGCACCTGGTCCGACGGGTACCGGTCCGAGGTGACGGTGACCAACACCGGGACCGTGCCGATGCTCGGCTGGATGGCCGGCTTCACCCTGCCCGCCGGCCGGTCGGTGGCCGGTCTCTGGAACGGCGACGCCACGAACACGGGCCAGGACGTGATGGTGCACAACGCCGGCTGGAACGGCTCACTGAGTCCCGGGCGGAGCGCGACGTTCGGCTACGTGGTCCGGGGCTCCGGCGCCGACGACCCCACTGGCCTTTCCTGCCAGGTCGGTTGAGCCGCTCAGGGCGGACCCGGTGAAGTGACGCACCGGGTCCGCGAGCCGGGCAGGTGAGGGGGGTTCGGTCCCTGTCCGGGTGGTGCTGGCTTGTGGCGGCCGGCCCGTGGGCCGGCCTCGACCGAGTGGAGCGCGACAACGTTGTCTTATGGTCCGTACATGACTCTACCGCGCCAACGGACAACGATGTCAACCCACTTGGGATGACCCGGTCGGGTGATACCGGCGCGTGCCCGCGGGGGAGTACGCGGTCTTCCGTGTTACCGGTGGCGCGCGTTACTGTCCCTGCGGCTTGTGCGACCTGTGGTGCGCGACCCGTCCATCCCGAGGAAGGGCCGCGTCATGCGTTTCCGTCCCACGTCCCTGCTGCTGGCCGCGGTCCTCGCGACCGGCGGGGCCACCCCCGCCCTCGCGGCGACCGCAGCACCCCCCGAACTCGTCAAGGACCCGACCCCGTACGTCGACCCGCTGATCGGCACGAAGAACGGCGGCAACGTCTTCCCGGGCGCCGTGGTGCCGTTCGGCATGCTCTCCTGGAGCCCGGAGAACACCAGAGGCGACGCCACCCGCACCGCCGCGCCCGGCGGCTACCAGTACGACGCCACCCGCATCCGGGGCTTCAGCCTGACCCACATGTCCGGCACCGGCTGCGCCGGGGGCAGCGGCGACATCCCGTTCTTCCCGTACGCGGGCGAGGTCACGTCCTCCCCGGCGAGCGACACCAAGGACGCCGTCTACGCCTCGGACTTCCGGCACTCCGACGAGAGCGCCGGGCCCGGGCACTACAAGGTGGGCCTCGCCTCCGGCGTCACCGCCGACCTCACGGCGACCGCCCGCACCGGCTCGGCCCGCTTCACCTACCCCGCGGACAAGCCCGCCTCACTGCTCGTGCGCACCGCCAACTCAGAGGTGGGCTCCGAGGATTCGTCGGTCACCATCGAC
The DNA here is from genome assembly GCF_053593175.1 of Streptomyces sp. NPDC002386. Classification (NCBI taxonomy): domain Bacteria; kingdom Bacillati; phylum Actinomycetota; class Actinomycetes; order Kitasatosporales; family Streptomycetaceae; genus Streptomyces; species Streptomyces sp. NPDC002386. Next base: position 320,644 of record NZ_JBSFBX010000007.1, read on the forward strand.
CCGGTCACCCGTACCGTCTCCGGCTCCGTCACCTCCGGCGACTTCTGCGGCTACCTCGACCCGGAGGGGCAGCGCTCCTACTACACCCTGTACTTCACCGCCCGCTTCGACCGCGCCTTCAAGGCCACCGGCACCTGGCAGGACGACAAGCTCCAGGCTGGCTCCACTGGGGCCACCGGCGGCACCGGCGGCTTCTCGCACGGCGGCCGGCCCGTGGCGGGCAAGGGCGCCGGCGGCTACGTCGAGTTCGCGCCCGGCACCGGGCCGGTGAACGTCAAGGTCGGCGTCTCCTACGTCAGCCGGGCCGCCGCGGCGGCCAACCTCACGGCGGAGAACCCCGCGAAGCGGTCCTTCGACGAGGTCGCGGACGCGGCCCGCCGGGCCTGGCGCGACCGGCTCGCGGCCGTCCGGGTCGGCGGCGGCACGGACGCCGAACGCACCACCTTCTACACCGCCCTCTACCACTCACTGCTGCACCCCAACGTCATCAGCGACGCCGACGGCCGCTACCGGGGCGGCGACGGCAAGGTGCACCGGACCGGCCGCGGCCACCGCGCCCAGTACGGCACCTTCTCCGGCTGGGACGTCTACCGCGACCAGGTGCAGCTGCTGACCCTGCTCGACCCGGACACGGGGTCCGACATAGCCCAGTCGCTGTACGAACTCGCCCGGCAGAACGGCGGCGTCTGGGACCGCTGGCTGCACGGCGCGAGCGGCACCCACGTCATGAACGGTGACCCCGCGCCGACCGCCCTGGCCGGCATCCGCGCCTTCGGCGGCACCGGCTTCGACCTCAGGGGCGCGCTGCACTCACTGGTGAAGGCGGCGACCGTGCCCACGGCCGAGGACCTGTCGGCGGCCGGCAAGCCGGTGCTGTCGGTGGGTCAGCGTCCGTCGCTCGACAAGTACCTGAAGCTGCACTACATGCCGAGCGTCTCCAACGCCTGGGGCGGCGCCGCCGAGACCCTGGAGATGTCCACCGCCGACTTCTCCCTCGCCCAACTGGCCACCGCGGCGGGCGAGAAGGACACGGCCGCAGCCTTCGGCCGCCGGGCCCAGTGGTGGCAGAACAACTTCAACCTCGCGGCCGCCCAGGACGGCGGCTACATCGCCAACCGCAAGGCCGACGGGAGCTGGGTCACCGGCTTCACCCCCGACACCGGAAACGGCTTCGTGGAGGGCTCGGCCGCCCAGTACACCTGGATGGTCCAGCACAACCCGGCCGGGCTCTTCGCGGCGATGGGCGGCACCGGCAAGGCGCTCGGCCGCCTCGACACCTTCTTCCACAACGCCGACGGGAGCTGGGCCCTGGCCGGCAAGGGCGGCGCCAAGTCCGAACTGGACAACGAACCGTCCATCAACGTGCCCTACCTGTACGACTACGCCGGAGCCCCGTACAAGGCGCAGGAGACCGTACGCGCGGCGATGCGGCAGCTCTGGTCGACCGAGCCGGGCGGCATCCCCGGCAACGACGACCTCGGCGCCATGTCGTCCTGGTACGTCTTCTCCGCGCTCGGCATGTATCCGCAGGTGCCCTCCCGCGCCGAACTCGTGCTGGCCTCACCGCTGTTCGAGCGGGTGGAGATCGACCGCCCGCACGGCAACGACATCTCCGTCCGGGCCACCGGAGCGGCCGCCGACGCCCCGTACGTACGGTCCCTGAAGGTCGACGGCCGCGCCGGCGACCGCCCCTGGCTGCCCGCCTCCTTCGTCCGTGACGGCGGCCGGCTGGACTACACCCTGTCCGCCACCCCGGACCGCACCTGGGGCGCGTCCTCCCCGCCGCCGTCCTTCCGGGAGGGCGAGCAGCCGTACCAGATCGGTGTCGGCCCCACCACGGCCACGGTCGCACCCGGCGAGAGCACGGGCATCGCCATCCGGGCGCTGGCACTGAGCGGCGGCACCGGTCCCGAGGTGCGGTTCCGGGTCCGGACCCCGGCCGGCGTCACGGCCACGCCCGCCGAGGGCACGGTCACCGACGGCACGCGGCAGATCACCCTGGCCGCCGCGGCGGACGCCACCCAGGGCTTCTACGACGTCAAGGTCACGGTGACCTCCGGCGACACCTCCTACGACCAGCCGGTCTCGCTGACCGTGGCCGCTCCGGGCACCCTGCTGGCCGCCTACGACAACACGGGTGTCTCGGACGACCAGGGCGACCACGACGAGGCCGACTACGACGGCGGCGGCTGGAGCTACTCCCGCCAGGCCCTTGCCGCGGCCGGTCTGACCCCGGGCGGCCACGGCACGGTGGACGGTCTCTCCTTCACCTGGCCGGACTCGCCCGCCGGCCGCCCGGACAACGCCTCGGCCGCCGGCCAGACGATCGAACTCGCCGAGCCCGCGGCCAGGTTGTCCTTCCTCGGCAGCGCCGTCAACGGCAACCAGCAGACCAAGGCCACCGTGACCTACACCGACGGCACCACCGGCACCGTCGACCTCGCCTTCACCGACTGGACCGTCGGCGGCGGGGGCGGCACCGTGGCCTACGGCAACGAGGTGGTCGCGAAGGCGGCGTACCGCAACGTCGCGGGCGCCGACAAGGACCCGGTGGCGACCTACGTCTTCGCCACGAAGCCCGTCGCGGCCCCCGACGGCAGGACCATCCGCAGCGTGACCCTCCCGCACGACGCCGATCTGCACGTCTTCACCCTCGCCACCGGCTGAGCGCACACACGCGAAGGGGGCGGACCCGGTCGGGTCCGCCCCCTGAGTCATGCGCCGGTCAGCCCAGCAGCTCCACCTCCGACAGCGTCGCCTCGCCGTCGAGGACCAGGCGGTACTTCGCGTAGGTGCCCGGGGCGGCGATGTCGAACGCCCTGGTCTGCCGGTCCCAACGGAACGATTCGCCGGAGCGGTGGTCCAGGGTCTTCCAGGTCGTGCCGTCCGCGGACCCCTGCAGGGTCCAGCCGGACGGTGCCCTGGTGTGGTCCGCCGCCGAGGTCAGCGTGTACTGCGCCGGCCTGGCACCGTCCGCGGCCGGCAGGTCCACCGTGGTGACCGCCGCGCTCGTGGCCGACGTGTCGTCGAACAGCGCGCCGTCGCCCTTCAGCACGTCCGCGCGGGGCGCCGGCACCTTGTCGTCCTGGGTGACGGAGACCGGCGCCGCCTTCGCGCCCGTGCCCCACGTCGAGGGCTTGGACCCCATGAAGAACTCCAGCTCCCCGCCCTTGGAGAGCAGCGAGTGGGGGAGCGAGGTGGAGGTCCAGGGGCTGCCGTTCACCTTCACGCCCTGCACGTACACGTTCTTCGCGCTGTTGCGGGGCGCCTTGATCACCAGGTCGCGGCCGTTCTCCAGGTGCACGGTCGCCTTCTTGAACAGCGGGGAGCCGATGGCGTACTCACCGCCGCCCATGACCAGGGGGTAGAAGCCCAGCGAGGAGAAGAGGTACCAGGCCGACTGCTCGCCGTTGTCCTCGTCGCCGTGGTAGCCCTGGCCGATCTCGCTGCCCGTGTAGAGCCGGGACAGCGCCTCGCGCACGTGGGCCTGCGCCTTCCAGGGCTCACCGGCCGCGTCGTACATGTAGATGACGTGGTGCGCGACCTGGTTGGAGTGGCCGTACATGCCCATCCGGACGTCCCGCGCCTCGGTCATCTCGTGGATGACACCGCCGTAGGAGCCGACGTAGTCCGGGGAGGCCGTCTCGGGCGTGGCGAAGTACTCGTCGAGCTTGTCCGCGAGGCCCTGCCGGCCGCCGTACAGGTTGGCCAGGCCCCGGCTGTCCTGCGGGGCGGTGAAGGCGTAGCCCCAGCCGTTGGTCTCCGTGTAGTCGTAGCCCCACACGCGCGGGTCGTACTTCGAGGAGTCCAGGCGCCAGCCGCCCTTGGCGTCACGGCCCTGGAAGAAGCCCGCCTTGGAGTCGAAGAGGTTCACGTAGTCCCGGGCGCGGTTGAGGAAGTACCGCGACTCCTCCTTGTAGCGCTTCTCGCCCGTCTTCCTGTACAGGGCCTCGCCCATCCTGGCGATGCCGTAGTCGTTGACGTAGCCCTCCATCGCCCACGACAGGCCCTCGTGCGTGTCGGTGCTGGTGTAGCCGAGGAACGGCGAGGTGCTCATTCCCTTGCGGCCCACGCCCGAGGCCGGGGGCACGACCGTGGCGTTCTTGACCGCCGCGTCGTACGCCGCCTTCGCGTCGAACTTCACGCCCTTGACGTACGCGTCGGCGAACGCGACGTCCGAGGAGGTGCCGGTCATCAGGTCGGCGTAGCCGGGGGAGGACCAGCGGGAGGTCCAGCCGCCGTCCTTGTACTGCTGCACGAACCCGTCGACCATCTCACCCGCCTGCGACGGGGTCAGGAACGAGTAGGCGGGCCACGTGGTCCGGTACGTGTCCCAGAAACCGTTGTTGACGTACACCTTGCCGTCCACGATCTTCGCGCCGGTGTGCGTCGGGGAGTCCGGGCCCGGCATGGGGGAGAAGGGAGAGGCGTACCGGTCCTTGCCGCCGACCTTCTCGAAGCCCGAGTTCGGGTACAGGTACAGCCGGTACATGCTGGAGTAGAGCGTGGTCAGCTGGTCCGGGGCAGCGCCCTCCACCTCGACCTTGCCGAGCAGGTCGTCCCAGGCGCGCTGGGCCCGGTCCTTCACCGTGCCGAAGGAGGTGCCGTCCGGGATCTCCTGCGCCAGGTTGTCCTTCGCCTGGTCCACGCTGATCAGCGAGGTCGCGAGCCGCAGGGTGACCGTGTGGTCCGAACCCGCGTCGAAGCGCAGGAAGCCCTTCACCCCGGCGGAGTCGCCGCCGGTCACCGGCTTGTCGAACCGGCCGTACACGAACAGCCGGGTCGCGCCCGTGGACAGGCCCGACTTCACGTCCGAGTAGCCGGTGACGACACCGTGCTCCTTGTCCAGGGTCAGCCCCGCCTGCTCGGTCACGTTGTCGAACACCACGCTCGCGTCGTCACCCGGGTAGGTGAAGCGCAGCGCGGCGGCGTGGTCGGTCGGGGCTATCTCCGCCTTGAGCCCGTTCTCGAACCGGACGCCGTAGTAGTACGGCCGCGCGGTCTCGTTCTCGTGCCGGAAGGCCAGCTCGCGCGCCTCACGGCCGGTGTCCGGGGTGCCGGACGCGGCCGACGGCATGAGCTGGAAGGTCTGCCGGTCACCCATCCAGGGGCTCGGCTCATGACTGGCGCTGAACGCCTGGATCGTCGGCAGGTTGTCGCCGTTGTTCGCATGTGCGTACTCGTAGAGCCAGCTCAGCGAAGAGGCGTTGGTGACCGGCGTCCAGAAGTTGAAGCCGTGCGGGACGGCCGTCGCCGGGAAGTTGTTGCCGCGCGAGAAGCTGCCGCTGGAGTTGGTGCCGCGGGTGGTCAGCGCGTAGTCCGACAGGTGCGCCTTCGGCTTCTCGGGCGCCACCGGCTTCAGGGCGACGTCGTCTATCCAGCCGCGGAACTTCGCGGGGCCGTCCGGCGAGTCGTACGCGACCAGTATCCGGTCCACCGTCTTGCCGGCCGCCACCGAGCCGATCCGGGAGGCCACGTTGTTCCACTGGTTGACGTAGAGCGCCTTCGACGCGCCCTGGCCGCGCGGTGTCAGCGCGAAGCCGTGCTGGTCGGTGGCACCGAGGCCGCTGAGGTAGGTGCCGTCCGTGAAGGCGAGGTCGACCGAGACGTTGGTGGCGTCGTAGTCGCGGTCGCCGTCGGCCATCGAGGGGAAGACGCGGTAGGACAGCCGGGTGTCGCCGCCGACCCGCACGTTCACGTCGAAGACCTTGTTGTACGAGTACGCCCGCCCGTCCGCCGTGTGCCGTCCGGCGTAGCGCAGGGCACGCTTTCCGGTGAATCCGGCGCCCGCCTTGGCCGTGGGCGAGCCGATCGGCCCCTTGTCGACCAGGGACAGCATGTCCTGGGGCACCGTGGTGTCCCCGCCGCCGGTGGAGAACTGCACGTCGGCGAGTTGCAGGAGGCCCGAGGCGCCGTTGTTCGCGGTCACGTCGAGCCGGAAGTGCTGGTACTCGGCGGGCTCGGCCAGATCGTACGATTTCGTCTGGAACCGCTCCTTGAAGCTCTCACCCGAGCGGGTGTCGAGCGCCTTCCAGTCCTTGCCGTCCGCCGAGCCCTGGAGCGTCCAGTCCTTCGGGTCGCGCTCGGCGTAGTCGTTGGCCGAAGTGAGCGCGTACGTGACCAGCTTGACCGGCTTGTCCAGGTCGAACTCCACCCAGCCGGTGGGCTTGAAGGCCAGCCACTTGGTGCCGGGCTCGCCGTCGACGAGGTTCTCCTTCACCTCGCCGGCGCCCGCGTTCTCGTCGCTGGCCCGGACCTCGGTCACATGGTCGTCGACGTTGCCCGGGATACCGGTGCTGTAGCCGCCGTCCACGCCCGAGGCGCGCTTGCCCCCGTCCGCCGCGGTGTCCACGGTGTTCAGCCAGTCCGGCGCCGGATCGCCCGCTTCGAACGAGGATGCGAACTCCCGGTCGGCGGCCGGTGCCTTCGCCGGCAGGGCGACCGCCGCGCCCTGGGTGCCGGCGGCCATGACGAAGGCGGCCGTGAGGACGACCGCCGGACCGTTTCTGAGTCGACTTCTGCGCTGCATCTACAGCTTCCCCTCCTGCGTCACGTCGGACAACGTTGTCAGCTCGATGCGCAGGAACCAGTAGGTGGTCAAGTGGCCCATGATGTCAAGGGTGTTGAGCGTGGCATTCAGGGTCTTATGTCGCGAATTTTTCCGGCAGGGCGCCCACAGGCGCTTCATATTTCCGCGAGGTCTCAACTCGGAAAAGACCCAACGCGAACCTTGCATTCGATCTTGCTCCGCTGGCGGGAAGTGGACTATACCTGTCGGCGTTTCCCGCATGACCCTGCACTACCCGACAGCGGTGCCGGGGAGGATCCGGTTCACCGCCTGAGTCCTGGAGAAGGCGAGGACTTGAGCATGGGATCCACTGCGCACCACGGTGGCGAGGGCGTCGGCCGCCGCGATCTGATCAAGCGGTCGGCTGCGCTCGGCCTGGTGGCCGCCCCTGGAATGGGCCTGCTCTCCGCCTGCGCGAGCAGCGGCGGCGACGGACAGGACAAGGCGAAGGCCGGCAAGAAGACCGCGAAGAACCCGCTGGGCGTCAACGACGGCGCGAAGATGGAGTTCGTCCTCTTCGACGGCGGCTTCGGCAAGGAGTACGCCCAGGACGCGGTGAAGATCTACCAGAAGGACTTCCCCAAGGCCACGGTGAAGTTCTCCGCCACCCAGAAGATCCAGTCCACCCTGCAGCCCCGCTTCAACCAGGGCAACCCGCCGGACCTCATCGACAACTCCGGCGCCGAGCAGATGGACATGGGCGTGCTCGTCGGCAAGAACCAGCTCGCGGACCTCACCCCGCTGCTGGACGCGCCCTCGTTCGACGACCCGGGCAAGAAGGTCCGCGACACGCTGCGCCCGGGCATCGTGGAGATGGGCCAGTTCGACGGCGACAAGGTCTGGATCCTGTACTACGCCTACACGGTGTACGGCGTCTGGTACTCGCAGAAGGCCCTGGACTCGCTCGACGAGAAGTACCCGGAGACCTGGGACGAGATGCTCAAGGTCTGCGAGAAGGCCAAGAAGAAGGGCATGGCGGGCTGGACGTACGCGGGCAAGTACCCGTACTACCTCCCGTTCTCGCTGTACCCGATGATCGGCAAGGTCGGCGGCCGCGAGGTGCTGGACGCCATCGACAACCTGGAGCCGAACGCCTGGAAGCACCCGGCCGTCAAGGCCTGCTTCGAGGCCTACTACGAGCTCTACAAGAAGGGCTACGTCCTCAGGGGCACCCCGGGCCTGGACCACATCCAGTCGCAGACGGCGTGGGCCAAGGGCAAGGCGCTGTTCATCCCGAACGGCTCCTGGGTGGAGAACGAGTCGGCCAACGTCATGCCGGCCGACTTCAACCTCGCGGTCTCCGCGCCCACCGGCCTCGACGGCTCCGACAAGATGCCGTTCGGCACCATCTGGGCGTCCGGCGGCGAGCCCTTCGTCGTGCCGGCCAAGGCGGCGAACTCCGAGGGCGGCATGGAGCAGCTGCGCATCATGCTCTCCGAGGCCTCCTCGAAGAACTTCACCGCCAAGGTGAAGTCGCTGACCGCCTTCAACGGCGGCACCGACGGCATCACCCTCACCCCCGGCCTGAAGTCGGGCGTGGCGGCGCTGGACAAGGCCGGAGCCAACGTGGTGAATCCCCGGCTGCAGGACTGGTACGTGCAGCTCCAGAAGGAGAAGATCGGTGTGGCCGGGCTCGGCGAGATGATGGCCGGCCGCCTCACCCCGGCGGAGGCCATCAAGAAGATCCAGGGCTTCGCCGACGAGGCCGCGAAGGACACGTCGATCAAGCACTACAAGCACCAGTAGCCCGAAGTGAGGGCTCGTCACCAGCGGCAGCACCTGACCGGAGATCGGGGTCGGCAGTAATGCAGCACGGCAAGTACCGGTTCATCGTGGGGTTCCTCGCGGCACCCCTCGGGCTCTACGCGCTTTTCGTCGTATGGCCCTTCATCCAGTCCATCTACTACTCGTTCACGGACTGGACCGGACTGAGTCCCGAATTCAAGATGGTCGGCTTCGACAACTACCGGAGGATGTTCGACGACGACATCTTCTGGAAGTCGTTGCAGCACAGTCTGCTGTTCGCGCTGGTCCTGCCGCTGGTGACGATCGGTCTGGCGCTGTTCTTCGCCTTCATGATCAATGTGGGCGGACGGCGCCGGAGGGGCGGCCCGGTGATTTCCGGCGTCCGCGGTTCCGGCTTCTACAAAATCGTCTACTTCTTCCCGCAGGTGCTGTCGATCGCGATCGTCGCGCTGCTGTTCGCCTTCGCCTACAACCCGGACAGCGGCGCCATCAACTCGTTCCTGCGCGGAATCGGTCTGGACGGCGTCCAGCCCCTGTGGCTGGGCGATCCGGGCCTCGCCCTGTGGTGCGTGATGGCCGTGCTCGTCTGGTCCACGGTCGGCTTCTTCGTGGTGCTGTTCTCGGCGGGCATGGCGTCGATCCCGGCCGAGATGTACGAGGCGGCCCTGCTCGACGGGGCGAGCCGCGTCACCACGTTCTTCCGCATCACCCTGCCGCTGCTGTGGGACACCGTGCAGTCCGGCTGGGTCTACATGGGCATCCTCGCGCTCGGCGCCGAGTCCTTCGCGGTCGTCCAGATCATGACGACCGGGCCGGGCGGCCCCGACTACTCGACCACCGTGATGGTCCTGTACGTGTACCAGAAGGCGTTCCGGGACGGTCAGGCCGCCTACGCCACCACCATCGGCGTCGCCCTCCTCGTGGTCACGCTCGCCTTCGCGGCGGTCGTGATGCGGCTGGGCCGTCGCGAGCGGCTGGAGTACTGAAGCGATGAAGACGACCGAGACCCCCGCCCCGCTGCCGGCCGAGTCCGGCGCGACCGTATCGAAGGTCGACGTGGCGCCGGCGCGGCCGGCCGTGGAGAAGAAGGAGGGCTCCGTCCTCAACGTCTTCTCGCACGGCATGCTGGTCCTGTGGGCGATCATGGTGGTCCTGCCGCTGCTGTGGGCGGTGATGACGTCCTTCAAGGACGACGCCTCCATCTTCGGCTCGCCCTGGTCGCTGCCGGACCGCCTGCACTTCGACAACTGGTCGAGGGCCTGGACCCAGGCCAACATGAGCGACTACTTCCTGAACACGATCCTGGTGGTCGGCGGTTCGCTCATCGGCACCCTGGTGCTCGGCTCCATGGCGGCCTACGTCCTGGCCCGCTTCGACTTCCCCGGCAACCGCTTCATCTACTTCCTGTTCATCGGCGGCATGAGCTTCCCGATCATGCTGGCGCTGGTCCCGCTGTTCTACGTGGTGAACAACATGGGCCTGCTGAACACCATCCACGGCCTGATCCTGGTCTACATCGCGTACTCGCTGCCGTTCACGGTCTTCTTCCTGACCGCCTTCTTCCGCACCCTGCCCACCTCGGTGGCGGAAGCGGCCTTCGTCGACGGCGCCTCGCACACGCGTACGTTCTTCCAGATCATGCTGCCGATGGCCAAGCCGGGCCTGATCAGCGTCGGCATCTTCAACTTCTTGGGCCAGTGGAACCAGTACATGCTGCCCACGGTCCTCAACACCGACCCCGACAAGCGCGTCCTCACCCAGGGCCTGGTCCAGCTCGCGGTCAGCCAGGGCTACAAGGGCGACTGGTCCGGGTTGTTCGCCGGCCTGGTGATGGCGATGCTGCCGGTCCTGGCGGCGTACATCGTCTTCCAGCGCCAGGTGGTGGCCGGACTGACGGCGGGGGCCCTGAAGTAGCGGCAGGCCCGCCGACGGGCCCGGGCGTCCCGCGCGGGGGCGCCCGGGCCCGTCCCCTTTCCGCCGCCGTCCCGACGGCCCCCGGGCCCCGCCCGCGGGGTCCCGGCGGCGCGGCCGTCCCGCACGCCCGCGCCGCCGCGCGCTTCGCACTCGCGATTCGCTCCGCCGGCCCCACGGACCGACGTCACCCCGGGTCACGGACGGGTCACGGCGAGGAATCCGCATTCCGGGGCTGAACGATCCGCGCGGAGCCGCCCCCGGCGCGCGCCGGCCTCTCAGGCCCCCTCCCGGAGCACCCGCCCCGGCACCCTTCCGCCCTGCTCGCGGGTGGCCTGTACATGTCCGCCGGGTGTCCTGGGCGCAACAGTGAAAGCGAGAGCGATTTCCGTCAAGGACTTGACTGATGTAACCCGTACAGCCGAGCTTGGAGTTCACAACTTGTAAGTGGCCCGGTTCCGCGGATGTGACCTGGGCCACGGGCGGCACTGGGGCCGCCCGGCCGATGGCGGGAGTGGATGGGTCGATGGAGACTCCGGGGTCGCAGTCGTCGCTGCACCGAGCCAACCTGGAGCGAGTCGTGCGGGCCGTGCGGCTTGCCGGGTCGCTCACGCAGGCGGAGATCGCACGGACGACCGGCCTGTCCGCCGCGACGGTGTCCAACATCGTGCGGGAGCTCAAGGACGGCGGAACCGTCGAGGTCACGCCCACGTCGGCGGGCGGGCGGCGGGCCCGCAGCGTCTCGCTGAGCGGGGACGCCGGCATCGTGATCGGCGTGGACTTCGGGCACACCCACCTGCGCGTCGCGATCGGGAACCTCGCGCACCAGGTGCTGGCCGAGGAGTCCGAGCCGCTGGACGTGGACGCCTCGTCCACCCAGGGCTTCGACCGGGCCGAGGAGCTGGTCAACCGGCTGATCGCGGCCACCGGCGTGGACCGGACCAAGGTGGCCGGCGTGGGGCTCGGCGTGCCCGGCCCGATCGACGTGGAGTCGGGGACCCTGGGGTCCACCGCGATCCTGCCGGGCTGGGGCGGCACCAAGCCCGCCGAGGAGCTGCGCGAGCGGCTCGGCGTGCCCGTGCACGTGGACAACGACGCCAACCTCGGCGCGCTGGGCGAGCTGGTCTGGGGCAGCGGCAAGGGCGTCCGCGACCTGGCCTACATCAAGGTCGCCAGCGGTGTCGGCGCCGGTCTCGTGATCAATGGGAAGATCTATCGCGGCCCGGGCGGCACGGCTGGCGAAATCGGACATATTACACTCGACGAATCCGGCCCGGTCTGCCGATGCGGAAACCGTGGCTGCCTGGAGACTTTCACGGCCGCGCGCTATGTGCTTCCGCTGCTCCAGCCCAGCCACGGCACCGATCTGACCATGGAGGGCGTCGTACGGCTGGCCAGGGACGGAGACCCGGGCTGTCGTCGGGTGATCGCCGACGTCGGCCGCCACATCGGCAGTGGAGTGGCCAATCTCTGCAATCTGCTGAACCCGAGCCGGGTGGTCCTCGGTGGTGATCTCGCCGAGGCCGGAGAGCTCGTCCTCGGGCCCATCAGGGAGTCCGTCGGCCGCTACGCGATCCCCAGCGCGGCGCGTCAACTGTCCGTTCTTCCCGGGGCACTTGGGGGCCGTGCGGAGGTGCTCGGAGCGCTCGCTCTCGCACTCAGCGAGATGGGCGATTCGACCCTTCTGGACGGATCTGTCGCGGGCACGCTCGCGGCCGTCACCCCTGCCTTCACTTAGAGAACGGATGGCACCGTTGCCATCTCGTTAAGGATTTACTTCTTGACGTCGCACGTGTGGCCGAGTTGACTTCCAGCCACCTCGGCCGCAACGACGCGGCCTCGTCAGGGAGGTTTACAGAGTGAACACGCGTATGCGTCGTGCCGCCGTTGCCGTTGCCGCTGGTGCGATGGCCGTCTCGCTGGCCGCCTGTGGCAGTGCCAAGGAGTCCAAGGGAGACGACAGCTCTTCGGCGTCGTCCGCCAAGAAGGGCGACGACATCAAGGTCGGTCTCCTGCTTCCGGAGAACAAGACCGCCCGCTACGAGAAGTTCGACAAGCCCCTGATCACGAAGAAGATCCAGGAGCTGACGAACAACAAGGCGGAGATCCAGTACAACAACGCCCGCCAGGACGCGAACCTGCAGGCCCAGCAGGTCGACACCATGATCACCAATAAGGTGGACGTGCTGATCCTGGACGCGGTGGACGCCAAGGCGATCCAGAACTCGGTCCAGAAGGCCAAGGACGCCGGCATCAAGGTCGTCGCGTACGACCGTCTCGCCGAGGGCCCGATCAGCGCCTACACCTCGTTCGACAACGAAGAGGTCGGCAAGACCCAGGGTGAGGCCCTGCTGAAGGCGCTGGGCGGCAAGGCCTCCAAGTCCTCCAAGATCGTCATGGTCAACGGCTCGGTCACCGACCCGAACGCCGCCCAGTTCAAGAAGGGCGCGCACTCCGTCCTCGACGGCAAGGTCACCGTCGCCAAGGAGTACGACACCAAGGAGTGGTCGCCGGACAACGCCAACTCCGAGATGGAGGCGGCGATCTCCGCGGTCGGCAAGGGCAAGATCGCGGGTGTCTACTCCGCCAACGACGGCATGGCCGGCGGTATCATCACCGCCCTGAAGGCCGCGGGCATCTCCGTCCCGGTCACCGGCCAGGACGCCGAGCTGGCCGGTGTGCAGCGCATCGTCTCCGGTGAGCAGTACATGAGCGTCTACAAGCCGTACGCCCCCGAGGCCGAGGCCGCCGCCGAGATGGCCGTCGCCCTCGCCAAGGGCGAGAGCCTGGACTCCGTCGCCAAGGACAAGGTCTCCTCCGGCTCCGCCAAGGACGTCCCCTCGGTGCTGGTCCCGGTCACCGCGCTGACCAAGGACAACATCAACGACACCGTCATCAAGGACGGCGTCTACACCGTCGCCGACATCTGCACGGGCAAGTACAAGTCCGCCTGCGACAAGATCGGCCTGAAGTAAGCAGCACCAATTCCCGTCCCCCGTACCGGCGTTCGGTCCAGAACGCCGGTACCGGGCCGGACCGGGTGCTCCCAGGCTCCTCCGGTGCCCCGCGCATTCACGCAGCCCCGCAAGCTCGGCGCGGGGCGCCGGACGGAACTACCCCCCAAACTCTTCTGCACAACCTCCCGCCGGGTCAGGCGGCGAAGGAGATGGTTCACGTGTCCGCTACGCCCGTGCTGGCGTTGCGCGGGGTCTCCAAGCGGTTCGGTGCCGTTCAGGCGCTCACCGACGTAGAGCTTGAGGTCCACGCCGGTGAGGTGGTCGCCCTGGTGGGCGACAACGGCGCCGGAAAGTCCACGCTGGTCAAGACGATCGCCGGCGTGCACCCCATCGATGAGGGCGCCATCGAGTGGGCCGGCAAGCCCGTGTCGATCAGCCGTCCGCACGACGCCCAGGCCCTGGGCATCGCGACGGTCTACCAGGACCTCGCGCTGTGCGACAACATCGACGTCGTCGGCAACCTCTTCCTCGGCCGCGAGCTGAAGAAGTTCGGTGTCCTGGACGAGGTCGAGATGGAGCGCCGCGCCCGCGAGCTGCTCACCACGCTGTCGATCCGCATCCCCAGCGTCCGTATCCCGATCGCCTCGCTCTCCGGCGGTCAGCGCCAGACCGTGGCCATCGCCCGTTCGATGCTCGGTGACCCCAAGCTGGTCATCCTCGACGAGCCCACCGCCGCCCTCGGCGTCGAGCAGACCGCCCAGGTCCTCGACCTCGTGGAGCGTCTGCGCGAGCGCGGTCACGCCGTCATCCTCATCAGCCACAACATGGCGGACGTGAAGGCGGTGGCGGACAAGGTCGCCGTCCTGCGCCTCGGCCGCAACAACGGCGTCTTCGAGGTCAAGACGACCTCGCAGGAGGAGATCATCTCCGCCATCACCGGCGCCACCGACAACGCCGTGACCCGCCGTGCGGCGCGCACGAACGGGGAGGTTTCCAAGTGAGCGTCGACAAGACCTCCGCGAACGTCGACAAGACGTCCCAGCCCGGCGGGGACGCCCCCGTCGTGAACCCCGAGGCCGCCGCCGCCGCGGTCACCGCGGTCGACCCCCGGCTGCTGGTGCGCGAGCAGGGCCTGCTCGGCTACTGGACCGAGTTCAAGCGGAAGATGAAGGCCGGTGAGCTGGGTTCCCTCCCGGTGGTCCTGGGCCTCGCGATCATCTGCATCATCTTCCAGGTCCTGAACTCCGAGTTCCTCTCCGCGCAGAACATCAGCAACATCACGGTCACGATGGTCGGCACGGGCATGATCTCCGTCGGCATCGTCTTCGTGCTGCTGCTCGGTGAGATCGACCTGTCGGTCGGCTCGGTCAGCGGCGCGGCCAGCGCCCTCGCGGCCGTCCTCACGGTCAACCAGGGCTGGCCCGAGTGGGTGGCCGTCCTGGTCGCCATCGCCGCCGGTGCCCTCATCGGCTCGCTGCACGGCTTCTTCTTCGCGGTGCTCGGCGCCCCCGCCTTCGCCGTCACCCTGGCCGGTCTGCTGTTCTGGCTCGGCTTCATGCTGAAGGTGCTGGGCGAGGACGGCACGATCAACCTCGACAGCGACGGCCTGATCGGCAAGCTGACCACGTACACCTTCACCGACCTGGCCGCCGCCTACGGTCTGGCCGCCGTCGTGGTCGTGCTGTTCTTCGTCAGCTCCTTCCTCGGCAACCGGCGCCGCGAGGCCGCGGGCGTCCCGTCCCGGCCGCTCAGCGACACGGTCCTGCGCACCGTCCTGCTGGCCGTGGTCTCCTTCGCCGCGGCGTACATGTACAACCAGTACAAGGGCCTGCCGCTGGCCACGGTGATCTTCCTCGCCTTCCTGGTCGGCACGGACTTCCTGCTGCGCCGCACCTCCTACGGCCGCAAGATCTTCGCGCTCGGCGGCAGCGTCGAGGCCTCCCGGCGTGCGGGCATCAACGTCACCGCGGTGCGGATCTCCGTGTTCGCCATCTCCGGCGGGTTCGCCGCGATCGGCGGTCTGTTCCTGGCCTCCAAGATCGCCTCCGCCAACCAGAGCGCCGGCACCGGCGACCTGCTGATGAACGCGATCGCCGCGGCCGTCATCGGCGGCACCTCGCTCTTCGGTGGCCGTGGCCGCACCTGGAACGCCCTGCTGGGTGTGCTGGTGATCGTGTCCATCCAGTACGGTCTCCAGCTGGAGTCCATCGCGGAGCCGGTGAAGTACATGATCACCGCCGCGGTGCTGCTGACCACCGTGGTCATCGACTCCGTCACGCGCAAGACGCAGAAGACCGCGGGTCGCGCGTAGCGTCCCGGGTCCAGACAGTGCCCGGCACCGGAAGGTGCCGGGCACTGTCGTGTCCCGCAAACCCGGAACATTACACTCGACAAGCCCGGCAACAGCTCGATCAGCTCTACTGCAAGGAGGCACGGGTGCCGCTGCTGACCCGCATCAGGGGACCGCGCGATCTGGACCGGCTCAGCCTGGAGGAGCTGGACCAGCTGGCAGGGGAGATCCGGACCTTCCTCGTCGACGCCGTTTCCAAGACCGGTGGCCACCTCGGCCCCAACCTGGGCGTGGTCGAGCTCACCATCGCCCTGCACCGCGTCTTCCACTCCCCGAAGGACAAGGTCCTCTGGGACACCGGACACCAGTCCTACGTCCACAAGCTGCTCACCGGCCGGCAGGACTTCTCCCGGCTGAAGATGAAGGGCGGCCTGTCCGGCTACCCCTCGCAGGCCGAGTCCGAGCACGACGTCATCGAGAACAGCCACGCCTCCACGGTGCTCGGCTGGGCGGACGGCATCGCCAAGGCCAACCAGCTCAAGAAGCGGGACAGCCACGTCGTCGCCGTCATCGGCGACGGGGCGCTGACCGGCGGCATGGCCTGGGAGGCGCTGAACAACATCGCCGAGGCCAAGGACCGCCCGCTGGTCATCGTCGTCAACGACAACGAGCGCTCCTACGCGCCGACCATCGGCGGCCTCGCCAACCACCTGGCGACCCTGCGCACGACCGACGGCTACGAGCGCTTCCTCGCCCGGACGAAGGACATCCTCGACCGCACCCCGGTCGTCGGCAAGCCGCTGTACGAGACCCTGCACGGGGCCAAGAAGGGGCTGAAGGACTTCATCGCCCCGCAGGGCATGTTCGAGGACCTGGGCCTGAAGTACGTCGGCCCGATCGACGGCCACGACGTCGAGGCCCTGGAGTCGGCGCTGGCGCGGGCCAAGCGGTTCGGCGGGCCCGTCATCGTGCACTGCCTGACCGAGAAGGGCCGCGGCTACCAGCCCGCGCTGCAGGACGAGGCCGACCGCTTCCACGCCGTCGGCAAGATCCACCCCGACACCGGGCTGCCGATCGCCAGCTCCGGCGCCGACTGGACCTCCGTCTTCGGCGACGAGATGGTCAAGCTCGGCGAGGAGCGCGAGGACGTCGTCGCCATCACGGCGGCCATGCTCCAGCCGGTCGGCCTGGACAGGTTCGCCAAGCGCTTCCCCGACCGCGTCTACGACGTCGGCATCGCCGAGCAGCACGGAGCCGTGTCGGCGGCGGGTCTGGCCCACGCCGGCGTCCACCCGGTCTTCGCCGTGTACGCCACCTTCCTCAACCGCGCCTTCGACCAGGTCCTGATGGACGTGGCCCTGCACAGGTGCGGGGTGACCTTCGTCCTGGACCGGGCCGGTGTCACCGGCACCGACGGCGCCTCCCACAACGGCATGTGGGACATGTCGATCCTGCAGGTCGTGCCCGGCCTGCGGCTCGCCGCCCCGCGCGACGCCGACCAGGTACGCGCCCAGCTCCGCGAGGCGGTCGCCGTCGACGACGCGCCGACCGTGGTCCGCTTCTCCAAGGGCGCCGTCGGCCCCGCCGTACCGGCCGTGGGCCGGGTCGGCGGCATGGACGTGCTGCGCGAGCCCGGCACCGACCGCCCGGACGTGCTGCTGGTCTCCGTGGGCGCCCTCGCGCCGATGTGCCTGGAGATCGCCGGCCTGCTCGAGCGGCAGGGCATCTCCACCACCGTGGTCGACCCGCGCTGGGTCAAGCCGGTGGACGAGGCCATGGCCCCGCTCGCCGAGCGGCACCGGGTCGTCGTCACCGTCGAGGACAACAGCCGCGTCGGCGGTGTGGGCTCCGCGATCGCCCAGGCCCTGCGCGACGCCGGCGTGGACGTGCCGCTGCGCGACTTCGGCATCCCGCCGCGCTTCCTCGACCACGCCTCCCGCGCCGAGGTCATGGCGGAGATCGGGCTGACCGCGCCCGACATCGCCCGCCAGGTCACCGGTCTGGTCTCCAAGCTGGACGGCCGGTTCGACCGTACGGCGGCAGAGGTCGACTCCGTCGAGCCCGCGCGCGACTAGGAGAAAGCGGCTTCAGGGCCGGTTCCGCCCCGTTCCCCGGTGGCGGAACCGGCCCTTCTGCGTGAACCTGCCTGTGCCGGGGCATACGCACACCCGGCCCTCTCGATCATGTCGAGGACGACAAGCGTGGGAGGTAGGCACGTGAGCAGTGCGCTCTTCAGGACGAAGAACGTCGAACAGTCCATCCGGGACACCGAGGAACCCGAGCATTCTCTCAAGAAGTCCCTCTCCGCCCTCGATCTGACCGTCTTCGGCGTGGGTGTCATCATCGGCACCGGCATCTTCGTCCTCACCGGACAGGTGGCCAAGAACAACGCCGGTCCGGCGGTGTCCCTGGCCTTCGTCGTGGCCGGCGTGGTCTGCGCGCTCGCCGCGCTCTGCTACGCCGAGTTCGCCTCCACGGTCCCCGTGGCGGGCTCCGCGTACACCTTCTCGTACGCCTCCCTCGGCGAACTGCCGGCCTGGATCATCGGCTGGGACCTCGTCCTGGAATTCGCCCTCGGTACGGCGGTGGTGGCCGTCGGCTGGTCGGGCTACATCCGCTCGCTGCTCGACAACGCGGGCTGGCACCTGCCGGACTACCTGGCCGGCCGGGACGGGGCCTCCGGGTTCGGCTTCGACATCCTCGCCGCGGCGCTCGTCCTGGTGCTCACCGCCGTCCTCGTGCTCGGCATGAAGCTGTCCGCCCGGATCACCTCGGTCGTGGTCGCCATCAAGGTGGCCGTCGTCCTCGTCGTGATCATCGCCGGTGCCTTCTTCGTCCACGGCGAGAACTACAAGCCGTTCGTCCCGCACCCCGAGCCGGTGCCGGCGGGCGGCAGTCTCAAGGCGCCGCTGATCCAGCTCATGTTCGGCTGGGCGCCCGCCAACTTCGGTGTGATGGGCATCTTCACCGCCGCCTCGGTGGTGTTCTTCGCGTTCATCGGCTTCGACATCGTCGCCACCGCCGCCGAGGAGACCCGAAACCCGCAGCGGGACATGCCGCGCGGCATCCTCGGCTCGCTGCTCATCTGCACCGTGCTCTACGTCGCCGTCTCCATCGTCGTCACCGGCATGCAGAAGTACACCCGCCTGTCGGTGGAGGCCCCGCTGGCCGACGCCTTCAAGGCCGTCGGGCACCCCTGGTACGCGGGCGTGATCAGCTTCGGCGCCGCCGTCGGCCTGACGACCGTCTGCATGATCCTGCTGCTCGGCCAGACCCGGGTGTTCTTCGCGATGAGCCGCGACGGCCTGCTGCCGCGCTTCTTCTCGCGCGTCCACCCGCGCTTCAAGACCCCGCACCGGCCGACCATCCTGCTCGGTGTGATCATCGCCGTCGTGGCCGGCTTCACGAGCCTGAGCGAGCTGGCCGAACTGGTGAACATCGGCACCCTGTTCGCGTTCGTCGTCGTCGCGATCAGCGTCATCATCCTGCGCAGGACACGCCCGGACCTGCCCCGCGCGTTCCGCACCCCCTGGGTCCCGGTGGTCCCGATCGTGTCCGTGTGCGCCACGCTGTGGCTGATGCTCAACCTGCCGGCCGAGACCTGGCTCCGCTTCGCCATCTGGATGGTCATCGGCATCGTGGTCTACCTCCTCTACGGCCGCAAGCACAGCATGCTCGCCCTGCGGGAGAAGTCCCCGGCGGGCGAGGTGCCCGGGGCGCCGCCCGGAAAGAAGCAGTAGCCGGCCGACCGCGCCCTCCGGCCGACCGCTCACTTCGGCCCCGTATGTTCCGCTTCGCCGGAACTGCGGGGCCGGATAACGTGCTGTCCGTGCTGCCCACGCTCGCCGCCCCGCTCACCCCCGCACGGCCCGCGGTCACCCGGACGGCGTACTGGATACGGCTGCTCCCCGCCCTGGCGGCGCTGGCCTGCGTCACCCGGGTGCCGTCCTTCGTCCGCCCGCTGTGGAACCCCGACGAGGGCTATCTGGCCGTCCAGGCGGGCCTCCTCGCCCACGGCGGCCGGCTGTACGAGACGGTCGTGGACCGCAAGCCGCCCCTGCTGCCGTGGCTGTACGAGGCCGCCTTCGCGGTCTGCGGCTCCGGCTCGCTCACCCCGCTCCGGGTGCTGGCCGTGGCCGCGCAACTGCTCACCGCGGCCCTGCTCGCCTCCGTGGCCCGGCGCCGCTGGGGCGACACCGCCGGGCGCACCGCCGGGGTGCTGTACCTGCTGGTGTCGGTGGGACTCAACCCGGAGGACGCGCAGGCCGCCACCTTCGAGGTCTTCATACTGCCGGGCACCGCGGCCGCCCTGTGGTGCGCGGACCGCGGCCGCTGGGGCGCGGCCGGCACCGCCGTGGCCTGCGCCTTCCTCACCAAGCAGACGGGCGGCGCGGTACTGCTGCCGGTGCTCTGGCTGCTGTACCGGCGGGGCGGGGCGCCGGCGCGGGGTGTCCGACGGGCGGGGGGCGTGCGGGCTCCGCGGGCGGGGGGTGTGCGGGCTCCGCGGGCGGGGGGTGTGCGGCTCGCGGCGGGTTTCGCGCTGCCGGTCCTGTGCGCGGCCCTCGCCACCGACCCCGCCGGATTCCTGTTCTGGACGGTCACCGGATCCGCCGCCTACGCCTCCTTCGCCGGCTCGGAACTGCTCGTCCTCGGCCGGGGGCTGGCCAACACCGCGATCCTGGCGGTGGCCTGCGCGGGCCTGGTCCCCCCGGTGGTACGGGCGCTACGGGCCCGTACCACCGGCGCCGCCCGTGCGCCGGGGGCCGGGGGAGCCATGGGGGCCGACCTGTGGCTCTGGCTGGCGTCCTCGGCCGGCGCGGTCGTCCTCGGCTTCCACTTCTTCGGGCACTACTACCTGCAACTCCTCCCGCCCGTCGCCCTGCTGGCCACGGCGGCCCTCCAACTCCTGCCCCGCGCACGCCTGACGTCCGCCGTCCTCACCTCAAGCTGCTGCTGCGCCCTGTTCCTGACCTGGGGCCTGCTCGCCCCGCGTCCCGAACTCGCCCACGCCCAGCGCCTGGCCACCGCGCTCGCCCAGCGCACGGCACCGGCGGACCGGGTCCTGGTGTGGGGCATGCACCCCGAGACGTACTGGCTGGCGGACCGCACCCCGGCCAGCCGCTATCTCACCGCGGGCCTGCTCACCAACTACAGCGGCGGCCGCGACGGTCCCCGCGTCGGCGAGAAGTACGCGGTCGCGGGCGCCTGGCCCGTCTTCCGCGCGGAGATGACCACGCGGGCCCCGGCCCTGGTGGTCGACGACTCCCGGGGCGCGCCGTACCGCCCCGACCGTCTCCCCAGCCTGCGCCGGCTGCTGGCCGGGCGGTACGAGGAGGTGGCCCGGGTCGACGGAGCGGTGTTCTACCGCCGGATCCCGGTCGGCTGAAAGGGAGTTGACCCGAGCCCGTGTGACCGCCCCCTGCTATGCTCGGGACGATCATTTGAACACGTTCAAATTACGTGCACCAGGGGGATCACATGCCCGCGCCGACCACTTCGGACCCCGGCGACACACCCGCCGTCGCCCTCGGCCCCACCGCGCTCTTCCTCGGGATCGTCGCCGCCCCCGGCTTCTGGCCCGGCCTCATGTTCGTCCTAATGCCGTGGTCGTGGCTGGCCGGCGCCCTCGCCGTCACCTTCGGCCTGGCGGGCATCCACTACGCCCGCCAGGGCACCGGCCGCATGTGGCCCGCCGTGACCGGCACGGTCCTCGGCTTCGTCGGCCTGGCCGGCTTCTTCCTCCTGGCGGTGACATTCTCGGCCTGACGGCGTTCACGAGCAGGCCCCGCCGCCCCGCCCCCGCCCCCGGAACCGCGAGCGGGCCGGGGCGCCTCAGGAACGGGCCGCGGTGCCGTGGCGGCAGACGGGGCCGGGCCGGCGGGGCGACTGGGGCGAGCACCAGTGGCCGGTCCGACCGAGACGTGGGATCCCCGGTCCCGTCCCGCGCGCAGGCCAAGCCGTGCACGGGGGGCCGGCTCCGGGTCGTGTCCTTCCGTGGACGGGGGATCGGTTCCGGGTCGTGCCGGCCGTGGACGGGGAACCGGCTCCGGGGGCGTGTCCTGGCGGTCGCGCATGAGGCCGCCCCCGGGTCGTCCCTCGCCCCGGCGTCGACGGCTCGGCGCTCAGCCGAGCACCGTGCGCGGACCCGTCACCTCCGCGCCCAGCTCGGTCACCCGGCGCCGCAGTTCACGGTCGGCCGTGACCACCAGCCGGCGCCGGCCCGCGGACTCCGCGGCCAGCTCCACGATCCGGTCGTCCCCGCTGCCGGGCGCCGACTCCACCCGTACCCCCGGCACGGACTCCACCCCACGGGCCGCGCCCTCGACCACGAGCACGATCTCCAGAGCGCCGTCGTGTCCCGGCAGCCCCTCGGCGGCCAGCCGGTCCCGCAGCCGCCCGGCGGCGCCCCTGCGGTCCCGCCACCAGCCGTCCGGCCGCGAGCCGACGACGTTCGCGCCGTCGACGATCAGCAGCAGGGGGCCGTCGGGGGCCGGGGAGCCGAGGGGGTCCGTCATGGTCCAAGCGTCCCACGTCGGCGCCGGACCGTGAGGTACGGCGAGTGTCAGGCCGAACCGCCGCCCGTGGCGGGGGACTTCTTCGCGGACTCCGGGATCGTGGTGTCGCGGCGGAGTGCCTTCCACAGCTGCGACGCCTGCGGCTCGGCGGCGACCACGCGGTTGGGGTCGGCCTTGTCGTACTGTACCGGCAGCATGATCGTCTCCATGGTGGAGGGGTCGACACCGTTGAGGCTGCGTCCGAACTCCGCCAGCTTGGTCAGCGAGGCGAGGTCGGAGTCGGTGGTGAGGGCGGCGGTGAGCTTGTCCGCGATCTTGTAGGACTTGGTGGGGCTGCCCAGCAGGTCCTGCTTCTTGATCTCGCTCAGCAGGGCCAGCATGAACTTCTGCTGCAGTCCGATGCGTCCGAGGTCGCTGCCGTCGCCGATGCCGTGCCGGGTGCGCACGAACTGAAGGGACTGGGTGCCGTCCAGCTTGTGGGTGCCGGCGGTCAGGTCGAGGCCGCTGGAGCTGTCGTGGATGTCCTTGTCGACGGTGACGGTGACCCCGCCTATCGCGTCCACGAGCCCCTTGAAGCCCGCGAAGTCGATCTCGACGTAGTGGTCCATGCGAACCCCGGAGATCTGCTCGACGGTCTTGACCACGCAGGCGGGACCGACCTGGGAGTAGATGGAGTTGAACATCACGCGCTTCGCGGACGAGACCGTGGAGCCGTCCGACCGGGTGCACTCGGGCCGGGTCACCAGGGTGTCGCGGGGGATGCTGACGGCGACGGCCTTGGTGCGGCCCTCGGGTATGTGCATCACCAGCGCGGTGTCGGAGCGGGCCCCCGAGACGTCGCCCGTGCCCAGCGAGGCGTTGGCGCCGGCCCGCGAGTCGGAGCCCAGGACCAGGATGTTCTGGCCGGAGGTGGGCAGCTTCTCGGGCCGGTCGTCGCCGATCGCCCTGTCGATGTCGACGCCCTTGATGTTGCCGTCGAGGTCGCTGTAGAGCCAGTAGGCCGTGCCGCCGAGCGCGAGGACGAGAACGAGCAGGGAGAGGAGCACGATCCGGCCGGTTCGGCGTTTCTTCTTCTGGGCTCTGCGGTTGCCGCGCTTGTCGGGCGGGGACTGGCGGTCAGGCGGCACAGGGGTGCTCAGGTCGTGGCTCACGGCGGGTCCTCGCAACTCATGCCCTGAAGGGCAAGGGCAGCAGGCCGCTCCCGTGAGGGGCCGGGTCGGTGCTGCTCGGCTGACACTTGGTTGGCATTGAACTATAGACGCGCGCTCGCACACATGTGTGAGCGATGTGAACGGTTGTCCGCCCTGGTGAAGGCGGTGGGCCGGCCCGTCCCGGGATGTGCCGTCCGCGCCCGGAAGCGGTCCGCGGGCCGTGCCCCGAGGCCCGTGCGGCTCCGACGCGGCAGCGGGACGTGTGTTCGGACGTGCTTATGATGTGGCGGATTCCGGAGTGATCCGTGGGCAGCGTGCCTGGGGCGGGAAGGGGCGGCGCACATGCGCGGCAGAGGTGCGCAGGCCGTGGACCGGCGGTCCCGGGCCGGTGTCGGGACCGAGGCGCGGCCCCGGCGGGCGAGCGCGGCGGCGGTGGCCACGGGGTCGTGGCTGCTGCGCGGGAACGACGACCGCCTCGCCGTGTACGCGCTCGTCGAAGGCGGTGTGCACCGCTGGACGGAGACCGCGGTCGGCGGCGGGTTCCGGAGCGGGCCCGACTTCTTCCCCGCCGAGGGGCTGACCGCCCTCGCCGTCGCCCAAGGCGCCAATCGGTACGCGCACTTCCTCGGACGCAGGGAGACCCGGCAGGGTGGCGGCGTACCGAAGGTCGACCTGCTCTACGCCGTGCAGTACCAGTCGGGCCGGACCCTGGGGGACTGGCGTTCCCTCGGCAACCCGTACCGCGACCCGAAGGACGCCGCGTCCCTCGGTGTGCCGGCCGCCGCGGTCGACGGGCAGGGCACCGTCCACGTCTTCGTCTCCGGCGGCCCCGGTGGGGTCATGCTCCGGCGCGAGTCCAAGAGCGGTGCGTGGGAGGCCTGGCAGGACCTGCGCGGCGGCGCGGTCGCCGGCGTGCCGGCCGCCGCGGCGAACTCCGCCGGACTGGTGGAGGTCCTCGCGCCGGGCAACCGGTCGGTCATGCGCTGGGTCCAGACGGAGCCCGGAGCGGTCCTGCGCCGGGCGCAGGACCTCATGCCCGCTCCGGCGCCCGGCTCGGCCGCGCTCCTGGAGACCGCTCCCGGGGTGTTCACCGCGTACTGGTCCGAGCAGAGCGGGACGGGCGTCTACGCGCAGCGGCCCGGCGAGTGGGCCCTGCCCGCGGGCGGGGCTCCGGGAGAAGGGGCCCACGCCACGCTCCGGGCCCGCGTCGACGGCTACGACTGCACGCTCCTTGCCCATCAGGGGCGTACGGGAACGGCCGTGCTCGGCGTCTGCGGCACCGGCGGGGAGTCCGGCGGACTGTGGTGGACCGACACGGGGATGCCCTGCGCCGGCGCTCCGGCCCTGGCCCTCGACGGTCTCGGCCGGGTCGTCATGGCGATGGTCGCGCCGGACGGCGGTGTCCTGGTGAACCGGCAGCGGCCGGAACCGGGGCTCACCCTGTCCGACTGGGAGCGCCTGCCGGACGCCTGATCCGCACCCGTCCCACCCCGGGCCGGCCTGGCCCGCGATCCGTGCTGCCCGCTGATACACCACTTCTTCCTGCGAGTCCAGGAAATAAAAGGTTGTACCGCTCATCAAGTGATGATTGACACGTGCCGCTACCTGTCCATGGGCTGTCTTGGGCTGAACTTTTAGGAGATCATTATGTGAAAGTTTGACGGATTGCTGGTGTGGAATGGTGGATGCCTCGTGGTCGGCTCGGACAACCCTGAGGCCGGGGCGCTGATTTCGGCGTACCGGTCAGCGGTCCCGACCGGCGCGAGACGGCGGATCGTGCGGGGGGTGCCGACCCCGGTCCGCAAGGCCGTGAAGTCCTCCCTCACCGCCGCGGACTCCATGCGCTCCGCCACGGTGGTCTGGGCGATGGGGGGCAAGCGCAAGGCGCCCCGGCACAGCACCGCCCACAGCCGGCGGGTCGTCCGCGTCGGCCGCCGCCACATGCGTGCGCTGCTGGTCGAGGGCGCGACGGACTGGGCGGCCCGCGCCCGCAACCTGAACATCCTGGTCTCCGTCCTGGAGGCGGCGGACATCGACTACTTCTGCGTGCGCGGCACGAACAGCGGACTGCCCGCCGTCGCCGTCCTCGCCGCGTCCCGCCCGCTGGTCGAGGAACTGCTCCGGGCGGCCTTCGCGCAGGCCCCGGGCTACGTGGGGCCGGCCGACGGCAACGAGGCCCGCATGGAGCCCGGCGACGAGGAGCGGTCGTGGCGGCAACTGCGCAAGCACAAGGTGCTGCGGGTCGCCTGGTACGTGTGCGACCCGACCCAGCAGCTGGTCTTCGGCGCGGCCTCCGGATGCGACCTGGAGGTGTGGACGGAGCGGGACGGGGAGCTGCGGGCCCCGCGGCCCAACCGGGTCATCGACGCCGTTCCGGCGAGCGCTCCGCGCAAGTCGGCACCGCAGAGTCTGTTCAGCCCCATACCCTCCGCGTACCACACGGGGGAGGCCAGGACGCTGGCCGAGTTCGCGGTGCCGCTCCCGGAGGACCACCGCTTCCCCATCGACGTCGTGTACACCTGGGTGGACGACTCGGACCCGGTCTGGCGGGCCTCCCGCGACCGCGCGCGAGGGCGGCTGCCCGCGGACGGGCTGCACGAGCAGGCGGCGAACGACTCGCGCTACACCAGCCGCGACGAACTGCGCTACTCGCTGCGGTCGCTCCACCAGAACGCACCCTGGGTGCGCAACATCTACCTCGTCACGGCCGGCCAGGTCCCGTCCTGGCTCCACGCCCAGCACGCGAACCTCCGGGTGGTGGACCACCGGGAGATCTTCTCGGACCCCGCCGCCCTGCCGACGTTCAACTCGCACGCCATCGAGAGTCAGCTCCACCACATCCCGGGGCTCTCGGAGTGCTTCCTCTACCTCAACGACGACGTGTTCTTCGGCCGGCCGGTGACGCCCGCCCACTTCTTCCACCCGAACGGCATCACCAAGTTCTTCACCTCGCCGGCGCTGATTCCGGGCGGCGGCGTCTCCTCGGCCGATCTGCCGGTCAACGCCGCGGGCAAGAACAGCCGGTGGCTCATCGCGCAGAAGTTCGGCACCGCCATCTCCCAGAAGATGAAGCACACGCCGCACGCGCTGCGCAGGAGCGTGCTGCAGGAGATCGAGGAGACCTTCGCGGAGCAGCACGCCGACACCCAGAACTCGCGCTTCCGGTCGCCCGATGACGTACCGATCGCCTCCTCACTGCACCACTACTTCGCGTACCACTCCGCCCGGGCCACGGTGGGCGATATCCAGTACCGGTACATCGACCTCTCGGCCGAGCTGGCCGAGCGGCGCCTGAACACGCTCCTGGCCAACCGGAACATGGACACCTTCTGCCTCAACGACACGGTGGAATCGGCCGACCCGGAAGCGCAGCGGCTGATGCTCGCGCGCTTCCTCGAGACGTATTTCCCGGTGCCCAGCCCTTATGAGGTCGCGGAGCCCGAGAACGTCCTGGAGCGCCCCGCCGAGACGGGGAGGAGCATCGATGCCGCCGGCCGATGACCTCCCCTTCCCCTCCGCACCGCACGCGAGTGAGTCCCCCGACAGATGAATTCCTACGACGTCACGCTGGTCGTGCCGGTCTACAACGTGGAGCAGTACCTCCCGGAGTGTCTGGCCTCCATAGAGGCGCAGACCGTGTTCGAGCGCTGCGAGGTCATACTCGTCGACAACGGCAGTACGGACGGCTCCTACCGGCTCTGCGCACAGTTCGCGTCCCGCCACACCAACACCACGGTGCTGGTGCGCCTCGGCGGCGGCGCCGGAGCGGCCCGCAACCTCGGCATGGACCGGGCGACCGGTGCGCGGATCGCGTTCTGCGACTCCGACGACGTGCTCCCGCCCACCGCGCTCGAACGCATGCTGGACGCCTCCGTGGCGACCGGCGCCCAGGTCGTGGTGGGCGCGATGGAGACGTTCCCCAAACCGACCAACTGGGCCTGGAAGGAGCACTTCGGCAAGGGCGACCGGACGTTCGCCAGCCTGGCCGAGATGCCCGAACTGGTGCACAGCGCGAGCGCCTGCAACAAGCTCTTCGACCTGTCCTACCTGCGCTCCCACGCGATCCGCTTCGCGGAGGGCGTCCACTTCGAGGACGCCTACGTCGGCGTACCCGCGCTCGTCCTCGCCGGCCGGCTCGCCCTGGTCGACGCCTGCGTCTATCGGTACCGCAAGCGCGCCGCGGGGAACTCCACCATGGACGCGATCTGGACGCGGCGGCAGAACTACCGGGACCACCTCCAGCTCGTCGAGCACCTGCACCGGATGGGCGCGGGCCTCCCGGAGTCATCGCGAGCCGTGCTGGACCTCTTCCTGGTCCGGAGCTACCAGGGCTTCGCGCTCCGGGCGCCCGACCTCTTCCAGGGGGCGGAGCTGGAGGAGATCTACTCGCGGTGCCGCGCGGTCTACTGGAACGTCTCGCCCGATGTGGTCGTCAGGGCCACCGCCGACGCGCGTCACCGTGTGGCCTACCTCGCCTTCCTCACCGGGGACTTCGGCCTCTTCGCGGACCGGGCGGCGAGACTGCGCGAGCCCGTGGTGCGCGACGGCCGCCCGTACCTCACCGGCGGACTGCCGGACCGGCTCGCCCCGCTGGCGCACGCCACGCCCTTCACCGCTCATCTGGAGCACGTCCGTCTGCTGCCGGGAACCGGGACGCTGCGGATCGCCGGACGGTTCGAGATCAGCGGCATGCCCCTGGTGCGGCCCCTGGCGGGGCGGCTCGGCCTGCGGGTCCGGGGAAGCCGCCTCGGCGTCCCCGCCGCGCAGGTCCGCCGGCGGGACCTGCGGAACACGCGGCCCGACACGGAGTGGGGCGGCTTCACCGCCGACCTGCCCCTCGACGCCCTGCGGCCCGGGGTCCACGACCTCGAACTCGTCCTCGACACCGGGGACGGCCGGGCGGCCACCCCGTGCCTGGTCGCCGCGGGCTACCTGCGCGGGGCGCGCGTGGTCGAGCACGGCGGGACCCGCGTGGTGCCGCACTGGAAGGGAAAGAACCGCGCGGTCCTCATGGTCTCCGCCGGGGCGCGCCGGTGGCGCGGGCGCGGGGTCCTGGACAGCCTCCTCGTCAAGGACGCCAAGCACGTGCTGCGCCGCCGGCCGTTCTGGAAGCAGCGCCTGCTACGCCTGTTCACGAAGCCGCTGGCGCCGCTCTTCCTCGGCCGGGACATCTGGCTCTTCGCCGAACGGGGCGACACCGCGCAGGACAACGGCCGGCATCTGTTCCGCCACGCCCGCACCGCCGGGAAGCGGCGCGGCGCGTACTACGTCATCCGGGCCGGCAGCCCCGACCGGGCCCGTCTGGCGGGGCTCGGGCACGTCGTCGCGCACAGCTCCTGGAAGCACAAGCTGCTGATGCTGCACGCGTCCGCGCTCGTCAACGCCTACGACATCGACACCTACATGCTGCCCGACGGCTGGGACCGGACCCGCTACCTCAAGCACCTGAACTGGCGCGTGGGCGCCCGCAGGGTCTTCCTCCAGCACGGTGTGACGGACAAGGACGTCAGCAAGGGCCTGCACCGCAACCGCACGGGCGTCGACCTCATCCTCGCGGTGAGCCGGCACGAGGGGTGGTTCCTGTCGGAGGAACTGGGCTACGAGGGGCAGGTGGAGGTCATCGGTTTCCCCCGCTTCGACGCGCTGGTCCCCGCCCGGGGCGGCCGCACCGTCCTGTTCATGCCGACGTGGCGCGCCTATCTGGCCGTCGCCTCCTACAGCCGGGACGGCGGCCACGAGGCACGACAGGCGGCGCGCGACCGGTTCCTGGCCTCCGGCTACCGGGAGTTCATGGTCCGCTTCCTCAACGACCCCGTTCTCCTGGCCGCGCTGGAACGGTACGACTACACCCTGGAATTCCTGCCGCACTACGAAATGCGCGCGATGGTCGGGGAGATGGTCCCGGACCGGGACCGGGTCCGGATCGTCGACCAGAACGAGGTCGGTGTGCAGGAGGCCATGCGGCGCTGCGACCTCTTCGTCACCGACTGGTCCTCCACCGCCTTCGACGTGGCCTACCTCGGAACTCCCCTGGTCTACGCGCAGTTCGATGCCGAGGAGTACTGGGACGGGCACTACCAGAAGGGCTACTTCGATGCCCGCCGGGACGGATTCGGGCCGGTCGGCGAAACGGTCGGGGAGGTCGTGGACGAGGTGGTCCGCTACCTGCGGTCGGGGTGCGTCCGGGAGCCCGGATACCTGCTGCGGGTGGAGAAGTTCTTCGAGTACCGGGACCAGCGGAACAGCGTGAGGGCGCTGGAAGCGATCGACCGCCTCGTTGGGGGGTCGTATCAGTGATGTGGTGTGCCAGGAGGAAAAATGTCCCAAGCCAGCCGTGACGTGACGGTCGTCGTGCCGTTCCGCGACGTCCAGAACTTCTTCGCCGAGTTCCTGCGGTCGGTGGCCGCGCAGACGGCCTTCGCGCGCGCCCACGTGATCCTCGTCGACAACGGCAGCAGCGATCAGTCGGTGGCGATCGCGAGCGAGTTCGCCGACACGCACGCCAACGTCGACCTGGTCTCGCAGCCTCAGGGCCGGGCCGGCGACGCGCGCAACCTGGGCATGGACATGGCCACGACGCCGTACATCGTCTTCTGGGACGCCGACGACACCGTGCCCGAGCGGTCGCTCGAGGTGCTGCGGGACACCATCGTCAGGACCAGGGCCACGGTCGTCGTGGGCCGCGAGAAGCACGTCCCGAAGCCGGTCAAGGCCCCGTGGCACAAGTACTTCGGCAAGAACGTCAAGACGGTGGGCAGCGTCGTCGACGTCCCCGACCTGATCCACTCCGCCTCCTGCTGGAACAAGATCTTCGACCTCGACCTGCTGCGCTCCCAGGGCATCCGGTTCGGTACCGGCACCGCCTTCGAGGACGCCTACGTCTCGCTGCCCGCGCTGCTGCTGTCGGAGCGCATCGCGCTGGTCGACGCGCCCGTCTACGAGTACCGCAGGCGTGGCGACGGCACCTCCGTGATGGACACCATCTGGGACCTCCCGCAGAACTACGCCGACCAGCTGATGATGCTGGAGTCCCTCGCGGGCATGCGCCAGGGACTCACGCCGTACGAGCAGGAGACGCTGGAGCGGTTCCTCATCCGCAGCATGCAGGGCTTCCTGCTGAGGGCGCCGCGGGTCTTCGGCGAGGCCGACTGCCGGCAGCTCTTCGAGCGCTGCCGCACGCTCTACTGGGGGATCACCTCGGAGCAGTTCGCCCGCAGCACGAACGACACCAGGCACCGCATCCCCTACCTCGCGCTGCACTTCGGGGACTTCGACCTCTTCTACCGACCGGCCTCCGTCCTCGGCTCGGTCTTCGGCCGCGAGGGGGACCTGCACATCGACTATCCGGGGACGTCCTGGGGGCTGCCGCTCACCAAGGTCACGTCGGTCCCGGCCCGGATCGAGGGGGTCTCCCCCGGCGAGGGCGGGACGACGGTCGTCCACGGCCGGTTCTCCCTCAACGGCCTTCCCGACGAACTGCTGGCCAAGCTCGAACTGCAGGTCTGGTTCGAACGGAGCGGCAAGACCCTGCCCGCGGTCAACCACGGGCAGGCGCACGACCGACCCGGCGAGGCGGGAGCCGTCTTCAGCGTCACCATCGACCCCCGCGAGTTCCCGGCCGGCTCCTTCCCCGTCCGTCTGGTGCTGTGCACCCGGGGCAGGGACGTCTCGCGCCCGTGCACGGTCTCCCCGGCGCTGGCCCGGCAACCGGGCGGCAACGGATTCCACGGCCTCGCGCGCGTCACCGCCGAGGACGGCACCGCCCGGCTCGTCATCGAGTCCACCCAGCACTGATCAGGGTCCGCTCCACAAATGGGGTACGCGGCAGAAAACAGGAGTCACACGTGTTCGATCCCCTCTACGACGTCGCCGTCGTCGTGCCCATCTTCAACGTGGAGAGATACCTCCAGGAGTGCCTCGACTCCCTGGCGCGGCAGACGATGTTCAGCCGCTGCCAGGTGATCCTGGTCGACAACGGCAGCGCCGACGACTCGCCCGCCATCGCCGCGGACTTCGCGGCCCGGCACCAGAACGTATGGGCGCTCGTGCACCCCGAGGGCAAGGCCGGCGGGGCGAGGAACGCGGGACTGGAACTGGTCAGCGCCCGCTACGTCACGTTCTGCGACTCCGACGACGTCCTGCCCGACGACGCCCTGGAAACCATGTGGCGGACCGCGGTCAAGGAGCGTGTGCCGCTCACCATCGGGCGGATGGAGACGTTCCCCGAGGAGACCAACTGGCCCTGGCTCCGCTACTTCGCGAAGCACGTCCAGGTGCATCCCGGCATCGAGAACATCCCCGAGATGATTCACGGGGGAAGCGCCTGCCACAAACTCTTCGACGTCGAGTTCATCCGCGCGAACGACATCCGCTTCCGCGAAGGGGTGCACTTCGAGGACGCGTTCTTCTCGGTTCCCGCCATGCTGCTCGCCGACCGCATCGCGATGGTGCCGAACACGGTCTACCGGTACCGCAAGCGCGCCACCGCGGACTCCACCATGGACAAGCTGTGGGAACGCACGGAGAACTACTGGGACCACCTCCTCCTGGAGGAGTACCTGATGACGCTCCGGCCCCGCCTCTCCGCCCACCGGCAGGAGGTCCTCAACCGGTTCCTGGTGCGCAGCTACCAGGGTTTCGCCCTGCGCGCCCCGCAGGTCCTGCCCGAGGAGGAACTGCTCAGGCTCTTCTACCGGGCCCGCGCGGTCTTCACCCAGGTACCGCCGGACGCGGTCCTGGCCTCCACCCACGACACCCGTCACCGGGTGCCGTTCCTCGCGATGTACATGAACCTGTACGAGCTGTTCGCGCGCCCGGAGCAGGAGATCAGCGGGCTGTACGGACGAGGCGGAGACCTCTACCTCGACATCACGGTGCCGAGCGCGCTGCTCCCGCTGACGAAGGTCTCCTCCACCAGCGTGCACGTGGAACGGATCCAGGCGGAGCCAGAGTCCGGCGGAGTCCTCGTCGCCGGCCGGTTCGTGCTCAACGGGTTCCCGATGGGCCGGCCCATGCGCAACCCCCTGCAGCTGTGGGTGGAGAAGAGCGGTCAGCTGGTGACCGCGCGGCAGGTGTGGCGCAGCGACCTGATGGCGACGCGGGACGATCTCGCCTGGGGCGGGTTCGAGGCGGTCGTGCCGGCGGACGCCCTCAAGGACGGCGAGTTCCCGCTGAAGCTGGTGTTCTGCACCGCCGGCCGTGATGTCTCGCGTCCCTGCATGACCACCACCGCGATGCTGCGCGGCGCCCGCCCGATGAAGGTCGCGGACCGGTGGATCCTTCCGCTGTCGCAGGGGAAGGACAACACGGTCCTGGTGGTCCGGGAGGCGCTGGGCCGGGACGGCGACCGGGCCTGGGAGAAATTCCTGGAGGGCATGGACGAGGACCAGAAGAAGCGCAAGGCGCCCTTCTGGCGCGCCCGCGCCATCCGGCGGGCCACGCTCAGGTTCTTCCGCCGCAAGGAGATCTGGCTGATCGGTGAGCGCAAGGACACCGCGCAGGACAACAGCCTGCACCTGTTCACCTATCTGCGCACGCACGAGCGCCGCCGCAAGGCCTACTACGTCATCGACAAGAGCAGCCCGGACCGGGCCAAGCTGAAGCGCCTGGGGAACGTGGTGGCGCACAGTTCCTGGAAGCACAAGCTGCTCATGCTGCACGCGTCGCTGCTCGTCAACGCCTACGACATCGACTCGTACATGCTCCCCGACGGCTGGGACCGCACCAGGTACCTCAAGCACCTCAACTGGCGCGTGGGGGCCCGGCGGGTCTTCCTCCAGCACGGCGTCACCGACGAGGACGGCAGCAAGGCCCTGCACCGCAACCGGACCGGTGTGGACTTGGTGTTCGCGACCAGTGACCGGGAGGCCCGGTACTTCTCCGAGCACATGCACTACGGAGACCGGGCCAAGGCGCTGGGCTTCCCGCGCTTCGACGCCCTGCAGCCGGACCGCGGCCGACGGCGCGTCCTGCTGATGCCCACCTGGCGCAAGTACCTGACCATCCCCTCCTACCTCCAGCAGGACGGTGCCGACCAGGACGCGGTCGACGAGATCTTCCGGGAGTCGACGTACCGGGAGTTCCTGGTGCAGCTGCTGGGTCACCCGAAGCTGATGGAGGCGCTGGAGCACTACGACTACGTACTCGACTTCCTGCCGCACTACGAGATGCGGAACATGGTCGACGGGGTCGTACCGGATCACCCCCGGGTGCAGCGCCTGGACCAGACGAAGACCAGCGTGCAGACGGCCCTGCGCCAGTGCGACCTGTTCATCACCGACTGGTCCTCGGTCCACTTCGACATGGCCTACCTCGGCACGCCGCTCGTCTACGCCCGGTTCGACCCGGACGAGTACTGGGCCAAGCACGCCCGGAAGGGCTACTTCGAGGCGGCGCACGACGGGTTCGGGCCCGTGTGCGGCAACGTCGAGGAAGTGGTGAACGAGGTGATCCGCTACCTCGGCAACGGGTGTGTGCGCGAGCGGGAGTACGACTACCGTGCGCGCGCGTTCTTCGCCTTCGACGACCGCGAGAACTGCGCCCGCGCGACGGCCGCGATCGCGGAGCTCGCGGCGTCGGACGTGTAGGCCCGCCGCCTCACCGGTCCCGGTGAAAGAGGTGTGGGGCGACAGCGTGACCGGCCACAGCCGGTCCGCGGTCGCCCCACACCTCTCAGGCTTCCCGGACGGGAGCGCTTACGCGGGCACGCTCGCCACGCCCGCCTCCAGGAACCGCTTCCCGTTCACCCGCTCGGAGACACCCTCGCGGTCCAGGTACGGCGTGATGCCGCCCAGGTGGAAGGGCCAGCCGGCGCCCGTGATCAGGCAGAGGTCGATGTCCTGGGCCTCGGCGACGACGCCCTCGTCGAGCATCAGCCCGATCTCCTGCGCCACCGCGTCCAGGACGCGGTCGCGGACCTGCTCCTCGGTCAGGACGGTGTCGCCCTGCTTCAGCAGCGCGGCGACCTCCGGGTCCAGCTCCGGCTTGCCGCTGTCGTAGACGTAGAAGCCGCGCTTGCCCGCCTTGACGACGGCCGCGAGGTTCGGGGAGACCGTGAAGCGGTCCGGGAAGGCCCGGTTGAGGGTCTCCGAGACGTGCAGACCGATCGCCGGGCCGACCAGCTCCAGCAGCACCAGCGGGGACATCGGCAGACCGAGCGGCTCGATGGCCTTCTCGGCGACCTCGACAGGGGTGCCCTCGTCGATGACGTTCTGGATCTCGCCCATGAAGCGGGTGAGGATGCGGTTCACGACGAACGCCGGGGCGTCCTTGGTGAGGACCGCGGTCTTCTTCAGCTTCTTGGCGACGGCGAACGCGGTCGCGAGGGACGCGTCGTCCGTCTTCTCGCCGCGGACGATCTCCAGCAGCGGGAGGATCGCGACCGGGTTGAAGAAGTGGAAGCCGACGACCCGCTCGGGGTGCTTCAGCTTCGACGCCATCTCCGACACCGACAGCGAGGACGTGTTGGTGGCGAGGATCGCGTGCGCCGGGGCGACCGCCTCGACCTCCGCGAACACCTGCTGCTTGACGCCGATCTCCTCGAACACGGCCTCGATGACGAAGTCGGCGTCCGAGAAGCCCTCGGCCTTGTCCAGGACACCGGTGACCAGCGCCTTGAGGCGGTTGGCCTTGTCCTGGTTGATCCGGCCCTTGCCGAGCAGCTTGTCGATCTCGGCGTGGACGTAGCCCACACCCTTGTCGACGCGCTCCTGGTCGATGTCGGTCAGGACGACCGGCACCTCGAGGCGGCGCAGGAAGAGCAGGGCGAGCTGCGAGGCCATCAGACCGGCGCCGACGACACCGACCTTGGTGACCGGGCGGGCCAGGTTCTTGTCCGGGGCGCCGGCGGGTCGCTTGCCGCGCTTCTGGACGAGGTTGAAGGCGTAGATGCCGGAGCGCAGTTCGCCACCCATGATCAGGTCGGCGAGGGCCTTGTCCTCGGCGTCGTAACCCTGCTGCAGGTCGCCGTTCTTGGCGGCCTCGATGATCTCCAGGGCCCGGTAGGCGGCCGGGGCCGCGCCGTGCACCTTGCCGTCGGCGATGGACCGGCCGCGGGCGACGGACTGGTCCCAGGCCTCGCCGCGGTCGATCGCCGGGCGCTCGACGGTGACGTCGCCCTTGAGGACGTTCGCCGTCCAGACGAGGGACTGCTCCAGGAAGTCGGCACCCTCGAAGAGGGCGTCGGCGATGCCCAGTTCGAAGACCTGCTTGCCCTTGAGCTGCTTGTTCTGGTTGAGGCTGTTCTCGATGATCACCGAGACGGCCTTCTCCGCGCCGATCAGGTTCGGCAGCAGCGCGCAGCCGCCCCAGCCGGGGACCAGGCCGAGGAAGACCTCGGGCAGGGAGAACGCCGGGATCGCCTTGGAGACGGTCCGGTAGGAGCAGTGCAGGCCGACCTCGACGCCGCCGCCCATGGCCGCGCCGTTGTAGTACGCGAAGGTCGGGACCGCGAGGCCCGCGAGGCGCTTGAAGACCTCGTGGCCGCCCTTGCCGATGGCGAGTGCGTCCTCGTGGTTCTTCAGCAGCTCGACACCCTTGAGGTCGGCGCCGACCGCGAAGATGAACGGCTTGCCGGTGATGCCGGCGCCGACGATGTCACCGGCCGCGGCCTCCGCCTCGACCTGGTCGATCGCGGTGTTGAGGTTCGCCAGCGAGGCCGGACCGAAGGTGGTCGGCTTGGTGTGGTCGAAGCCGTTGTCGAGGGTGATGAGCGCGAAGCGCCCCGCACCGAACGGCAGGTCGAGGTGGCGTACGTGCGCGGACGTCACGACCTCGTCGGGGAACAGCTCGGCCGCACCCTTCAAAAGCTCAGCGGTGGTGCTCACTTGTCCCCCTCGAAGTGCGGGTTCTCCCAGATGACCGTCGCGCCCATGCCGAAGCCGACGCACATGGTGTTCAGGCCGTAGCGGACGTGCGGCTGCTCCTCGAACTGGCGGGCCAGCTGCGTCATCAGACGGACGCCGGAGGAGGCCAGCGGGTGGCCGTAGGCGATGGCTCCGCCGTACTGGTTGACGCGCGCGTCGTCGTCGGCGATGCCGTAGTGCTCCAGGAAGGCGAGGACCTGGACGGCGAAGGCCTCGTTGATCTCGAAGAGACCGATGTCGGAGATGGACAGCCCCGCCTGGGCGAGGGCCTTCTCCGTGGCCGGGATCGGGCCGTAGCCCATGACCTCGGGCTCGACGCCCGCGAAGGCGTAGGAGACCAGGCGCATCTTGACCGGCAGGTTGTTCTCGCGGGCGAAGTCCTCGCTCGCGATGATCGACGCGGTCGCACCGTCGTTCAGACCGGCCGCGTTGCCCGCGGTGACCCGGCCGTGGACGCGGAACGGCGTCTTGAGGCCCGACAGGTTCTCCAGGGTGGTGCCCGGGCGCATCGGCTCGTCGGCCGTGACCAGGCCCCAGCCGGTCTCGCCGGCCTCGGGGTTGGTGCGGCGCACCGAGACCGGCACCAGGTCCTGCTGGATCTTGCCGTCGGCGTACGCCTTGGCGGCCTTCTCCTGCGAGCGCACGGCGTACTCGTCGGCGCGCTGCTTGGTGATGGTCGGGTAGCGGTCGTGCAGGTTCTCGGCGGTCATGCCCATGAACAGGGCGGACTCGTCGACCAGCTTCTCGCTCACGAAGCGCGGGTTCGGGTCCACGCCCTCGCCCATCGGGTGGCGGCCCATGTGCTCCACGCCACCGGCGATGACGGCGTCGTAGGCGCCGAACGCGATCGAACCGGCGGTGGTCGTCACGGCGGTCAGGGCGCCGGCGCACATGCGGTCGATCGAGTAGCCGGGGACGGACTGCGGCAGGCCCGCGAGGATGCCGGCCGTGCGGCCGAGGGTCAGGCCCTGGTCACCGATCTGGGTGGTCGCCGCGATGGCGACCTCGTCGATCTTCTTCGGGTCCAGACCCGGGTTGCGGCGCAGCAGCTCCCGGATCGCCTTGACGACGAGGTCGTCGGCCCTGGTCTCGTGGTAGATGCCCTTCGGGCCCGCCTTGCCGAACGGGGTGCGGACGCCGTCGACGAAGACGACGTCCCTGACGGTACGAGGCACGATGGCTCTCCTCCAGGTGCGGGATGCTGAGCGCTTGCTTACGGGCCATGCTACTTGTGAGTAACGTGACTGCCCAGCCCTCCCCCCGGCCGGAGCGGCGAACGTCACACCCGCGGGGCCGCCCGCGTCTGCGGAGCCCGGTGCCGATCCGCCGGGGCGCGCGGCCGGGCCCGCTCCCGTGTCCGCGGGTACGGAGGCCGTGACCCCTGCGAACAGGGCCCGCGCCCCGTCCGGGGCGCGGGCCCTCGGCCGCGGGACGGGACGCGTGGACACGGCCCCGGGATCTGGAAGCGGGGCGCGTGCACGCGCCCAGGATCTTGGCGTGATTTCGACGTCAGGGTTCCGGATCAGACGTCAGGGTTCTGGATCAGGCGTCAGGGTTCCGGATCAGACGTCAGGGTTCCGGATCAGGCGTCAGGGTTCCGGATCAGACGTCAGGGTTCCGGATCAGACGTCAGGGTTCCGGATCAGGCGGCCGTGCCGGCCAGCGCCGCCACCAGGACGGGGGTCACCTGATCCACCTGCCAGGGCCGCGCACCGTATCCGGCCAGCGCGTCCGCCACCGTCCCGGCGTCCACCGCGGCCGGCGGCTCCCAGCACACCCGCCGCACGGTGTCGGGGGAGACCAGGTTCTCCTGCGGCATGCCGAGCTGCTCGGCCAGCGCCGACACCCCCGCCCGCGCGGCCGACAGCCGGGCCGCCGCGGCGGGGTCCTTGTCGGCCCACGCCCGCGGCGGCGGCGGTCCGGTGACCTGTTGCCCCGGCTGGGGCAGCTGCGCCTCGGGCAGCGCCTTCGCCCGGTCGACCGCCGCCTGCCACTGCTCGAGCTGACGGCGTCCCACCCGGTGCCCGAACCCGTTCAGCGCGGCCAGCGCGTGCACGTTGGCCGGAAGCGAGAGCGCGGCCTCCACGATGGCCGCGTCCGACAGCACCTTGCCCGGTGAGACGTCCCGCCGCTGCGCGATCCGGTCCCGCGTCTGCCACAGCTCCCGCACGACGGCGAGCTGCCGGCGCCGCCGCACCTTGTGCATCCCGGACGTGCGGCGCCAGGGGTCCTTGCGGGGTTCGGCGGGCGGCGCCGCCGCGATCGCCCCGAACTCCTGGAGCGCCCAGTCGAGCTTGCCCTGCCGGTCCAGCTCCTTCTCCAGGGCGTCCCGCAGGTCCACGAGGAGTTCGACGTCCAGGGCGGCGTAGCGCAGCCAGGGCTCCGGCAGCGGCCGGGTCGACCAGTCGACGGCGGAGTGGCCCTTCTCCAGGACGAAGCCGAGCACGCCCTCGACCATGGCGCCGAGACCGACCCGGGGGAACCCGGCGAGCCGGCCGGCCAGCTCGGTGTCGAACAGCCGGGTCGGGACCATGCCTATCTCCCGCAGGCAGGGCAGGTCCTGGGTGGCCGCGTGCAGCACCCACTCGACGCCGGTCAGCGCCTCGCCCAGACCGGAGAGGTCGGGACAGGCGACGGGGTCGATGAGCGCGCTGCCCGCGCCCTCGCGGCGGAGCTGTACCAGGTAGGCGCGCTGGCCGTAGCGGTATCCGGACGCTCGCTCGGCGTCGACGGCGACGGGGCCGGAGCCGGCGGCGAAGGCCGCGATCACCTCGGCGAGCGCGGCCTCGTCGGCGATCACGGGCGGAATGCCCTCACGGGGTTCGAGCAGCGGAGTCGGCGCCCCCAGCACAGAGGCCCCGGCGTCGTCCGGAGGGGTGCCCCCGGTGGTGCGCACGGAACTGTCTGCTGCGGTCTCTTGGGCGTCGGTCACCTGTCAAGGGTATCCGTGTGTGCACGGCGCCCGTCGACGGAACGTTCCGTCGACGGGCGCCGCAGGGTCGTAAACCAGTCAGGCCGGTGAAACTTCCGGTTCATATGAGTGAACGGATGCTGCGCTCACGAGGCGTACGGAGGAGTCGGTGGGGGTCAGTGGATGATGCCGGTCCGCAGGGCCACGGCCACCATGCCGGCGCGGTCGCCGGTGCCGAGCTTGCGGGCGATACGGGCCAGGTGGCTCTTCACGGTCAGCGCGGACAGGCCCATCGAGACGCCGATCGCCTTGTTGGACTGGCCTTCGGCGACCAGGCGGAGCACCTCGACCTCCCGTCCGGACAGCTCGCGGTAGCCGCCCGGGTGGCTCGGGGCACCCGGGGGGCGGCGGTGCATACGGCCGGGCCCGGCGCCGAGGGGAGCGGCGCCGGGCCGGGTGGGGAGGCCGATGTTGGTTCGGGTTCCGGTGACGACGTAGCCCTTGACCCCGCCCGCGAGGGCGTTGCGGACGGCGCCGATGTCGTCGGCGGCCGAGAGCGCCAGCCCGTTGGGCCAGCCCGCGGCACGGGTCTCGGACAGCAGGGTCAGGCCGGAGCCGTCGGGCAGATGGACGTCGGCGACGCAGATGTCGCGGGGGTTGCCGATGCGGGGACGAGCCTCCGCGACGGACGAGGCCTCGATCACGTCGCGCACACCGAGGGCCCACAGATGGCGGGTGACGGTGGAACGGACGCGCGGGTCGGCCACGACCACCATGGCGGTCGGCTTGTTCGGGCGGTAGGCGACCAGGCTTGCGGGCTGCTCGAGGAGAACGGACACCAGGCCTCCTGGGTGGGGGGACGGGGCCGGCTTGTGGGGAGGAAGCCGGGACAAACGTGCTTTCAGGGTCACAGTCGTCTTCGGCAGCAGAGGCGTGCGCCTTTAGAGAATGATCACGATCTAGTGAGTAACAATCCGTTCAATTCGGACAGGCGATCGATCATCCGAAGATCGAATCGGTTCGAGCCGATGCGATTCGAGGTCAGAAAGTGGCCGTATCGACAAAGAGAGAGTCAATAGGCCGCCCAAGAGGATGAATCCGGTACGTCCGGCGCTCAGGTCACCGTGACTGCGGACCCCTGCGCTGCGGCAGGGTCACCACCGAGGCGTCCCCCGGACCGGCCGGCGGAAGACCGCCGACCTGGGCCAGCAGATCGCACCACGAGGCCAGGTGCGCGGCCGTGTCCGGTGCCCCGCCGTGCCCCTCGCGCGGCGTCCAGGAGGCGCGGATCTCGATCTGGGAGGCGGCCGGGCGCGCGGACAGCCCGCCGAAGTAGTGCGAACTCGCGCGCGTGACGGTGCCGCTCGGCTCGCCGTACGTCAGGCCGCGGGCCTGGAGCGCCCCGGTCAGCCACGACCAGCAGACCTCGGGCAGCAGCGGGTCGGCCGCCATCTCCGGCTCCAGCTCGGCGCGCACCAGCGTCACCAGCCGGAAGGTTCCGTGCCAGGCGTCGTGCCCGGCCGGGTCGTGCAGCAGCACCAGCCGTCCGTCGGCCAGGTCCTCGTCGCCGTCGACCACCGCGGCCTCCAGCGCGTACGCGAAGGGCGCGAGCCGCTGCGGGGCGGGCGTCGCCTCCACCTCGATCTGCGGCCGCAGCCGCGCGGTGCGCAGCGCGTCGACCGCGGCCCGGAACGCCGGCGGCGCCGCCGTCCCTGTCCGGCCCTCCGCCTGAGCGGAGTCCTTCGTATCGTCCATTCCGTCAGCGCCGTCCGACGATCGTCCCTGAGCCGCAGCCATGCGGGGAAGAGTAAGGGGAACAGCGCCCCGGTGCAGGGAGGACACCCCTGAGGGCGGCCGCACTTCTCGCTTCGCGGCCGTGCGAGACTTGCCGACGTGAGTGCCAACGGAAGCCCCACGGGCAAGCAGCCGACCGCTACGTACGACAGCGCCTTCCTCAAGGCGTGCAGGCGTGAACCCGTGCCGCACACCCCCGTGTGGTTCATGCGCCAGGCCGGCCGCTCGCTGCCCGAGTACCGAAAGGTGCGCGAGGGCGTCCCGATGCTCGAGTCCTGCATGCGGCCCGAGCTGGTCACCGAGATCACGCTGCAGCCGGTGCGCCGGCACAACGTGGACGCGGCGATCTACTTCAGCGACATCGTCGTCCCGCTCAAGGCCATCGGCCTCGACCTGGACATCAAGCCCGGCGTCGGCCCGGTCGTGGAGCAGCCCGTGCGCACCCGCGCCGACCTGGCCCGGCTGCGCGACCTCACGCCCGAGGACGTCTCCTACGTCACCGAGGCCATCGGCCTGCTCACCCGCGAGCTGGGCGGGACCCCGCTGATCGGTTTCGCCGGGGCGCCGTTCACCCTGGCGAGCTACCTGGTCGAGGGCGGCCCGTCGCGCACGTACGAGAACGCCAAGGCGATGATGTACGGCGACCCGCAGCTCTGGGCCGACCTGCTGGACCGCCTCGCGGACATCACGGCCGCGTTCCTGAAGGTGCAGATCGAGGCGGGCGCCTCGGCGGTCCAGCTCTTCGACTCCTGGGTCGGCGCGCTGGCCCCGGCCGACTACCGGAAGTCGGTCATGTCCGCCTCGGCGAAGGTGTTCGACGCCGTCGCCGGCTACGGCGTCCCGCGCATCCACTTCGGCGTCGGCACCGGCGAACTGCTGGGGCTGATGGGCGAGGCCGGCGCCGACGTGGTCGGCGTCGACTGGCGCGTCCCGCTGGACGAGGCCGTCCGCCGCGTCGGACCCGGCAAGGCGCTCCAGGGCAACCTGGACCCGACGGTGCTGTTCACCGACAAGGACACCGTCGAGGCCCGGGCCGGCGAGGTGCTCGACGCGGCCGCCGGTCTGGAGGGCCACGTCTTCAACCTCGGCCACGGCGTCATGCCGAACACCGACCCGGACGCGCTCACCCGGCTCGTGGACTACGTCCACACCCGCACGGCCCGCTGAGCGCGGCCGCGCACCGTACGCCCACCGCTCACCACACCTGACGGGGCCGCGCCTGCCTGCCGAACACCAGGCGGCGCGGCTCCGGCGGTGGCGGCGTGCCCGGTTTGAGCGGCCAGGCCAGCAGCATGCCCACCACGAAGCCGACCACGTGGGCCGAGTAGGCCACCGTCCCGGCGCCGGACACCCCGTGCCCGGACGAGTACACCGCCTGCAGCCCGAACCAGAAGCCCAGCACCAGCCAGGCGGGCAGCCGCAGCGGCAGGAAGACCAGGAACGGCACCAGCACCCAGACCCGCGCCCGCGGATACAGCACCAGATAGGCGCCCAGCACACCGGCGATCGCGCCGGACGCGCCGATCAGCGGGTCGGCGGAAGTGGCGTTGAGCAGCGCGAAGCCGTAGCCGGCCGCGTAGCCGCAGAAGACGTAGAAGAGGAAGAAGCGGATGTGACCCATCCGGTCCTCGACGTTGTTGCCGAAGATCATCAGGAACAGCATGTTGCCCAGCAGGTGCAGCCAGCCGCCGTGCAGGAACATCGCGGTGAACACGGACAGCGCCGGGGACTTGTCGTAGCCGGGCGCCGCCACCACGCACCCGGGGCCGTGCGGGCCCACGCCCACGCCGCCGGTCGGGACCACCCGGGGCAGCTGATGGTGGATCAGCTCCCTCGGGACCGCCGCGTAGTGGTCCATGAAGGCCTGCACGTGGCAGAGCTGCGCCAGTTCGCTCGAACCCGGCATCGAACCGAGGGTGCCGGGGGTGACGAGGAAGACGAGGACGTTGGCGGCGACGAGGGCGTACGTGACATAGGGGGTGCGGCGCGCCGGGTTCACGTCATGGACGGGGATGACCACACAGAAGTACTGCCCGGGATACGGCGCGTGAATCGGTGAACGCCGGCGGGCGCGGCCGCGTATGTCCTCTCAACCGACGTGAGGATCAGGCGATGAGTGCGAACGCTCCGCAGGTGACCGCGATGCAGGCGCTGCCCGACGGCGAGGCCGAGCTGTCCTTGGTGATAAGGCTCCCCTGGGAGGACGTCGCCCGGCTCGGTCAGGAGGCCGGGCGGCTGGCGGCGCAGATGCAGCGGCCGGTGACGCTGGACGAGGCGGTGAGCTACCGGCTGCGGTCCACCCGGCCGTCCGCCTCGCACGCCAAACCCGCGGGGGAGCAGCCCGCGGCCGTGACGGCCGGCGGGGGCGTCACCTCCCTGCCGCGGATCAGCACCACGGCCTGACCGCCTACCGCTGGGAGGCCCGCACCTTCGCCGCCGCCTTTCTCGCCGCCACCAGGACCGGGTCCCACACCGGTGAGAAGGGCGGGGCGTACCCGAGATCCAGGGCCGTCATCTGCTGCACCGTCATCTGCGCGGTCAGCGCCACCGCCGCGACGTCGACCCGCTTGCCGGCGCCCTCCCGGCCGACGATCTGGACGCCGAGCAGCCGGCCCGTGCCCCGCTCGGCGAGCATCTTCACCGTCATCGGGGAGGCGCCGGGGTAGTAGCCGGCCCGGCTGGTGGACTCGATGACGACCGATTCGAACCGCAGGCCCGCCCGGTGGGCGTCCTTCTCGCGCAGACCGGTGCGGGCGATCTCCAGGTCGCAGACCTTGCTGACCGCGGTGCCGACCACACCCGGGAAGGTGGCGTAGCCGCCGGCCGCGTTGGTGCCGATGACCTGGCCGTGCTTGTTGGCGTGGGTGCCCAGCGGAACGTACTGCTCCTGTCCCGAGACCAGGTTCAGCACCTCGACGCAGTCGCCGCCCGCCCAGATGTCCTCGTGGCCGCGCACCCGCATCGCGAGGTCGGTGAGCAGGCCGCCGTGCGCGCCGAGGGGCAGCCCCGCCGCGCGGGCGAGGGAGGTCTCCGGGCGCACACCGATGCCCAGGACCACGATGTCCGCCGGGTACTCGGCGTCCTCGGTGGCCACCGCGCGGACCCGGCCGTCCTCGCCGGTGAGCAGCTTGGTCACCTCGGCGTCGTTCACCATGGTGATGCCGAGGCCCTCCATGGCCCCGTGCACCATCCGGCCCATGTCCGGGTCCAGGGTCGACATGGGCTCCTTGCCGCGGTTGACGACCGTCACCTCGAAGCCCCGGTTGATCAGCGCCTCGGCCATCTCGACGCCGATGTAGCCGGCGCCCACGACCACCGCGCGTCGGCCGGTCGCCCGCTCCAGCGAGTCCAGCAGCGCCTCGCCGTCGTCCAGGGTCTGCACCCCGTGCACGCCCGGCGCGTCCACGCCCGGCATGTCGGGGCGGACCGGGCGGGCGCCGGTGGCGATGACCAGCCCGTCGTACGAGGTCCACGACTCCGCGCCGGATTCGACGTCGCGCGCGCGTACCCGCCGCCCCGCCACGTCGATCCCGACGACCTCGGTACGCATCCGCAGGTCGATCCCGCGCGCGCGGTGCTCGGCCGGGGTGCGCGCGACGAGCTGGTCGCGTTCGGGCACGTCACCGCCCACCCAGTACGGGATCCCGCACGCCGAGTAGGAGCTGAAGTGGCCCCGCTCGAAGGCCACGATCTCCAGTTCGTCCGGGCCCGACATCCGGCGCGCCTGCGACGCCGCGGACATCCCCGCGGCGTCGCCGCCGATCACCACCAGCCGTCGCCTGCCGTCCCGCCCACCGTTCACGCTCATGTGAACACGCTACGGTGCGCGGCCATTTCGGTCCTGACCGGGCCCGCGCGCGTCAGTCCTGACCGGGCTCGCGCGCGGGACGCGCGTGCGGCAGCGGACCCGGCGCGGCCGTCGCCGGTGCGGGGACCGGCTCCGGGCGGCGCGGCAGCCGGGGCCGGACGAGCCGCGCCCACACCAGGGCCAGCAGCGCGGCGAGCGCGGCGAACGGCAGCAGCGCGCCCAGGACCAGGGCGATCCAGCGCAGCATCGTGACGAACGCGTGCCAGCCGCCCGACAGCGCGTCCACGAAGCCGGGCGTGCCGTCCTCGGCGGCCTTCTTCACGGGCGTCTCGGACAGCGACAGGGTGATGGTCGCCAGGCTGGTGCGGTCCTTCAGGGACGCCTGCTGGGCGAGCAGCGCCTCCAGGTCCGCCTCCCGGCTGCTCAGCTCGCCCTCCAGGGTGACGACGTCGCTCAG
Source organism: Streptomyces sp. NPDC002386 (assembly GCF_053593175.1). NCBI lineage: Bacteria > Bacillati > Actinomycetota > Actinomycetes > Kitasatosporales > Streptomycetaceae > Streptomyces > Streptomyces sp. NPDC002386. The sequence continues at coordinate 365,615 of NZ_JBSFBX010000007.1, forward strand.
CTTGGTCGCCCGGTCCATCAGCGTCCGGATCCGGGCCACGCTCGCCCGCTGCGACCTGACCCGGCTGTCCACATCCACGACCTGGTCGGTGACGTCCCGCGCCTTCGCGGTGCGCTCGACGAGCCGGCCGGCGCCCTGCAGATCGCCGAGGACCTCGTCGTACCGCGCGGACGGCACCCGCAGCACCACGCGCGTGTACTCGTGGCCGTCGGAGTCCCGGCCGGTGTTCTCGCCGCCGACGTAACCGCCGGCGCTCTCCGCGGTCGTGCGGGCCTCCTCCAGCGCCTTGGGCACGTCCTTGACCTCGACCGTGAGGGAGGCGGTGCGGATGACGGCGCTCGGCACGGACGCGGGCGTCCGGCGGGCGGACTTCGCGTCCTCCGCCTTTCCGCCGGCGGCACCCGCCTGCCGCTCCGCGCCGTCCGCGGCGGACTTGGCGGAGCCGCCGCCCGAGTCGTCCGCGGCGCTGCATCCGGCCAGAGCCAGACAGGCGGCGAGCAGGACCCCGGACAGGGCCCGGACGGGTCGTACGGAACGTGGTGCGCGCATGGCGGTACCCCCGGGAACGGTGAGACACGACGGCGATGACCTCTGACGCTCCTTCGACGCCCGGGCGGCCCGGACCGTTGGGGCGTGCCGGTTCCGATGCGGTCACGGTCCGGACTCGTCCCGGACACCGGCCCGGGACGGGAGCGCCGGCGGGGTCTGAGAGAGTGGGGACATGAGCGCAACGGGTACGCATTCGGGGCATGTCGTCGTCGTAGGAGCCGGCATCTCGGGGCTGGCCGCGGCCCACCGGCTGCTGCGGCGAGGCGCCCGGGTGACCGTGCTGGAGGCCTCCGACCGGGTCGGCGGCAAGCTGCTCCCGGGCGAGATCGCGGGCGTCCGGGTGGACCTCGGTGCCGAGTCGATGCTGGCCCGCCGCCCCGAGGCGGTCGCCCTGGCCCGTGAGGTGGGCCTCGCCGAGCGGCTCCAGCCGCCGGCCACCGCGACCGCGTCGATCTGGACCCGCGGCGCGCTGCGCCCCATGCCCAAGGGGCATGTGATGGGCGTCCCCGGCACCGCCGCCGCCCTCGCCGGCGTGCTGTCCGACGAGGGCCTCGCCCGCATCGGGCGCGACGCCGTACTGCCCCGCACCGAGATCGGCGACGACGTGGCGGTCGGCGAGTACGTGGCGGCGCGGCTCGGCCGGGAGGTCGTCGACCGGCTGGTGGAACCGCTCCTGGGCGGGGTGTACGCGGGCGACGCGTACCGCATCTCGATGCGCTCGGCCGTCCCGCAGCTCTTCCGGGCCGCCCGCGCCCACGACTCCCTCACCGAGGCCGTGCGCGACATCCAGGCCAGGGCCGAGGCCGACCGGCGGACCGGGCCGGTGTTCATGGGCATCGAGGGCGGTGTGGGCCGGCTGCCGCTCGCGGTCGCCGAGTCGGTGCGCGCCCTCGGCGGTGACGTCCTCTGCCGCACCCCGGTGACCGGACTGCGCCGGGAGGCGTCCGGCCGCTGGCGGGTCACCGCGGGGGAGCGGGTGCTGGACGCCGACGCGGTGATCGTCGCCGTACCCGCCCCGGCCGCCGCCGCGCTGCTGAGCGCCGAGTCCCCGGAGGCCGCGGCCGAACTCGCCGCCGTCGAGTACGCCTCCATGGCCCTGATCACCCTCGCCTACCGCCGCACCGGCCTCGCCCTGCCCGAGGGCAGCGGCTTCCTGGTGCCGCCCGTAGACGGCCGCACCATCAAGGCGTCCACCTTCGCCTCCCGGAAGTGGGGCTGGATCGCCGACGAGGACCCGGACGTGGTCGTGCTGCGCACCTCGGTCGGACGGCACGGCGAGACCGAGGTGCTCCGGCGCGAGGACGCCGAGCTGGTCGACGTCTCGCGGCACGACCTGCGCGAGGCCACCGGCCTGGACGCCACGCCGCTGGAGACCCGCGTGACCCGCTGGACCGACGGGCTGCCCCAGTACCCGGTGGGCCACCACGCGCGCGTGGCCCGCGTCCGCGAGCACGTGGCCAGGCTGCCGGGCCTCGCGGTGTGCGGCGCGCAGTACGACGGCGTCGGCATCCCGGCCTGCGTCGCGAGCGCCCACGCGGCCGTCGACCAGCTCGCCGGCGACCTCGACGGTGTGCGCAAGCTGACGGCCGACCCGGTGCAGAGCCTGCACGGCGGAGCGGGAGAATAGGCACATGAGTGACGACGCCCCCACCACCGAGACCGGCAGGATCCCGAACAAGGGCAAGCTGGCCAAGGACCTCAACGAGGTCATCCGCTACACGCTGTGGTCCGTCTTCAAGCTGAAGGACGTGCTCCCGGAGGACCGCGCGGGCTACGCCGACGAGGTCCAGGAGCTGTTCGACCAGCTCGCCGCGAAGGACGTGACGGTCCGCGGCACCTACGACGTCTCCGGGCTGCGCGCCGACGCCGACGTGATGATCTGGTGGCACGCCGAGACCAGCGACCAGCTCCAGGAGGCGTACAACCTCTTTAGGCGCACCCGGCTCGGCCGCGCGCTGGAGCCGGTGTGGTCGAACATGGCGCTGCACCGCCCCGCCGAGTTCAACCGCTCGCACATCCCGGCGTTCCTCGCCGACGAGACGCCCCGCAACTACGTGAGCGTCTACCCCTTCGTGCGCTCCTACGACTGGTACCTGCTGCCCGACGAGGACCGCCGCCGCATGCTCGCCGACCACGGCAAGATGGCCCGCGGCTACCCGGACGTCCGCGCCAACACGGTCGCCTCGTTCTCGCTCGGCGACTACGAGTGGATGCTGGCCTTCGAGGCCGACGAGCTGTACCGCATCGTCGACCTCATGCGCCACCTGCGCGGCTCCGAGGCCCGCAGGCACGTCCGCGAGGAGGTCCCCTTCTTCACGGGCCGCCGCAAGGACGTCGCGGACCTGGTGGCGGGGCTGGCCTGAGTCCTCGGCCGAGGGTCCCGGGGGCGTCCCCCGGGAGACGCGGCACCGGGTGCCGCGAGGACGTCGCGGACCCGGTGGCCGGGCCTAGGGCCTGTCTGACAATTCGCGTCGTCGCTCGAAGGGCGGCCGCGCGGCGTCAGGTGCGTGCTCTCGGCGGGCCGGCTCCAGGGCCGCGTACTGGACGTACTTGGGTCTGGGGCCGGTGCGGCGAGAGTGCGTGCATGGCGTCGCGCGGCAGGCGGGAATTGTCAGACAGGCCCTAGGACGCCTTGCCCTTGAGGGCGTCCCGTTCGGTGCGCTTGGCGGCGGGGGAGGCCGGGGCCTCGGGCCTCGGCTCCGGGCGCGGCGCGCAGGCGGCGCGCCGCCCCGGAACGCGGCCTTCGAGCAGGTAGCCGTCCAGGTGGCCGTTCACGCACCTGTTGGGGCCGCCCCCGATGCCGTGCGTGCCGGCGTCCCGCTCGGTCACCAGCGCCGAGCCGGCCAGCCGCCGGCTCATCTCCAGCGCACCCGAGTACGGGGTGGCGGCGTCCCGTTCGGCGGCCAGGATCAGCACGGGCGGCAGCTCACCGGGGCCCGTCCGCACGTCCAGCGGCCGCTGCCGGGGGGCCGGCCAGTAGGCGCACGGCAGGTTCATCCACGCGTTGTCCCAGGTCTCGAACGGCGCGCTGCGCGCGAGCCGGGTGTTGTCGCGGTCCCACACCTTCCAGTCGGTCGGCCAGGGCGCGTCGTTGCACTCGACGGCGGTGTAGACCGCGCTCCCGTTCTCCGCCTCGGCGGCCGCCCCCGCGTCCGGTGCGGCCAGTTCGACCAGCGCCTTGGCGTCGCCCTTCAGATAGGCCGACAGCGCGGCGGCCCGGCCCGGCCAGAGGTCGTCGTAGTACCCGGCCTGGAGGAACGCGTTCTGCAGCTGGCCCGGCCCCACCCTGCCGCCCGCCGCCTTCCCCGCCAGCCGGCCGCGCGCGGTGTCGTAGCTGTCCTGCACCTTCGCGGGGGTGTCGCCGAGCCGGTACACGTCGTCGTGCCGGGCGACCCACTCCCGGAAGTCCGTCCAGCGGTCCTCGAACGCGGCGGACTGGTCCAGGTTGGCGCGGTACCAGACCTTCTGCGGGGACGGGTCCACCGCGGAGTCCAGCACCATCCGCCGGACGTGCGAGGGGAACAGCGTCGCGTACAGCGCGCCGAAGTACGTGCCGTACGACGCGCCCATGTACGTGAGCCGGTCCTCGCCCAGCGCCGCCCGCAGGACGTCCAGGTCACGGGCGTTGCTGAGCGAGTTGTAGTAGCGCAGCCCGCTTCCCGACCGCTCGGCGCAGCCGCGCGCGTACGCCTTCGCCCGGGCGATGCGCTGCCGCTTGTACCGCTCCGAGGGGTGGGCCGGCGACTCGGCGGGCGCGTGGAAGAAGAGCTTCGGCTCGACGCAGGACAGCGGCGCGGAGCGGCCCACCCCGCGCGGGGCGTAGCCGACGAGGTCGTACGCGGCGGCGATCCGCTGCCACGCGGGCAGGGTGCGGGCCATCGGGAAGTACATGCCGGAGGCGCCGGGGCCGCCCGGGTTGTAGACGAGTGCGCCCTGCCGGGGCACTTTCCGCTTGCTGTTGCGCGGGTCCTTCTGGGTGGCCCGGGCCCGGCTGACGGTCAGCTCGATCTGCCTGCCGCCGGGCCGCGCGTAGTCCAGCGGGACGCGCACCGTGCCGCACTCCAGGCTCCGCGGCGCGTCCCGCCCGTCGCACCGGGTGAACTCGATGCCGCTCTCGCGCGCCCGCTGGACGGCCACCGCGGTCCCGCGCGCCTCGGCAGCGCCCGGCGCGCCCGCCGCGCCCGCCGCGCCGTCGGCCGAGGCCGCCGCCAGGGCCGCGATCAGCAGGGATCCGGCGGCCGTGTACAGGGCGGCAGCTCTCATCGCGTAATCCCTCCGGTGCGCGGCGGCGATGGCACGGCTGCCACGGCCCGACGATCACACAAGGGATGTTTCGTTCGGCTCCCGGTGAAGGCAAGCACCGCACGGCGGTGTCGCCGGGAATGCCCCCGGTGCGCCCCCGAAGGGCGGTCTCACTCCCCCTGGGGCCGGTCGCGGTGGGCGAAGGCCGCGCGCAGCTCCGGTCCGCCGGCCGCCCGGATCCCCCGCACGGCGACGGAGGTCAGGAAGGACCGCTCGTCGCCCTCCCGGGTCTGCCGCCGGGGCAGGGCGCCGAGCAGCCGCTGTCCGGCGGGAGAGGCCCAGCGCGAGTACGGGTGCGCCTCGACCCGGGCGATGGCGAGACAGCTCAGGGTCAGCGTGAGGGGCAGCGCGAACCACAGCGCCACGACGAACCGCGGCATCCCCGTCTGAGCGGGCATCAGCAGGGCGGCCAGGGCCAGCGCGCACACGGCCAGTGCGGCGGCCCGCACCTGGCGGACACCGTCCGCCACCGTCGTCCGCGCGCCGTCCGGCACCGCGAGTCCGGAGCGCTCCAGTCCGTCGGCGAGCCGCCGTACGGCCTCCGCGCCGGCCGCGGCGGCCCGCACCGGCGCGATCCTCGACTGGCCCTCGGGCCCTATCGCCCCTATGACGGACCGTTCCATCTCGTCGCGGCCCCGCGGGTCCACCACCGTGGCCCAGCCGGTGTGCGCGAGCAGCAGCCGCCGCTGCCGGGCCATGGCGACCATGGTCACGTCGGCGACCCGCGCCGGCCCGCCGGACAGGAACGCCGCCTCGTACAGCGTCAGATCGTGCTCCCGGTCCGTGGGGACGCCCTCGGTGCCGAGGTCCGCCGAGCGGACCGCGGCCAGGCACAGCCGGGTGCACGCGATGCCCGCGAACGCCCAGGCCAGGAGCAGCAGAAGGACCCAGAACATGACGTGTTTCTATGCCAGGCGCCCCGGAAAGACCATGCCCGTTCCAGCATCCGGACCGAGTGTCGCCGGTACGTGACGTTCCGTTTGCCGCGCAGGTCAGGGGGCGTCTACGGGCAGCGGACTCGAGGCGGCGGGCGGCATGGAGTACGACTCGGACGGCGAGGGCGCGACCGGGACCGCGGAACCGGCGTCGGTGACCGGGGGCGTGGGCACGGGGGAAGGGGTGGTCGCGAGGTCCCGGGCCAGGGCGGAGAAGTCGACGTACCCGGTCGCCTCCAGGACCTTGATGTGGTCCAGCACGGTCGTGTTGGCGTCGTCGGCGAGGTCGCGGACCAGCGAGTTCTGGGTCCCCGCGCGGACCTCGGCGACCAGTGAGAACACCCGGCCGTGGGCCAGCCGCAGCAGGCCCGCGAACTGCCGGTCGAACTCCTGGCCGCGCGCGCCGCGCAGTGTGGCGAGCCACTGCTCCTGCTGGGCGTTGGGCTCGTCGGGCAGGGGCACGCCGAGCCGGGAGGCGACGGTGCGGTCGTGCGCGTCGAGCGAGGTGTGGCCGTCCACCAGATGCTGTCCCGCGTCGCGCACGGCCTGCGTGGTGCCCTTCTCCAGGGCCAGTTGCCCGGCCGGCAGTTCCCACAGCCCCGCCAGCCGGACCTTGGTCACGAAGTCCCTGTCCCGCTCGGACAGCGGACCGTAGGGCGTCGTCACGGTCCGCGCGCCGAGCACCTGCGCGCCGGCCGCGCCGCCCTGGCGGCCGTACGACCAGAGCGGGAAGAGCAGCGCCGCGGCGGTCGCCGCGAGGGCCGTGATGATGAGCCCGGTGCCGCTGAATATGCCTCGGCCCTTGACGGGGGGTCGCGGTCGCATGGTGCCTCCTGCACCGCACTCCGATGTGCTGGGTGCGGAGCTGGCATATTACTGCGGCGTCCGGGGCGACCGGTCACGGAGGCGGGCCGGCGGCTCAGGCCCCGCGCAGCAGCACCCGCGCCCGTGCCGCCAGCCCCCGGGGGCGGGGCGCCGGGCCCGCGCGGTGCAGCCACCACTCCCGCAGTTCACGCCGGGTCCCCGGGTCCCGGGGCCGGCCCAGCTTCAGCAGGTGCCCCGCGAAGTCCAGCGCGTCCCGGCGGTAGCCGCCGCTCATCGGCAGGCTCCGCGCGTACTCGAGGAACGCCTGCCGGTATCCGTCCCCGAGGATCACCGGGAGTTCGGGTGCCACCTTCGCCACCACGTCCGCCCGTTTCGCGGCGAGCGCCCGCGCCTGCACGCCCATCCGCGCCCGGTCGAACCCCTCCGGCACCGGCGTCCCGGCCACCAGCGAGGACAGCACCGCGGCCTGCGCGACTCCGAGCCGCTGCCGCACCCCGGCCCCGGCCGGAGCCGGCGCGGCCACCGCCGGATCACCGGCGGCCGGGCCGCCGGTGCCGCCCTGCTCCGCCGCACCGCGCGCCGCCCCCGCCGCCACGGCGGCCCGGACGGTGCCCAGCTCCCGCTCCAGTTCGGCCGGCTCGGGGAAGTTGTCGTCCCGCTCCAGCAGCACCCCGGGCGGCGCGACGCGGGACGCCAGCCCGGTCAGGATGTCGAGCACCGGACGCGGCACGGGGTGCGCGTGGCTGTCGTGCCAGACGCCGTCGCGTTCGAACCCGCCCGCGACGTGCACGTACGCGATGGCCTCCACCGGCAGTCCGGCGAGCGCCGCCGCCGGGTCCTCGCCCCGGTTGACGTGGTTGGTGTGCAGGTTGGCCACGTCGACGAGCAGCCGTACGCCGGTGCGTTCGACCAGTTCGGACAGGAACTGTCCCTCGGTCAGCTCCTCGCCCGGCCAGGAGAACAGCGCGGCGATGTTCTCCAGGGCGAGCGGCACGGGCAGCGCGTCCTGCGCGACGCGTACGTTCTCGCACAGCACGTCGAGCGCGTCCCGGGTGCGCGGCAGGGGCAGCAGGTGGCCCGCCTCCAGGGGCGGGGACGCGGTGAGCGCGCCGCCCGCCCGGACGAACGCGATGTGCTCGGTGACCAGGGGCGCGCCGAGCGCCGTCACCCGCTCGGCGAGCGCCGCCAGCCGTCCCGGATCGGGCCGTTCGGCCCCGCCCAGGCCGAGGGAGACGCCGTGCGGGACCACCGTCACGCCCCGCTCGCGCAGCCGCAGCAGCGACTGCGGGAGGTGGCCGGGGCAGACGTTCTCCGCCACCACCTCCACCCAGTCGACGCCCGGCATGGCCTCCACGGCGTCCGCGATCTCCGGCCGCCAGCCGATCCCCGTCCCCAGTCGCAGCATGCCCGCACCCCCTCCTCCGAATGACGGGGGTATGGCCCCGCCGGACGGGCCCGAACCCCGACCGGGCCGCGTTCAGAGCAACATTTGAGGTTCCCGGCGGCTACCGGCGCAGCGCGGGGTGGTCGGCGACGACCGTGCAGGAACCGGGGGCGATCTCCGTGAAGCCCGCGTCGCGGACCAGGGGGAGACCGCTGGTGGTCAGCCCGGGCCAGTCGCCGGGGGCGGCGGTGCGCACGGCCAGGGGGAAGCCCTCGTCGCGCCAGGTGCCGCGGGCCTCGGGGGACAGGGCCCACCAGGCGAGCTGGGCGCCGTGCCCGGCCTGGGCCATCGTCTTGCCCGCCGACATCTCCAGCTCCGGGTTGAGCCACAGCACCGGCCGGGTGCGGTCGGCGCCGGCCGGCGGTTCCGGATCGTCCAGTTCCGTGCCCGAGACCTGGAGTTTCGCCAGATCCTTGGGCCAGCCGTCCAGCGGGACCGGCGGGAAGACCCGTACCTCCGCGGTCCCGCCGGTCACCGTGATCCCGGGCAGTGCCTCGGCCCGCCGCCACTCGGCGCCCCGGGCCCGCCGCACGACCTTGCGGATCCGGGCGTCCTCCCAGTCCCGCACGGCCTGCGCCCACTCCCCGTCCCCGGCGGCCCGGCCGTCGCTCAGCAACAGCAGCACGGCGCGGGCGGCGGTCTCCAACGCGTCGGTACGGGCGGGCGGGGCGCTCTTCTCGATCCGCGCGACGAGCGGCAGCACGAACTGCGGCGCCGCGTCACGCGGGTTGCGCTCGGTCTGGAAGGGACTGTCACCGGGGGCGGCTGGGGCATGACTCACAAGGGCCCAGCTTACGAGCAGCCCGCCCGGGCCCGCGGCCGGGCCCGGCGCACCGCCCGCGGCTCAGCCCGAGGATGCGGTCACCGGTGCCCCTTGGTCTCGCCGATCAGTTCGGAGACCTTCACGAACCGGTAGCCCTGCCGGCGCAGCTCCGGGACGACCGCGCGGACCACGCGCTCGGTCGTGGGGGCGGCGCTGCGGGTGCAGTGCATGACGACCACCGAGCCCGGCTTCACGCCGTCCAGGACCTGCTGGACGACCGCGTCGGCGTCCGTGGCGAACGCGTCGCCGCTCACCACGTCCCACTGCACCGCGGTGACGCCGGTCGCGCTGAGCGCGCGCAGCGCCTTCTGGTCGTAACAGCCGCCCGGGAAACGGAAGTACGGCATCGGGTGCGACACACCCGCCGCGCGCAGGGAGGCGTACGCCCGCTCGACCTCCTTGCGCATGCCGGCCGAGCCGACCGTCGGCAGGCCGTAGCAGTCGCCGGTGAACGCGTAGTGGCTGTAGGAGTGGTTGGCGACCTCGAACTGCGGATCGTGGCCGAGGGTGCGGGCCTGGGCCGGGTACTGCTCGGCCCAGCGGCCGGTCATGAAGATCGTCGCCGGGACCTTCAGCAGGCGCAGGGTGCCGATGAGGTCCGGGTTGTCGAAGTGCTCGCCGGAGGCGGCACGGGGCCCCTCGTCGGCGGTCATGTCGGCGTCGAAGGTCAGCGCGACGGTCTTGCCGAGGTCACGCGGGCCGTGCTCGAACACCGGGGTCAGGCCGCCCGGACCGGGGGTCAGGGTCGGAGGCCGGGAGGCGGACGGGGAGGCGGAGGGGGCCGGGTTGGCGTGGGCCGGACGGGCGGGCCCGGGGCTGCCCGCGGTACCGCAGGCGGCGACGGCCGCGCCGAGGGCGCAGAGGGCGGTGAGACGGCGTAGAGATGCGATCACAGTATGAAAATAGGATTTATTGGACGGTTTTCAGTTCATATGACTAATGACGCTCCGGTGGAGTCACCCGGGCGGCGGGAGCCCCTCACAGGTCCCGCCGTCCCGTCCCGGCCGTGCCGCTCAGGTCTCCGGCTGACGCGGGGCCTGGCGCTGTCCCGCGTCCCCGTTGGGGGTGGGCAGTTGCCCGAGCTGATGGCCCCTCTCCAGGAAGTGCAGCAGCTCCACCGGGATGGGCAGCACCAGGGTGGAGTTCTTCTCCGCCGCCACCGCCATCACCGTCTGCAGCAGTCGCAGCTGGAGCGCGGCCGGGGTCTCGGACATCTGCTCCGCGGCCTCGGCGAGCTTCTTGGAGGCCTGCAGTTCGGCGTCCGCGTTGATGATCCGGGCCCGGCGCTCCCGGTCGGCCTCGGCCTGGCGGGCCATCGACCGCTTCATGGTGTCCGGCAGGGACACGTCCTTGATCTCCACGCGGTCGACCTGCACGCCCCAGCCGACGGCGGGGCTGTCGATCATCAGCTCCAGGCCCTGGTTGAGCTTCTCCCGGTTGGAGAGCAGATCGTCCAGGTCGCTCTTGCCGATGATCGAGCGCAGCGAGGTCTGCGCCATCTGGGACACCGCGAACTTGTAGTCCTCGACCTTCACCAGCGCGCTCGACGCGTCGACCACCCGGAAGTACACGACGGCGTCCACCCGCACGGTGACGTTGTCCCGGGTGATGCCCTCCTGTCCGGGGACCGGCATGGTCACGATCTGCATGTTGACCTTGTGCAGCCGGTCCACGAACGGGATCACCAGTGTCAGGCCCGGCTCGCGCACCTCGGCCATGACCCGCCCGAGCCGGAAGAGCACACCCCGCTCGTACTGCTTGACCACGCGCGCCGCCATCGCGAGGTAGACGACGCCGACGGATGCGGCGGCCGCGGCCGCCCCCAGCAGCTCCTGGAGCATGATGACCTCCTCACCGAGAGGCCTGCCTTTTGTCCGCTGCTGTAACCATATGCCCGCGTTCGGGTTGAATCCATGGGCCGGTCGGCCGGGACCCGGACCGGGGCGCCGAGGGGCGTCGGCACCCCGGCCCGGGGGCGGCGGCCCGCGGTGTCAGGCCGTGGGCGCCCCGGCCGGTTCGCCCGGCGCGGACCGGGCGGCCGGCAGGGCCGGCGCGGTGACCCGGACCGGCTCGGTGCCGGCCGCGCTGTGCCGCTCGGCCCAGTTCTCCAGTGCCTTGCGGCAGGCGTGGTCCAGATGGTGCAGGCCGGACAGGTCCAGCCGCACCGGACGGTCCTGGGGCAGCGACTCCAGGCTGTCGAGGATCTTCGGCAGCCGCAGAAAGGTCGCGTTGCCCGACAGGTGGGCCTCGACCGGGCCCGCGCCCTTGTCGACGACCTCCAGCCTGAGGTGCGAGGCCTCCCAGGCCGTCTTGACGACCGCCAGGGCGAGACCGATGAGCACGCCCTCGAACATGCTGACCGCCACGATCGACACCGCGGTGACGCCCAGGATCAGCGCCTCGCCCCGGTGCTCGCGCCACAGCGCGGCCAGCGCCCGGACCGGCACCAGCTTGGCGCCGGCGTGGATCAGGACACCGGCGAGGGCCGGGATCGGGATGAGGGCGAGCACGCCCGGCAGCAGCGCGGCGAACAGCAGCAGCCACACGCCGTGCAGCACCCGGGACGCCTTGGTGCGGGCGCCCGCCTGGACGTTGGCCGCGCTGCGCACGATCACCGCGGTCATCGGCAGCGCCCCGAGCAGCCCGCACACCGTGTTGCCGGCGCCCTGCGCGATCAGCTCCTTGTCGTACGCGGTGCGCGGCCCGTCGTGCAGCCGGTCCACGGCCGCCGCGCTGAACAGCGACTCGGCGGACGCGATCAGCGTGAACGCGACGATCGTGCCGAGCAGCCCGGGGCCCGCCAGTCCGGCGAACTCGCTCGGCGGCGGTGGCTGCACCGAGCCCAGCAGCCCCTTCACCTCGACGGTCGCCACCGGCAGGCCCAGTACGGCCGCGGCCGCCGTGGCCAGGCCGACCGCGGCGAGCGGACCGGGCACCGTACGCACCCGGGCCGGCGCCAGCCGCCACAGCACCAGCACCGCGACGGTGCCCGCGCACAGGGCGAGCGAGGCGAGCGCCGGTCCGTCGCCGAGGGCGTCCACGAACGCCCGGGGCAGCCCGGCCATCTTGCCCAGGCCCGAGTCGGGAGCCTTGGCCGCCATGGCCGGATACAGCTGGCCGGCTATCAGCACCAGCCCGATTCCGGCCAGCATGCCCTCGACCACGGAGACCGAGATGGCCCGGAAGTACCGGCCGAGCCGGAACGCGCCCATGAGCACCTGGAGCAGACCGGTGGCGAGCACGATCACGCCGAGCGCCGGCAGCCCGAACTCCTTGACCGCCTCGAAGACCAGCACGGTGAGTCCGGCGGCCGGCCCCGACACCTGCAGGCTGCTGCCGCGCATCAGCCCGGTGACGAGGCCGCCCACGATGCCGGTGACGAGTCCCAGCTCGGCCGGCGCCCCGGAGGCGACGGCCACGCCCACGCACAGCGGCAGCGCGACCAGGAAGACGACGAGGGAGGCGGCGAAGTCCTGCCGCAGATGGGGGAAACGGGATATGAGCGCCGAGTTCCTCATGGGCGCGCTCACAGGGCTTCGAAGGTGTCGGACTGCGGGCGGTGCGTCCGGACGGCGCCGGTGTGCACCTCGTAGTACCAGGCGTGCAGGCCGATCCGGCCCTCCGCCAGCCGCCGCTCGACGCACGGGTACGAGCGCAGCCGGAGCAGCTGGGTGAGGACATGGCTCTGGACGCCCTCGGCGACCTCCGGGTCCTCGGCGGCGCCGGCCGGGCGCGCGGCGGCGTGCGCCAGCCAGTCGCGGACGGCGGGTACGGCGCTCAGGTCGTCGCCGCGCACCAGCGCGCCGACGGCACCGCAGTGCGAGTGCCCGCAGACGACGATGTCGCGGACGCCGAGCACCTCGACGGCGTACTCGATGGTGGCGGCCTCACCGGTGGGCCGCTGCGAGGCGTAGGGCGGGACGATGTTGCCCGCGGTGCGCAGCTCGAACAGCTCGCCGGGGCGGGCGCCCGTGATCAGGGCCGGGACGACCCGGGAATCGGAGCAGGTGATGAACAGGACCTGCGGGGACTGGCCTTCGGCGAGCTCCGCGAACTCCTCAGGGCGCTGTCCGAACGTACGGGCGTTGTCGATGAGGGGCTGCATGTGTGTGGTCTCCTCCTGGCGCGCCGCACCGGCGCGTCGGGCTTGCACGACGGTCGTGGGGGGAAGAGCCGTTCCTCAGCGGCGGAAGACCTGAAGGGCCGCGGGGGAGTGGGCTCTGGAGGATCTCGTGGTGCGGTGGTGCGGGTCACCGGACGGGGCCGGTGACCGCGGGTCGGCCGTCTGCCGGGATATGAGCGGGTGTTCCCGCGCGCACCCGGCGGCGGGCGCGCGGTGCCGGTCCCGGGTGTGCGGGGTGCCGGTGGGTTCCTTCGGGCGGCCCGGCTCGCGGAACGGGTCCGCCTGCTCGGCGGATCGCTGCGCGGAGGACGTCATTCCGGTCCAGGCGTTGGCCTCTGCCTCACCGATGGTGTGCGCGGCTGCGAAGGTTCCCGCGGATGTGAAGAACTGGAGCGCGAGGAGGAGGGCGGTGAGGAAGGTGAGCGTGGTCCGGGTGGTCCTACCTCGGAACATGCGCCCCCCTTCCGCAACTTCACACCTCTTGTGCGCACCAACCATTGGTCAATGGTTGGTCAAGAAACACGTTAACCCCGCAAAGTCCTTTGCAGGGTTAACTGGGGGTTAAGCGCGCAAGAGAGCGTGAAAAGCGCGGGTCCGATGGCGCGAACCGGCTCTTGACCGGCCAGAGCCCGATCGAATATTGGGCAGGCCGCGCCGTGACGGATTATGTGATTACAGGGCTGGGTGGAGACGGGGCTACGAGGCGACGAGGCCCTTGGCGTCGCGGGCCAGCGCGGTGAGCCGGGATATCGCGCGGAAGTACTTCTTGCGGTAGCCCCCGTTCAGCATCTCCTCGCTGAACAGCCGGTCGAACGGCAGCCCCGAGGCCAGCACCGGGACCTCACGGTCGTACAGCCGGTCCGCCAGCACCACCAGCCGCAGCGCCGTCGACTGGTCCGGCACCGGCGTGACACCGGTGAGGCACACCGCGCCCAGTCCGTCCGTCAGCGCGCCGTACCGGCTCGGGTGCACCTTCGCCAGGTGCTCCAGCAGATGGGGGAAGTCGTCCAGCGAGGCGTCCGCCGTGGCGTACGCGGCCTTGGTGACCTGCTCGTCGGTGAACGGCGCCGGGGCCTCGGGCAGCCCCCGGTGGCGGTAGTCCTCGCCGTCGATCCGCAGGGCGCGGAAGTGGGCCGAGAGGCCCTGGATCTCGCGCAGGAAGTCGGCGGCGGCGAACCGGCCCTCGCCGAGCTTGCCGGGCAGCGTGTTGGAGGTGGCGGCGAGTGCCACGCCCGCCTCGACCAGCCTGCCGAGCAGCGTGGAGACCAGCACGGTGTCGCCCGGGTCGTCCAGCTCGAACTCGTCGATGCACAGCAGCCGGTGGTCGCTGAGGGTCTGCACCGTCTGCTGGAAGCCGAGGGCGCCGACCAGGTTGGTCAGCTCCACGAAGGTGCCGAACGCCTTGAGCGCGGGCTCGGCCGGGGTGGCGTGCCACAGGGAGGCGAGCAGATGGGTCTTGCCGACGCCGTAGCCGCCGTCCAGGTAGACCCCGCGGGGACCCGCCGGGGTCCTGGGGGCCTTGGACCGGCCGAAACCGAGGAAGCCCCGCTTGCCGGCGCCGGTGGCGTGCGCGCCGCCGAGCCCGGCCGCGAAGCCCTCCAGCGCCCGTACGGCCTCGGTCTGGCTGGGCTGGTTCGCATCCGGGATGTAGGTGGCGAAGCGCACCGAGTCGAACCGCGGCGGCGGCACCATCTCGGCGACCAGCCGGTCCGCGGGGACGTGCGGCTCGCGGGCGGTGAGGGACAGCGGGCCCGCGTCGGTCAGGGGGCTGGAGCCATGGGCTGCGGTGGAGGACGACACGGTTACCCATGCTAAGCGCCGTGTCACACTGCACGACATGCGACGCCTGTTCCCTGTGACCGACGAAACACCAGACCGGGCCCGGGAGTGGAGTCTCGCCGAGCTGGCCGCCGCCTACGCCTACCCGGAGCCCGCCGCCGGCGCCCCGCGGCCGTGGCTGCGGGCCAACATGGTCTCCACCCTCGACGGCGCCGCCCAGCACGAGGGGCGCTCGCAGCCCATCTCCAGCGCGGCCGACATGCGTGTCTTCGGCACCCTGCGCGCGCTCGCGGACGTGATCGTGGTCGGCGCGCAGACCGTACGGCAGGAGGGCTACCGGCCCGCACGCGCGCGTGCGGAGTTCGCGGCCGCCCGGCGGGCCGCCGGCCAGGGCCCGGCCCCGGCCGTCGCCGTCGTGTCCGCCGGCCTGGAGCTGGACTTCTCCCTGCCGCTGTTCACCTCGCCCCTGGTGCCGACCGTGATCCTCACCGGCGCCGCGGCGGCCCCGGACCGGGTCGCCGCGGCCGAGAAGGCCGGCGTCAGGGTGGTCGTCGCGGGTGAGGGCAGGGGCGTCGACCCCGCCCGCGCGGTGAGCGCCCTCGCCGGCCTCGGGTACACCCGGCTGCTCACCGAGGGCGGCCCCACGCTGCTCGGCCAGATGGTGGCCGCCGGAGTCCTGGACGAGCTGTGCCTGACCGTGTCGCCGATGCTCACCGCCGGGGACGCGCAGCGCATCGCCGGCGGGCCGTCCCTCTCCGCCCCGCGCCGCTTCGGCCTGGTGTCCCTGCTGGAGGAGGAGGGATTTCTGTTCAGCCGGTACCGCCGG
The DNA here is from genome assembly GCF_053593175.1 of Streptomyces sp. NPDC002386. NCBI lineage: Bacteria > Bacillati > Actinomycetota > Actinomycetes > Kitasatosporales > Streptomycetaceae > Streptomyces > Streptomyces sp. NPDC002386. The sequence goes on from NZ_JBSFBX010000007.1 coordinate 381,221, forward strand.
TCCTGAAAGCGACGGAACACATCGTTCCGGTTTGCCTCGCGGCGGGCAGACTGGGGCTGTCCGGTGTGATCCACCGGACAGCCCCCAAGTCCGGTCTACCCGTGCGATCACGGGGCAGGATGGTTTCCGCAGGGCCCTGCCGGGCCCACGGGAGGAGAGAGGCGCCGGGTGTTCACTAGCGTTCTGATGATCGAGAAGGCCTTGTCGTCGGTCGACGTGGAGTTCGTCACCACCCTGCACGGGGACGAGCCGGTCTCGTTCCACGTGCTTCTCCAGCCGCGCGGAGACCAGGACCGCCTGCTGCGGGCCATCGACGACATCGCGCTCGGCGAACTGGACGACGCCGTCCGCGAGGGCAGGACGCCCGAGGGCGAGGCGGCGAAGGAACCAGCCGAGAAGGCGCTCGCGGTCTCCCTGCGGGCGCTGCGCGCCGCGGGCAGCGAGGCGCGGGGGCGGCTCGTCGAGGACCATCCGCTGGACGCGCTCAAGACCCTCGTCGGCGAGGTCGGCGCGGACGAGGTGATCGTGCTGACCGCGCCGCACTACGTGGAGGAGTTCTTCCACCGGGACTGGGCCTCCCGGGCCCGCCACAAGGTGGGCGTGCCGGTGCTGAAGCTCTTCGCGCACGGCGAGGAGTGACGCGGCGGCGGCCGGGGGCGCCGTGCCCGTTGCGAGGGAGGCCGGGCGCGAGCGCATAGGCTAGGCACGCTCAGCCCGTACCGGATCTTGGGAGAAACGCGCATGGCACCCGGACTTCCTGCCGCCATGGACCGACCGCACTTCATCGGCATCGGCGGCGCCGGGATGTCGGGGATCGCCAAGATCCTCGCCCAGCGCGGCGCCGAGGTGGCCGGCAGCGACGCCAAGGAGTCGGCGACCGCCGAGGCGCTGCGGGCCCTCGGCGCGACCGTGCACATCGGGCACGCCGCCGGGCACCTCGCCGAGGACGCGAGCTGTGTCGTGGTGTCGTCCGCGATCCGCGAGGACAACCCGGAGCTGGTGCGCGCCGCCGAGCTGGGCATCCCGGTGGTGCACCGCTCCGACGCGCTCGCCGCGCTGATGCGGGGGCTGCGGCCGATCGCCGTGGCCGGCACCCACGGCAAGACCACCACCACGTCCATGCTGGCCGTCTCCCTCGGCGAGCTGGGCCTGCGCCCGTCGTACGCCATCGGCGGCGACCTGGACGCCCCCGGCTCCAACGCGCTGCACGGCGAGGGCGACATCTTCGTCGCCGAGGCCGACGAATCGGACCGCAGCTTCCACAAGTACGCGCCCGAGGTCGCCATCGTCCTCAACGTCGAGCTGGACCACCACGCCAACTACGCCTCGATGGACGAGATCTACGAGTCCTTCGAGACCTTCGCCGGCCGCATCGTGCCCGGCGGCACGCTGGTGATCTCCGCCGACCACGAGGGTGCCCGCGAACTCACCCGGCGGCTGGCCGGCTCGGTGCGCTGCGTGACCTACGGCGAGGCCGAGGACGCGGACGTGCGGGTGCTCTCCATCGTCCCCCAGGGGCTGCGCAGCGAGGTGACCGCGGTGCTCGACGGGCAGGAGCTGACGTTCACCGTCTCCGTCCCCGGCCGGCACTACGCCCTCAACGCCGTCGCCGCGCTCACCGCGGGTGCCGCGCTCGGCGTCCCGGCCGCCGGTCTGGCGAACGCGCTCGCCGCGTACACCGGCGTCAAGCGGCGCCTGCAGCTCAAGGGCGAGGCGGCCGGGGCGCAGGTCATCGACTCCTACGCCCACCACCCGACGGAGATGACCGCCGACCTGGAGGCCATGCGCGCCGCCGCCGGTGACGCGCGCATCCTCGTCGTCTTCCAGCCGCACCTGTTCTCCCGCACCCAGGAGCTCGGCAAGGAGATGGGCCAGTCGCTGGCGCTCGCCGACGCCTCGGTCGTGCTGGACATCTACCCGGCCCGCGAGGACCCGATCCCCGGCGTGACCAGCGAGCTGATCATCGAGGCCGCGCGCGCGGCCGGCGCCGACGTCACCGCCGTGCACGACAAGGCGGAGATCCCCGCGGTGATCGCGGGAATGGCGAAGCCCGGTGATCTCGTTCTCACCATGGGCGCGGGCGACGTGACCGACCTGGGCCCGAAGATCCTGGACCGCCTGTCGCAGCAGTGAAGGGGCTGAGGCTCATGTCGTACAGCGTCGAGAAGCCGGACGAGCAGTGGCGGGCGGAGCTGACCCCGGCCGAGTACGCCGTACTGCGCCAGGCCGGCACCGAGCCGGCCTTCACCGGTGAGTACACCGACACCAAGACCGAGGGCGTCTACTCCTGCCGTGCCTGCGGCGCCGAACTGTTCACCTCGGACACCAAGTTCGCGTCGCACTGCGGCTGGCCGTCCTTCTACGACCCCAAGGACACCGACGCCGTCGAGCTGATCGAGGACCGCTCGCACGGCATGGTCCGCACCGAGGTGCGCTGCGCCCGCTGCGGCTCCCACCTCGGCCATGTCTTCGAGGGCGAGGGGTATCCGACCCCGACCGACCAGCGGTACTGCATCAACAGCGTCTCGCTGCGGCTGGCGCCCGACGAGGGCTGAGCGGCCCGCCGGGGGCCGACCCGTCCGGCCCGGGCCCACTGATCGGGCCCGGGCCGATGACGTGCCCGGGCCGACTGGTGCCGTTGCCCGGGCCGACTGGTGCCCTGTCCGGGCCCGCGGGCATCGTGCCCGGGGCCGCCGGTCAACGCCGTCCGCCGGAACTCACCCGCCGTGACCGGGGGCCGACCGGGTGCGGCCGTTTCCGCTACCCTGCTGGCAATACCCTGCTGAGGAGGGTGAGTTGACGGGGAGCACAGCGGCTGTCCGGCCGGGTGGTGGCCGGTCGGGCAGGAGGGATCTGCGGGGCAGGGACTTTCCGGCGCTCACCACCGGAACCCCGCACGAGCGGCTCGAGTCGGTCCAGTCGCTGCGCGCCTGGGCCGAGCAGGAGGCCGAGGACGCCATCGAGTGGTATCTGCGGGACAAGCGCCTCAAACGCCTCGGCTCCCGCCTCATCCGCGGTCTGATGATCGTCCTCGCGACGACCGGCACCGTCATCCCGCTGGCCGGCACCGCCACCGGCGCGGACATCCAGAGCTGGGGCTACGTCTTCCTGGCCGCCGCCGCGGGCTGCAAGGGCTTCGACTACTTCTTCGGCCTGTCCACGGCCTGGATGCGGGACATCACCGCGGCGCAGGCGCTGCGCGGCGAGCTGAACGAGTTCCGTCTGGCCTGGTCGGCCGAGCTGCTGCGGGACGTGACCGGCGTGCCGGAACACACCCTGATCGAGCGCAGGATGCTGCTGATCGGCGGACTCGCCGGCAAGCTCCGCACCCACCTGGAGTCCGAGACCGCCGACTGGACCGCCGAGTTCCGTGCCGGGCTCCAGCAGTTCCAGGACCAGGCCGCCGCGCTGCCCGCGCCGCGCGAGGCCGGTGCCGCCGCCGAACGCTGACCGCCCGACCCCGTCGAAGCCGCCCCCCGGCCCCGTCAGCGTCACCGTTCCGCCGGCTCCCGAGGATGTGCCATGCCACGCTCCACGCCCTCATTACCCCGGACGCGACACGCGTACGGTCCCGGACCGGGCGCGCACACGGCCGACCACCTGCTGGTGCGCTCCGACCCGGCGGGCGCGCGGCTGCTGGCGGGGGCCCTGCGGTCGCTCGCGGCCACCGGTCCGCTGCTGCCGAGGCTGAGCGCCGTCTGGCTCTCGGACGACGAGATCATCGCCGAGCTGGCCGCCGCGCCGGGCGCGCCGCCGCCGCTCCACCCGTGGCGGACGAGCGGTGACTCGCGCCGGTGGTTCCTCGGCAGGGAGAGCGCGGAAGCCCGGGACGACGCCGGTCCGGCGGCCCGGACCGTCCCCTTCCCGCACCTGGTGACCGTCGGCACCACCGAGGGACTGCGGCTGCTGCTCAACCTCGACGCGGGCACCGGTCTCGGTGCCGTGACCGGCCCGCCCGCGGCGCGCGGCGCGCTCATCGCGGCCATGGCCGCCGAACTGGCGACGACGCCGTGGTCGGAAGGGGTCCGGATCACCTGCGTGGGAGGCGCGCACGATCTCGCCGCCCGCCACCCCGACCGCGTCGAGACACTGCCCGGCATCGGTGCCCTCCTGGAGTCGATGCCCGCGGGAGCGGAACCCGCACCGGTGCTCACCGGCTGGGCACCGCGCCCCGCGCACCCCGCCACCCCGAGCCGGGTCGTCCTCGTCGCCACCGAGCCGTCGCGCGCCGAGGCCCTGGGGCTCGCCCGGCTCGCCGCCCGGGCCGGGCGGACGGGCCCGCGCCTCCTCGTCGCCACGGCCGACGAGGAGCTGCCCGGCGCCGGTTACGCCGTCCGGATCGCCGAGGACGGCCGGATCTCCGTCCCCCTGCTGGGGGTGGGGGAGCCGCCGGGAACGGCGCCGCCGGCCCGGACCCGCACCCCTCCGGCCGCCCCGGCACGACGGCCCCCCTCGTGGACGGCGGTCCGGCCCGCCCCGGTCCCGCCGTACCCGGGGGCACCGGAGGCCCGGTGGAGGTTCACCGTCGTCATGCCGGACGGGTCCGAGCTGGACATGGACCTGCGCGCCGACGGCGCGGCCCCCGTCCGGACCGTCGGCGACCGGCTCGGCCCGCACCGGGTTCCCGGCCTGTACACGAGCGAGGGGGAACCGCTGGCGCCGGACACACCGCTCGCCCTCACCCCCCTTCGCGACGGCTGCCGGATCTTCGCAGGCGCCCCGCCCGAGGGCGCGGCCCCGGTCCCGGACGGCGGGCTGCGGCTGACCCCGGAGGGCTTCGCGCGCTTCCGCGACCGCTACGTCCACCCGGACGCCGGAGGGTCCCTGGTCTTCGACCGTTGGCGCGCGGGGAGCGGGGCCGCCGAGCAGCCGCCGGAAGGTCCGGTCGGCCCGGTCGGCCCGGTCGGTCCGGCGCGGTCGCTGGGCCGCTTCGCGCAGCAGGCCTACGCGACCCTGAAGGGCGGCGAGCCGCCCCAGCCGGGCGAGACGAGGTCCCGCCATCCCGACTCCTTCGAACTCCCCGGCGAGATCTTCGGATCGCCCAGCCTCCTGTGGGAACGGGGCCCGGACCACCCGGACCGCCTCGTGCTCCGCGTCGGCCGGGGCGCGGGCGGCCCGCTCACCCTCTCCCTGCCGGACAGCGGGCATCTCGGCATCGCGGCCGGTCGTGACGTGGCCCGCCGGCTGGCCGGATGGCTCGTGGCCCAGATCGTGCTGCTGCACCCGCCCTCCGACGTCGCCGTCCGGGTGCTCACCGACGACTCGGGGCAGGACTTCTGGCACTTCGCCCGCTGGCTGCCGCCCGACGCGCTGATGCGGCGCGGCTCCCAGCAGGTGCGGATCAGCCGCGACCCCGCCGCACACGCCAGGCAGCTCGACGAGGCCGCGCTGATCGTCCTCGAACGGCTCCGCACCCCTTCGGGAGCCGCGTCGCTCTGGGGCGCCGCCGAGCTGGTCCTCGTCCTCGACGGTCCGGACGTGCTGCGCGCCGCGCCCTGGGCCACCGAGGTGCTCCGCGAGGGACCGTCCGTCGGCGTGCACGTGATCTGCCTCGCCGCACAGGAGCGGCGCCTCCCCGCGCTGTGCCGGACCCGCCTGGTCTCCGACGGCGAGGGGCTGTGGATCGGACAGCGCGGCCGGGACGGCACCCGACCCGGGCAGCGGTGCGTCCCCGACCAGTGGGTACCGGCCCAGCTCGAGGGCGTCGCCCGGCTGCTCGCGCCCCTGCGCGAGGCCCCCGCCGGGCAGCTGGTCCGCCACCGGGCCGCCCGGCTGCTGGACCTGCTCGACCTCGACGACCCGACCGCCGAGCGGATCACCGACCGCTGGCAGAGCACCCCTCGATCCCCGGCGGCGGTGCTCGGCGGTCCGGCCGGCCGCCCCCTCGTCCTGGACCTGCGCGGCGACGGACCGCACGCCCTGGTGGCCGGGATGGTCGGCTCGGGCATGGAGGCCCTGCTGTGCGCCTGGCTGACCTCGCTGGCCGTGGCGAACCGCCCCGACGAGCTGAACCTGCTCCTCGTCCACCACGACGCCGGGGAGGCCTTCGTCCCCGCCGCCCGGCTGCCGCACACCGTGGGGGTGCACACCGCGCTCGACCCCTGTGCCGCGGCCCGCGGCCTGACCGCCCTCACCGCCGAACTCGGCCGCAGACAAAGGCTGGTGAAGGAGGCCGGGGCCCGCGACTTCGAGCAGTACACGGTGATCCGGGCCACCGACGCGGCAGAGCTGCCCGCCCTGCCCCGGCTGGTGCTCGTCGTCTGCGACCTCGCCCGGCTCCGCGAGAACTGCCCCGAGTTCGTCACCGGACTGCTGGACGCCGTGCGGCGCGCCCCGGAGCTGGGCGTGCACGTGGTCCTCGCCACCCGCCGCCCCGCCGACGCGGTGGACCAGGACGTGCTCGGCTTCGCCCCCCTGCGGGTCGTCCTGCGCGTCGCCGACCCCGCCGACAGCGAACTGCTGCTCGGCACCCCGGCCGCCGCCCGGCTGGACCCGGCCCCGCACGGACTGGCCTTCGTCCGCCGCGCCTCCGGCGAGCCGGAACTCGTACGCCGGGCGACCCTCGACGGACGGCCCGCGGAGGCGTCCGCCCGGCGAGAACCGTCCGGCACCGTCCGGCTGCGGCTCACGGACTGGACGGGCGCCCCCCGGCAGCGCGCCCGGCGGACTCCCGCCGGCGCCGGCGGCGACGCGCTCGCCGGCCTCGTCGACGCCGTCGTGGAGGCGGCGGGCACGCTGGACGACCTGCCCGCGTCCCACGTCCCCTGGCCACCCCCGTTGCCCCCGTCGGTCCGGCTGCGGGAGACCGCCGCCGGCCCGGGCCCCCTGTGCCCCGTCCGGCCCCGGCCCGGAGCCCGCACCCCGGTCGTCTTCGGGCTGCGCGACGCGCCCGGCGCGCAGGGGTTCCAGCAGGCGGCCTGGGACCTCGACGCGGACGGACCGCTGCTCGTCTCAGGTGACGCGGGCAGTGGCCGCACGCAGCTCCTGCTCACCCTCGCCGTGGCCGTCGCCGAGCAGTACAGCGTGCGGGACGTGCACCTGTACGCCGTCGACTGCGGTTCGGGCGCCCTCGGTGCCCTGACCGACCTGCCGCACTGCGGGGCCGTGGTCACCCCGGACGAGACGGACCGGATGCGCCGGCTGCTCGACAAGCTCGTCAACACCGTGCGCGGCCGCCAGGAGCTCATCACCCGGTCGGGCCTGCGGAGCCTGCACGGACACCGGCAGGAACGCCGCGCGGGGGAGGGGCCGCCGTACCTGGTGCTGCTGGTGGACGGCTGGCAGGAGTTCCGCGACCGGGCCCGCCGCGACGGCGACGAGGGGCGCGTCCGGGACCTGGTGAACCTGCTCCAGGACACCCGGACCGGGATCTGTCCCGTCGTCACCGGCGGTCAGGAGGTACTGGACCTGCGCGGGGAACTGGACCGGGCCACCACCCTCGTCCTCGGCCGGGCCGGGCTCGACGGGCGGCCGCCGCCCGGGTCCGGCCCCGGCCGGGCCCGGTACGCGGACACCGGCGCCGAGGCGCAGATCGCGCTGCCCGACCGCATAGGGGAGACGGTGCGTGAGACCCGGCGGCGCGACGCCGGCGTGCCCCTGGAGCGCAAGCCGTTCCGGATCGGCAGCAGCGCGCTGGCCGCGGACCGGTTCTCGCTGGGCCCGGCGGGCCGCCCGGTGGGCCGGGAGGACGTGTTCGCCTGGCTGGACCGCAACTACCGGGACGACGCGTGCGTCGCGCTGCTGGGGCCGCGCCGCGCCGGCAAGTCGTGGATCGTCAAGGAGCTGCAGGAACGCATGCGGTCCGACGGACTCGGCAACGTGCAGCAGGTGGTGACCCTGTCCAACCGGGAGAGCCCCGGATCCCGGGACGACCTGGCCGTCCGCCTCATGCCCGCACTGGCCACGTCCGCCCGGCCCGCCGACGCGCTGATGGACCTGGCCGAGGCGGGCAGCGGCTCCTCCCGGCTGGTCCTGCTGCTCGACGAGGTCGGGCGGCTCACCCGCTACACCCCGGCGGCCGTCTCCTGGCTGCGCGATCTCGGGCAGGCCGGCGCCTGGCTCGTCTACTGCGGCACCTTCAAGGACTGGAACGACACCCGGCGGCACGCGCTCAGCGAGCCGGGCTCCAGCTTCAGCAACGACGTCAACCGGTTCCCGCTCGGCCCGCTGGCCGAGCCGGACGCGCGCGAGTTCCTGACCGGCACCGCGGAGAACGAGGGACTGCTGATCCCGCCCGTCACCGCCGACCGCATCCTCCGGGACGTCGGGCCCTGGCCCTTCTACCTCCAGGTGGTGGGCGACGCCCTCGTGCGCGCGGCGCGCGCCGGGAACACCCGGGCCCTCGACGACGGCCGCGAACTCAGGGCGCTCATCGAGCGGGAACTCCTCGTCGAGAAGGCCGACGTCTTCCGCTCCCGGTGGAGCGAGATCGGCCCGGCGGCCCGGGCGGCCCTGCTGGACGCGCGCGGCGGCCCGCCCAAGAACCCCAACGCGACACAGGGCGGACAACTGCGCGACGTGGGGCTGCTGCTGTCCCAGAACAAGTGGCTGCCCGATCCGCCCTTCTTCGACTGGATCCAGTACGCGTCCCAGGAACTGCACGACGAGGAGCAGCACCGATGAGCCACTTCCGGCCGAGCCGGTCGTACGACCCGAACCTCGACATCAGGTTCCGCGGGACGCACGTGCCGCAGTGGGCGCGCCCGCTGGTGGACCGGCACGAACCCAACGACGCGTGCTGGCTGGTGGTCATGCCCCGGCGGTCCGGCAAGAGCTGGCTCGCCGGCGCCGTGCGGCGCGCCCGGCCCGAGGGACGCACCCGGCTGGTCGACGTGCGCCAGGAGAACGACGTCCGCAGGGCGGGGCTGACCTGCCTGACCGGCGCCAAGGCCCTCCGTCCGCAGCTCGGCGGCGCGGACATGGTGCTCGTCGACGAACCGGCCCTCGGTCCGGCGGCCGGACCGGCCAGGGACCCGGCCACCCTGGCCGCCGGACTCGGACGGCTGCGTGAGCAGGGCGTCGTCCCCGTCGTGTTCGCCACGCCGGCCGAACACGAGCTGCTCGTCCCGCATCTCGGCGCGGACGCCCCCAAGGACGTCCTGTCCTGCCCGCCGGTGACCGACGAGGAGGCCGCGTGCATGGCGGCCCGCGCCCCCGACTGGGCACCCGCGGTCGTGGACCTGCTGCGGGCCGAGCGGCCCGGCTGGCTGCTCACCCCCTTCCTGCTCGAACTGGCCCTGCAGACCGCCGAGTTGGAACCGGACCTGCGCACGGACCCGGCGGCGCTGTCCCGCCGGGCCGGCGAGGAGGCCGCCTTTCCGCACCTCTACATCGAGCAGTGGTTCCACAACGGACTGTCCGCCGGTCACCGGGCCGCCCTGCGGCGCGAACGCTGGCGCGGCGCCGGACACTCCGTCGGCTCCGACGCCCGCGACGCGCAGACCATGAAACTGCTGGCCCCGGTGGCCGGGGACCCCGTGCTGGCCCACCACCTGCCCGAGGTGCTGCGCGTCCACCACGTGTCCGACCTCCACTTCGGCGGGGCGCACCGCACCAACGTCGACCAGAAGGACCGGACCCAGGTGGGCAGCGCCCTCGCCCGGCTCACCGGCGACGGCAGCCCGCTCGGCGGCTATCTGGAGCACGTGCGGCAGCTCGCCGAGCAGAACAGGGCGCCGCACCTCGTCATCGTCTCCGGCGACCTGGTCGACCGCCCGGTGGCGGAGAACGGGCGCGAGGCCCTGGCCTGGCTGGAGCGGCTGGCCCCGCTGCTCGCCGACCACCCCGACCTGCGCGCCGACGACCCGCGCGTCCTGCTCGTGGGCGGCAACCACGACGTCTCCTGGGACCGCTGCCTCGACGAACGGCCCGGCGCCCGGCACGAGTGGTTCGCGGAGACCTTCCGCGCCTACCCGCACCCCGACCTGGACCGGGCGGAGCACACCGCCCGCCGCCTCTACGTGCGCTACGCGGACGCGTGTCTGCGGGTCGCGCTGCTGGGCTCCGCCGAGTCCGGCGGCGAGCCGGCCCGCAACGAGGACCGCGACCGGGTACGGGAACTCGTCGCGGAGCTGGCACGGTCCGACGACGGCGCCCGGGTGGGCGAGCTGATGGCGAGGCTGGAGCGGTACGACCCCGGCGTGGTGGCGCACCCCGTGCTCGGCCGGCTCAAGAGGGAGCCCGGCTGCGTCAACCTCGCCGTCGTCCACCACCCGCTCTCCCCGGTGCCCGCCGTCGAAGTGGCGCCGTACGCCGGTGTCGTGAACGCCGGCCAGGCCAAGGCGGCGCTCGCCGACGCCCACACGGCACTGGTGCTCCACGGGCACACGCACCTCGCCTTCCTCGCCTCGGAACGGCTGATCGACCCGGACGGGGCCCGCCCCTGGACGACCCGTGTCGCCGGCGCGCCCGCGCTGGCCAGCGTCCACTCCAACGAGGAGAACGGCTACAACGAGGTCTGCGTGGCCCGCGAGGGCGAAGACCACTCCCTGGCCGTGCGCACCGTGCGCTGGCGCAACGGCCAGTGGAAACCGGGCCAGGCCATCGCCTTCCGTCCGGGAGCCGCCGACGAGTGCGCGCTCGCCGAGCTGGCCGCCGACCGCCACACGCGGAGCTGAGGAGGAAGGGCCCGCCGTGCGTCTCACCCTCACGGCCGTCGACCCCCGCGACGGGAGAACGGCGGACGTCGTCCTCGACGCCGACCCCGGCACACCGGTGCGCGAGGTCGCCCGCGCGCTGGAACGCCGGCTCACCGGGAAGCCCGGCGAGGAGCCGCCGCCCCTGTACGCCGACGGACTGCCCCTCGACGCCGGCGCCGCGCTCGGGCGGTGCGCGCTGCGCGAGGGGGCCGTCGTCAGCCTGCACACCCCCGCCGGCTGCCCGCCGCGCGAGGTCACCGGCATCGTGGAACTGCGCGTCGCCGGTGGCCCGGACGCCGGGCCCGTGCACCGGCTCGGTCTCGGCCGCACCGACGTCGGCCGGGGCCCGGCCGCCCACGTCCGCGTCGACGACCCCGCGCTCGCCGAGCACGCCCTGACCCTCACCGTCGCCCCGGACGGCCGGTGCACGGTACGCGCGTCCGGCGCCCGGCGGATCTCCCTGGACGGAGTGCCGCTGACGGCACGAGCCGACAGCGAGCAGGACGGGGACGGCACGGTGCGCGCGGGCTGGCCGCTCGGCTCACAGCTCGCCGTCGGCGGCTCACTGCTCGAACTGGACGCCTGCGAACCGCCGGACGTCACCCCGCGCCCGTCCGAGGACGGCACCTGCCTGGACTTCGAGCGCCCCCGGCGGCCCTCCCCGCCCGCCGAGGGCCCCCTCGGTGTCCCGCCGTACCGGTCCGGCGGCGAGTCCGTGCGGGACGCGTACCGGTCGCGGGCCCTGTACCTCGCGGCGGCGGTGGCGGGTCTCCTCGCCACGGTCGTCCTGCTGGCCGCGACCGGCCGCTGGTACGCCGCTCTGCTCGCCGTGCAGTGCCCGCTCTGCGTCTGGATCGCGGTGCGCGCCCATCGCAGGCTGCGGGGCCACGAGCACGCCGCGGCCCTGGCCCGGGAGGCCGCCGAGAGCTTCAGACTGCGCGGGCTGCGCGGAGCCGCCCCCAATCCCGGGGCCGTCCTCTCGCTGGCCACCGGCCCCGGATCCCGGCTGTGGGAGCGCCGGCCCGGCGATCTTGACCATCTGTCGGTGCGCCTGGGCACGAGGCCGGACGACGACACCCCCGTCGTGCTGCCGCTGGCGGAACTCGGCGTGCTCGGCGTCGCCGGGCCGGACGAGTCCGCCCGGGCGCTCGGGCGCTGGGCGGTGGCCCAGATCGCCGTGCTGCACAGCCCGCTCGACGTGTCGCTGTACGTCCTGACGTCCAAGGGCGCACGGGAGTCCTGGGACTGGCTGCGCTGGCTGCCCCATCTGCGTCCGGCCGGCGGCGACGCCACCGTCGCCCTCGGCATGGACGCCGAGACCGTCGGGGCACGCATCGGGGAACTCCTGCGGCTGCTCTCCGAGCGGAGCGGCGAGGCCGGCGGCGCCGACGCGCGGCCGGACGTCGTGGTCGTCTGCGACGGCTCCCGGCGGCTGCGCTCGCTGCCCGGCATGGTGCAGCTGCTGCGCGAGGGCCCCGCCGCGGGCATCCACCTGCTGTGCCTGGACGACGAGGAGCGGTTCCTGCCCGCCGAGTGCCGGGCGGTCGTCGTCGCCGAACTCCCCGGCAGTCAGGGTCCCTCCGGTTCCTGGCGCGCCTTCGGGCCGGGGGCCGGCGGTGAGCCGGACACCGGGACCCGGCCGGACGACCCGACCCGGCCGGAGGCCCGGCGGGGGCCCGCAGAACGGCCGGGTCCGCTGCTGCGGGTCGAGGCCGGCGGGGAGCGGATGCGGGACGTGCGGCCCGACTTCGTCTCCGCCCGCTGGTGCGCGGTGCTGGCCCGCTCCCTGGCACCCCTGCGGGACGCGAGCGGCGGCACCGACTCCGCGACGCTGCCCGCCCGTTCCCGGCTCCTCGACGTCCTCGCGCTCGAACCGCCGGACGGGCGGGAGATCGCGGAGCGCTGGACGGCGCGCGGCCCGTCGACGTTCGCCGCCATCGGCGAGACCTACGACGGGCCCTTCGGCATCGATCTCCGGCGCGACGGGCCGCACGCCCTCATCGCGGGCACCTCCGGCTCCGGGAAGTCCGAACTGCTGCGGACGATCATCGCCTCGCTCGCCGTGGCCAACTCCCCCGAGCACCTGACCTTCGTGCTCGTCGACTACGGGGGCGGCGCGTCCTTCCAGGACTGCGCCCGGCTTCCGCACACGGTCGGCACGGTCACCGACCTCGACCCGTACCTCGTGCAGCGGGTGCTGGACTCGTTCGCCGCCGAGCTGCGACGCCGGGAACAGCTGCTGGCGGCCCTGGACGCGAAGAACATCGACGACTACCACCACCTGCTGCGGCGGACCCCCGGCGAGCCCCTGCCCCGGCTGGTCGTCGTCATCGACGAGATCGCCGCGATGGCACGCGAGCTGCCGGACTTCATCTCCGGGGTGATCAACGTGGCGCAGCGCGGCAGGTCCCTCGGCGTCCACCTGATCCTCGCCACCCAGCGGCCCAGCGGTGCCGTCTCGGCGGAGATCCGGGCCAACACCAATCTCCGTATCGCGCTGCGCGTCACCGACGGCGGTGAGTCCCAGGACATCGTCGACTCGCCCGAGGCCGCCACGATCCCGAGGTCCGTGCCGGGGCGCGGCTACGCGCGGCTCGGCCACGCCTCGCTCATCCCGTTCCAGGCGGGCCGCGTCGCGGGCCCCCGCCACGGTGCCGCGGCCTCGGCCCGGCGCGCGCCCTGGACGGCCTCGCTGACCTGGTCCGAGCTGGGACGGCCCGCCCCGGCGCGGCCGGCCCCGGCGCCGGACCCGGACGCGCCGGTCACCACCGACTTCGACGCCCTGGTCGACGCCGTCCGCGAGGCCCATGCGGCGCTCGGTGTCCCGCCCCAGCACAGCCCGTGGCTCCCGCCGCTGCCCGGAGTCCTCACGCTCGACGAGGCCGGCGCCCCGGTGGACGGGGAGTCCGGGGACCTGCCCGCGGTGGCGTTCGCCGTCGAGGACCGGCCCGCGGAGCAGCGCCGCCGGCCGGTCCGTGTCGACCTCGCGCACTTCGGCCATCTGCTGGTCGCGGGCGCCCCGCGGACCGGCCGCACCCAGGCACTGCGCACGGTCGCCGGGGCGCTGGCCCGCGCCCACTCCTGTGCCGACGTGCACCTCTACGGAATCGACTGCGGGCACAACGGACTCGCCGCGCTGGCCGGGCTGCCGCACTGCGGGGCCCTGGTGTCCCGCCGGGAGAGCGAGCGCGTCGCCCGGCTGCTGTCCCGGCTGACGGACGAACTCGACCGGCGTCAGGACGCCATGGCCCGGTCGGACCTCGCCGACATCACCGCGCAGCGCGGCCGCGCGGAACCGGCCGGCCGGTGGCCGCACCTGGTGGTCCTGCTGGACGGCTGGGAGGGCTGGCTGCCCGTCCTCGGCGAGTACGACCAAGGCCGGCTGACGGACGAGCTGTTCCGGCTGCTGCGGGAGGGCGCCCCGGCCGGCCTCCACCTGGTCGTCAGCGGTGACCGGCAACTGCTGTCCGGCCGGATCTCCTCACTGACCGAGGAGCGGTACGCGCTGCGGCTGCCCGACCGGTCCGACTACGCCCTGCTCGGCATCCGGCCGGGCGCCGTGCCGGAGGATCTGCCCGCGGGCCGCGCCGTACGCGCGGGAAGCGGGACGGAGACGCAGTTCGCCCTGCTGACCGGCGATCCGTCGGCCCGGGCCCAGACCGAGGCGCTGGCCGCCGTCGCCGTGTCGGCGGCCGCCCGCGACGCGGCCGTGCCGGACGGACGGCGCCCGTTCCGCGTCGACGCGCTGCCCGGCCGCATCGGCTTCGAGGAGGCGTGGCGGCTGCGCGACCCGGATGCCTCCCGGTCCCCGCTGTGGGCACTGGCCGGTGTCGGGGGGGACGAGCTCACCGCGTACGGTCCGGATCTCGCCCAGGGCGTACCGGCGTTCGTCGTCGCCGGGCCGCCCGGATCGGGCCGTTCGACCGCGCTGCTGAACATGGCCCGCTCGTGTCTGCGCCAGGGCGCTCGCCTGGTCGTGGCGGCGCCGCGTCCGTCGCCCCTGCGGGAGCTGGCGGGGCGGGAGGGTGTGGTCGCGGTCTTCACGGACGGAGACATCGGCGCGGAGGAGTTCGACCGTGCCGTGGCTCCCGCCTCCGACGAGCGGCCGACCGTGGTGGTCATGGACGACGCCGAGGTCCTCGACGGCTGTGCAGCCGAGACCTCCCTGAAGCGCCTGATCCGGCACGGCGCCGAGCAGGGGCTCGCACTCGTCCTCGGTGGCGCCGAGGAGGAGGTCTGCGCGGGCTTCTCCGGCTGGCAGGTGGATGCGAAGAAGGCGCGGCGCGGGCTGCTCCTGTCACCTCAGGCTTCCTTGTCGGGGGAGCTCATCGGCCACCGGGTCGGCCGGAGCGCGGTCGGATACCCGGTGCAGCCGTGCCGGGGGCTGCTGCACCTCGGCGACGGCAGGCTGCTGTCCGTGCTGGTCCCGTCGGACTGAGCCGCCGCGGAGCGGCATTCCCGCGACCGGCGGCGGCCGCCCGGCCGGTGAACCACCGTACGGAACAAGGGCGTCGGGCTGGTCGAGGGGGCCGGCGAGGATGGCCATTTGTCGTGCTCCCGGCGGGCGGCCATCTTTCGCAACCCGATCGATTGGGTAACCATGACAGGGGACGGGTGTGCTGTCGTCAAAAAGGGGGACGAGCCGTGGATCTGTCGGCAGCCGATGTCGAGACCGAGTTGGTGGATCTCTCGGAAGTGCCGTTGGCGGCAGTCGGCTCCCTTGCGTCCGCGGGTCTGACCATGGAGGCCCGGCGACTGCTCGCGCTCGTCGACAACCCGCCCACGCTGGGGAATTCGTCGAGCGCCGACTGCTAGGTCGTGTCCGCAAAGTCACGCCTGCGTCGCGGCGCCCGGCACGCACTCTCGCCGCACCGGCCGGAAGCCCGAGTACACCCGGTACGAGGG
>NZ_JBSFBX010000008.1:0-389982 GCF_053593175.1 Streptomyces sp. NPDC002386
GCTTTCCTCCGGGCGCTTCCCTTTGTTCTTGCGTTTCCGACTCTATCAGATCTTTTCTCGACCCGATTTCCTCGGTGCTTTCCAGGTTCCCGCTTCCGCGTTTCCCTTTCCGGCGGTTCCGACTTTACCAGATCCTCTCGGCGTCCGATTCCCTGTCGGCGGGATTCGCCGGCCGGCCTCGGGCTTTCGCTCGTCGGCCTTTCGACATTCACTACGCTAGCCGATTCTCCCGGCGACTCATAATCGAGTCCGGCGAGTTCGAATTCGACGCGCGGGCGCGCCAGAATCGACCCCGCTCAGGGGTTGTTGCTAGGTAGTGGTTTGGCCGCTCCGGCTGCAGGCGATCGCCGTACCCGGTTCAGCGGCTCGGGCCACATTACGCACCTTGCGGGGTGGAGTCAACTTCGGCGGCGCCTCGGCACGTGGGCCCGATAGGGGCTCACCGTCGGGTCGTTGGCCGCCCAGAAGCGCCAGGGGTGGACGTCGCCGTTTCCGCCCTCACCCGCGACCCCCGTGCGGGGACCGCTTCGCACCTGGTCGGATGCGACCGGCGTGCCGGTGAGCATCCGCAGGGGCGTCTCGCCGGCGGCACACGCGTCCGTGCCGTCGAGGGCTCGGTCCACCCCCAGGGCCGTCGCGAGGCGGGCCGGCCCCTTGGCCAGTTCCTTGTCGTTCCGGGCCGAAATCCTGCGCCGGCGGGCCAGCTCGGCCCCCTCGACGACCTCGCCGGCCCGGAGCAGCACGGCGCTCGCCCGGCCCTCGGGTCCGCAGACGAGGTTCATGCAGTGCCACATGCCGTAGGTGAAGTAGACGTACACATGACCGGGTTCACCGAACATGACGTCGTTGCGGGCGGTGCGGCCGCGGTAGGCGTGCGAGCCGGGATCGTTCGGACCGTCGTACGCCTCGACCTCGGTGATGCGTACCGCGATCGGGCCGTCGGGGGTCGTGCGGACCAGGATGCGGCCGAGCAGGTCGGGTGCGACCTGGAGGACGGGGCGGTCGAAGAAGCCTCGGGGCAGTGGCATACGGTCCGGGGGCGCGATCATGCCCTCCGAGGGTAGCCCAGACGGGTGGCCGCCCGGCCGGAACCGCTGGTGGCCGGATCGCGTTTGTACGGGTCGAGGGTCCTTTCGTAAAGGGAGAGTCATGGCGTTCAAGAAGCTGCTCGCGAGCCTCGGGGCCGGCGGGGCCTCGGTCGAGACGGTGCTCACCGAGGTCAACGTCGTTCCGGGAGGTGTCGTCCAGGGCGAGGTGCGGATCCAGGGCGGGTCCGTGAACCAGGACATCGAGGGTCTGTCCGTTGGCCTGCAGGCCAAGGTCGAGGTGGAGAGCGGCGACCAGGAGTACAAGCAGGACATCGAGTTCACCAAGGTGCGGCTCGGTGGTGCCTTCGAGCTCCAGGCGGGCGCGGTGCACGCGGTGCCGTTCGGGCTCGAGATCCCCTGGGAGACGCCCATCACGATGATCGACGGGCAGTCGCTGCGCGGCATGAACATCGGTGTGACCACCGAGCTGCAGATCGCGCGCGCGGTGGACTCCGGCGACCTCGACCCGATCAACGTGCACCCGCTGCCGGCGCAGAAGGCGATCCTGGACGCCTTCATCCAGCTCGGCTTCCGCTTCAAGAACGCGGACATGGAGCGCGGTCACATCCGGGGCACGCGGCAGCGGCTGCCCTTCTACCAGGAGATCGAGTTCTTCCCGCCGTCGCAGTACCGCGGGCTGAACCAGGTCGAGCTGAGCTTCGTGGCCGACGAGCACGCCATGGACGTCGTCCTGGAGATGGACAAGAAGCCGGGTCTGTTCAGTGAGGGCTCGGACACCTTCCGCTCCTTCCAGGTGGGTCTGAACGACTACCACGGGACCGACTGGGCGGCCTACCTCAACCAGTGGCTGTCCGAGGTCGGTTCCAAGCGGAACTGGTTCTAGGCTCGGAACTGCTGAGTCCAGTAATCGATCAGGAGGTACCGAGGTGACCGAGCTCAAGCGGCGGCCGCTCCCCCACGACTTCCATCCGCCCGTCCCGTCGTTCACGGTGACGAGTGAGGACGTCGAGGAGGGTGCGACGCTGGGGAGCGCCCAGGTCCACGCGGAGGGGAACACCTCGCCGCAGCTGCGGTGGGAGGGCTTCCCCGCCGAGACCAAGAGCTTCGCCGTGACCTGCTACGACCCCGACGCGCCGACCGGCAGCGGGTTCTGGCACTGGGTCCTGTTCGACATCCCGGCCTCCGTGACGGAGCTGCCGGCGGGTGCGGGCGGCGGCAAGTTCGAGGGGCTGCCCGAGGGTGCCGTGCACGTCCGCAACGACTACGGGACCAAGGACTTCGGTGGTGCCGCCCCGCCGCCGGGCGACGGCCCGCACCGGTACGTCTTCACGGTGTACGCGGTGGACCAGGAGAAGCTCGGCCCCGATGCGGACGTCTCTCCCGCGGTCGTCGGTTTCAATCTGCGGTTCCACGCGATCGCGCGTGCCCAGCTGATCGGCGAGTACGAGACGCCCGCCGAGGGCTGACGTACCGCGCCGATCCAGCCAAGCGTTCATTGAACGTTTGCCCGCCTCTGGTCTTGGAAGTGATCAGGGGCGGGCATTTTTTATTGCGTTGTCCATCTCGGCGCGCCCGTACAGAGTTGATCCGAGCCCGCCGGGGGGTGGGCAGGTGCGCACGGGAGGTGGGCTGGATGCGTGACACGCTGGTTCTGAACGCGAGCTTCGAGCCGCTGTCGACGGTGACTCTGAACCGAGCCGTCGTTCTGGTGCTGCAGGACAAGGCCGTCGTCGAGCAGGCCCATCCCGTACTGCGCATGCGCGGTGCCGATGTCGACATACCCGCGCCCCGGGTGATCAGGCTCTGCAGATACGTACGGGTGCCGTTCCGAAGACAAGCGCCCTGGTCGAGGCGCGGGGTGCTGGTCCGGGACCGGCACCGGTGCGCCTACTGCGGGCGCAGGGCGACGACCGTGGACCACGTGCTGCCGCGGGCGCAGGGCGGGCAGGACACCTGGCTGAACACGGTGGCCGCGTGCGCCGAGGACAATCACCGGAAGGCGAACCGGACTCCGGAGGAGGCCGGTATGGCCCTGCTGCGGGAGCCGTTCGAGCCGACGCCGGCCGACGCGATGCTCCTGGCCCTGGGGCAGGCGGACATGGCCGCGCTGCCCGGTTGGCTCGCCCGGGAGGCGGCCTAGTCACCGGGGCCCGCGCGGCCCGGCCGTGACACGTGAAGAAGCGACCCCGCGCCCGTCGAACGGGCGCGGGGTCGCTTCGTCGTGCGGTGTCAGTCGATCGACGGCTTCTCGCGGCGGTCCGCGTGCGGGCCGTTGTTCTGGGCCGGGACGGAGCCGCCGCCGTTGCCTCCGCCGCCCAGGGGGCCGAAGTTGCCCATGGCGCCGGACAGGCCCTTGAGGGCGTCGCCGATCTCGCTGGGGACGATCCAGAGCTTGTTGGCGTCGCCTTCGGCGATCTTCGGGAGCATCTGGAGGTACTGGTAGGAGAGGAGTTTCTGGTCGGGGTCGCCTGCGTGGATGGCCTCGAAGACGGTGCGGACGGCCTGGGCCTCGCCCTCGGCGCGGAGCGCGGCCGCCTTGGCCTCACCCTCGGCGCGCAGGATCTGGGACTGCTTCTCGCCCTCGGCGGTCAGGATGGCGGCCTGGCGCGTACCTTCGGCGGTGAGGATCGCGGCGCGCTTGTCACGGTCGGCGCGCATCTGCTTCTCCATCGAGTCCTGGATGGAGGTGGGCGGTTCGATGGCCTTCAGCTCCACGCGGTTGACGCGGATGCCCCACTTGCCGGTGGCCTCGTCCAGGACGCCGCGCAGGGCCGCGTTGATCTCCTCGCGGGAGGTCAGGGTGCGTTCGAGGTCCATGCCGCCGATGATGTTGCGCAGCGTGGTGACGGTGAGCTGCTCGATGGCCTGGATGTAGCTGGCGACCTCGTAGGTGGCGGCCCGGGCGTCGGTCACCTGGTAGTAGATGACGGTGTCGATGTTGACGACCAGGTTGTCCTGGGTGATCACCGGCTGGGGCGGGAAGGGGACGACCTGTTCACGCAGGTCGATGCGGTTGCGGATGGTGTCGATGAACGGGACCACGATGTTCAGGCCCGCGTTCAGGGTCCGCGTGTAGCGGCCGAAGCGCTCGACGATGGCGGCGCTGGCCTGTGGAATGACCTGGATGGTCTTGATCAGGGCGATGAAGACCAACACCACCAGAATGATCAGGACGATGATGACCGGTTCCATCGTGTTCCCCGTACCCCTCTCCGCCTCGGCACCATCAACGGATCCAGTCGCCGTTGAGGATCTTGCTGGTCGAGTCTGTCAGACCGTCGCCCAACTCGTGGGCCGGACGGCTCAGATGACGATCGCGGTGGCCCCTTCGATGTCCACGACGTCCACCTCCTGGCCCACGTCGTAGGCGCGGCCGGTGTCGAGCGAGCGGGCGGACCAGATCTCCCCGGCGAGTTTGATGCGGCCGCCGGCGCCGTCGACGCGTTCCAGGACGACGGCCTGCTTGCCCTTCAAGGCGTCGACTCCGGTGGCCAGTTGGGGCCGCTGTCTGCCGTGCCGGGCAGCGATGGGGCGGACCACGGCGATCAGGGCGACCGAGACGACGACGAAGGCGAGCACCTGGATCACCACGCCGAAGCCGAGGCCGGCGGCGGCCGCGGCCGCGATCGCTCCGACCGCGAACATGCCGAACTCCGGCATCGCGGTGACCACGAGGGGGATTCCGAGCGCCGCCGCGCCGACGAGCCACCACACCCATGCGTCGATGTCGTTCACAGGGGTCATGGTAGGACCGCGGTCCGGCGGCGGACAGGGCGCGAACGGGGGTGCTACGGCCTTCAGGACAGGGGCAGGCCCTGAGCGGTCCAGCGGTCGCCGACCTGCTCGACGACGAGCGGGAGGCCGAAGCAGAGGGAGAGGTTGCGGGAGGTGAGTTCGAGTTCGATGGGGCCGGCGGCGAGGACCTTGCCCTGGCGGATCATGAGGACGTGGGTGAAGCCGGGGGCGATCTCCTCGACGTGGTGGGTGACCATGATCATCGAGGGGGCGATGGGGTCGCGGGCCAGCCGGCCGAGGCGGCGCACCAGGTCCTCGCGGCCACCGAGGTCGAGACCGGCGGCGGGCTCGTCCAGCAGCAGCAGCTCGGGGTCGGTCATCAGGGCGCGGGCGATGAGGGTGCGCTTGCGCTCGCCCTCGGAGAGGGTGCCGAAGCGGCGGTCGAGGTAGTCGCTCATGCCGAGGCGGTCGAGGAAGGCGCGGGCGCGCTGCTCGTCGACCTCGTCGTACTCCTCCTGCCAGCCGGCGGTCATGCCGTAGGCGGCGGTGAGCACGGTCTGGAGGACGGTCTGGCGCTTGGGGAGCTTCTCGGCCATGGCGATGCCGGCGACGCCGATGCGGGGGCGGAGATCGAAGACGTCCACCTTGCCGAGGGTGTCGCCGAGGATGGTGGCGGTGCCCTTGCTGGGGAAGAGGTAGCTGGAGGCGACGTTCAGGAGGGTGGTCTTGCCGGCGCCGTTGGGGCCGAGGATGACCCAGCGCTCGCCCTCCTTCACCGACCAGGAGACCTGGTCCACCAGAGCCCGGCCCTCACGGACCACGGATACGTCCTGAAGCTCCAGAACATCGCTCATGAGCGCGTTGTCTCCCCTTGCAGTGTGGCCGGTCTCGGCTGGTCGCTTACGCCTGTGGCTCGGTCCGCCGCGCCGGTGGGCGCAGCCCCTATGAAATCTACGCCACGAGTGCCCCGCACCATTCCATCGGTCCGGTCCTTAGGGTGGGGGGATGCTCTCGGAACCGCGTTCAGGACGCCTCGCCGCTTGGGGAAACGCTCTTCTGGCCGGACTTGTCTCTCCGGACGACGCCGCTCTCGCCGTCGTCGGCGAGGACGCCGTGCACCGGGTGCGGGGGCTGCCGGGTGATCCGGCGCCGGCCGGGCTCACGGTCGCGCTGGGGCGGCTGCGGGCGCTGGGGGTGACCGGTCTGCGGGTGGCGCTGCCCGCGCCCGGCCATCCGCTGGGGCTGAGCGGGCCGCCGGACTTCAACGCGCGGGCGCTGGAGGCCGAGGAGGCGGTGATCTGCTTCGGTGCGGCGGTGGGACTGGTTCCGGAGGTCCACGCGGCCGGGCCCGACGGTGATGTGCATGTCGAGGTCGTCTGGCAGGTGCTGCCGGTGCGGGAGGCGCCGCCCGCCGATGTGCCCTCGCTCGGGGAGGCCGAGCGGGAGCTGGCCGAGGCGCTGCGGGAGGCGACCGAGGTGCTGTCGAAGCTGGACGTCGCCGGCTCGGGGCCGGTGGCGGAGGCGGCGATCGACGCGTACCGGGCGCGGGCCGAGCGGGGGCGCGAGGTGCTGGCGCCGGGGTACCCGCCGCGTGCGGTGCGGGTGCTCGAACTGGCTCAGCGGGTGGGTCTGCTGGTGTCCCTGGCGTACGGCAAGGGGCACGGCGGTGCGGTGAGCGCCTCGGAGATGGCGGCGCGGGGCGCCGCGCTGCGGCCGGTGGAGCGGACCGCGCGGCGCGCGCAGGTCGCGGCGTACAACTCCATGGTGGAGGAGCGGGAGCGGGGGGTCCGCTGAGCCGTGGGGGGGCCGGTGAGGCGGCCGATGCCGCGGGGTGCGGGCCGTGGCGGGCCGGCGGGCCTTCCGGGGGGAGGATCCCGGAAGGCCGGTGATCACCGCCGGCGGGGACTCAGCGGTTGATGCCGACGTTGCCGAAGGCCGGGTTCAGCAGGCCGATGACGTCGACGCTGTTGCCGACCGCGTTCACGGGGACGTGCACCGGGGCCTGGACGACGTTGCCCGAGGCGACACCGGGAGAGCCCTGGGCCACGCCGCCGGCCCAGGCACCGTCCGTGGCGGAGGCCATGCCCGCTCCCGCGGCCACCAGTCCCCCGGCCACCATCGCCACGGCCGCTGCCTTCTTCAGGTTCTTCACTTTCCAACCCCTCCTGGGTGTCCACCGCGACGATCGCCGCGGCACGCACTGGAGAACGGCGGAGGCCGCCGGAGGGTACGGCCATCCGGGTGACATTCCCACGACGGTATGAATCTCAGCCCGGAGGGGAACCTTCCGTGTCGCCGCACACGAGACGCCCGCGGGGTTCAGCCTGCCGCTCCGTGGCGCACGGCCCACAGGGCGGCCTGGGTGCGGTCGGCCAGGTCGAGCTTCATGAGGATGTTGGACACATGCGTCTTGACGGTCTTCTCGGACAGCACCAGGGCGCGGGCGATCTCCCGGTTGGAGCGGCCGTCCGCTATCAGGCCGAGCACCTCCCGCTCCCGGTCGGTGAGTGAACCCGCCCTGCCCTGGCCTGAGTTGACCTCGTCCTGGGAGAGCAGGGCGTCGGCGACCTCCGACTGGAGCAGGACGTGCCCGGCATGCACGGAGCGGATGGCGCCGGCGAGCGCGTCGGGATCCACGTCCTTGTAGACGTACCCGGCGGCGCCCGCGCGCAGGGCCGGTACCACCGTGCGCCGTTCGGTGAAGCTGGTGACGATCAGCACGCGGACGGGGTTGTCGAGTTCGCGGAGCCGGCGCAGGGCGGCGATGCCGTCCATGCCCGGCATCTTGACGTCCATGAGGACGACGTCGGGACGCAGTTCCTCGGCGCGGGCGACTCCCTCGGCGCCGTCCGCGGCCTCTCCGACGACCTCGATGTCGTCCTGCACCTCGAGGAAGGTGCGCAGGCCCCGGCGGACGACCTGGTGGTCGTCGACGAGCAGGACTCTGATGGGGTCAGCCACCGGGTACCTCCATCTCGATCGTGGTGCCCCTGCCGGGCGCCGCGTGCACGGTGAGGGTGCCGCCGACCCCGCCGGCCCGGTCCCGCATCGAGACCAGTCCCAGATGGCGTCCGGCCCGGCGCACCGCATGGGGGTCGAAGCCGCTGCCGTCGTCGGCGACGCGCAGGACGGCTCCGCCGCCGCGCCGGTCCACGGTCACCCGGACGTGCTCGGCGCCGGAGTGGCGCAGGGCGTTGTGCAGGGCCTCCTGGGCGACCCGCAGCACCGCCTCCTCCTGCGCCGCGGGCAGGGCGCGGAAGCCGTTGGCCGCGAAGCTGACGCGCGCGGTGTGGGCGCGGTCGAGGACCTGGGTCTGGGTGCGCAGGGTGGCGATCAGGCCGTCCTCGTCCAGTGCGGCCGGGCGCAACTCCACGACGGCGGCCCGCAGTTCGTCGGTGGCTTCGGCGGCGAGGACGGCGACCTGCTGCAACTCGCCCTTGGCGCGGGCGGGATCGCGGTCGACCAGGGCCGCCGCCGCCTGGGCCGTCAGGCGCAGGGAGAAGAGTTTCTGGCTGACCGCGTCGTGCAGTTCGTGGGCGAGCCGGGAGCGCTCCTCGGCGATGGTCAGCTCCCGACTGCGCTCGTACAGGCGGGCGTTGGTGAGGGCGATCGCGGCGTGCTGGGCGAGGATGGCGAGCAGTTCCTCGTCCTCCTCGGTGAAGCCGCAGCCGCCCTCGGGCTTGGGGCAGCGCTTGTTCGCGAGGAACAGGGCCCCGATGACCTCCTCGCCGTCCCTGATCGGCAGCCCCAGGAAGTCGGACATGTCCGGGTGGGCGGAGGGCCAGCCCTCGAAGCGGGGGTCCTTGCGGACGTCGGCGAGCCGCTCGGGCCGGGCCTCGTCCAGCATGGCGGCGAGGATGCCGTGCCGGCGGGGCAGCGGGCCGATGGCCTTCCACTGTGCGTCGCTGACCCCGTCGACGACGAACTGCGCGAAGCCGCCGTGGTCGTCGGGGACGCCGAGGGCGGCGTACTGCGCGTCGAGCAGTTCACGGGCCGAGGCCACGATCGTCTTCAGGACGTCGCGCACCTCGAGGTGCCTGCTCATGGCCAGCAGCGCGGAACTCACCGCGGCGAGGCCGGACCGGGGGCCTTGACTCATGCACTCACGGTACCGGCGGGGTACGACGGCGCGGATCGGTCCGGTGGCGGCAAGGCCCCCTCCGCGGGCCCTAGGGCGCGAGGGGTAGGTCCCCGGCCCCGGACGTGCGGCGTACGCCGAAGGACCCCGCCGCTCTGGTGCCCGCGTCCGAGGCGGTGCGGGGCCGGCCGTTCCTAGGTTGTGCTCACCGCCCGGCGGGGCGGCCGGGGCGCGGAGCCCCGGGTGACGAGGGGACGGTTGTCATGCCGGTAGCGATCATCACGGGAGCCTCGAAGGGGCTGGGGCGCGCGCTCGCAGAGGGGCTGGCCGCGCGCGGCTGGGACCTGGTGCTGGACGCCCGGGGCGCCGGGCGGCTCGAGGAGGCGGCGGAGGCGGCCGCCGGGCACGGCACGCGCGTGACGGCGGTGCCCGGGGACGTCACGGACGCCGGGCACCGGGCCGCGCTGGTGGCCGCCGCGCGGCGGCTGGGCGGGCTGGACCTGGTGGTCAGCAACGCGAGCGCGCTGGGGGCCGAGCCGCTGGTGCGGCTGGCGGAGCTGCCCGTGGAGGGGCTGCGGCGGACGCTGGAGGTGAACGTCGTCGCGGCGCTGGGCCTGGTCCGGGAGGCGCTGCCGCTGCTGCGGGAGTCGGCGGCGGGCACGGTGGTCACGGTCAGTTCGGACGCGGCGGTGGAGGCGTACGGGACGTGGGGCGGGTACGGCGCCTCGAAGGCGGCCCTCGACCGGCTCGCGGCGGTGCTCGGCCGGGAGGAGCCGGCCCTGCGGGTGTGGGCGGTGGATCCCGGGGACATGGCCACGGAGCTGTACGCGGCGGCCGTGCCGGACGACGACGGTCCGCGGCCCGCTCCCGCGAGCGTGGTGCCGGCGTTCCTGCGGCTGCTGGACGAGCGTCCGGTGAGCGGGCGGTACGCGGCGCCGGCGCTGCTGGAGGCACGATGACCACGGCGGTGCGGGTGCCCGGGGAGCTGTCCGCGCGCGTGCCGGCCGAGCAGCGCGGGCCCGGCCTGGACCGGGACGCCGTACGGCTGCTGGTGTCGCGCGGCACCGAGGTGGCGCACCATGCCTTCCGGGAGCTTCCGGGGCTGCTGCGGGCCGGTGACCTGCTGGTGGTGAACACCTCGCCCACGCTGGCCGCGGCGGTGAACGGGCGGATCGGGCGCACGCGCGTGGTGGTGCACTTCTCCACCCGCGGGGACGACGGCCGGTGGGCGGTGGAGCTGCGGGAACCGGACGGGCACGGCACCACGCGCGCGCGTGCGGGTGTGTCCGCGGGTACGGGTGCGGGCGGGGCCGCGGGGGTGCGCGCGGGTGCAGTGGTGCGGTTGCCCGGCGGGGCGCGGCTGGTGCTGGAGGAACCGCTGGACGGGCGGGGCGGCCGGCTGCGGTGGGCCCGGCCGTCCGGGGCGGAGGTGCTCGGGATCCTCCGGGAGCACGGGCGGCCCATTCGCTACTCCTATACGGAGCGGGACCAGCCGCTGTCGGTGTACCAGACGGTGTTCGCGCTGCCCGCGCCGGACGGGGCGGGCAGCGCGGAGATGCCGAGCGCGGCGCGCCCCTTCACGGAGCGGCTGGTGGTGGAGCTGGTGAGCCGGGGGGTGCAGTTCGCGCCGGTGTCGCTGCACACGGGGGTGGCCTCGGCGGAGGCGCACGAGCCGCCGTATCCGGAGCGGTACCGCGTCCCGGAGGCGTCGGCGCGGCTGATCAACGCCGCCAGGGCCGGCGGCGGGCGGGTCGTCGCGGTGGGGACGACGGCCGTGCGGGCGGTGGAGTCGGCGGCCGGCCCGGACGGGGTGGTGCGGGCGGCCGGGGGCTGGACCGATCTGGTGGTCACGCCCGAGCGCGGGGTACGGGCGGTGGAGGGGCTGCTGACCGGGCTGCACGAGCCGGAGGCCTCGCATCTGCTGATGCTGGAGGCGGTCGCAGGCCGGGCCGCGGTGGGCCGCGCCTACGAGGAGGCGCTGCACGGGCGCTACCTGTGGCACGAGTTCGGGGACGTGCACCTCCTGCTGCCCCCGGAAGCCACTCACTGAGTGCGTTGCGACGGCAACGCGCGGTGAGAACCGCGTGCCGCCAGTGTGAGCCCGCGCATAGGGTCCACGTCACGTACGAAGGCACATAGGAGATAAACCCCCCATAGGTGAACGGGACAGACGGCCCAGTCTGTCCCGTTTTGCCCTTCCCTGATCCACTATGCGGCTTCGTACGTCACACCTTTGCCTGGGCATTTTGCGCCCGCTAAGAATTGCTTCCGTCGCTCGGCGCCGCGGTTTCCCGCCGCGGCCCTCGTGCGGGAGGAACCGATTCCCCCGGCGGACGCAGGAGAGCGACCTCCGCGCAATCGAAGAGGTCCATCACGCCATGCCTAAGAACATCCTCAACCGTGCTTATAGTCGTACGCTGACGAAGCAGCACAAGATCGCCATCGCCGGTGTCGGCGCCCTCGGTGCCGCCGCCCTGGCCTTCACGGCCGTCCCCGGCAACGCCCAGACCGTGACCACGGACGCCGCGGCCACGCAGCAGGTGCACTACGCCGACACCCCGGTCAAGGACGTCAAGGGCTCGCTCACCGACCGGCTCGCCGGCCAGACCACCAAGCTCGACGCCGTCGCCAAGCAGCAGGCCGAGGCCAAGAAGCAGGCCGCCGCCAAGCAGGCCGAGGCGAAGAAGCAGGCCGCCGCCAAGCAGGCCGCGCAGGAGCGCGCCGACAAGGCCGCGAGCCGTTCCGCGCAGCGCCCCGCGATGCAGATGGTCGCCGCCAAGACCTACACGAACAACCTGGACGGCTGGATCCGCCAGTCCCTGGACATCATGAAGTCCAAGGGCATCCCGGGCAGCTACCACGGCCTGCACAAGAACATCATGCGGGAGTCCTCCGGCAACCCGATGGCCATCAACGACTGGGACATCAACGCCATCAACGGCATCCCGTCGAAGGGCCTGCTCCAGGTCATCCCGCCGACCTTCAAGGCGTACCACGTGCCCGGCACCTCGTGGAACATCTACGACCCGGTCGCCAACATCACCGCCGCCGCCAACTACGCGGCCGACAAGTACGGCACGATCGACAACGTGAACAGCGCGTACTGAGGCCGGCGCGGACCTCTGAGACTACGCGGAAGGGCGGCACCCCCTGGTGGGGTGCCGCCCTTCGCGTCGTGCGGCCGCGTGCCACGCGGCCCGCGGTCACTTGCGCATGACCTCGGGCTCGTGCCGGCGCAGGAAGCGGGCGACGAGGAAGCCGCAGATCACACCGAGCACGAGCAGCGCGGCCATGTCCAGGCCCCAGGCCGAGGCCGCGTGGTCCCACAGCGGATCGGTGCTGGTCGGGTCGTCGGCGTTGGGGGCGATCTTGTTGAAGTCCAGCGTGGTGCCGGCCGCGGCCACCGCCCAGCGCGACGGCATCAGGTAGGAGAACTCGTTCACACCGAGCGTGCCGTGCAGCGTGAAGAGGCAGCCGGTGAAGACGACCTGGATGATCGCGAACATCACCAGCAGCGGCATGGTCTTCTCGGCGGTCTTCACCAGCGAGGAGATCACCAGGCCGAACATCATCGAGGTGAATCCCAGCGCCATGATCGGCAGGCACAGCTCGAACAGCGTCGAACTGCCGAGCACCAGCCCCCGGCCGGGGATCTCACGGCTGGAGAAGCCGATCAGGCCCACCATCAGGCCCTGCAGCACCGTGACGGCGCCGAGCACGACCACCTTGGACATCAGGTACGCCGAGCGGGACAGGCCCGTCGCGCGCTCCCGCTCGTAGATGACCCGTTCCTTGATCAGCTCACGCACGGAGTTGGCCGCGCCCGCGAAGCACGCGCCGACCGCGAGGATCAGCAGGACGGTGGTCGCCGTACCGTTCGGCACGGGCACGCCGGTGCGCGGGTTGACCGGGTTGACCAGCAGACCCTTGTCGGAGTCGATCAGCAGGCTGACCGCGCCGAGCACCGCCGGCAGGATCACCGTGAGCGCCAGGAAACCCTTGTCGGACGCGATGACCGCCACGTAGCGGCGGATCAGCGTCATCAGCTGGGAGCCCCAGCCCTGCGGCTTGGGCGGTCTGATGGCCTGCGGCGGCGGCATGTGTACGGACTGCGGGGCAACCGCGTCGATGTCCGCGGCGTACATCTGGTAGTGCTGCGAGCCCTTCCAGCGGCCCGCCCAGTCGTAGTCGCGGTAGTTCTCGAAGGCGGAGAAGACGTCGGCCCAGCTGTCGTAGCCGAAGAAGTTCAGCGCCTCCTCCGGCGGGCCGAAGTAGGCGACCGCGCCGCCCGGCGCCATCACGAGGAGCTTGTCGCAGATCGCCAACTCGGCGACCGAGTGGGTGACCACCAGGACCGTGCGGCCGTCGTCGGCGAGGCCGCGAAGGAGCTGCATCACGTCGCGGTCCATGCCCGGGTCGAGGCCGGAGGTCGGCTCGTCCAGGAAGATCAGCGAGGGCTTGGTCAGCAGCTCCAGGGCGACCGAGACGCGCTTGCGCTGGCCGCCGGAGAGGGAGGTGACCTTCTTGTCCTTGTGGATGTCCAGCTTGAGCTCGCGCAGCACCTCGTCGATGCGGGCGTCGCGCTCGGCGGCCGTGGTGTCGGCCGGGAAGCGCAGCTTGGCCGCGTACTTCAGGGCCTTCTTGACGGTCAGCTCCTTGTGCAGGATGTCGTCCTGCGGGACCAGACCGATGCGCTGGCGCAGCTCGGCGAACTGCTTGTACAGGTTCCGGTTGTCGTACAGGACCTCGCCCTGGTTGGCGGGCCGGTAGCCGGTGAGCGCCTTGAGCAGCGTCGACTTGCCGGAGCCGGACGGGCCGATGACCGCGATCAGGGACTTCTCCGGGACGCCGAAGGAGACGTCCTTCAGGATCTGCTTGCCGCCGTCGACCGTGACGGTCAGATGGCGCGCGGAGAAGGAGACCTCACCGGTGTCGACGAACTCCTCGAGCCGGTCGCCGACGATGCGGAAGGTGGAGTGGCCGACACCGACGATGTCGTTCGGGCCGAGCAGCGCCGAACCGCCCTTGGCGATCGGCTGACCGTTGACGTAGGTGCCGTTGTGCGAGCCCAGGTCGCGGATCTCGAAGCGGCCGTCGGGCGTGGAGTGGAACTCGGCGTGGTTCCTGGAGACCTGCAGGTCGGAGACGACCAGCTCGTTCTCCAGGGCACGGCCGATGCGCATCACGCGGCCGACGGCGAACTGGTGGAACGTGGTCGGGCTGCGATCGCCGTAGACCGGCGGCGCCCCCGCCGCGCCACCGGGCGTCTTCTGCACCGGGTTCCCGGCCGGAGCACCCTGCTGCTGCGGGAACGCCGGCGACTGCCCCGACTGCTGCCAGTCGGCCTGCGGCGCCTGCTGGTGCGCGGCGGCCTGGTGCGGCACCCCCTGCTGCGGGGGCTGCTGCTGAGGGGCCTGCTGCTGGGCCCAGCCGGGTCCCGCGCCCTGCGCGGCGTACGGCGCGGACTGCGCCTGCTGCTGGGGCTGGGCGACCGCGGCCGCGGCGCCGGAGAGGTCCAGCCGCGGTCCGTCGGTCGCGTTGCCGAGGTGCACCGCCGAGCCGGGACCGATCTCCATCTGGTGGATCCGCTGGCCCCGCACGAACGTGCCGTTGGTGCTGCCGTGGTCCTCTATGACCCAACTGCGGCCGTTGAAGCCGACCGTGGCGTGACGCCAGGACACCCTGGCGTCGTCGAAGACGATGTCACCCTGCGGATCGCGGCCGAGGGTGTAGGACCTGGACGGCTCGAGCGTCCAGGTCCGTCCGTTTGTTTCCAGTACGAGTTCCGGCACTCCATGCCCCACTGAGTTGTCCCCCGAATTTCCCCCATCACAGGGAGTCTAGGGATGTCGAACATCGTGGGGAACTATTTCAGGCTCGGCCCCGTGACCGAAACCCGGGCCTTGCGACGCGGGCCGGCGCACGCCTCGATTCGCCCCGTTGACGGGGTTGAAAACCGGCCGGAGAGTGGTAATCCCCCGCGAGGGGGACAAGCGCGGCAGTGGTGCCGCGCCGCGGATCGGGGGGTCTGCCATGAGTGCTGCCACACGTACCGGGACCGCGCGGCCGGGCGGGACGCTGCCGTGGGGGGATGTCCTGCTGTCCGCGATCGCGGCGGTGAGCTGGGCGTTGGCGGGGATGACGGCCACGGCCGCGCTGGGGCTGCACCTGCTCCGGGCGGACGCGGCGGGGTCACTGGGCCCGATGACGGCGGCAGTTGTGGCGCTCGGGGCGGGTGGTTCGGTCTCCCCGTCGGGCAACGTGTCCGCCTTCGGGCTGAAGGGCGCCGAGGCGCACACCGCCGTCGAGATCACGCCACTCGGGGTGAGCCTGGCCGGTGCGCTGCTGCTGTCGTGGTTCTTCCTGCGGTCGTTGCGCACGGCGGGAGTTGAGATCGCGCCGTCCGAACTGCTCGCGCGCGCGGGCACGGTGGTCGCCCTCTTCGTGACGATGCTCGGCGGGCTCGCCTGGGTCGGGCACGACGTGGTCACCGTCGACGGCGGCGCGCTCGGCCTCGACGACCTGCCCGGCGGCGACGGCGGCACCAGCGTCCCCGGCCTCGGGGACCTCGGCGGTCTGCTTCCGGACCGGATCGGTGACCTGATCCACGCCAAGGCGGCCGTCGGCTTCAGCGTGGACACCGCGCCCACCCTCCTCGGCGGGCTCGGCTGGTCCGCGGGTGTCCTGCTGATCGCGCTGCTGGCCTCCCGCCGCACTCCCCTGCCGCCCGGCTGGGACGCCCTGCACCGGGTGGTGCGGCCGGCCGTCTCGGCGCTCGTCACCGTGCTGCTGCTGGCCGTGGCCGCCGGGCTCGCCGCGGCGGCGTACGCGGCGGTCGGCGACGAGCATCCCGGGCGGATCGCCGGCGCGGCGCTGCTCGGCGCGCCGAACGGAGTGTGGCTCGGCGTCCCGCTCGGCCTCTTCGTCCCCTGGGACGGCCGGGCCACCGGCGCCCTGGCCGGCGTTCTCCCGCATCCGCTGGACCAACTGCTGAGCACGGCGCGGGACCAGCCCGTCACCCTGAGCCGGCTGGCCGGGCTGGACGGCCGGGTGTGGCTGCTCGCGGTGGCGGCCGCCGTGGCGATGCTGCTGGCGGGGGTGCTGACGGCGGTGCGCACACCGGTGCCGGGCGGGACGGGCGCGGCGGGCTTCGCGGGGCGCTGCGCCCTGCGGCTCGGGACGGCGACCGCGCTCGCCTGGCCCCTGCTCGTCGCCCTGACGGACGTCTCGGCGGACGCCTCGCTGTCCGTGCTGGGCTTCGACGCGTTCGGCGCGGGCATCGAACTGCACGGACGGACGGGGCCGGCCCTGCTCCTGGGCGCCTTGTGGGGTGCGGTGGCCGGCGCGGTGGGAGCGCTGCTCGCCCGGGCGCTGGGGGCGGCGGGAAGCCGGGTGGCGGGGCCCGCGCGGGACGGGACGGTCACGGCGCACGGTGCGGGGCGGGCGAGGGACGGTACGGGGCCGGAATACGGGGCGCGGCCGGAGTACGGCGCGCGAGCGGGGTCCGGCGGTCCGCCGTCCGGCGAGGGCCACGGGCAGTCCGGGCGGGGCGCGCCCGGCGACGCCCACGGGCGGCCCACGTCCGGTGATGGGGCCGGGCCCTACGCGCCGGGCAGGCCGTACCGGCCGCCGAACCCCGGCACGAACCCCTATCTCCGGGTGCCGGAGGAGGTGCGTGCGGAGCCCGAGGACGCGCGGCCGCCCGCGCCCGGGGACGACATGTACGGCGCCCCGACCATCTCCCGCCGGCTGGACCCGCCTCCGCCCCGGGGGCGGCCGGCTGCCCGGCCGCCGTACCGCTCGCCGGACGGTCCGGACGAGGGCCCGCCCCCGCCGCCTCCCCCGCCGCCTCCGCGTCCGGGCACCGGGAGGTGACCGGCGGGCTCGTACGCGGGGGCGACCGCGGCGGGCAAGGTGCGGGACATCCGGGGGACACGTGTTGTTCCGTGTCCGTCAGGCGGACCGCAGGGGCGCAAGACACTGGGTGCCGGATACGGTGGTGACACCATGAGCGCTTCGCAGACCTCCGAGGTCCCCACTCTCCTCGTCAAGATCTTCGGCAAGGACAGGCCGGGCATCACGGCCGGCCTCTTCGACACCCTTGCCGCCTTCAGTGTCGACGTGGTCGACATCGAGCAGGTCGTCACCCGGGGCCGCCTGGTGCTGTGCGCGCTGGTCACCCAGCCGCCGGCCGGGCTCGAGGGCGATCTGCGGTCCACCGTGCACAGCTGGGCCGAGTCGATGAAGATGCAGGCGGAGATCATCTCCGGGCGCGGCGACAACCAGCCGCGCGGACTCGGACGCTCCCTGGTGACCGTGCTCGGCCATCCGCTCACGGCCGAGTCCACGGCGGCCATCGCCGCCCGCATCGCGAAGACCGGCGGCAACATCGACCGTATCTTCCGGCTCGCCAAATACCCCGTGACCGCGGTGGAGTTCGCCGTCTCCGGAGTGGAGACGGCGCCGCTGCGCACGGCTCTGGCCTCGGACGCGGCGGCACTGGGTGTCGATGTCGCCGTGGTCTCGGCCGGCCTGCACCGGCGGGCCCAGCGGCTGGTGGTCATGGACGTGGACTCCACCCTCATCCAGGACGAGGTCATCGAACTGTTCGCCGCGCACGCGGGCTGCGAGGACAAGGTCGCCGACGTGACGGCGGCGGCGATGCGCGGGGAGCTGGACTTCGAGCAGTCGCTGCACGCGCGCGTCGCGCTGCTGGAGGGGCTGGACGCCTCCGTGGTGGAGAAGGTGCGCGACGAGGTACGGCTGACGCCGGGCGCCCGCACGCTCATCCGCACCCTGAAGCGGCTCGGCTACCAGGTCGGCGTGGTCTCCGGCGGCTTCACACAGGTCACGGACGACCTGAAGGAACGCCTGGGGCTGGACTTCGCCCAGGCCAACACGCTGGAGATCGTCGACGGCAAGCTCACCGGGCGGGTCACCGGGGAGATCGTGGACCGTGCCGGCAAGGCGCGGCTGCTGCGCCGCTTCGCCGCCGAGGCCGGGGTGCCGCTGTCGCAGACGGTGGCGATCGGTGACGGCGCCAACGACCTGGACATGCTGAACGCGGCCGGGCTTGGCGTCGCCTTCAACGCCAAGCCGGTGGTCCGCGAGGCCGCGCACACGGCGGTGAACTTCCCCTTCCTCGACACCGTGCTCTATCTGCTGGGCGTCACCCGCGAAGAGGTCGAGGCGGCCGACACGCACGACGAGGGCTGAGCCGCGCCCGTCCGGACGGCTCTCGCTCCGGCCGAGGACGTGAGGAGGGCCCGGCACCACGACGGTGCCGGGCCCTCCTCATGCCGTGCGTGCCGTCACTCGGAGGGCGCCCAGTAGTCCACCAGCGTGGCCGTGCCGGGCTCCAGGCTCTTCCAGCCACCGTCGAAGGTCAGCACCACGAAGGCGGCGGCCGGGAAGCCGCGGCGCTCCATCCGCTTGCGGGCGTCGCCCCCGGACTCGCCGGCCAGGACCTCGGCCAGTCCGTGCACGCCCGGGTTGTGGCCGATGAGGATCACGTTCTGCGCGTCGTCCGGGACCTCGTTGAGCGCGGCGATCAGCTCGCCGGGAGAGGCCTCGTAGACCCGCTCCTCGTAGACGGTTTTCGGCCGGTGCGCGAGTTCGTGGACGGCGAGCTTCCAGGTCTCGCGGGTCCGGACGGAGGTGGAGCACAGGGCAAGGTCGAAGGTGTAACCGGTGTCGGCCAGCTTGCGTCCCGCGACCGCGGCGTCCATCCGGCCCCGCTCGGCGAGAGGGCGCTCATGGTCGGACACCTGGGGCCAGTCGGCTTTCGCATGCCGGAAGATGACGATCCTGCGGGGTTCTGCGACGCTCATGGGTCCCAGCTTCGCATGAAACAGGCCACCCGGCGCAGGGAGTTGACATGGGGAATCACCGCGATCGCGACTCCCGCGTCAACGGGCGAGGAGCTGCTGCGCGCGTTCCAGGAGCTGGGTGATCGCCGGGTCGCCGCCGGCCGCGTGGGCCTCCGACGGGTTCAGTATCAGCGCCAGCAGTACGGCGAAGGCGAGGACGGGCAGGGCGAGGGCCCACCAGGGCAGCCGGATGCCGACGCCGCCCGTGGTCGCCGGGTGGGGCCGGGTGTGCGTACGGACCGGCATGGTCGCCTCCGTGGGTCCTCGAGTGGTTCTGGCCGCCTGCCGCGGTCATGTCTCGAAGTTACGGAGTGCGGGGGCGCCGGCCCATCCGGTGACCCACCCACTTGACCCTGACCCTGCCCCCCTAGGGGATGGTGGGGACAGCCCCACCATCGGGGCACGGGGACGGTCAGGGCGAGGCGATCGTCGCGATGATGCCGATGATCACGAAGATGGCGAGGAACGAGCCGAGGACGAGCAGCAGCTTCTTCTGGCCGTTCTTGGGGTTCGGGTCGAGCACGGGCTCCATGCGCCCAGTCTCGCACCCTTCGTCCACGCCGGGGGACCGGGGGGCCGGCCGGCCCGTCGGCCGGCGGCCGCGGGCGGCGGCCGCGGCCGTGCGCTCAGGCCCGGCCCGCCTCGTCCTCCACCGTGCGGTCGCGCCCGGCGAGGAAGCCCACCGCCATCTGGGGCAGCATCAGGCCCGCCATCAGGGCGATCGGCAGGCCCCAGCCGCCGCTGTGCTGGTAGAGCACGCCGACCAGCAGCGGGCCCGGGATGGAGATCAGATAGCCGGTGCTCTGCGCGAACGCGGAGAGCTGGGCCACGCCCGCACCGGACCTGGCGCGCATGCCGACCATCGTCAGCGCGAGCGGGAAGGCGCAGTTGGCGACGCCGAGCAGCACGGCCCAGGCCCAGGCGCCGCCGGCCGGCGCCAGGTACAGGCCGGCGTATCCGGCGAGGCCGCACACGCCCAGGGCCAGCACGATCGGCCCCTGGTGGGGCAGCCTGGTGGCGAGCCGCGGGATGACGAAGGCCAGGGGGACGCCCATCACCATGGTGACGGCGAGGAGCAGGCCCGCCGTGCCGGCCGGGACACCGGCGTCCCGGAAGATCTGCGCCATCCAGCCCATGGTGATGTAGGCGGCGGTGGCCTGGAGCCCGAAGAAGACCGCGAGCGCCCAGGCGGTACGGCTGCGGGTGATGCGCAGCGGGGCCGCCTGCCCGTCCGGCGCGGTGCGCACCGGCTCCTGGGCGGGGGCCGCGTCCCGGTTCCGCACCAGCGGCAGCCAGGGCAGTACGGCGGCGGCCGCGAGGCCCGCCCACACGGCGAGCCCGGACTGCCAGCCGCCGCCCAGCGCGCCGGTCAGCGGCACGGTCACCGCGGCGGCGAGGGAGGTGCCGAGGGCGAGGGCCATCGAGTACAGGCCGGTCATGGAGCCGACGCGGTCGGGGAACCAGCGCTTGACGATGACCGGCATCAGCACGTTGCTGACGGCTATGCCCATCAGGGCGAGCGCGCTGGCGACGAGGAAGCCGGCCGTGCCGCCGGCGTACGGGCGTATCAGCAGGCCCGCGGCGATGGCGGCCATGCCGGCGCACACCACGGCGGCCGGTCCGAAGCGGCGGGCCAGGCGGGGCGCGGTGACACCGAAGACGGCGAAGCAGAGCGGGGGCACGGAGGTGAGCAGCCCGGCCACGCTGCCGCTCATGCCGAGTCCGTCGCGGACCTCCTCCAGCAGCGCGCCGAGGCTCGTGATGGCGGGCCGGAGGTTGAGCGCGGTCAGCACGATGCCGACGACGACCAGCCGGGTCGCCCACGCGCGCGTGGGCGGCGTCGTACGGGTGCCCGGCGCCGTGCTCGCGCCGCGTTCGGTCGAAGGCATCTCGGTACGGGTGTCCGCGATCCGCGTTTCCTCACTGGCCATGCGCTCATCATAGAATCATGGGATGATTGGTTGTCCACTCCCCCGGCGGCCACCGCCGGGAATCCCGTGCGAAGGTGTGCCATGCCTCTGAGCCACCCGCGCCGTTCGGCGCTCTCCGAGCAGGTCATCGCCGAGCTGCGCGCGCAGATCGCGTCCGGCGAGTGGCCCGTGGGATCGCGCATCCCGACCGAGCCGGAACTGGTGGAGCAGCTCGGCGTCGCCCGCAACACCGTCCGCGAGGCCGTACGGGCGCTCGCGCACAACGGCCTGCTGGACATCCGGCAGGGCTCGGGCACCTATGTCGCGGCGACGAGCGAGCTGGCCGGCGTGATGCAGCGCCGCTTCGCGGGGGCCGACCCCCGGCACATCGCGGAGCTGCGCTCGACGCTGGAGTCGGCGGCGGCGCGGCTGGCCGCCGAGCGGCGCAGCGAGAAGGACCTCAAGCAGCTCGACGCGCTGCTGGTGCGGCGCGAGGAGGCCTGGGAGTCGGGTGAGGCCGAGGCCTTCGTGACGGCCGACGCGACCTTCCACCTGGCCGTGGTGGCGGCCTCCCACAACGACGTCATGACGGCGATGTACGCCGACCTGGGCGAGGTGCTGCGCGACTGGCTGCGCGCCGACGTGGGCGCGGGCCTGACGCCGGAGACGCACATGGACCACGCCCGCCTGCTGGACGCCATCCGCGCGGGTGACGCGCAGGCCGCGGCCGAGGAGGCCGCGAGCTATCCGTTCCTGTGCCGTCCGGACCGGTTCAGCGCGCCTTCTGGTGGCTGACCCACACCGAGCGGATCTCCTCCCAGCAGCGCCCGGTCAGCCGTACCGTCATGGCGGCGTCGGTGTTCACCGGGGCGCTGTCGGTGTCGATGTCCCACCAGCGGGCGCACTCGATGTGCAGGCGCACGCGGTCGGTGTCGACGTAGGGGTTGTGGCAGTAGGCGACCACGTGCGAGCCGGTGACGGCCGTGCGGCACGCGGCGCCGAACAGGTTCGGCGCGGGCGGCTTGCCGTCGCTCACGCGCGTGTGGCACAGCGCGGCGTACGGCAGGCAGAGCACGAGGGAGACGGCCACGGTCACCGGGGCCAGGCTGCGGGACAGGCGCACAAGGGGACCTCCTCGGCCGGGCTGCGGAGGGATGCGCGAGGTGAACGCTGTCTCCAGGGTGCGCCGCCCGCTCCCCGCCCCGCCCGGCCGGATGAGCCGAACGAGTGACGCCCCGCTCCCCGCGCGCTGCGGGGAACGGGGCGTCGACGTCGTGCGGGGCCCACCCGCGCCCTACGCGGGTCACGGGGCGCCGTGCGTGACTCAGGCGCCGATGGCGTGCAGGCCGCCGTCCACGTGGACGATCTCGCCGGTGGTCTTCGGGAACCAGTCGCTGAGCAGGGCGACGATGCCGCGGCCGGCCGGCTCCGGGTCCTTCAGGTCCCACTCCAGCGGGGAGCGGGAGTCCCACACGGCGGCCAGGTCGCTGAAGCCCGGGATGGACTTGGCGGCCATGGAGCCGAGCGGGCCCGCCGAGATCAGGTTGCAGCGGATGTTCTGCTTGCCCAGGTCGCGCGCGATGTAGCGGCTGGTCGCCTCGAGGGCGGCCTTGGCCGGGCCCATCCAGTCGTACTGCGGCCAGGCGAAGGACGCGTCGAAGGTGAGGCCGACGACCGAGCCGCCGTTCTGCATCAGCGGCAGGCAGGCCATGGTCAGCGCCTTCAGCGAGAACGCCGAGACGTGCATGGCGGTGGAGACCGACTCGAACGGCGTGTTGAGGAAGTTGCCGCCGAGGGCGTCCTGCGGCGCGAAGCCGATGGAGTGCACGACGCCGTCGAGGCCGCCCAGCTCCTCGCCGACCACGTCGGCCAGGCGCGCGAGGTGCTCCTCGTTGGTGACGTCCAGCTCGATGACCTTGGTGGGCTTGGGGAGCTTCTTCGCGATGCGCTCCGTCAGCGTGGGCCGCGGGAAGGCGGTCAGGATGACCTCGGCGCCCTGCTCCTGCGCCAGCTTCGCGGCGTGGAAGGCGATGGAGGCCTCCGTCAGCACACCCGTGATCAGGATGCGCTTGCCCTCGAGAATTCCGCTCATGGTGATCAGTGACCCATTCCCAGTCCGCCGTCAACGGGGATGACGGCTCCAGTGATGTACGAGGCGTCGTCCGAGGCGAGGAACCGCACCGTCGCGGCGATCTCCTCCGGCTGCGCGTAGCGGCCGAGCGGCACCTGGGACACGATGTCCTTGCGCTGCTCGTCGCTGAGCACCTTGGTCATGTCGGTGTCGACGAAGCCGGGCGCGACGACGTTGAAGGTGAGGTTGCGCGAGCCCAGCTCACGGGCGAGGGAGCGCGCGAAGCCGACGAGGGCGGCCTTGGAGGCGGCGTAGTTCGCCTGCCCCGCCGAGCCGAGCAGGCCGACCACCGAGGAGATCAGGACGACGCGGCCCTTGCGCGCCCGCAGCATGCCGCGGTTGGCGCGCTTGACGACGCGGAAGGTGCCGGTGAGGTTGGTGTCGATGACCGAGGTGAAGTCCTCCTCGGACATGCGCATCAGGAGCTGGTCCTTGGTGACGCCGGCGTTGGCGATCAGCACCTCGACCGGACCGTGCTGCTCCTCGATCTCCTTGTAGGCCTGCTCCACCTGCTCGGGGTCGGTGATGTCGCACTTGACGGCGAGGAAGCCGGCCGGCGGCTCACCCGAGCGGTACGTGATCGCGACCTTGTCGCCGGCGTCGGCGAACGCGCGGGCGATGGCGAGGCCGATGCCCCGGTTGCCTCCGGTGACGAGAACCGAGCGGCTCAACGGATCACCCTTTCGATAGCGGTCTGATGCGGTACGGCACCCGCCCGAACACCTCGATGACAGGCGGCTTCATCGAAAACCTATCGGTAGCGCCCCTTCCGTGGGCAAGCGGGCACCGACAGTGGCTGAACTGCGTCACTGTCGGGTCCCTACAGAAAGCACGGTGCGCGCGGCGAAACGTGTGGTCCGGCGGGCCGCTGTCACGACATGATCGGACCGACAGGCCACGACAGCAGGGAGACCTCCGTGCCTCATTCCATCGACGAAGCCTTCACGGCGCTGCCGCTGAGGGCCCTGGCCGACGCCGCGCTGGCACGCGCGCGTGCGCTGGGGGCCGAGCATGCGGACTTCCGGTTCGAGCGGGTGCGCAGCGCGTCCTGGCGGCTGCGGGACGCCCGGCCCGCGGGATCGTCGGACACCACCGACCTCGGCTACGCGGTCCGGGTCGTGCACGGCGGTACGTGGGGCTTCGCGTCCGGGGTGGACCTGAGCCTGGACGCGGCCGCGAAGGTCGCCTCCCAGGCGGTGGCGATGGCGAAGCTGTCCGCGCAGGTCATCAGGGCGGCCGGGTCCGACGAGCGGGTCGAACTGGCCGGCGAGCCGGTGCACGCGGACCGGACGTGGGTCTCGTCGTACGAGATCGACCCGTTCTCGGTACCCGACGAGGAGAAGGCCGGGCTGCTGGCGGAGTGGAGCTCCCGGCTGCTGGCGGCGAACGGCGTGGACCACGTGGACGCCTCGCTGCTCACCGTGCACGAGAACAAGTTCTACGCGGACACCGCCGGCACCGTGACGACCCAGCAGCGGGTGCGGCTGCACCCGCAGCTCACGGCGGTGTCGGTGGACGAGTCGAGCGGTGAGTTCGACTCCATGCGGACCATCGCGCCGCCGGTGGGGCGGGGCTGGGAGTACCTGACGGGCACCGGCTGGGACTGGGACTCCGAGCTGGAGCGGATGCCGGAGCTGCTGGCGGAGAAGATGCGGGCGCCCAGCGTGGAGGCGGGCGTGTACGACCTGGTCGTCGACCCGTCCAACCTGTGGCTGACCATCCACGAGTCCATCGGGCACGCCACCGAGCTGGACCGCGCCCTCGGCTACGAGGCCGCCTACGCCGGCACCTCCTTCGCCACCTTCGACCAGCTCGGCAAGCTCCGGTACGGCTCCGAGCTGATGAACGTCACCGGCGACCGGACCGCCGAGCACGGCCTCGCGACCGTCGGCTACGACGACGAGGGCGTCGAGGCGCAGTCCTGGGACCTGGTGAAGGACGGCACGCTGGTGGGCTACCAGCTCGACCGGCGGATCGCACGGCTGACCGGGTTCGAGCGGTCCAACGGGTGCGCGTTCGCCGACTCGCCGGGGCACGTGCCGGTGCAGCGCATGGCCAACGTGTCGCTGCGGCCGGATCCGGCGGGGCTGTCCACCGAGGACCTGATCGGGGGCGTCGACCGGGGCATCTACGTCGTCGGCGACCGGTCCTGGTCGATCGACATGCAGCGCTACAACTTCCAGTTCACGGGGCAGCGCTTCTTCCGGATCGAGAACGGCCGGATCACCGGGCAGCTCAAGGACGTCGCCTACCAGGCGACGACCACCGACTTCTGGGGCTCGATGGCCGCCGTGGGCGGACCGGGGACCTATGTCCTCGGCGGCGCCTTCAACTGCGGCAAGGCCCAGCCGGGCCAGGTGGCCGCCGTGTCCCACGGGTGCCCCTCCGCCCTGTTCCGGGGCGTCAACATTCTGAACACCACCCAGGAGGCCGGTCGATGAGCGCCCGTACCAACAAGCCGCACGAGATCGTCGAGCAGGCGCTCGCGCTGTCCCGGGCCGACGGCTGCG
Source organism: Streptomyces sp. NPDC002386 (assembly GCF_053593175.1). NCBI lineage: Bacteria > Bacillati > Actinomycetota > Actinomycetes > Kitasatosporales > Streptomycetaceae > Streptomyces > Streptomyces sp. NPDC002386. The sequence goes on from NZ_JBSFBX010000008.1 coordinate 25,283, forward strand.
TGGTCATCGCCGACGAGCAGTCGACCGCGAACCTGCGCTGGGCGGGGAACGCGCTCACCACGAACGGGGTGACGCGGGGCCGCACGCTCACCGTGATCGCGACCGTCGACGGCAAGGAGGGCACCGCGTCCGGTGTCGTGTCCCGGTCGGCGGTGACGGCCGCGGAGCTGGAGCCGCTGGTGCGGGCCGCCGAGGCCGCCGCGCGCGGCGCCGGGCCGGCCGAGGACGCGCAGCCGCTGGTCGGCGGCGTGCCCGCGTCCCCCGACTTCACCGAGGCGCCCGCCGAGACCTCCTCCGCGGTGTTCGCGGACTTCGCCCCGGCGCTCGGCGAGTCCTTCGCACGCGCGCGGGCCGGCGGCCGGGAGCTGTACGGCTTCGCCAACCACGAGCTGGTGTCGACGTACGTGGGCACCTCGACCGGGCTGCGGCTGCGGCACGACCAGCCCACCGGCACGCTGGAGATGAACGCGAAGTCGCCGGACCGTACCCGTTCGGCGTGGGCGGGCCGGTCGACGCGCGACTTCAAGGACGTCGACCCGGGCGCGCTCGACGCCGAGCTGGCCGTGCGCCTGGGCTGGGCCGAGCGGCGCGTGGAGCTGCCCGCGGGCCGGTACGAGACGCTGCTGCCGCCGACCGCGGTCGCCGACCTGCTGATCTACCAGCTCTGGTCGGCCTCGGGCCGGGACGCGGCGGAGGGCCGGACGGTGTTCTCCAAGCCGGGCGGCGGCACCCGGGTCGGCGAGAAGCTGAGCGGGCTGCCGCTGACGCTGCGCAGCGACCCGCACGAGCCGGGCCTGGAGTGCGCGCCGTTCGTGGTCGCCCACTCCTCCGGCGGTGACCAGTCCGTGTTCGACAACGGGCTGCCGGTACGGGCCACCGACTGGATCGGCGAGGGGGTGCTGCGCAACCTGACCACGACCCGGCACAGCGCGGGCCTGACCGGGCTGCCGGTCGCCCCGGCGCTCGGGAACCTGATCCTCGACGGCGGGCAGGACCGCTCCCTGGAGGAGATGGTCGCGGACACCGGGCGCGGGCTGCTGCTGACCTGCCTGTGGTACATCCGCGAGGTGGACCCGGCGACGCTGCTGCTCACCGGCCTGACCCGGGACGGCGTCTACCTCGTGGAGAACGGGGAGGTCACCGGGCAGGTGAACAACTTCCGGTTCAACGAGTCGCCGGTGGACCTGCTGGGCAGGGCCACGGAGGCCGGGCGCACCGAGAAGACGCTGCCGCGCGAGTGGAGCGACTGGTTCACCCGGGCCGCGATGCCCGCGCTGCGGATCCCCGATTTCAACATGAGCTCTGTCAGCCAGGGCGTATAACCTCGTAGTCGGCTGTCACCCGGCTGCCCGAAGATCTTCAAGGAGACACGAGAACCGTGACGGACATCGTCGACGAGCTGAAGTGGCGTGGGCTGTTCGCCCTGTCCACAGACGAGGACGCCTTGCGCAAGGCTCTCGCGGACGGTCCCGTCACGTTCTATTGCGGCTTCGACCCGACGGCGCCGTCGCTGCACGTGGGGCATCTGGTGCAGGTGCTCACCGTGCGCCGGCTCCAGCAGGCCGGGCACCGGCCGCTGGCGCTGGTGGGCGGGGCGACGGGGCTGATCGGCGACCCGCGCCCGACCGCCGAGCGCACGCTGAACGACCCGGAGACGGTGGCCGGCTGGGTGGGCCGGCTGCGCGGCCAGATCGAGCCGTTCCTGTCCTTCGAGGGCGAGAACGCGGCGGTCATGGTGAACAACCTCGACTGGACCGAGGGGCTCTCCGCGATCGAGTTCCTGCGGGACATCGGCAAGCACTTCCGGGTCAACAAGATGCTGACGAAGGACTCCGTGGCCCGCCGCCTGGAGTCCGACCAGGGCATCAGCTACACCGAGTTCAGCTACCAGATCCTGCAGGGCATGGACTTCCTGCAGCTGTACCGGCGGTACGGCTGCAGGCTCCAGCAGGGCGGCAGCGACCAGTGGGGCAACCTCACGGCCGGCCTGGACCTGATCCACCGGCTGGAGCCGGACGCGGACGTGCACGCCCTGGCCACCCCGCTGATGACCAAGGCGGACGGCACCAAGTTCGGCAAGACCGAGGGCGGCGCCGTCTGGCTCGACCCGGAGATGACGACGCCGTACGCGTTCTACCAGTTCTGGCTGAACGTGGACGACCGGGACATCTCGCGGTACATGCGGATCCTGTCCTTCAGGTCCCGGGAGGAGCTGGAGGAGCTGGAGCGGCAGACCGAGGAGCGCCCGCAGGCCCGTGCCGCGCAGCGCGCGCTCGCCGAGGAGCTGACGACGCTGGTGCACGGCGCCGACCAGACGGCCGCCGTGATCGCCGCGTCCAGGGCGCTCTTCGGCCAGGGCGAGCTGGCGGAGCTGGACGACAGGACGCTGTCGGCGGCGCTGTCCGAGGTGCCGCACGTCCAGGTCACCGAGCTGGGCCCGGTGGTCGACCTGTTCGCCGAGGTCGGTCTGGTGGCCAGCAAGTCGGCCGCCCGCCGGACGGTCAAGGAGGGCGGTGCCTACGTGAACAACGCGAAGGTCACCGCCGAGGACGCGGTTCCCGCCCGGGAGGACCTGCTGCACGGGCGCTGGCTGGTGCTGCGCCGGGGTAAGAAGAACCTGGCCGCGGTCGAGGTCAAGCCCGCGTGAGACGGGCCGAAGGGCGGCTCCCCGGTGCCGGGGGGCCGCCCTTCGGTGTGTCCGCCGTCAGACGCGCTGCTGCTGTTTCCGCTTGCCGATCGTCGCCATGTAGGCGGCGTCGATCAGGGCGACGATGATGATCGCGGCGATGAGCTGGAAGGCGTGCCGGCTCCAGTCGATGCCCTTGGTCTCCGCGACGCCGAGGGCACTGGCGATCGCGTTGCCCGCGATCGCGCCGAGGATGCCGCCGATGGTGGTCAGCCACAGAGGGCTGTGCTGCTTGCCCGGGATGACGGCCTTGGCGATGAGGCCCAGCACGAACCCCACGATGATCGCCCACAACCAGCCCATGGCTGCCTCCTCGTACCGATCGGCGTGAGCCCTACGGCAAGTCTCCGCGTGGGGGCCGTACGGCGCATGTCGGACACCCCCGTACGTGGCCCCGCCGACGCGGTCCGCGCGGGCGGGCGGCGACCCGGTCTCGTGGGCGGTCTGGGCGCGGCGTAACGTGGAGATGTTCCGCCACGGGTCCTTCGCCCGGGCGGACGAAGGGTGCGGGCCATGGGAGTCCGATGCGGGCGGATGGTGGAATGTGATGCGGAAGCAGCACGGCGGCGGCGTCCAGGTGTTCCGGATCACCGGCGCCCGGACCGGGCTGGCCGAGGACGTGCGGGGCCGGCAGCGGCGGTACGTCATCTCGATGACGGTCCGGACCGCCTCGGTGATCCTCGCGGCGACCCTGTGGAACGTCGAACGGTACGTCGCCATCGTGGCACTGGTGCTCGGCGCGGTGCTCCCCTACATCGCGGTGGTGATCGCGAACGCCGGCCGGGAGCGGCCGCCCGCTCTTCCGTCGACCTTCGTGACGGCCCCGACGCGGCCGATGATCACGCCGCCGCGCGCGCAAGACGACGGCGCGCGAGCGGAATCCGTACCGGAGGACCTGTCGGCCGAGCCGGGGCCGCACGGGCCCGGTGAGCGGCCGGAACGGGGCTGACCACGGCGGATACCGGGCCGCGGACCGGACCCTCGGCCAAGCTCAAGAAAAGCTCAATTCAATCGTGCGGTTCAGTGCCGGACGCAGGGTGACCCATGACATACTGCGTACGCGCTCCGCATCCCCCGTCGGAGCGACGGACCGACGCCGGGCAGCTCCCCCCGTGGCTGCTCGGCGTCGCCTTGTTTACGGGGGCTCTGTGAGACGGAACCAGTGACGAACCCGTGAGTGACGAGACCCCCATCTGCTCCGCCAAGGGCTGCCACGACCCCGCCGTGTGGGTGCTGGCCTGGAACAACCCGAAGATCCACACCCCGCAGCGACGCAAGACGTGGCTCGCCTGCGAGGAGCACCGCGAGCACCTCTCGCAGTTCCTCGGGGTCCGGGGGTTCCTCAAGGACGTGGTGAAGTTCGAGGACTGGAAGGCACCCGAGGGCTCCTAGCCGCCGATCGCCGACATCGGCCGGTCCGGCTGGACGAAGGAGGGGTCGTCGAGGCCCGCTCCGGCCTTCTTGCCCCACATCGCCTGGCGCCAGACACGGGCGATCTCCTCGTCGGGGGCGCCGGAGCGCAGGGCCGCTCGCAGGTCGGTCTCCTCGGTGGCGAACAGGCAGGTTCGCACTTGGCCGTCGGCCGTGAGGCGGGTGCGGTCGCAGGCCGCGCAGAACGGGCGGGTGACCGAGGCGATCACGCCCACGCGGTGCGGGCCGCCGTCGACCAGCCAGCGCTCCGCCGGTGCCGAGCCGCGCTCGTCGGCGCCCTCGGGAGTGAGGTCGAACCGGGTGCGCAGGGAGGTGAGGATGTCACCGGCGGTGACCATGCCCTCGCGCTTCCAGCCGTGCTGGGCGTCGAGCGGCATCTGCTCGATGAAGCGCAGCTCGTAGTCGTGTTCCACGGCCCAGGCCAGCAGGTCCGGGGCCTCGTCGGCGTTCAGGCCCGGCATCAGGACCGAGTTCACCTTGACCGGGTCGAGGCCCGCCTCGCGGGCGGCCTCGAGGCCCTCCAGGACGTCCCGGTGGCGGTCGCGGCGGGTGAGGGTCTTGAAGACGTCCGGGCGCAGGGTGTCCAGGGAGACGTTGACCCGGTCCAGGCCGGCCGCCTTCAGGGCGGACGCGGTGCGCCTGAGGCCGATGCCGTTGGTGGTGAGGGACATCTGGGGCCGGGGCTCCAGGGCCGCGACGCGCTCGACGATCCCGGTCAGACCGGGGCGCAGCAGGGGCTCGCCGCCGGTGAAGCGGACCTCCTCGATGCCGAGCAGGCGGACCGCGATGTCGATGAGGCGGACGATCTCGTCGTCCGTGAGCAGGTCGGGCTTGGCCAGCCACTGCAGGCCCTCCTCGGGCATGCAGTAGGTGCAGCGCAGGTTGCACCGGTCGGTCAGCGAGACCCGAAGGTCGGTGGCGACTCGGCCGTAGGTGTCGATGAGCACGTGGGCCCCCTCCCTCGGTACCGCATCATCGTTCTCCGTCACCTGCGAGCCTACGTGAGACCACCGACAAGAGTGGTGGCCCGATCCCACGAGGCACGGCGGGGCCGCGTCGTAGGACCGTACGATCCGGTACGACGCGGCCCCGCCGCCGGGTGGATCAGTGCGCTCCGGTGCCGGTCAGGGACCGCACCTCCAGCTCCGCGTACTTCCCGGCGTCCGGTACCTCCTTGGAGAGCAGGGTGCCCACGGCGCCCAGCAGGAAGCCGACCGGGATCGAGATGATGCCCGGGTTCTCCAGCGGGAACCAGTGGAAGTCGACGTCCGGGAACATCGAGGTCGGCTTGCCGGACACCACCGGCGAGAACAGCACGAGGCCGACCGCGGTGACCAGGCCGCCGTAGATCGACCACAGGGCGCCCGAGGTGGTGAACCGCTTCCAGAACAGGCTGTAGAGGATGGTCGGCAGGTTGGCGGAGGCGGCGACCGCGAAGGCGAGGGCGACCAGGCCGGCCACGTTCAGGTCGCGGGCCATGGCGCCGAGCAGGATGGAGACGGCGCCGATGCCGACGGTGGCCCAGCGGGCCGCGCCCAGCTCCTGCTTCTCGGTGGCCTGCCCCTTCTTGATGACGTTGGCGTAGATGTCGTGGGCGAAGGACGACGACGAGGCCAGGGTGAGGCCGGCGACCACCGCGAGGATGGTGGCGAAGGCGACGGCCGAGATGGTGGCGAGCAGGATCGCGCCCCAGTTGGAGTCCACTCCGCCCAGGTGCAGGGCGAGGAGCGGGGCGGCGGTGTTGCCCGCCTTGTTGGAGGCGATGATCTCGTCGGGTTTGATCAGCGCGGCCGCGCCGAAGCCGAGCGCGAGGGTCATCAGGTAGAAGGCGCCGATCAGGCCGATGGCCCAGATGACGGACTTACGGGCGGCCTTGGCGGTCGGCACCGTGTAGAACCGGATCAGGATGTGCGGCAGGCCCGCGGTGCCGAGGACCAGGGCGATGCCGAGGGAGATGAAGTCCAGCTTGGTGGTCCCGGTGGCGCCGTACTTCAGGCCGGGCTCCAGGAAGGCCGAGCCCTTGGCGCTGTTGTCGGCGGCCGTGCCGAGCAGGTCGGAGATGTTGAAGTGGAACTTCAGCAGGACCAGGAAGGTCAGCAGCAGGGCGCCCAGGATCAGCAGCACCGCCTTGACCATCTGGACCCACGTGGTGCCCTTCATGCCGCCGATGGTGACGTACACGATCATCAGGACGCCGACCAGGGCGACGATGCCGATCTTGCCGCCGTCGCTGGTGATGCCGAGCAGCAGCGAGACGAGGACGCCGGCGCCGGCCATCTGGGCGAGCAGGTAGAAGATCGACACGACGATGGTGGAGACGCCGGCCGCGGTACGCACGGGCCGCTGGCGCATCCGGTAGGCCAGGACGTCACCCATTGTGTAGCGGCCGGAGTTGCGCAGCGGCTCGGCCACCAGGAGGAGGGCGACCAGCCACGCCACCAGGAAGCCGATGGAGTACAGGAAGCCGTCGTAGCCGAAGAGGGCGATGGCGCCCGCGATGCCGAGGAAGGACGCGGCGGACATGTAGTCGCCGGAGACGGCCAGGCCGTTCTGGAAGCCGGTGAACTGCCGTCCGCCGGCGTAGAAGTCGGCGGCGTCCCTGGTCTGCCGGCCGGCCCAGACGGTGATCACGAGGGTCGCGGCGACGAACACCGCGAACAGGGTGATGATCAGCGTCCGGTGCTCACTGGCCTCGCCGGCGGCCAGCAGGGTGTGCTGTGCGGGGCTCATGCTCCGCCCTCCATCCGGGACTTGATGGCCTCGGCCCGCGGGTCGAGCTTGGCGGCGGCGTGCCGCGCGTACCACCAGGCGATGAGGAACGTGGTGAGGAACTGCGCCATGCCCAGGACGAGGGCCACGTTGACGTTGCCGGCCACCTTGGTGCCCATGAAGCCTCCCGCGTAGCAGGAGAGCAGCACGTACAGCAGGTACCAGGTGATGAAGGCGATGGTCAGGGGGAACGCGAAGGAGCGGTTGGCGCGGCGCAACTCAGCGAATTCCGCGCTCTGCTGGACCTCGGCGAACTCCTCGGTGGAGGGAAGGTGGGCTTGCGGTTTCGCGGGTGGCGGTGTCTCGGTGGCCACGGGCTCTCCTCGCGTCGGACATGCGCTGGGTCGACCTCACACGGACAAGGGATCACGTTACCGGCAGTCGCCAGCCGACTCCGGTGGGTGATTCCGGTGGGGACCCGCGATCGTGCCGGGCCCTCCGTCCACGGTCACGGCGCCGCGCACGGACCGGTTCAAGTCGGCCTGCCTCTTTCGGAGATCAGATCGGGGAGATAGCTTCGGCCTGCACCACCCGTCATGTACGCGCCCGAGCACCACCTGTGTATCGGGCGGTTCCGTTTCCGGATGATGTGGAGATCCCATGGTTCATCTGCGCTCCAGACGCCGACTGGCGCTCGCCGTGCCGGTCGTGCTCTCACTGACCGCCTCGCTCGGTTTCCTGCCGACGGCGGCCTCGGCGGCGACCGAGGCGGCCACCGCGGCACGGGCGGCGGACGGCCCGGCCCTGGCGTACGTGGTCAACACCAGGACGGACCACCGCACGATCGAGTCGGTGGAGCGGGCGATCTCGCGCAACGGCGGCACCATCGTGGCGAGTTACGCCCGGATCGGCGTGATCGTCGCGCACTCCGCGCAGGCGGACTTCGGCGCACGGATGCGCGCGGTGCGCGGTGTGCAGTCCGCGGGCGCCACGCGTACCGCCCCGCTGAGCGCGGCGGGGACGACGGACGAGGGCGCGGTCCAGGTCCTGTCGAAGGCGGAGGCCGCCAAGGTCTCCCGGGGCGCGGCGGCGGGCGAGGAGCCCCTCGAGGCCGACCAGTGGGACCTGCGGTCGATCGGCGCCGACAAGGCCGCGACGATCAACCCGGGCAGCCGGAGCGTGACCGTCGGCGTGATCGACACCGGCGTCGACGACACCCACCCGGACATCGCCCCGAACTTCTCGGCGTCGCAGTCGGCGAACTGCGTGAGCGGCAAGGCGGACACGACGTACGGCGCCTGGCGGCCGGCGGACGCCGACCACTACCACGGCACGCATGTCGCGGGCGAGATAGCCGCGGCCCGCAACGGCATAGGCGTGGCGGGCGTCGCGCCCGGCGTGAAGGTCGCCAGCATCACGGTGGCCCAGCCGGACTCGACCTCGCTGTTCTACCCGGAGAGCGTGGTCTGCGCCTTCGTCTTCGCCGCGGACCACGGCGTCGAGATCACCAACAACAGCTACTACGTGGACCCGTGGCTGTACAACTGCATGGACGATCCCGACCAGCGGGCCATCGTGGACGCGGTCAACCGCGCGCAGCTGTACGCCCAGCGCAAGGGCACGCTCAACGTGGCCTCGGCGGGCAACTCCAACGACGACCTCGACTCCGACGCGATCGTGGACGACTCCAGCCCGGACGACTCGACCGCCACCACCCGGACGGTCGACCCGCACGAGTGCTTCGACATCCCGACCCAGCTGCCCGGCGTGGTCACCGTGAGCGCCGTGGGCGTCAAGGGCGCCAAGTCGTACTACTCCAGCTACGGCAAGGGCGTCGTCGACGTGGCGGGACCGGGCGGCGACAAGTACCAGATCCCGGACACGCCGTCGAAGAACGGCCGCATCCTGTCCACGCTGCCGAACAACCAGTACGGCTTCCTCCAGGGCACCTCGATGGCGTCCCCGCACGTGGCCGCCGTGGCCGCGCTGCTGAAGTCGGCGCACCGGCACGCCACTCCGGCGCAGCTCCAGGCGCTGCTCAAGGCAGAGGCCGACAACCCGGGCTGCCCGGCCGGCCCGTACGACGGGGACGGCGACGGCGTCGTGGACGCGACCTGCGTCGGCGGCAAGCGCGTCAACGGCTTCTACGGGTCCGGGATCGTCAACGCGCTGCGCGCGGTGCGCTGACCCCTCCCCCGCGCACGGGTGCCGCCGGTGGGATCCCCGGCGGCACCCGCCCGGCCGCGGCCCCACCCGAAGTTGATCGAATCAATACTGCATAGTGCAGTCATGACGGAAATCAAGTTCGCCTGGGCCGCGCTCGGCGGTGACCCAGCCCTGCTGTCGCGTGTGTCGGTCGTCGAGCGGGCGGGCGCGCTGCCGGCCCGGCTGCCGGTAGCCCGGCTGGCGCGCGCGTGCGTCGGCGCGTGCGCGCTGGCCGCGGCGGAGCTGGGGGCGCTGCGGGCCGGACTCGGCCGGGTGCCGGAGGCCGAGGTGGACGACGGCGCGGTCGCCGCCGCCTTTCACAGCGAGCGGCTGCTGCGGGTGGACGGCCGGGCACCGGTCGCCTTCGCGCCGCTGTCCCGCTTCTGGCGGACCGCCGACGGCTGGGTGCGCACCCACGCCAACTACCCGCACCACCGCGCCCGGTTGCTGCGCGCGCTGGACCTGCCCGAGGACGTGACGGCGGCGCGGGCGGGCGAGCGGATCGCCGAGCGGTCCGCCCTGGAGGTGGAGGACACCGTCCACCGCGCCGGCGGCCTCGCCGTGGCCCTGCGCACTCCGCGGGAGTGGGCGGCGCACGGACAGGCCGCCGAGGTGGCCGCCCGGCCGCTGGTCGAACGCGAGCGGCCGGCCCCCTCCCCCGCTCGCGTGCCGCCCCCGCTCGACCCGGCGGCGGCCCGGCTGCTGCCCGCCGCCGGGCTGCGGGTCCTGGATCTGACCCGGGTGCTGGCGGGCCCGGTCGCCACCCGCACGCTGGCGCTGCTCGGCGCGGACGTACTGCGCCTGGACCCCCCGCGCTCGCCCGAACTCCCCGACCAGCACGCCGACACGGGCTTCGGCAAGCGCTCGGCCGTCCTCGACCTCACCACCGACCGGGCCGCACTCGAGGAACTGCTCGCCGCGGCGGACGTCGTCGTGACCGGCTACCGGCCCGGCGCCCTGGACCGGTTCGGGCTCTCCCCCGAGGCGCTGACGGAACGGCACCCCGGGCTGGTGGTGGCGCAGGTGTCGGCGTGGGGCGCGTACGGGCCCTGGGGCGGGCGGCGCGGGTTCGACAGCCTGGTGCAGGCCGCGACCGGCATCGCGGTGACCGAGGGCTCCGCCGAGCGGCCCGGCGCGCTGCCCGCGCAGGCCCTGGACCACGGCACCGGGTACCTGCTGGCGGCGGCCGTGCTGCGGGCGGTGACCGAGCAGTCGTATGACGGGGGCGGCCGGCTGATCCGGCTGGCGCTCGCCCGTACCGCGCACTGGCTGACGGACGGGATGCCGCCCGCCCGGTCCGCGGGCGGCGGTCCGTCGTACGAGGGCCCGGACGCCTGGCTGGCGGAGACCGGCAGCCGGCTCGGACGGCTGCGGTACGCCCTGCCGCCGGTGTCCTTCGCGGGCGGCCCGGCCGACTGGGCGCGGCCCCCGGCGCCCTGGGGGTCGGACCCCGCGCGCTGGGAGTGAACCCGGGGACGGCCAAAAACGCACCCGCGCCCGCACCGGTCGTTCGCCCGGACTTGCCCGGTTCCCGGCCGGCTGGCGAGGATCGCGGGATGACCTCGACACCACCGGCCGCCGGGGCCGTGGAAGCGGACGGCGCGGCGCGGGGGACCGGCACCGGCCGGGCCGTGGCCGTGCTGGTGCTGGTGGCCCTCGCGGCGCTGATCCCGCTGTACGGGCCGTCCGCCGCGCTGCACGGCACCGGGGAGGCCGCCGCGCCCGGGGCGGGCGGCATCGCGCTGCTGCGCGGGGTGCTGTTCGCCGCCCTGAGCGTGCCGCTGGGCGAGCTGTTCGTGCTGCGGCTCGCCCGGCTGCTGCCCGGCGCCCCCGCCGGACGGCCCCGAAGCTGGGCGCCGGCCGCGAACGCGGCGGGTTTCGCCGCGGCGCTGGCGCTGGCCGCGGTGGTGTCCGCCGGCAATCTGATCCCGCACGGGCCGGGGCAGATCGACGTGGGCGGTCTGTACGACTCCCGTGACGGCAGGCTGGCGCTGCTGGAGGTCAACGGCTTCCTGCTGGCGGGGCTGTGCGCGCTCGCCCGCCGGCCGGCGGCCCAGGTGTGGCCGCTGGCCGCGGTGGTGGTCGCGGAGGCGCTGCGCGCGCACCCCGCGAGCGAGCAGAGCCCGCTGACCGGCTCCGGCCTGACGCTGGTTCACCTGATCTGCGCGTCGCTGTGGGCGGGCGGACTGCTCCACGCGCTGCGGATCCTGCGGCGGTGGCGCGGCGACGCTGCCGGGCCCCGGCTGCTGGGGCTGTACGCGCGCGTGGCGGCCGTACTGCTCGCCGCCCTCACGGCGACCGGTGTGTGCAGCTCGCTGCGGCGCATGCCGGCGGCGACGGTCCTGGACCAGCTCACGACGACGGCCTACGGGCGCGCCCTGCTCGCCAAGGTGGTCCTGGTCGCCGTCGTCGCCGGGTTCGCGCTGTGGGCGCGGATCCGGCTGAGCCGCGCGGCCGACCCGCTGACCGCGTACGCCCCGGCGCGGGCCGAGGTGGCCGCCCTGGGCGCGGTGGTCGTGGTCTCGGGTCTGCTCACGGCTCTGCCGCTGCCGATCCGCTGGTCCTAGCCGGCCCCCGGCCGGGTGCTAGTGCTGTGGCCGGAAAGGTTTGCCGGGAAGCTCGCGGCGTCCGGTGCGGTGCATCGCAAGGCGGAGCATTGCCCGCGTACCGGATGTACTCGGGTGATGCGACAACGCGGCGAGGTGCCGGGCCGGGCGTCGCGAGCCGGTGAACCTCTCCGGTCGCAGCACTAGCCGTTGGTGACGAGCACCTTGAGGGCGGTGCGCTCGTCCATCGCCCGGTAGCCGTCCGGGACGCCCTCGATGCCGACGGTCAGGTCGAACACCGGGGAGGGATCGATGGTGCCGTCGAGGACGTCGGGCAGCAGGTCGGGGATGTAGGCGCGGACCGGCGCGACGCCGCCGCGCAGGGCGATGTTCCGGTCGAACATGACGCCGAGGTCCAGTCCGGTGCCGCTGCCGTGCGGCACACCGACGAAGCCGATGGCGCCGCCGTCGCGGGTGATGTTCACGGCCGTCCGCATGGACTGCTCGGTGCCGACCGCCTCGACCACGGCGTGCGCGCCCTGACCCCGGGTCAGCTCGCGCACGGCCTCCACGGCCGCCTCGCCGCGTTCGGCGACGACGTCGGTGGCGCCGAAGCGGCGCGCGATGTCGGTGCGGACCTCGTGCCGGCCGAGCGCGATGACGCGTTCGGCGCCGAGCCGCTTGGCGGCCAGCACGGCGCACAGGCCGACGGCGCCGTCACCGACGACGGCGACGGTGGCGCCCGGGCGGGCGCCCGCGCCGAGGGCCGCGTGGTGGCCGGTGCCGAGCACGTCGGAGAGGGTCAGCAGGGCGGACAGCAGGTGGTCGTCGGAGGCGGCGTCCTTGGGCAGCTGGACGAGGGTGCCGTCGGCGAAGGGCACGCGCACGGCCTCGCCCTGGCCGCCGTCGTACCCGACGGAGCCCCAGAACCCACCGTGCTCGCAGGAGGTCGTCAGGCCCTCCCGGCAGTAGTCGCAGACGCCGTCGGACCACATGAAGGGGGCGACCACCAGGTCGCCGCGCCGGACGGTGGACACCTCGGACCCGGTCTCCTCGACGATGCCGAGGAACTCGTGGCCGATGCGCTGCCCCGGCTGGCGGGCGGCGTCGCCGCGGTAGGCCCACAGGTCGCTGCCGCAGATGCAGGCGCGCAGCACCCGCACCACGGCGTCGGTGGGCAGCTGCACCACGGGTTCGGGGACGTCCTCCACGCGCATGTCGTACGGGGCGTGGATGGTGGTGGCGCGCATGGCGAGGGTCCTTCTCGTGCGAGGTGTCGTGCGGTGCGCCCGGGGGGTGGTCGAGCGCACCTCACCGTACGTCCTGGTGGCGGCGGGCCGCGCGGCCGGGGCCCGGGTCGGCCCGCCGGCGGGCTACGCCCCCACCGCGCCCAGCAGCGTCCCGGCCAGGTACGTCACGCCCATGGCGAGGGCGCCGCCCGCCGCGTTGCGCAGCACCGCGCGGCCGGGCGCGGCGGCGCCGAGCCGGGCGCTGCTCCAGCCGGTGAGCACGAGCGCGGCCAGTACGGAGAGCACCGTGACCGGGAGCCGCCAGCCGGCCGGCGGCAGGACGATCGCCAGCAGCGGCAGCAGGGCGCCCACCGTGAAGGCCAGGAAGCTCGCCCAGGCCGCGTGCCAGGGGTTGGTGAGTTCGTCCGGGTCGATGCCCAGTTCCACGCGCGCGTGTGCCCGCAGCGCGTCCCGCTCGGTGAGCTGCCCTGCGGCCTCCCGGGCGACCTCGCGGGACAGGCCGCGCTCCTCGAGCATCCGCGTCAGCTCCTCCAGTTCCGCGGCCGGCTGCTCGCGCAGCTCCCGCCGCTCCTGGGCCAGCGCGGCCTTCTCCGAGTCCCGCTGGGTGGAGACCGACACGTACTCCCCGGCGGCCATCGACATCGATCCGGCGAGCAGGCCGGCCAGGCCCGCGGTGAGCAGGGCGGTGCGGGAGTCGGTCGCGCCGGCCACGCCGACGACGAGGCCCGCGGTGGAGACGATGCCGTCGTTCGCGCCGAGGACGGCCGCCCGCAGCCAGTTGAGGCGGGAGCCCAGCGCGCCGCCGTGCGTCTCGTCATGGGTTGGTTCGGTCACAGCAGGGAGAATCGCACAGCCGCGGCCGGGCGGGCGCTGCGCCGGGACCCGCGCCGCCGCGCGCCGGCGTACTCCGCCACCGGCGCGCCGAGTTCGGGCACGGCCGCGGGAACTGCCGCGCGTCCGGGACGGGTTCGCGGCACGCACGCGTGTGCGGCCGCCGAGCGGGAGGACGGGCCCGGGGCGGCCCCGCCGGACCTGGGGGACGGCACTGTCGGTCGTGGCCCGTATCCTCAGTGACCATGCTCGAAGACCGTGCGACCGCAGTGTCCCCCGCCACCCGGTGGCCGGCCGCGTATCCGCAGGGATACGCGGTCGTTGACGTGGAGACCACCGGCCTGGCCCGGGACGACCGGATCATCTCCGCGGCCGTGTACCGGCTGGACGCGCGCGGCGAGGTCGAGGACCACTGGTACACGCTGGTCAACCCGGAGCGCGATCCGGGACCGGTGTGGATACACGGGCTGACGAGCGAGGTGCTCGAAGGGGCGCCGCTGTTCGCGGAGGTGGCGGAGGAGTTCGCGGCCCGTCTCGACGGCCGGGTGCTCGTCGCGCACAACGCGGTCTTCGACTGGCAGATGATCGCGCGCGAGTACGCGCGCGCGAGCCGCGAGGCCCCGGTGCGGCAACGGCTGTGCACCATCGCGCTGTCGAAGGAGCTGGGGCTGCCGCTGCCCAACTTCAAGCTGGAGTCGCTGGCGGCGCACTTCGGGGTGGTGCAGCAGCGGGCGCACCACGCGCTGGACGACGCGCGGGTGCTCGCCGAGGCGTTCCGGCCCAGCCTGCGGGCCGCGGCGGCGGGTGACGTACGGCTTCCGCTGCTGGAGTGCCGGCCGCTGACGGAGTGGTCGGACACCCCCCGGATCGGCCGGCAGGCGAGCGGCGGCCACGGCGCCCCGGGCTACGGCGGCTGGCGCCCGTCCCGGAAGCGCCCCGCCTGCCCCCACCCCAACCCCGGCCGCTACGAAGCGGGCAAACGACTCAAGCAGGGCATGCGGGTGGCGTTCTCCGGGGACACCTCCACCGAGCGGGAGCTGCTGGAGGACCGGGCGACCGAGGCCGGGCTGCACGTGGCGACGAGCCTGTCCCGGCTGACCAGCCTGCTGGTCACCAACGACCCCGGCTCGGGCACCTCGAAGGTGGTCAAGGCGCGGCAGTTCGGGACGCCGGTGGTCGACGAGGCCGCGTTCGGACAGCTGCTGCGGGACGTCGAGCCCGCCGACGGGTGACCGTACGGACGGGTGATTGACGCGCGACTCGCCCCGCGCCCCCTCGCCCGGGGGGTCGGCCACGGCTCACGCTGTGCCCCATGGCGACATGCGAAGTATGCGGTAACAACTACGGAATGACCTTCGAGGTGCACGCGCAGGGCGCCGTGCACGTGTTCGACTGCTTCTCCTGTGCGATCCACCGCATGGCTCCGATCTGCGAGCACTGCCGGGTCCAGATCATCGGGCAGGGCGTGGAGGTCGAGGGCCACTGGTTCTGCGGCGCGCACTGCGCCCGTGCGGAGGGGAAGACGGGGGTGGTGGACCGGGTGTGACCCGGTACCCGCCCGAATGCACCCCACGGCCCGGATGTACCGTCGTGGGGTGCACCGCTACCGCTTCCTGCTGACCCGCCAGTGGGTGATCCTCACCGTCATCGCGATCGCGCTGATCCCGACGATGATCGAGCTGGGCTTCTGGCAGCAGCACCGGTACCAGGAGCGCACCGCCCGCAACGACCTCGTCTCACGGGCGCTGCACGCCGAGCCCGTCCCCGTGGAACGGCTCACCTCCCCCGGGCACTCCGTGACCCGCGCCGAGAAGTACCGCACGGTCACCGCGACCGGCACCTTCGACGCGACCCGCGAGGTGGTCGTCCGGCGCCGGACGAACTCCGACGGCGAGGTCGGCTTCCACGTGCTGACGCCGTTCGTGCTGACCGACGGCCGGGTGCTGCTGGTCAACCGGGGCTGGATCCCGGCGAACGGCGTGCAGACCGACTTCCCCGAGGTCCCCGCGCCGCCGGCGGGACGGCTCACCCTCACCGGGCGGCTTGAGGCCGACGAGACGACCTCGGCGAGCGGCATCAAGAACATCAAGGGACTGCCGGACCGGCAGATCATGCTGATCGACAGCGCCGAGGAGGCGCGGCGGCTCGGCGCCGAGGTGCTCGGCGGCTACGTCGAGCAGACGGCGCCCGCGGCCAGGGGAGGCACCCCCGAGCAGATCTCCGACCCGGGCAGCGAGGACGCCCCGCTGAACTACGCGTACATGCTCCAGTGGTGGCTGTTCGCCGCGGCCGTCCCGGTGGGCTGGTGGTTCCTCGTCCGGCGCGAGATCCGGGACCGGGACGAGGCGGCCGCCGAGCCGGCGCCGGAGGAGAGCGAACCCGCCACCGTGTGAGGGCCCGGTCCCCCGGGGCGGACGTCACTCCCCCGGCGCACCACCTGATTGGCCGCGCGGGCCCCCGGGGAAACCGCATGCTGTGAACGAGCGCATCGAGGACTACGCGGTCATCGGGGACGAGCAGACCGCGGCCCTGGTCGGCCGGGACGGCTCGATCGACTGGCTGTGTCTGCCCCGCTTCGACTCCGGCGCCTGCTTCGCCCGGCTCCTGGGCGACGAGGACAACGGCCACTGGCGGATCGCACCGAAGGGCGCGGGCGCCTGCACACGCCGCGCCTACCGGCCCGACACCCTGGTCCTCGACACCGAGTGGGACACCGCCGAGGGCACCGTGCGGGTGACCGACCTGATGCCGCAGCGCGACCGCGCCCCCGACGTCGTACGGATCGTGGAGGGCGTCAGCGGGCGGGTCACGGTGAGCAGCATGCTGCGGCTGCGCTTCGACTACGGCTCGATCATTCCGTGGATGCGCCGCTCCGACGGCCACCGGGTGGCCATCGCCGGACCGGACTCGGTGTGGCTGCGTGCCGAGCCCCATGTGCGCATGTGGGGCGAGGACTTCTGCACCCACGCGGAGTTCACCCTCGCCGAGGGCGAGCGGGTGGCGTTCGTGCTGACCTGGCACCCCTCGCACGAACCGCGCCCCGCGCTGGTCGACCCCTACGCGGCGCTCAGCGCCAGCGTCCGGGACTGGCGGCGGTGGACGGCCCGCTGCCGCTACGACGGGCCGCACCGGGACGCCGTCGTACGGTCCCTGATCACCCTCAAGGCGCTCACCTACACCCCGACCGGCGGGATCGTCGCCGCGGCCACCACCTCGCTGCCCGAGGAACCGGGCGGGGTGCGCAACTGGGACTACCGGTACTGCTGGCTGCGCGACTCCACCCTCACCCTGGGCGCCCTGCTGGCCGCCGGCTACCACGGCGAGGCCGAGGCCTGGCGCGACTGGCTGCTGCGCGCGGTCGCGGGCGACCCGGCCGACCTGCAGATCATGTACGGGGTGGCGGGCGAGCGGCGGCTGCCCGAGTGGGAGCTGCCCTGGCTGCCCGGCTTCGCCGACTCCGCACCCGTACGGGTCGGCAACGGCGCCGTCGACCAGCTCCAGCTCGACGTGTACGGCGAGGTCATGGACTCGCTCTACCTGGCCCGCGCCTCCGGTCTGTCCACCAAGCCGCACATGTGGTCGCTGCAGTGCGCGCTGATGACGTTCCTGCGGTCGGCCTGGCGGCAGCCCGACGAGGGGCTGTGGGAGGTGCGCGGCGGCCGGCGTCACTTCGTGCACTCGAAGGTGATGGTGTGGGTGGCCGCCGACCGCGCCGTACGGACCCTGGAGCGGTACCCGGAGCTGTCCGGCGACCTCGACGGCTGGCGGACGATGCGCGACGAGGTGCACCGGGAGGTGTGCGAGCAGGGGTTCGACCCCGAGCGCAACACCTTCACCCAGTACTACGGCTCGCGCGAACTGGACGCCGCCCTGCTGCTGATCCCGCACGTCGGCTTCCTGCCGCCCGACGACCCGCGGGTGATCGGCACGGTCGACGCGATCCGGGCGGACCTGGACCACGGCGGGCTGGTCCGCCGCTACGACACCGACGCGGTCGGCGTCGACGGCATGCCGGGCGGCGAGGGCGCCTTCCTGGCCTGCTCGTTCTGGCTCGCGCAGGCCCTGCACATGACGGGCCGCAAGGAGGAGGCGCGGGAGCTGTTCGAGAGGCTGGTGGGCCTCGCCAACGACGTGGGGCTGCTCGCGGAGGAGTACAGCCAGGATCTGGGCCGCCAGCTCGGCAACTTCCCGCAGGCGTTCAGCCACATCGCGCTGGTGAACACCGCCCTCGCCCTGTTCGGCGGCGAGGAGGCAGGATAGGTGCCATGGATCTTGGACTGAAGGACCGGGTGTACGTCGTCACCGGCGCTACGCGGGGGCTGGGCAACGCCGCCGCGCGGGAGCTGGTCGCCGACGGGGCCAAGGTGGTCGTCACCGGCCGTGACGAGGAGCGGGTCGCCGGCGCGGCGGCCGAACTGGGCCCGAACGCGGTGGGCGTGGCCGTCGACAACGCCGACCCGGGGGCCGCCGAGCGGCTGATCGCGGCCGCGCGGGAGCACTTCGGCGGTTTCCACGGCGTTCTGGTCAGCGTGGGCGGCCCCGCGCCGGGGTTCGTTTCCGACAACACGGACGAGCAGTGGCGGGACGCGTTCGAGTCGGTGTTCCTCGGCGCGGTGCGTTTCGCCCGCACGGCGGCGGCCGAGCTGGAGCCGGGCGGCGTCATCGGGTTCGTGCTGTCCGGGTCGGTGTACGAGCCCATCGCGGGGCTGACCATCTCCAACGGGCTGCGGCCGGGGCTCGCCGGGTTCGCCAAGTCCGTCTCCGACGAGCTGGGGCCGCGCGGCATCCGCGTCGTGGGTCTGCTGCCGGGCCGTATCGACACCGACCGGGTGCGTGAGCTGGACGCGCTGTCCGCCGATCCCGAGGCGACCCGGGCGGCGAGCGAGTCCCGGATCCCGCTGCGCCGGTACGGGGCGCCGGACGAGTTCGGCAGGGTCGCGGCGTTCCTGCTGTCCCCGGCGGCCTCCTACCTGACCGGGATCATGGTGCCGGTGGACGGCGGGATGCGGCACGGGTTCTGAGATTCCGCCACGATCGCGTGCGGTCAGGAGACCCGTTCCGCGCGGTGCCTGACCGCCCGCAGCCGCACCTCCGCCGGGAGCGACGCCAGGCCCGCCGACTCACGCGCGCGGGTCAGGGGCGAGGCGGTGAACTCGCTCAGGGCGGCGCCGGGGTCCATGGCCGGCTCCAGCCGGAGCCCGGCCCGCACCCCGGGCCGGGTGGGGCGGCCGGCCAGCAGCACCTCGGCGTCGGCCACGCCCGGCTGCCGGGCCGCGTCCTCGGCGAGCGCGGACTCCAGGGCCGCTCCGCGCAGCAGGGCGCCCTCGCCGTCCCCGGTGTCCACCAGGATCTCGGCCGGGCGGCGCCGGCGCAGGATCGCGGCGAGCCACCACAGGGCGAGCAGGACGAGGACGGCGAGGCCCGCGATGACCGCGGGCCACCACCAGCCCGTGTCCCGCCACCGGGTGCGCTCGGCGGTGCCGAGCAGGACGTCGTGCGGGCCGGAGTGGATCCAGCGGCGCGGCGCCGGGGCACCCAGGCCCACGGCCAGCACCGAGCCGCCCGCCGCGAGCAGCAGGAGCCCCACGAGAGCGAGCAGTACGCGGTTCACGCGACCGGTGCGCACCGTCCTCACCCCTTCCGTCCGGGCCGCCGGACGGCGACCGAGAGCGCGGGCGGCCGGCTCAGCCCGAGCCCGCGCACCGCGTCGGAGAGCACGTCGTCCAGATCGGCCCGCACCTCGTCCAGATCGCGGAAGTGCGCGAATGCCCGGACCCGGGCCCGGCGGCGGCGCATCCGCACCTTCGCCTCCCGTACGCCCGAGACCTCCAGGGCCCGGTCGCGCAGCACCAGGGCGGCCGCCTCGCGGCGCAGTCCGGCGCGGACATCGGGGTGCGGGCGCAGCATGGGCAGCAGGGCGCGCAGACCGGGCGTCACGGCGAGCACGATCAGCCACAGGCCGAGGGCGGCGGCCACCCCGGCGCCGGTCAGCACCCAGACGTCGTCCAGGGGGCGTTCGGCGAGCTGCCGGGCCAGCGCGCGGCGCCAGTGCATCGCCGGGCGGTGGGCGCGCACGGCGACGACGTCGTACAGCAGGACTCCCGCGCCGGCCAGCAGAAGCAGGGCGACGACGCCGGCGGGGACCCGGCGCGGGGACCAGAAGCGGCCGCTGCCCCGGTCGAGCAGGGGCGGCGGGGCGCCGGGGTTCCTGTCGAGGCCGGGGCCGGGCGGTCGCCGGGTGTCCTCGGCCGGCCGGGGTTCGCTCATCGCGTCCTCCCACGGTGCGCGCCGGGCAGCGGGGCCGGATGCAGCCGCTCGACCCGGACGGCGACCTCCAGCACCTCCATGCTCACCAACTCGCGCACCCGCTCACTCACTTGCCGACGCACCGCGGCGCAGCGGGCACCGATGTCGACGGGGTGGGCGAGTTCGACCTGGACGCGGACACGGGCCGTTCCCACCAGGCTCCCCCGGCCCGAGCCGGACCTCGGGTGCGGGTGGACGACGACCGCGGCGTGCGGGGCGGAGGCGGCCTCGGGCAGTGGGCCGAGCGCCTCGCGGGCGGCCCGCGAGGCGATCTTCGCCACCACCCGGTCCGCGATCCTGAGGGCGCCGCGCTCACCGGGTGGCACCGGGGTGGGGCGCGGGCGCGCCGGGCCGGTCTCCGTGCTCACGGTGGTCATCCCCGCCGGTCGCGCCGGTCGCCGCGGCTCCGGAAGAGGTCACCGGGTTGCAGATCGCCCTCCAGGTACCGGCCGGCGACGAACCCGACGGCGCCCAGCGCCGCCACCAGCAGGAAGGCCCCGAAGCCGCCGAAGTACCCGGCGAATCCCAGCGCCATTCCGGCGATCATGCCGACCATGGCCATGCTCATGCAGCGCTCCTTCAGTCCGTCGGCGGTGCGGTTCCGGGCGGGTGGCCCCGGGCGGGCGGGGCGTCACTGGATCCGGGGCGGCTCGGGTTCCTCCTCCTCGTCGGGCAGCTTGACGTCGCTCACCGCGATGTTGACCTCGACGACCTCGAGTCCGGCCATCCGCTCCACGGCGGCGACCACGTTCTCCCGCACCGAGCGGGCGACGTCGGAGATGGACACGCCGTAGTCCACGACGATCTCCAGGTCGAGCGCGGTCTGCACCTCGCCGACCTCTGCCTTCACTCCCCGGGTCACGGACTTCGTGCCGCCGGGCACCCGGTCGCGGACGGCGCCGAAGGTCCGGGCGAGACCGCTGCCCAGGGCGTGCACGCCGACCACGTCACGCGCGGCCAGCCCGGCGATCTTCTCCACGACACCGTCGGCGATCGTCGTCCGGCCCCTGGCCGCCGGGTCTCCGCCACCGCGTCCGGTGGCCTTGCGGGTCGAGAGCTGCGGTTCGTTGCCACCGTCTTGGGTCGTCGTCATGTCGGTCATCGCCGTACGTCCCTTTCGGTCGTGCTTCTTCGACCACCGTAAGCGGGGTTGCGCGGTTGCGCGCCGGGGATACGGCAGGCTGGAGGAATGACGGCGCAACGGTGGACGCGGGTGTCGGGGCAGCACCGGCCGGCCCTGGGCAGACTGCTGCCGCTCGGCGGCCCGCGCGACGGCGCGTGGATCGCCGAGGGCGCGGCCCGGGCGGTACTGGAGGGCGCGGCGAACGGGGTGCCGGGCGTGCGCCTCGGCACGCCGCGGATCACGCTCGCCGATCCCGACGACGTCGGCGAACCCGTCGTACCGCGGCCGCCGGGGGCGCTGCCCCCGGGTGCGCTGCGGGTGACGGCGGACTTCTCGGCGCCGGCCGCCGAGCCGCTGCGGGCGGCGGCGTCCCGGCTGCGGCTCGCCCTGCTGGCGGCCGCGACGGACGTCCTGGGCCTCGTGGTCACGGAGGTGGACCTGCGGGTGACGGAGCTGCTGGAGACGGCGGAGAGTCAGGTCACGCCGGTGGAGGCGCCGCGTCCGGCGGCCGCCCGGGACATCACGGACCCCGACGAGTCCCGCGCGGCGGCGGCCGCGCTGGCCGTCCCCGGGGTCGTGCGGCTGACCGGCTCACTCGGCGGTCTCGGCCGGGCCGTGCACATCGAGGAGCGCGCCGGGGACACCGCGCTGCCGCACCGTCACGTACGCGTGGAGCTGGCGGCGGGCGCGGGTCACCGGACCGTGGAGGTGGCCCTGCGGGTGCGCGAGGCGGTGCGGGACGCGCTGGACGACCGTCCGACCGTGGCGGTGCTGGTCACGAGCGTGGCCTGACCGTCCGGCCGTAGGGCGCGGCGTCCCGCGGGCTCATTCGCCCACGCCGGCCAGGTCCCGCAGCCGCCGGGCCTGCGCGGCCCGCTCGGCGGCGCGCTGGGAGTCGTAGTCCCGTTCCGGCGCACCCCGCAGCAGGGCCTTGGTCTCCACCACCGCGTCGCGCGGGGCGGCCAGCAGCGCCGCGGCCAGGTCCCGTGCCGCGCCGTCGAGCTCGGCCGCGGGCACGGCGAGGTTGGCCAGCCCGGAGGCCACCGCCTCACCGGCCCCGACGAACCGGCCCGTCGCGCAGATCTCCAGCGCGCGGGCGTACCCGACGAGCCCGACCAGCGGATGCGTGCCGGTCAGGTCGGGAACGAGGCCGAGCGAGGTCTCGCGCATGGCGAACTGCACGTCGTCCGCCACGACCCGCAGGTCGCAGGCGAGCGCGAGCTGGAACCCGGCACCGATGGCATGGCCCTGGACAGCGGCGATGGACACGATGTCGTTGCGCCGCCACCAGGTGAACGCCTCCTGGTATTCGGCGATGGTCGCGTCGAGCCCGGCGTCGTCACGGCGCGCGAGTTCGACGAAGTTGGGCTCGCCCGGGATTCCCTCCGGCGTGAACATCCGGCGGTCCAGCCCGGCGGAGAAGGACTGGCCCTCGCCACGCAGCACCACGACCCGGACGGAGCCCGGCAGCAGCCGGCCGGCCTCGGTGAGCGTCCGCCACATGGCGGGGCTCTGCGCGTTGCGCTTGGCCGGGTTGGCCAGCGTCACCGTGGCGAGCGCGTCGTCGACGGTGAGCCGTACGCCGTCCTTGTCGAGTACAGGAGCGAGGTCCTGGTCGGGCGAAGCCATGGGGCGCCTCCGATGAGTGCGGTCATCACACATTGCCGTACGGCATGCTAAGTGACTGCACAGTAACCACCCGGCCGTTCAGACTGCCGGCCGGGTGGCCACCATCGAAGCCGATGGGCCGCCCGGAGTCAGGACGAAGCGGCCTTCTTGCCCCGGGTCGCTCCGCCACGCCCACGGAGCGTGACGCCCGACTCGCTGAGCATCCGGTGTACGAAGCCATACGAGCGGCCGGTCTCCTCGGCCAGCGCCCGGATGCTCGCACCGGAGTCGTACTTCTTCTTCAGGTCTGCCGCGAGCTTGTCGCGCGCGGCGCCGGTCACCCGGCTGCCCTTCTTCAGAGTCTCGGCCACCCGTGCCTCCTCATGGGAAGTGCGCTCTGGTCTCCTCATGATCACCCCTCCGGGGCGTGATGGCCACCCATTCGGCAAGGTCCGTGAGACATCGACGTGACGACAGGAGCGCGTCCCCACATACGGAATCAGTGATTCCACGATCTCGCGGACACACGGCCGAACGGGTGGTTCCGTGAAGTGCCAGGTCAGGGACGCGAGGCGGCCGACCCCTTGGTGCTGAAGGGATCGGCCGCGAAATCGGTGTACGACACACGTCGGTACGAGGAGATCTCACACAGATGATGGATCACGGCTCGGCCGAATGATCCATACGCCGTGGATCAGGCTTTCGATCAAGCCAGGGCGACGAGATCCGCGTAGTCGGCGCCCCACAGGTCCTCGACGCCGTCCGGCAGCAGGATGATGCGTTCCGGCTGCAGGGCCTCGACCGCGCCCTCGTCGTGCGTGACCAGGACGACCGCGCCCTTGTAGGTGCGCAGGGCGCCGAGGATCTCCTCGCGGCTGGCCGGGTCCAGGTTGTTGGTCGGCTCGTCCAGCAGCAGGACGTTGGCGGAGGAGACGACCAGCGTGGCGAGGGCCAGCCGGGTCTTCTCGCCGCCGGAGAGCACCCCGGCGGGCTTGTCGACGTCGTCGCCGGAGAACAGGAACGAGCCGAGCACCTTGCGGACCTCGACCAGGTCCATGTCGGGCGCGGCCGAGCGCATGTTCTCCAGGACCGTGCGCTCGGGGTCCAGGGTCTCGTGCTCCTGGGCGTAGTAGCCGAGCTTGAGACCGTGGCCGGGGACGACCTCGCCGGTGTCGGGCCGCTCGACTCCGCCGAGCAGTCGCAGCAGCGTGGTCTTGCCCGCGCCGTTGAGGCCGAGGATGACGACGCGCGAGCCCTTGTCGATGGCCAGGTCGACGTCGGTGAAGATCTCCAGCGAGCCGTACGACTTGGACAGGCCCTCGGCCATCAGCGGGGTCTTGCCGCAGGGGGCGGGGTCGGGGAAGCGGAGCTTGGCGACCTTGTCGGACTGGCGGACCGCCTCCAGGCCGGAGAGCAGCTTGTCGGCGCGGCGGGCCATGTTCTGCGCGGCGACCGTCTTGGTGGCCTTGGCGCGCATCTTGTCGGCCTGCGAGTGCAGGGCGGCGGCCTTCTTCTCGGCGTTGGCGCGCTCGCGCTTGCGGCGCTTCTCGTCGGCCTCGCGCTGCTGCTGGTAGAGCTTCCAGCCCATGTTGTAGACGTCGATCTGGGCGCGGTTGGCGTCCAGGTAGAACACCTTGTTGACGACCGTCTCGACCAGGTCGACGTCGTGGGAGATCACGATGAAGCCGCCGCGGTAGGTCTTCAGGTAGTCGCGCAGCCAGATGATCGAGTCGGCGTCGAGGTGGTTGGTCGGCTCGTCCAGCAGCAGGGTGTCCGCGTCGGAGAACAGGATGCGGGCCAGCTCGATGCGCCGGCGCTGACCGCCGGAGAGCGTGTGGAGCGGCTGGCCGAGAACCCGGTCGGGCAGGTTGAGCGCCGCGGCGATGGTGGCGGCCTCGGCCTCGGCCGCGTAGCCGCCCTTGGTGAGGAACTCGGTCTCCTGGCGCTCGTACTGCTTGAGGGCCTTCTCGCGGGTGGCGCCCTGGCCGTTGGCGATGCGCTGCTCGTTCTCGCGCATCTTGCGGAGCAGCACGTCGAGGCCGCGCGCGGACAGGACGCGGTCGCGGGCGAGGACGTCGAGGTCGCCGGTGCGGGGGTCCTGCGGCAGGTAGCCGACCTCGCCCGAGCGGGCGATCTGGCCGCCGGCCGGGATGCCCTCGCCGGCCAGGCACTTGGTGAGGGTGGTCTTTCCCGCGCCGTTGCGGCCGACAAGGCCGATGCGGTCGCCCTTGGCGACACGGAAGGTGGCGTTCTCGATGAGGACGCGCGCACCGGCGCGCAGCTCGATACCGGAAGCGGAGATCACGGACAGACTCCAGGGCGTACTGGGGATTGGCGGTGGGCGGCTGAGGACGTTCCCGCCGTCTAATGCGCGAGGAGAATGGCCATGGGCCAAGTCTAACGGGACCGTGCAAGCGGTTTTCCTGGGTCCGCGGGTCCGGGCCGGCCGGTGGGTGCCGGTGGCGGCTGCGAGACTCGGGGGACGGGGGCGGTGACCGGCGCACGAGGGAGTGATCGGCATGGCGGGAACGGGCGGACGGCCGAGCGTCTTTCCGACGTTGCTGTACGCGGACGCGAAAGCGGCGATCAGGCAGCTCACCGAGGCCTTCGGCTTCACCGAGCTGTCGGTGTACGAGACGGAGGACGGCACGGTGATGCACGCCGAGCTGGTCCAGGGCGAGGGCGCGGTGATGCTCGGCTCCAAGGGCCGCGGCGGTCTCTTCGACACGGCCATGCGGGACGCGGGGCCGGCCGGGGTGTACGTCGTCGTGGACGACGTCGACGCCCACCACCGGCGGGCCGTGGCGCACGGCGCGGAGATCCTGATGCCCCCGACGGACCAGGACTACGGCTCGCGGGACTACATGGCACGGGACGCGGAGGGCAACGTCTGGAGCTTCGGCACCTACGCGCCCGGGATCGGCGGCTGACCGGTCCGGGCCGGCCGCGGACGTCGCGGGCGCTGCGCGCCCGGCCGGCCGGCGCCCCGGATCAGCCGCCGGTGTGCACCTGGAAGGCGGCCCGGCGCACGGCCTTGGCGAGGGCCGGGTCGGGGTGGGCGGCGGCGAGGGCCACCAGGACCTGCACGGTGCGCGGGTGGCCGACGGCGCGGACCTCGTCCAGCAGCGTGGGGACGGTGGGCTGGACCGCGGCCTCCAGGTGCCGTACCAGCATCGACGTCTCGCCGTGGTCGGCGACGGCGGCGGCGGTGTCGACCCACAGCCAGGTGGCCTCCTCGCGGGTGAGGACCTCGTGGGCGTCCTCCGGGTCGACTCCGTCGTGCTCGGCCAGCCACAGCAGCGCGTAGGGCCGCAGGGCGGGGTCGTCCAGTACCGCGTGCACCTCGGGTTCGGCGGGGGCGCCGACGACGCGCAGCGCCTCGAAGGCGAGGCCGCGCAGCAGGGCGTCGTCACCCCGGGCGGCGGCCAGCAGCTCGGTGACGGCGCTGCCGACGGGGCGGGCGGCGAGCCAGGCTCGGTACTCGGCGCGGGCGGCGTTGGGGCGGAGCTGGGCGCAGCCGCGGAGCATGTCCTCGGCGGCCTGCTCGATGTTGCCGGCGGGGCTCTGCGCGGCCACGCAGATCTGCTCCAGCTTGACCCAGACCGCCCAGCTCCCCAGCGGGGTGAGCGTGGCCTGGCCGTCGCCGTAGGTCAGGGCGCCCACGGAGGCGAGGGCGGTGAGGGCCCACTCCAGGAGCGGGGCGAGCGGGGTGTCCCCGGTGGGCGCGGGCTCCGCGGGGGCGGCGGTCCCGGCGGGGGCCGGGGAGCCGGCGGCACCGGGCTCGTAGGAGACCTCGCAGCGCTCGGTGCGCAGTTCGGTGACCCGCTGCTGGAGCAGGTCCAGGAGCTGCTCGACGGGCACGGGGCCGGCCGAGAGCTGGAGGAAGGAGAGCACCTGGGGCATGGCGGAGACGACTTCGGCGACGACGGCCGGCTCGGCCTCCGCGGGCTCCGGGCCGGCGAGCGACCAGGCGTCGAACAGGGCGACCCAGCCGCGCAGCACGGCGCTGTCGTCGCGGTCCCAGGCGCGCAGGCGCCAGCCGGGGCGGGCGTTGTCCCCGTGCACCTCGATGAGTCCGGCGAGCCGGGCGGTGTCCCAGTCGGCGCGGATCCGGTCGGTGTCCAGGCCGAGGCCGGCGGCGGCGCGCTCGGCGGTCGCGTCGGAGAGGGTGGCCTTGCCGTCCGCGGTGGCGGCGTCGCTGCCGGGGCCGAGGGCGGAGTCGGCCCAGCGGGCGACCCGGACCGCGCCGGCCAGGCCGGTGCGCGCCATTCTGGCCAGTTCGGCCGGGGCGGGGGTGCCCTCCGGCGGCCGGGGTGCGGGGCGGCGCGGGCGCCGCTGGTTCACAGCTCTGGGGGCGGCGGCCAGGGGTCGCGGTCGGACGAGTCGGAGCCTGGAGTCGCGCGGGATACGGGACGTCACGGGTGCAGTCTTCCGGTTGACGGTCCGAAAACCCAAACGGAATGTCACGGGCGGCTACGGGGCCGGCCAACGCACCCGGTCCGCGGGCGGGCCGGGAGGCGGGATCAGGCCAGTGGTACGGCCTTTGACGGAACGGCCGGCCGCGGCGCGGGCCGGCCCTACCGGAGGGCACTCCGGGCCGGTCACATCAGCGGGGTCAGGAACCGGCGCAGCCGCTCCTCGTACTCCTCCGGGCCGGCGTTCCACATGGCCGCGTGCGGGGCCCGCGGCACGGTGTGCAGCGCCACGAGGTCGGGGCGGCGGGCGGCGAAGCGGCGGGAGTACTCCCACGGGGCGACCACGTCGTCGGGGCCGTGGACGATCAGCGTGGGCACGGCGAGCCGGTCGGGGTCGGCGGTCCGGGCGCCGTGGTCGGCGTGCAGTCCGGCCCGCCCCTGCGCGGCCCGCACCGCGAGCGGCAGCAGGGCGCCGGGGGTGTGGCGGGCCTGGGCGAGGGCGCGCAGGGTGGCCTGCCAGTTCAGCACCGGGGAGTCGAGGATCAGCCCGGCGACGCGCTCGCGCACGGCGGAGTGCTCGGCGGCGCGCAGGGCCATGGTCGCGCCGGTGGACCAGCCGAGGAGGACGACCCGGCGGGCGCCGTAGCGGACGGCGTAGCGGATGGCGGCGTCCACGTCGCGCCACTCCGTCTCGCCCAGGTGGTTCAGGCCGTCCGGGGAGCGCGGGGCGCCCAGGTCGCCGCGGTAGGCGAGGGCCAGCACGGGGACGCGGCGGCTGTGCAGGTACGCCATGACGTTCAGGGCGTGCTCGCGGGTGGCGCCCAGGCCGTGCACCGCGATCACCCAGGTCTCCCGGTGGCCGGGCACGAACCAGGCGGGCAGCGCGCCGAGTTCCCCGGGGACGTCGATGTCGGCGTGGTCGAGGCCGAGGGCGGCGCTCGGGTTGCCGACGTACACGTTCGGGGTGAGCCACACGGCGTCGCCGGGGGCGAAGGTGCCGTGGGTGACGCTCTCCAGACGCCGCACGACGGTGTCGGCGGTGTGCTCGGCCGAGTCCAGCGGGGGCCCGACGACCGCGTGGGAGCCGTCGCCGGCCAGGCCGTAGGTGCCGGGGCGCAGCGAGGCGAGGTCGCGGGTGAGGGTGATGCGGCCGGGCGCGGTGCCGTGCACGGTGAGCCGGGGCTCGGTGGGCAGGGGCCGGCCCGGGGGCGCCTTCAGCGCGGCGTCGCTGGCCAGCCGGCCGGCGGCGACGGATGCCGCGCCGGCGGCGAGGACGGCGCCGAGGGCGGCGGCGGTCGCTCTGACGGTGCGCACGGCTCCAGTGTCGTGGGGGGCGCCGGAACCGGCCAGCCGGAGGGCCGGGCCGGACGGCCCGCCGCGGCGGCCGAGGGGCAGCCGGCCGAAGGACAGCCGGCCGGCGGGGGGACGGAGCGGGTGGCTGTGCGACGACACGTCGTGCGACGACAAGGGGTCACCTCCGTTGGCCGTATCCCTTCAAGCGTGCCCCGGCCTCGGCGATGTGTGCCTCCGTCAGCAGAGCGGGCGTGCGGCCCGGCACGGAGGACGCCGTCAGCCACAGCCGGCACATCCACTCGAGCTGGGCGGTGCGGTCGTAGGCCTGGTCGAGGGTGGCGCCGTGGGTGATCGTGCCGTGGTTGCGCAGCAGGCAGCCGGAGCGGCCGGCCAGCGCCGTGAGCATGTTCTCGGCCAGTTCGCCGGTGCCGTAGGCCGCGTAGGGGGCGACCCGCACGATGCCGCCGAGGGAGGCGGTCATGTAGTGGATCGGGGGCAGCTCGGTGACGAGGGTGGAGACGGCCGTGGCGTGCACGGCGTGGGTGTGGACGACGGCGCGGGCGTCGGTGCTGCGGTAGACGGCCAGGTGCATGGGCAGCTCGCTGGTCGGCACGAGGGTGCCGAGCACCTGGCGCCCGTCGAGGTCGACGCCGGTGACGTCGGCCGGGGTGAGCCGGTCGTAGGGCACGCCCGACGGGGTGACCAGTACGAGGTCCCCCACGCGTACGGAGACGTTGCCGGAGGTGCCGACCACCAGCCCGTCGGTCACGGTCCGGCGGGCCGTCGCGACCAGCGCCGCCCAGCTCCGCTCCCGCTGCTCTTCCGCGTCCCGCCGCTGTTCAGCCATGCCGCGATCCTGCCAGCCCGCCGGGTGCGGGGCGGGACGCCCGCGGACTCGGGGCCGGAACCCGTGCCGCCGGACGAGTGGACACCGGTATGAAACACCCATGAAAGGACTTAACCGGGCGACGGCCAGGCATCCAATGACCACTGACGACCACAGCCGCACGACGCCTCACCGTCGCACCAGGGGGACGCATGGCCCGTGACCGCTCGCTCTCCCGTCTCCGCCGTCGCGCGGCCGTCGTCGCGGCCGCCGCGACGGCGCTGGTCCTCGCGGGCACCCAGTGCGCCTCCGCCGCCGGTCCGTCGGCCGCGGTGGCGGCCGGTCTGCCCCGGGGCCACGACGTGTCCTCGCACCAGGAACAAGTCGACTGGCCCGCCGCCCGGTCGGACGGCGCCCGGTTCACCTACGTCAAGGCCACCGAGTCCACGACCTACCGCAATCCCTTCTTCGCCCGCCAGTACGCGGGCGCGCGCCGGGCGCACCTGATCCGCGGCGCCTACCACTTCGCGCGCCCCGACCAGTCCTCCGGCGCCGCGCAGGCGGCGTACTTCGTGCGGTACGGCGGCGGCTGGCGGGCGGACGGCTGGACGCTGCCGCCGGCCCTCGACATCGAATACGACCCGTACGACGGCAGGCACATCTGCTACGGGCTCGGCCACCGGCGGATGGTCGGCTGGATCCGCTCCTTCAGCGACGAACTGGACCGGCTCACCGGCCGCCGCCCGGTGATCTACACGACCGCCCAGTGGTGGGCCTCCTGCACCGGCGGCAGCCGCGCCTTCGCCGCCGACCACCCGCTGTGGATCGCCCGTCACGGCACGTCAGGGCCCGGATCACTGCCCGGCGGATGGCACTCCTGGACCTTCTGGCAGTACGGCACGCAGGGCGGTCTGCCGGGTGACCAGAATCTCTTTCACGGGCCGCCGGACCGGCTGCGGGCCTTCGCGCGCGGCCGGTAGCCAAGGGGCGCCCGGGCGCCCGCCCGGAGCGGAATCGGGAACCCCCGTTACCGACACCCCCACGCCCGGCCCAGTTCACCTTCCGTTCACCCAGGTTGCCTACGTTCGACCCGCCAATGACGCTCGAACGATTGCCTGGGTAAATGGAAAGCTTCTCGCTGATCCTCGCGATAGTGGTGGTCACCGCTCTCGCGTTCGATTTCACGAACGGTTTCCACGACACCGCCAACGCGATGGCCACCACCATCTCGACCGGCGCGCTGAAGCCCAAGGTCGCGGTGGCCATGTCCGCCGCGCTCAACCTTGTGGGCGCTTTCCTCTCCGTGGAGGTCGCCAACACGATCTCCAAGGGTCTCGTCGATGAGAACGGCATCCGTCCCGAGGTCATCTTCGCCGCCCTGGTCGGCGCGATCCTCTGGAACCTGCTGACCTGGCTGGTGGGACTGCCCTCCAGCTCCTCGCACGCCCTGATGGGCGGCCTGATCGGCGCCACCGTCGCCTCGGCGGGCTTCGGCGCCGTCCACGGCGACGTCCTGGTCACCAAGGTGCTGCTGCCGGCGGTCGCCGCCCCGGTCGTGGCCGGCCTGGCCGCCATGCTCGCCACCCGCTTCTCCTACGGGATCGGCGGCGGCGCCGAGGGCGAGGCCACCCGCAAGGGCTACCGCGCCGGCCAGATCGCCTCCGCGGGCCTGGTCTCCCTCGCGCACGGCACCAACGACGCCCAGAAGACGATGGGCATCATCACCCTGGCGCTGATCGCGGGCGGTGCCATCGCCCCGGGCTCCAACCCTCCCACCTGGGTGATCCTCTCCGCGGGCCTGGCCATCGCGCTCGGCACGTACATCGGCGGCTGGCGCATCATCCGCACCATGGGCAAGGGCCTGACCGAGCTGGAGCCGCGTCAGGGCTTCGCCGCCCAGACCAGCGCCGCCACCGCCATCCTGGCCTCCTCGCACCTCGGCTTCTCGCTCTCCACCACGCACGTCGTCTCCGGTTCGGTGATGGGCGCGGGTCTGGGCCGCAAGGGCGGAGTGGTCCGCTGGTCCACCGCGACCCGCATGGTGGTCGCCTGGGTCCTCACCCTGCCGGCCGCCGCCCTCGTCGGAGCGCTCGCCGAGTCCGTCACGGACCTGGGCGACTGGGGCACCGCCGCCGTCGCGGTCTTCCTGGTCGGCTCCAGCGCCGCCATCTGGAAGCTCTCCCGCCGCGAGGTCGTCGACCACACCAACGTCAACGGCACCGACGAGGCCGCTGAGCCCGCCGGTGTGGTGACCACCGCCATCGCCGCGGTGACCCCGCCGCCGACCGGCACCGTCACCCTCACCGAGGGGCCGGCCATCACCTTCCCGGCGCAGTCCGGCGGCCCGGCCCCCACCGCCGAAGTCACGGCACCGGCCGCGACGGCCGTCCCGCCGGCCGCCACCGTCTGACCCGGTTACCGGAGGAAAAGCAACATGAAGATCGACTGGGCGGCCATCGGCTCCGTCTTCGGCGTCAGCCTCGCCTTCACCGTGGGCCTGGTGGCCCTGTTCACCCTCGGCGTCAACGGCCTGTCCCGGCGCGAGCGGGCGGCGGCGCAGGGCGGGTCCGCGGGGCTCGCCGTGACCGGCGCGTACGTGTGCTTCGCGGCGTGCGCGGCGGCCGTGGCCTACGGCATCTACCTGATCGTGGCCAAGCCCTGAGCCGAGCCACCCTCGAAGAGGCTCCCCGCCGGTGTGTACCGGCAGGGAGCCTTTTTCGTGTCCGGATCCCGCCGGTGTGGGGCTCAGCACACTCTCCCCCCGCAGGTCAAAGGCAAGTTGACGGCCCTTCGGGGCGCGTGGTGGACTGCCCGGGCCATGTACGGCGGCAGGAGAGGAAGCCGGTGCGAATCCGGCGCGGTCCCGCCACTGTGACCGGGGAGTGATCCCCGGGAGCCAGGAACTCTCACCGCCGGCTTCGTCGAACCAGGGCGTGGACACCCTGAGTGAGGACACATATCGCCATGCTCGGCCGCAGATCGAGGACCGGCAGCCGGTCCTGTCACGAGAGTTCCGCTCCCGCGCCCACGGCCGGCTGAGCCGATGGGTGCCGATCGCGCTTACGCGTACGGCGCCGCCGCCGGCCTTCTCGGCGACCTGCTCCTCGGCGATCCGCGCCGCGGGCATCCGGTCGCCGCGTTCGGGCGGGCGGCCGCTGCCGTGGAACGCGTGCTGTGGCACGACCACCGCGGCTGGGGCACGCTGCACACCGCGGTCTGCGCCGGCGGCGCCGTGGCCACCGGGCTCGTCGCCCAACGGGCCGTGCGCCGCTCCCCCTTCGCCTCCGCCGCGCTGACCGGTGTGGCCACCTGGGCCGTCGTCGGGGGCACCTCGCTGGCCCGCGAGGCCCGGGCGGTCGGGCGCGCCCTGGAGGCCGGTGACGTGCCGGCCGCCCGCGCGCGGCTGCCCCATCTGTGCGGCCGGGATCCGCAGGCGCTGGACGCCGACGGGATCGCCCGGGCCGTGGTCGAGTCCGTCGCCGAGAACACCTCCGACGCCGTCGTGGGCGCGCTCGTATGGGGTGCCGTCGGCGGGGTGCCGGGGCTGCTCGGGTTCCGGGCCGTCAACACCCTGGACGCGATGGTCGGTCACAAGTCGCCGCGGCTGCGCCGGTACGGCTGGGCCTCGGCCCGGCTCGACGACCTCGCCGGCTGGCCGGGGGCCCGGCTGACCGCCGTGCTCGCCACGCTGGCCGGGCCGGACCCGCGCGGAGCGGTACGGGCCTGGCGGGCGGACGCGGCCGAGCACCCGAGCCCCAACGCCGGGCCCGTCGAGGCGTCGTTCGCGGGCGCCCTCGGAGTGCGGCTCGGCGGGACGCTCTCCTACGCGGGGCGAGTGGAACACCGGCCCGTACTCAACGGCGGCACCGGGCGGGCCGTCCGGGTCACCGACATCGACCGGGCCGTACGGCTCTCCCGCCGCGTCGGCCTGCTCGCGCTCGGTGTCACCGCCGGTGCGCGCCTCCTCGTGAAGGGACGTGGCAAGTGAGCGGTGGTCTCCTCGTCGCCGGCACCACCTCCGACGCCGGCAAGAGCGTCGTGACGGCCGGGATCTGCCGCTGGCTGGTGCGCCAGGGCGTGAAGGTCGCGCCGTTCAAGGCGCAGAACATGTCCCTCAACTCCTTCGTGACGCGCGAGGGCGCCGAGATCGGGCGGGCGCAGGCGATGCAGGCGCAGGCCTGCCGGGTGGAGCCGACCGCGCTGATGAACCCCGTGCTGCTCAAGCCGGGCGGTGAACAGAGCAGCCAGGTGGTGCTGCTGGGCAGGCCGGTGGGCGAGATGAGCGCGCGCGGCTACCACGGCGGGCGCCAGCAGCGGCTGCTGGGCACGGTGCTGGACTGCCTGGCCGAGTTGCGGGGCACGTACGACGCGGTGATCTGTGAGGGGGCCGGTTCGCCCGCGGAGATCAACCTGCGGCGGACCGACATCGTCAACATGGGGATCGCGCGGGGGGCGCGGCTGCCCGTGCTCGTGGTAGGCGACATCGACCGCGGCGGCGTCTTCGCCTCGTTCTTCGGCACCCTCGCCCTGCTGTCGCCCGAGGACCAGGAGCTGGTCGCCGGATTCCTGGTGAACAAGTTCCGGGGGGACGTCTCCCTGCTGGAGCCCGGCCTCGACATGCTGCGGAACCTCACCGGGCGGCGGACGTACGGTGTGCTGCCGTTCCGGCACGGGCTCGGCATCGACGAGGAGGACGGACTGCGGGT
Source organism: Streptomyces sp. NPDC002386 (assembly GCF_053593175.1). Classification (NCBI taxonomy): domain Bacteria; kingdom Bacillati; phylum Actinomycetota; class Actinomycetes; order Kitasatosporales; family Streptomycetaceae; genus Streptomyces; species Streptomyces sp. NPDC002386. The sequence goes on from NZ_JBSFBX010000008.1 coordinate 59,218, forward strand.
GTCGCTGCGCGGCACCGTGCGGGAGTCCACGGTGGCTCCCCCGGTCGGGGAGGACGTGCTGCGGGTCGCCGTGTGCGCGATCCCGCTGATGTCCAACTTCACCGACGTGGACGCGCTGGCCGCCGAACCGGGCGTCGTGGTGCGGTTCGTGGACCGCCCGGAGGAACTGGCGGACGCGGACCTGGTGGTGATCCCGGGCACCCGCGGGACCGTGCGGGCGCTTCGGTGGCTGCGCGAGCGCGGGCTCGCGGACGCGCTCGCGCGACGGGCCGCCGAGGGCCGTCCGGTGCTCGGGATCTGCGGCGGCTTCCAGATCCTGGGTGAGCACATCGAGGACGAGGTCGAGTCGCGCGCCGGCGCGGTCAGCGGACTCGGCCTGCTGCCCGTGCGGGTGCGGTTCGCCCGGCAGAAGACCCTCACCCGGCCGGCCGGCCGGGCCCTCGGCGAGCGGGTCGAGGGTTACGAGATCCATCACGGGGTCGCCGAGGTCGCCGGCGGGGAACCGTTCCTGGACGGTTGCCGGGTGGGTTCCGTGTGGGGCACGCACTGGCACGGCTCGCTGGAGTCGGACGGCTTCCGGCGGGCCTTCCTGCGCGAGGTGGCGGCCGCCGCGGGCCGCCGCTTCGTACCGGCCCCGGACACCTCGTTCGCCGCGCTGCGCGAGGAGCAGCTCGACCGGCTCGGCGACCTGATCGAACAGCACGCGGACACGGACGCGCTGTGGCGGCTCATCGAGTCGGGCGCGCCGCAAGGACTGCCTTTCATTCCACCGGGAGCGCCCGCATGAGCACAGTGTTGTTGTTGTCGACCGCCGACACCGATCTGCTGGCGGCCCGGGCCTCCGGCGCCGGGTACCGGATCGGCAATCCGACCCGGGTGGACGTGGCCGGGGAACTGCCGGGGCTGGTCGAGGGCGCGGACCTCGCGGTCGTACGGCTGCTCGGCGGCAAGCGGGCCTGGGAGGACGGGCTGGCCGCGCTGAGGGCGTCCGGCGTCCCCACCGTGCTGCTGGGCGGCGAGGCCGTGCCGGACGCCGAGCTGATGGCCGAGTCGTCCGTACCGGCGGGCGTGGTGGCGGAGGCGCTGAAGTACCTCGTCGAGGGCGGCCCGGACAACCTGACCGAACTGGCCCGGTTCCTCTCCGACACGGTGCTGCTCACCGGGGAGGGCTTCGAGGAGCCGCGCAGGATGCCGGAGTTCGGCGTCCACGGCTCGTACCCGGTCCGGGACGGCCGCCCGACGGTGGGCGTGCTGTTCTACCGGGCGCACGAACTGAGCGGCAACACCGCCTTCGTGGACACGCTGTGCGAGGCGATCGAGGCACGGGGCGCCAACGCCCTCCCGGTGTACTGCGGTTCGCTGCGCGGCGCGGACCCCGGGCTGTACGAGCTGCTGGGCCGGACCGACGCCCTGGTCGCCACCGTGCTGGCGGCCGGCGGTACGCACGCCTCGCAGGCGTCCGCCGGCGGCGACGAGGAGTCCTGGGACGTCGGGGCGCTCGCCGAGCTGAACGTGCCCGTGCTGCAGGGGCTGTGCCTGACGTCCTCGCGGGCCGCGTGGGCGGAGTCGGACGCCGCCCTCTCCCCCATGGACGCGGCGATGCAGGTGGCCATCCCGGAGTTCGACGGACGGCTCGTCACCGTGCCGTTCTCCTTCAAGGAGCAGGGTCCGGACGAGGTGCCGGTGTACGTCGCCGATCCCGAGCGGGCCGCGCGGGTCGCCGGAATCGCCGTGCGCCACGCCGAGCTGGCCCACAAGCCGAACGCCGAGAAGCGGATCGCGCTGGTGTTCACCGCCTACCCGACCAAGCACTCCCGGGTCGGCAACGCGGTCGGCCTGGACACGCCCGCGTCGGCGGTACGGGTGCTGGACGCGCTGCGGGACGCCGGCTACGTGGCCGAGGGGTACCCGGAAAACGGCGACGAACTGATCCACCGGCTGATCGCGGCCGGCGGCCACGACGTCGAGTGGCTGACGGAGGAGCAGCTGGCCGCCGCGCCCGCCCGGGTGCCGCTCGCCGACTACCGGGAGTGGTTCGGCCGGCTCGACCCCGGGCTGCGGGACGCCATGCGCGAGGCGTGGGGCGAACCGCCGGGCGGCCTGTACGTGGACGGCGACGACATCGTGCTCGCCTCCCTGCGGTTCGGGAACGTCGTCGTGATGATCCAGCCGCCGCGCGGCTTCGGCGAGAACCCGATCGCGATCTACCACGACCCCGACATGCCGCCCTCCCACCACTACCTGGCGGCCTACCGCTGGCTGGAGAACGGCTTCGGCGCCGACGCGATCGTGCACATGGGCAAGCACGGCACCATGGAGTGGCTGCCGGGCAAGGGCCTCGGCCTGAGCGGCGGCTGCGCTCCGGACGCCGTGCTCGGCGACCTCCCGCTGATCTACCCGTTCATCGTCAACGACCCCGGTGAGGGCACCCAGGCCAAGCGGCGCGGGCACGCCACCGTGGTCGACCACCTGGTGCCTCCGATGGCGCGCGCGGACACCTACGGCGACCTGGCCAAGCTGGAGCAGCTGCTGGACGAGTACGCGCTCGTCTCCGACCTGGACCCGGCGAAGGCGCCGGCGGTGCGCGCCCAGATCTGGACGCTGGTCAAGGCCGCCGAGCTCCACCACGACCTGCATGTGGACGAGCAGCCGGACGACGACGCGTTCGACGAGTTCGTCATGCACATCGACGGCTACCTGTGCGAGATCAAGGACGTGCAGATCCGCGACGGACTGCACGTCCTCGGCGGCGGCCCGGAGGCCGAGCCGCGGGTGAACCTGGTCCTCGCCGTGCTGCGCGCCTCCCAGGTGTGGGGCGGGCAGGCGAACGCGCTGCCGGGGCTGCGGGCCTCGCTGGCTCAGCACTACGGCCTGGTGGAGAAGGAGCTGCTGGCCGAGCCGGGCGCGCCGGTGAAGGTGCCGGTGGAGCTGACGGACCGGGTCCAGGGTCCGTCACGCACGGCGGCCGACGCGATCGACCTGCTGGAGCAGCTCTGCCGGCGGATCGCGGAGGGCATGGAGTCGCGGGCCTGGGACCGGGCGGCCGTGCCCGGCGTGCTGGGCGACGTACTCGGCACCGGGCTCCCGGACGCCGTGGCGGTGCTGGAGTTCGCCTGCGACGAGGTCGTGCCGCGGCTGGCCCGGACCACCGACGAGATCGGGCACATCCTGCGGGCGCTGGACGGCGGTTACGTGCCCGCCGGACCCTCGGGTTCGCCGACCCGTGGTCTGGTCAACGTGCTGCCGACCGGCCGGAACTTCTACTCGGTCGACCCGAAGGCCATCCCGTCCAGGCTGAGCTGGGAGGTCGGCCAGTCGCTCGCGGACTCGCTGGTCCAGCGGTATCTCAAGGACACCGGGGAGTACCCGAGGTCGGTGGGCCTCACGGTGTGGGGCACCTCCGCGATGCGCACCCAGGGCGACGACATCGCCGAGATCCTGGCGCTGCTGGGCTGCCGTCCGGTGTGGGACGACGCCTCCCGCCGGGTGACGGGGTTCGAGGTGATCGGCCCGCAGGAGCTGGGTCGGCCGCGCGTCGACGTCACGGTCCGTATCTCGGGCTTCTTCCGGGACGCGTTCCCGCACGTGGTCGGGCTGATCGACGACGCGGTCCGGGCGGTGGCCGAGCTGGACGAGCCGGCCGAGGTCAACTACGTGCGGGCGCACGTGGAGGAGGACACGGCGGAGCACGGCGACCGCCGGCGGGCGACGGCCCGTGTCTTCGGCTCGAAGCCGGGCGCGTACGGCGCCGGCCTGCTGCCGCTGATCGACGCCCGGAACTGGCGCTCGGACGCCGACCTCGCCGAGGTGTACGCGGTGTGGGGCGGTTACGCCTACGGGCGCGGACTCGACGGGCGGGCGGCGCGCGGGGACATGGAGACCGCGTTCCGGCGGATCGCGGTGGCGGCGAAGAACGTCGACACCCGTGAGCACGACCTGGTCGACGCCGACGACTACTTCCAGTACCACGGCGGCATGGTCGCCATGGTGCGGCACCTGACCGGCGCCAACCCCGAGGCGTACGTGGGCGACTCGGCCGTGCCGGACCAGGTGAGAACGCGCACGCTGGGCGAGGAGACGCACCGCGTCTTCCGGGCGCGGGTGGTCAACCCGCGCTGGATGGCGGCGATGCGGCGGCACGGCTACAAGGGCGCCTTCGAGATGGCGGCGACCGTGGACTACCTGTTCGGCTACGACGCCACGGCGGGCGTGGTCGACGACTGGATGTACGAGAAGCTCAGCGCGGAGTACGTCTTCGACCCGGAGAACCGGGACTTCATGCGGAAGTCCAACCCGTGGGCGCTGCGCGGCATCACCGAGCGGCTGCTGGAGGCGGCGGACCGCGGGCTGTGGGCGGAGCCGGACGCGGACACGCTGGAGCGGCTGCGCGCCACCTATCTGGAGCTTGAAGGCGACTTGGAGGGCGACCAGTGACCACCCCGTTCCCGTTCACGGCCGTGGTCGGCCAGGACGATCTGCGGCTCGCGCTGCTGCTGAACGCCGTGTCACCGGCGGTCGGCGGTGTGCTGGTGCGCGGCGAGAAGGGCACCGCGAAGAGCACGGCCGTACGCGCCCTGTCCGCGCTGCTGCCGGAGGTGGCCGTCGTCCCCGGGTGCCGGTTCTCCTGCGACCCGGCGGCACCGGACCCGTCGTGCCCGGACGGACCGCACGAGGCGGGCGCCGGGGACGAACGGCCGGCGCGGATGGTCGAGTTGCCCGTCGGCGCCTCCGAGGACCGGCTGGTCGGCGCGCTCGACATCGAGCGGGCGCTCGCCGAGGGCGTGAAGGCGTTCGAGCCGGGCCTGCTGGCCGACGCCCACCGCGGGATCCTGTACGTGGACGAGGTCAACCTCCTGCACGACCATCTCGTCGACCTGCTGCTGGACGCCGCCGCGATGGGCGCCTCGTACGTCGAGCGCGAGGGTGTCTCGGTGCGGCACGCCGCCCGCTTCCTGCTCGTCGGCACCATGAACCCCGAAGAGGGCGAGCTGCGGCCGCAGTTGCTCGACCGGTTCGGGCTCACCGTGGAGGTCGCGGCCTCCCGGGAACCGGACGAGCGCGTGGAGGTCGTACGGCGCCGGCTGGCGTACGACGACGATCCGGGTGCCTTCGCCGCGCGCTGGGCCGAGGAGGAGACCGCCGTCCGGCAGCGGATCGCCGCGGCCCGGGAGCTGCTGCCGCGGGTGCGGCTCGGCGACGGCGCGCTGCGGCAGATCGCGGCGACCTGCGCGGCCTTCGAGGTGGACGGGATGCGCGCCGACATCGTCATGGCGCGTACGGCGACCGCGCTGGCGGCGTGGGCGGGGCGGACCGACGTGCTCGCCGAGGACGTCCGGCAGGCCGCGCTGCTCGCGCTGCCGCACCGGCGGCGGCGCAACCCGTTCGACGCGCCCGGCCTGGACGAGGGCAAGCTGGACGAGACGATGGAGCAGTTCTCCGGCGAGGGCGAGGACGAGGGCGACGACGACCCCGGCCCCGACGGGCCCGGCGGCGGTGGCGGACAGCCGGCGCCGGACAGCGGTCCGCAGGACGACGGCGGCGCGGCGGCGCGGCCCGAGGCCGGTGAGGGCGGGCAGCCGCAGCCGTCGGGCGGGCAGGAGCAGTCGGCGGTGCGGGCGGCCGAGCCGTTCCGTACGAAGGTGCTGAGCGTGCCCGGCCTCGGGGAGGGCGCCGCGGGCCGGCGCTCGCGGGCCCGCACCGAGCACGGGCGGACCACGGGGGCCCGGCGGCCCCGGGGCACGCTGACCAAGCTGCACCTGGCGGCCACCGTGCGGGCCGCGGCCCCGCACCAGCGGGCGCGGGGGCGGTCCGGGCCGGGTCTGGTGGTGCGCCGGGACGATCTGCGGCAGGCGACCCGGGAGGGGCGCGAGGGCAACCTCGTGCTGTTCGTGGTCGACGCCTCCGGATCGATGGCGGCGCGGCAGCGGATGAGTGCCGTGAAGGGCGCGGTGCTCTCGCTGCTCCTCGACGCCTATCAGCGGCGGGACAAGGTGGGTCTGGTGACCTTCCGGGGGGCCGCGGCGGACGTGGCGCTGCCGCCCACCTCGTCGGTGGACGCGGCGGCGGCCCGGCTGGAGTCGCTGCCGACCGGCGGCCGTACCCCCCTCGCGGCCGGGCTGCTGAAGGCGCACGAGGTGCTGCGGGTGGAGCGGCTGCGGGACCCGGCGCGGCGGGCGCTGGTCGTGGTGGTGACCGACGGGCGGGCGACCGGTGGCCCGGAGCCCGTCGCGCTGGCCGGGCGGGCGGCGCGGCTGTTCGCGGCGGAGGGCGTCGCCTCGGTGGTCGTGGACTGCGAGTCGGGGCCGGTGCGGCTCGGGCTCGCCGGGCGGCTCGCGGGCGAGCTGGGCGGCACGGCGGTGACGCTGGAGGAGCTGCGGTCCGACTCGATCGCCGGGCTGGTCAGGGATGTGCAGGGGACTTCGAGGAGGGCCGCGTAATGCCGCAGGGACAGCCGAGTGTCGTACCCGACGACGGACTGACGACCCGTCAGCGCCGCAACCGCCCGCTGGTCGTGGTGCACACGGGCGTCGGCAAGGGCAAGTCCACCGCCGCGTTCGGACTGGCGCTGCGGGCCTGGAACCAGGGCTGGCCGATCGGGGTGTTCCAGTTCGTCAAGTCCGCCAAGTGGAAGGTCGGCGAGGAGAACGCGCTGCGCGTGCTCGGCGCCTCCGGCGAGGGCGGCAGCGTCGACTGGCACAAGATGGGCGAGGGCTGGTCCTGGGTGCAGCGGGACGCACAGATGGACAACGAGGAGAAGGCCCGCGAGGGCTGGGAGCAGGTCAAGCGGGACCTGGCGGCCGAGACGTACCGGCTGTACGTGCTGGACGAGTTCGCCTATCCGATGCACTGGGGCTGGGTGGACACGGACGAGGTGGTGGACGTGCTGCGCGGCCGGCCCGGCACCCAGCACGTGGTGATCACGGGGCGGAACGCGCCGGAGAAGCTGGTGGACCTCGCCGACCTGGTCACCGACATGTCCAAGGTCAAGCACCCCATGGACGTGGGGCAGAAGGGCCAGAAGGGCATCGAGTGGTGATGACGCCGGTGCCCCGGCTGGTCGTCGCCGCACCCTCCTCGGGCAGCGGCAAGACCACCGTCGCCACGGGGCTGATGGCCGCGTTCGCCGCGCGGGGGCTCACCGTGTCCCCGCACAAGGTCGGGCCGGACTACATCGACCCCGGGTACCACGCGCTCGCGACCGGGCGGGTGGGACGCAACCTGGACGCCTACCTGTGCGGGCCCGAGCTGATCGCTCCGCTGTTCCTGCACGGGGCGCGGGGGTGCGATCTCGCCGTGGTCGAGGGCGTGATGGGGCTGTACGACGGGGCCGCGGGCCACGGTGAGCTGGCGTCCACCGCTCATGTCGCGAAGCTGCTGCGGGCGCCGGTGGTGCTGGTCGTGGACGCCTCGTCGCAGTCGCGGTCGGTGGCGGCGCTGGTGCACGGGTTCGCGTCCTGGGACCCGGAGGTGCGGGTCGGGGGCGTGATCCTGAACAAGGTGGGGTCGGACCGGCACGAGGCGATGCTGCGGGAGGCGCTGGACGCCTCCGGGGTGCCGGTGCTGGGGGCACTGCGGCGGGTGCCGCGGGTGGACACCCCGTCGCGTCATCTGGGCCTGGTGCCGGTCGCCGAGCGGCGGGCCGCGGCGGTGGACGCGGTCGCGGCCATGGCGGCGCAGGTGGCCGAGGGCTGCGATCTGGACGCGCTGGCGGCCCTGGCGCGGAACGCGGGTGCGCTGCCGGGTGCGGCCTGGGACGCGGCCGAGGCCGTGGCCGCCGTGGACCCGCCCGCCCGCGACCACCCGGCCGGGCCGGCCGGGAAGCGGGCGCCCGTGGTCGCCGTCGCCGGCGGCCCGGCGTTCACGTTCTCCTACGCGGAGCACGCCGAGCTGCTCGCCGCCGCCGGTGCCGAGGTCGTCACGTTCGATCCGCTCCGGGACGAGGAACTGCCGGAGGGCACCGCCGGACTGGTCGTCGGGGGCGGGTTCCCCGAGGTGTACGCGGCCGAGCTGTCGGCGAACGAGCCGCTGCGCGAGGCGGTCGCCGAGCTCGCGCTGAGCGGTGCTCCCGTGGCCGCCGAGTGCGCCGGACTGCTCTATCTGTGCCGGGAGCTGGACGGGCGGCCCATGTGCGGGGTGCTGGACGCGGGCGCCCGCATGGGCGAACGGCTCACTCTCGGCTACCGGGACGCGGTGGCCGTCGGCGACAGTGTGCTGGCCGCCGCGGGGACGCGGACGCGCGGGCACGAGTTCCACCGCACGATCGTCGAGCCCGGCGCCGGCGCGGCCCCCGCCTGGGGTCTGACCACCCCGGTCCGGCGGGTCGAGGGCTTCGTGCAGCGGGGCGTGCACGCGAGTTATCTGCACACGCACTGGGCCGCCGCGCCCGGTGCTGCCCATCGGTTCGTGGAGAGGTGCCGGACGTCATGAGCAGCAGGCTGGTCGGAGTCGGGGTCGGTCCCGGGGACCCGGAGCTGGTGACCGTCAAGGGGGTCAACGCGCTGCGCGCGGCCGAGATCGTCGTCGTCCCGGTGATGGACACCGGAGAGCGGGGGCGGGCCGAGGCGACCGTGTCGCACTACGTGCCCGGGGAGAAGATCGTCCGGGTGGTGTTCGCGTTGAACGAGCGGACCGACCGGGCGCGCCGGGAGGCCGCCTGGGACGCGGCGGGCGAGCGGGTCGCCGGGCTGCTGGAGCGGCACGGGTCGGTCGCCTTCGCCACCATCGGCGATCCGAACGTGTACTCGACGTTCACGTATCTCGCGCAGACGATCGCGGAACTGGTGCCGGGCGTCGTGGTGGAGACGGTGCCCGGGATCACCGCCATGCAGGATCTGGCGGCGCGGTCGGGCGCGGTGCTGACCGAGGGGACCGAGCCGTTGACGCTGGTGCCGGTGACGGCCGGCGCGGCGGCGCTCAAGGAGGCGCTGGCCGGGCCGGGCACCGTCGTGGCGTACAAGTTCGGGCGGCAGGCCACCGAGGTCGCCGAGGCGCTGCGGGAGACCGGGCGGATCGGGGACGCCGTGTGGGGTTCGGCGCTCGGGCTGCCGGAGGAGTCGGTGCGGCCGGCCGCGGAGCTGGACGGGGCGCCGCTGCCGTACCTCTCCACGCTGATCGCCCCGCCCCGGCGCGACGGCGGGCGGGGCGGGAAGCTGTGACGCGGCCCGTGCGGTCAGCCGCCGGAGACGCCGACCACCAGCCAGATGAAGGCCGCTCCCGCGACCGTGCACAGCAGGGTGGAGCGGGCGGGGTGCTCGTGGTGGGCCTCGGGGAGGATCTCGGCGGCGGCGAGATAGAGCAGCACGCCGCCGAAGAGGCCGAGATAGCCGCCGAGCACCGGCTCGGGGATGTGGAAGAAGACCGTCGACAGCGCGCCCAGCAGAGGGGCGCAGGCGTCGGCCACCAGCATCCCAACGGCCCGGCGGCGGGCGTTGCCGTACAGGCTCGTGATGGTGAAGGTGTTGAAGCCGTCGGCGAAGTCGTGCGCGATCACGGCGAGCGCGACGGACGTGCCCATGCCGCCGCCCACCTGGAACGCCGCGCCGATCGCCACGCCGTCCATGGCGCTGTGACCGACCATCGCGGCCGCCGCCGTCAGGCCCACCTCGGGCGCGCGGTGCTGGTGCTCGGCACCCCCGTGCGCCGCCTGGCGCGCGGCCAGGGTGCGCTCCACCAGATGGGCCAGCAGGAAGCCGGCCACGAACAGCAGCAGGGCCGCGGGGACGCCGAAGATCTCGCGGTCCGCCGCGTGCAGCGCCTCCGGCAGCAGGTCGAGGCCGACCACGCCCAGCATCAGGCCGCCGGCCAGCCCCAGGACGAGATGGCGACGGTCGGTCACACGCTGTGCCGTCCAGCCGCCGGCCAGCGTCATCAGGAACGCGCCGAGCGCGACGAAGACCGCCATGGGCCCTTGCTATCCGATGAAGGTGCCTTCGCGCACATCCGGCGCCCTGCGCGACTGCCCAGACCCTGACGTTCCATCCCAGACCAGACCAGCGTCTTTCCTACGAGAGGACCCCTTCCCATGGCCAAGGCCGATGCCCCCACCGGCAAGGTGACGTTCGTCGGTGCCGGCCCCGGTGCCGCCGATCTGCTGACGTTCCGGGCCGCGCGCGCGATCGCCGCGGCCGACGTGGTGATCTGGGCGGCGAGCCTGGTGCAGGCCGAGGTCCTCGAGCACGCGCGGGGCGACGCGGAGATCCTGGACTCGGCGGCGATGTCGCTGGAGGACGTGGTCGGCGTCTACCGCCGGGCGCACGCCGAGGGGCTCGAGGTCGCGCGGATCCACTCCGGGGACCCGGCGCTGTGGGGCGGCACGCAGGAGCAGCTCGACCGGTGCGCGGAGATCGGCATCGCGACGGAGGTCGTGCCGGGCGTGTCCTCGTTCTCCGCCGTGGCCGCCCTCGCCCGGCGGGAGCTGACCATCCCGGAGGTGGCCCAGTCGGTCGTCCTGACCCGGCTCGGCGGCGGCAAGACGCCGATGCCGCCCGGCGAGGAGGTGCGCGAGTTCGCCCGGCACGGCACCACCATGGCGGTCTTCCTGTCGGCGGCGCGCAGCGGCCAGCTCGTACGGGAGCTGCTGGAGGGCGGCTACCCGACGGACACCCCCGTGGTCGTCGCGTACCAGGCGACCTGGCCGGAGGAGCTGATCGTCAGGTGCACGATCGGCACGCTGGAGGAGACGGTCAAGGAGCACAAGCTCTGGAAGCACACCCTCTTCCTGGTCGGTCCGGCCCTGGACGCCCACGGCACCCGCTCGCACCTGTACCACCCGGGCCACTTCCACGGGTACCGCAAGGCCGACCCGGAGGCGCGGCGGGCGCTGCGCGAGCAGAGGGCGAAGAGTTGATCACGGTCGTCGGTACGGGGACGGGGGCGCCGGTCGCGGACGAGGTGCTCGCCGGGGCCGCCCTCGTCGTGGGCGGGCGGCGGCACCTGGACGCCGTGGACCTGCCCGAGGGGGCCGAGCGGATCGCGCTCGGGCCACTGGCGCCCGCCCTGGACGCGATCGGGCAGTACGCGGACCAGGGGCTGCCGGTCGTGGTGCTGGCCTCCGGGGATCCGGGGTTCTTCGGGATCGTGCGGGCGCTGGCCGAGCGGTTCGGGGCGGGGCGGCTGGACGTGCGGCCGGGGGTGTCCTCGGTGGCCACCGCGTTCGCCCGGCTGGGGCTGCCGTGGGACGACGCGGTCGTGGTCAGCGCGCACGGGCGTGATCTGCGAACGGCCGTCAACGCGTGCCGGGCGCATCCGAAGGTGGCCGTGCTGACCGGGCCCGGCGCCGGGCCGGGCGAGCTGGGAGCCGCGCTCGGCGGCAACCGGCTGCTGGTCGTGGCGAGCGCGCTGGGCGATCCGGAGCACGAGCGCGTGGAGCGGGTGACGCCCGCCGAGGCCGCCGCCCGGGACTGGGGCACGGCGGTGAGCGTGGTGCTGTGCCTGGACGAGGCGCGGACGCCGGGCGCCGTGCGGACGGTCGCCGGGGCGCGGGCGCGGCCCGCCGGCTGGGCCCTGGACGAGGGCGAGTTCGCGCACCGCGACTCGATGATCACCAAGTTCGAGGTGCGGGCGCTGGCGCTCGCCCGGCTGGGGCCGCGCCTGGGCGACCTGGTGTGGGACGTCGGGGCCGGATCGGGTTCGGTGGCCGTGGAGTGCGCGCGGCTCGGCGCGGCCGCCGTCGCCGTGGAGCGGACCGCGGACGGCGTCGAGCGGATCCGGGCCAACGCCGCCGCCCACGGAGTCGACGTGGACGTGGTGCACGGTGCCGCGCCGAACGCGCTGGCCGGGCTCGACGACCCCGACGCCGTGTTCGTCGGCGGCGGGGGGCGCGAACTGCCGGCCGTCGTCGGCGTGTGCGCGCGGCGGGCCCGGCGGACCGTCGTCGTCGCCGTGGCCGCCCTGGACCGGGTGCCGGCCGCGCGCGCCGCGCTGACGGACGCGGGGCTGCGCTGCGAGGGCGTGCTGCTGCAGTCGTCCCGGCTGGCGCCGCTGCCCGGGGACGTGACCCGGCTGGCGGCGGCCAATCCGGTTTTCCTGCTGTGGGGCGTGCGGCCCCCGGCATCCAGCGAAGGAGTAGCGAAGTGATCGGCCTCATTTCCGCCACCGCGGCGGGCGCGGCGGCGCGGGACCGGCTGGCCGCGGCCTGGCCGGACCGTACGCGGGTGTACGACGGCGGCGCCGGGGAGGCCGTACGGGCCGCGTTCGCCGAGTGCGAGCAGTTGGTCTGCTTCCTGGCGACGGGCGCGGTGGTACGGCTGCTCGCGCCGCTGCTCGGCGACAAGGCGACCGACCCGGGCGTGGTGTGCGTGGACGAGGGCGGCCGGTTCGCGGTGTCGCTGCTCGGCGGGCACGGCGGCGGCGCCAACGAACTCGCCCGCGAGGTCGGCGGGCTGCTGGGCGCCGAGCCGGTGGTGACGACCGCGACGGACGCGGCGGGGCTGCCGGGTCTGGACACCCTCGGCCTCCCGTTCGAGGGGGCGGTGGCCGCGGTGTCGCGGGCGCTGCTCGACGGCGAGCCGGTCGCGCTGGAGGCCGAGGTGCCGTGGCCGCTGCCCGCGCTGCCCGCCTCACGGGAGGGCGCGTACACCGTACGGCTCACCGACCGGGCCGTCGCGCCGGGCGAGCGGGAGGTGCTGCTCCGGCCGCCGTCCCTGGTGGTCGGCGTGGGCGCCTCCCGGGGCGCGCCGGCGGACGAGGTGCTCGGACTGGTCGAGGAGGCGCTGCGGGAGGCGGGCCTGTCGCCGCGGTCGGTCGCCGAACTCGCCACCGTGGACGCCAAGTCGGAGGAGCCTGGCATCGTGGCCGCCGCCGCGCGGCTGGGGGTCCCCCTGGTGACGTACCCGGCGCCGGACCTGGCGGACGTTGCGGTGCCCAACCCGTCCGGCGCGCCGCTCGCGGCCGTCGGCACGCCGTCGGTCGCGGAGGCGGCGGCGCTGGCGGGCGGCGGTGAACTCCTCGTGCCCAAGCGGAAGTCGGTGCGCGCCGACGGCCGGCCGGCGATGGCGACGTGTGCCGTGGTACGGCGTCCGGGGCGCGGGCGGCTCGCGGTGGTCGGACTCGGGCCGGGCGCCCGGGACCTGCTGACCCCGCGCGCGACGGCCGAGCTGCGGCGGGCCTCGGTGCTGGTCGGCCTCGACCAGTACGTCGACCAGATCCGCGATCTGCTGCGGCCCGGCACCCGGGTGCTGGAGTCGGGGCTCGGCGCGGAGGAGGAGCGGGCCCGCACGGCCGTGGCGGAGGCCCGGCGCGGGCACGCGGTGGCACTGATCGGCAGCGGGGACGCGGGCGTGTACGCCATGGCCTCCCCTGCGCTCGCCGAGGCGTCCGACGACATCGACGTGGTCGGCGTGCCGGGTGTGACGGCCGCGCTGGCCGCCGGGGCGGTCCTGGGCGCGCCGCTGGGCCACGACCACGTGTCCATCAGCCTGTCCGACCTGCACACGCCGTGGGAGGTCATCGAGCGGCGGGTGCGGGCGGCCGCCGAGGCGGACATCGTGGTGACCTTCTACAACCCGCGGTCCCGGGGCCGCGACTGGCAGCTGCCCAAGGCGCTCGCGATCCTCGCCGGACACCGGGACCCGGCGACGCCGGTCGGTGTGGTGCGCAACGCCTCCCGGCCGGACGAGTCGAGCCGGGTGACCGCGCTCGGCGAACTGGACCCGGCGACGGTCGACATGATGACGGTCGTCACCGTCGGCAACACCGCGACCCGGAACGTCGCCGGCCGCATGGTGACCCCGCGCGGCTACCGCTGGCAGGAGAGCACGAATACCGGCCCGCGGGAGGGTGCCCGATGAACCGTGTCGTCCACCCCATCGAGCGGGAGTCCTTCCGGCGGCTGCGCGCCCGCCTGGACACCTCGCACTTCCCGCCGCTGACCCGGGCGGTGGTGGAGCGGGTCATCCACTCCGCCGCCGACCTGGAGTACGCGACCGACCTCGTCACCGACGAGGGCGACCTGGTGAGGGCGCACGCCGCGCTGCACGCCGGGGCGCCCGTCGTGGTGGACGTGGAGATGGTCGCGGCCGGCATCACCCGGCGGGAGACCGTCTGCCGGCTGAAGGACGCCGTGGCCGGCCCGGGGCTGACCCGTTCCGCGCACGCGGTCCGGCTCGCGTACGAGCAGGTCGGTCCCGGTGCCCTGTGGGTGATCGGCTGCGCGCCGACCGCCCTGGAGGAGCTGCTGACCCTGGACGCCGCCCCGGCGCTCGTCATCGGCCTGCCCGTCGGCTTCGTCGGCGCGGCCGAGTCCAAGGAGGCGTTGCGCGCGAGCGGGCTGCCCGCCGTGAGCAACGTGTCCGAGAAGGGCGGGTCGGCGGTCGCCGCCGCCGCGCTCAACGCCTTGCTGTACCAACCGATTTCCCCGGAGGAGAACCCGTGACCACCCCGTCGCCCGCCCTGCTCATCGCCGGCCACGGCACCCGGGACGAGGCCGGAGCCGAGGCGTTCCGCGACTTCGTAGGGGAGCTGGGCCGCCGCCACCCCGAACTGCCCGTCGCCGGCGGCTTCATCGAGCTGTCCCCGCCGCCGCTGGGCGAGGCGGTCGCCGAACTGGTGGAACGGGGCGTACGCAGGTTCGCCGCCGTACCGCTGATGCTGGTGTCCGCCGGGCACGCCAAGGGCGACATCCCGGCGGCGCTGTCCCGGGAGAAGGAACGGCACCCCGGCATCTCGTACACCTACGGGCGGCCCCTCGGCCCGCACCCGTCGCTGCTGAACGTGCTGGAGCGGCGGCTGGAGGAGGCGCTGGCCGGTGCCTCCGCCGAGCGGTCCGACGTCACCGTGCTGCTGGTGGGGCGCGGCTCGACCGACCCGGACGCCAACGCCGAGGTGCACAAGGCGGCCCGGCTGCTGTGGGAGGGGCGCGGCTACGCGGGCGTCGAGACGGCGTTCGTGTCGCTGGCGGCGCCGGACGTGCCGAGCGGGCTCGACCGGTGCGCGAAGCTGGGGGCGCGGCGGATCGTCGTGCTGCCCTACTTCCTGTTCACCGGCATCCTGCCGGAGCGGGTGCGCCGGCAGACCGAGGAGTGGGCGGCCGCCCGTCCGGACGTCGAGGTGCGCTCCGCGGACGTCATCGGGCCCGAGCCGGAGCTGCTGGACCTGGTGATGGAACGGTACGCGGAGGCCGTCAAGGGTGATCTGCGGATGAACTGCGACTCCTGTGTGTACCGGATCGCGCTGCCGGGCTTCGAGGACAAGGTGGGGCTGCCGCAGCAGCCGCACTTCCACCCGGACGACGACGGCCACCACCACGGGCACGGGCACCACCATCACGGGGGGCACTCGCACAGCCATGCGCACTGAGGAGACCGGGGGCGTCCCGGGCCCCGGGCACGATCTGCGTCATCACGGCGACGCGGAGACGCGCGACGACGGCGCCGGGCTGGTCGATCTCGCCGTCAACGTCCGCGCGGACACGCCTCCGCCGTGGCTGCGGGAGGAGATCGCCGCTTCGCTGACGTCCCTCGCGGCCTACCCGGACGGGCGGGCCGCGCGGGCGGCGGTAGCGGCGCGGCACGGGCTGCCGGTGGAGCGGGTGCTGCTGACGGCGGGGGCGGCGGAGGCGTTCGTGCTGCTGGCGCGGGCTCTGAAGGTGCGCCGGCCGGTCGTGGTGCATCCGCAGTTCACCGAGCCGGAGGCGGCGCTGCGGGACGCGGGGCACACCGTGGACCGGGTGCTGCTGCGGGAGGCGGACGGGTTCCGGCTGGATCCGGCGGCGGTGCCCGGGGACGCGGACCTGGTGGTGATCGGCAACCCGACGAATCCGACGTCGGTGCTGCATCCGGGCGGCTCCGTCACCGCGCTCGCCCGGCCCGGCCGGGTGCTGGTGGTCGACGAGGCGTTCATGGACGCGGTGCCGGGTGAGCGCGAGGCACTGGCCGGGCGGACGGACGTGCCCGGTCTGGTCGTGCTGCGCAGCCTGACCAAGACCTGGGGGCTGGCCGGGCTGCGCATCGGGTACGTGCTGGCCGCGCCGGAGACGATCGCCGAGCTGGAGCGGGCCCAGCCGCTGTGGCCGGTGTCGACGCCGGCGCTCGCCGCGGCCCGGGCGTGCGTGGCGCCCCGGGCGCTGGCCGAGGCGGCGCACGCGGCCCACCGGATCGCGGCGGACCGCGCCCATCTGGTGGCGGGGCTCGCCGCGTTCGCGTCCCGCGGGGTGCGGGTGGTGTCGCCCGCGGAGGGGCCGTTCGTGCTGGTGCGTGTGCCCGGAGCGGCCGCCGTGCGGCGGCGGTTGCGTGAGCTGGGGTACGCGGTGCGGCGGGGGGACACGTTTCCCGGGCTGGACGGGGACGCGTGGGTACGGGTGGCGGTGCGGGACCGGGGGACGGTGAGCGGTTTCCTGGCGGCTCTGTCGGACGCGCTGCCGTAGCCGGGGCGCCGCCCTCACTCCCCGGATCCCGTCCGGGCCCCGTCTCCCACCCGTCCCCCCGTCCCGGTCGGCCTGGACGGTGGCGTCAGCCCCTGCGGCGGCGGGCCACCGTCACCGCGCCCCCGCCGGCCAGCAGCAGTGCCAGGGCGCCGCCCGCGATGTACGGCGTCGCGGAGCTGCCGCCCGTCTCCGCGAGGTCGGCCCGGCTGCCGGGGGCGCCCTGGGGCTTGACCTCGGGGGCGGTGCCGGCGGGGCTCGGGGCCGTGTGGCGGGCGGCGGCCGGGGTCTCGCAGGTGGCCCTGGCGAGGGTGACCGTGCCGGTCACCTCGGCCACGTTGAGCTTCAGCGGGTTGACGGAGACCTTGAGTTCGAGCGCCGTGGCGGCCGCGGTACGGGAGGTGGTCCGCCGCTGGGAGAGGTCGAGGCGGACCTCGCCGACGCCGGGCACCTTCACCTCGGCCGGACCGCCGGCGGTCAGCGTGACCCGCTTGCCCAGGACCGTGACGGCGCCGAGGACGTTCGCGGAGGCGACCGGCTTCCGGCCCGCGGCACAGGTCGCCTTGGCGGTGACCGTGCCGACCTCCACCACGGACAGCAGCGGCAGGCCCGGGACGTGCAGTCTGGCGTGGGCGAGGCGGACCGAGCCCTCGGCGAGCCGGCCGTTCGCCGTCGCCCTGGCCGACGCGGCCTGCGCGGCGAGGACCGTGAACGGCCGGCCGCCGTTCACGCCGTCGAGCCGGGCCGTCAGGGTGGTCCGGTCCGCGCTGCGCGGCGCCTGGACCTCGTTGAGGCTGACCGCGAGCGGGACGTTCACGGTCCTGTTGAGCAGGGACACGTCGAGCCCGGTGCGGAGCACGACCGCGGAGGCGCGACCGTGGCCGGTGGTCGCGTGCGCGGCGCTCGCGCCCAGCAGCGCGGGTGCCGCCGCGAGCGTGGTGACCGTCGCCACCGTGGCGAGCCTGCGTGCGGGCATGCGGAAGTTGTTGCTGTTCAAGGCGGTGGGACCCCCAGAGGAAACTTGCTTGGGACGCGTCAACCTTGTACGCACTCCGGGTGAACGGTCAGCGATCCTGCGTTACTTCACTCCTTCGTGGAGTTTCAGCACGCTTCTTCGAATCACCGGGCACGCGCGTTCCCCTGTACCGCCCCGGCCCCGCCGTCCCTACTCCACCACGCGTCCGTTCAGCACCACCCGGCGCGGGGCCGCCAGGACCCGGACGTCCGCCCGCGGGTCGCCCTCGTACACCACGAGGTCGGCCGGTGCGCCCTCCTCGAGGCCGGGCCGGCCCAGCCAGGCGCGGGCGCTCCAGCTCGCCGCCGCCACCGCCCGGACGGGCGGGATGCCCGCGGTCACCAGTTCCGCGACCTCGGCCGCGACCAGGCCGTGGGCCAGTGAGCCGCCGGCGTCCGTGCCGACGTAGACCGGGATCCCGGCGTCGTAGGCGCCGCGCACGGTGTCGTAGCGGCGCTCATGGAGCCGGCGCATATGGGCCGACCAGCGCGGATACCGTTCTTCGCCGCCCGCGGCGAGCCGCGGGAAGGTGGCGATGTTGACGAGGGTCGGGACGATGGCCACGCCCCGCTCGGCGAAGAGCGGGATCAGGTCGTCCGTCAGGCCGGTGGCGTGCTCGATGCAGTCGATACCGGCCTCGACCAGGTCGCGCAGCGAGCTCTCGGCGAAGCAGTGCGCGGTGACGCGGGCACCCAGCCGGTGGGCCTCGGCGATGGCGGCCTCGGCCACCTCCCGCGGCCAGCAGGCGGACAGGTCGCCGAGGTCGCGGTCGATCCAGTCGCCGACCAGCTTCACCCAGCCGTCGCCGCGCTCCGCCTCCCGCGCGACGTACGCGACCAGGTCCTCCGGCTCGACCTCCCACGCGTAGTTGCGGATGTAGCGGCGGGTGCGGGCGATGTGCCGGCCCGCCCGGATGATCTTCGGGAGGTCCGCGCGGTCGTCGATCCAGCGGGTGTCGGAGGGCGAGCCGGCGTCCCGGATCAGCAGGGTGCCCCGCTCCCGGTCGGTCAGCGCCTGCTTCTCGGCGGTGTCCGCGTCCACCGGGCCGTCGGCGCCGAGGCCGACGTGACAGTGCGCGTCGACCAGGCCGGGCAGCGCCCAGCCCTCGACGGTGGTGATGTCGCGCGCCCCGGCGGGGCGGTCGTAGGAGACACGGCCTCCGACCACCCACAGCTCGTCGCGGACGTCCTCGGGCCCGGCCAGGACCCGCCCCCTCACATGCAGCACCGCGTCATCGCTCATACCCGGCACCTTAGTGAGCCGCCGCCGCGGACTACTCCCCGCCCTTGCCGGCCTGGTCCGAGGTCTCCTCCTCGACCTCCGCCATCGCCGGGTCCAGCAGGCGGGAGAGGAAGTGGCGGGTGCGCTCGTGCCGAGGGGCGCCGATGACCTGGGCGGGGCCGCCCTCCTCGACGATCACGCCGCCGTCCATGAAGACGACCCGGTCGGCGACCTCGCGCGCGAAGGTCATCTCGTGGGTGACGACCATCATGGTCATGCCCTCCTCGGCGAGCCGGCGCATCACCGCGAGGACGTCCCCGACCAGTTCGGGGTCGAGCGCGGAGGTCGGCTCGTCGAACAGCATCACCTCGGGGCCCATGGCGAGGGCGCGGGCGATGGCCACCCGCTGCTGCTGGCCGCCGGAGAGGGAGGACGGGTAGGCCCCCGCCTTCTCGGCCAGGCCGACGCGGTCCAGGTTCTCGGCGGCGATCCGCGCCGCCGTCGCCTTGTCCCGGCCGAGGACCCGGCGCTGCGGCAGCGTGAGGTTCTCGGTGACGTTCAGGTGCGGGAAGAGGTTGAACTGCTGGAAGACCATGCCGATGCGGCGGCGGACGGCGTCGATGTCGACGTCGGGGTCGGTCAGTTCGGTGCCGCCGACGAAGACCTGGCCCCGGGTGGGCTCCTCCAGCAGGTTCACGCAGCGCAGCAGCGTGGACTTGCCGGAGCCGGAGGGACCGATGACGCAGACGACCTCGCCCTGGCCGATCTCCAGGTCGATGCCGCGCAGCACGTGGTTGTCGCCGAAGGACTTGTGCAGGTCCTGGACCCGGATCTCCGCGCCGCTCATCGGATGGCCTCCTGTGACCTGGACTCCATACGCCGGACGACGTAGCCGAGCGGAATGGTCACCAGCAGGTAGCACAGACCCGCGACCAGGATCGGCGTGGAGTTGGCGGTGGTACTGGCCAGATCACGGCCGTACTTGGACAGTTCGCGCTCCTCCAGGGTGACGCCGAGGAACAGCACCAGCGAGGAGTCCTTGAAGAGCAGGACGAGTTCGTTGGTGAGCGGCGGCAGGATGATCCGGAAGGCCTGCGGGACGATGATCGAGACCATGGCCCGGGCCGGCGAGAAGCCGAGCGAGCGGGCCGCCTCCATCTGCCCCTTGGGCACGGCCTGGATGCCGGCCCGGATCGTCTCCGCCATGTACGCGGCCGAGACCAGGCCGAGCGCGATGGCGACCTTGCCGTAGGTGCCGCCCGGGATCTCCGTGCCCGGGAAGGCCAGCGGCACGGCCACGCCGACGAAGATGAAGATCAGCAGGGCCGGCAGCCCGCGGAAGATCTCGATGTAGACGCCCGCCACCCAGCGGTACGGCCCCACCGAGGACAGCCGCATCAACGCGATGACCATGCCGAGGACGAGGCCGACGACGAAGCCGGACAGCGTGTAGAGCACGGTGTTCTTCAGCGCCAGCGTGATGACCTCGGGGAACATCTGCTTGGCGATGCTGCCCTGGGCGAACTGGTTCTTCAGCCGGCCCCAGTCCGCCGCGACCGCGAACGCGATCACGGCGGCGGCGAACACGACGTACTGCACGGCCCGGGACAGGCTGCGCCGCTGCCGCCGGGTCAGGCCCTTCTTCTTCGGCTGGAGCCGTACGCCGGTGTCGCTCATGAGGCGGCGGGAGAGGCGGCGGACGCGTCGTACGGGCCGATCCACTTCTCGTACAGCTTCTTGTACGTGCCGTCGGCCTTCGCGTCGGCGATCGCCTTGTTCAGGGCCTCGCGCAGCTTGGTGTTGCCCTTCTTGACGGTGAACCCGTACTGCTCACCGGTCTTGAGATTGCCGACGACCTTGAACTTGCCGGCGTTGGCCTTGTCCTTCAGCCACCCCTGGACGACCGGGTAGTCGATGACGACGGCCTGGACCTGGCCGGTGCGCAGGCCGTTGAGGACCGCGTCGGAGGACTCGAAGGAGATCGGGTCGTAGCCCTTGCCCTTGACGTAGTCCTCGCCGGTCGTCTGCGCCTGGGCGCCGAGCTTCCTGCCCTTGGCCTTGACGTCCTCGAGGGAGTTGATCCCGCTGTTCCGGTCGACGAGGACCGCCTGGGTGGCCTCGAAGTACGGGTCGGAGAAGTCGACGTTCTTCTTGCGCTCGGCGGTGATGGTCATACCGGCCGCGGCCAGGTCGCACTGCCCGGAGTTGAGGAAGGCGCCGGTCTTGAAGTTCTCGAACGGCGTGTCCAGGACCTGCTGCTTGACGCCGAGGTTCTTGGCGACGAGGTCGACGAGGGAGACGTCGAAGCCCTGCACCTTGCCGTTCACCTCCGACTGGAACGGCGGGTAGGGCAGGTGGGTGCAGGTGGTGAGCTGCCCGGCCTTGACGAGGTGGACCCCCTTGACCGTGGCGCCGCTCCCCCCGTCGCCCGAGGAGCAGCCGGCCACGAGCACGAGGCCGGCCGCGGCGGTGGTGGCGGCCAGAAGACGGGTCCGGCGCCGGAGGAGCGTATTCATGGGGGATCTCCAGTGGGGGGAATCGTGGGTTCCGATTATAAGGAGATGTTTGGGTCTCTCAAATCAAACCCATGGCCGAGGGGCTGTCCAGCCTGAGAACTCGCCGGTCGTGAGGGCGGCGGAGGGCGGGCGCTACCCTCGATCCCGTCGGCCTCCGGCCGGCCTTTTGGACCCTCGTGAGCGAAGAGAGCAGCGCCGTGACCCACCCCCTCCTCGATCTGCCCCCGCTGAGCGCCGAACGGTTCGCCGCCATCGAGGACCGGGTGGCCCGGCTACTGGAGACCCGGCAGGACGTGCTGATCACCCAGGGCGAGGCGCTGCTGCCGCTGGAGGGCGCGATCCGCGCGGCGGCCGGCCCCGGCACTACGGCGCTGAACGTGATCACGGGCCCGTACGGGCAGACCTTCGGGAACTGGCTGCGGGACTGCGGGGCCACCGTGCACGACGTCGAGGTGCCCTTCCACGCGGCGGTGACGGCCGAGCGGATCCGGGAGGCGTTCGCCGGGCACCCGGAGATCGACTTCGTGTCGCTGGTCCACGCGGAGGCGGCGACGGGCAACACCAACCCGGTCGCGGAGATCGGCGAGGTGGTGCGCGAGCACGGCGCGCTCTTCTATCTGGACGCGGTCGCCTCGGTGGGCGCGGAGCCGGTACTGCCGGACGCGTGGGGCGTGGACCTGTGCGTGATCGGGGCCCAGAAGGCGATGGGCGGGCCGGCCGGGGTGTCGGCGATCTCGGTGAGCGAGCGGGCGTGGGCGCGCATGGCGGCCAACCCGAACGCCCCGCGCCGCTCGTACCTCTCGCTGCTGGACTGGAAGGACCGCTGGATCGACGGCGGGCGCAAGGCCCTGCTGCACGCTCCCGCCCAGCTGGAGATGCTGGCGCTGGAGGCGTGCCTGGAGCGGATCGAGTCGGCGGGCCCGGACGCGGTGATGGCGCGGCACGCCGCGGCCGCGCGGGCCACCCGGGCCGGGGCCGCGGCCCTGGGCGGCGGCCTGGAGCCGTATGTGTACGAGGCGAAGGACGCGGCGCCGGTGGCCACCACGCTGCGGGTGCCCTCCGGGACGGTGGCGTCGGAGCTGGTGGCGCACGCGCTGGCGAGCGACGCGGGGCTGCCGCTGGCCGCCGGCGGCGGCGCCCTGGCCAAGGAGATGATCCGGGTGAACCACTACGGGCCGGACGCCACGGCCGACGTCGTGCACGCCTGCCTGGCGGCCCTGGGGGGAGCGCTCGCCGAGCGCGGCCTGACGGTGGACGTGGCGGCGGCCCGCCGGGCGGCCGACGAAGCCTGGCGGTGACCACGGAAGTCCGCGAAACGACGGCCCGCACGCACCGTGCGGGCCGTTTTCATTGCCCGAGTGAGAATTCAAATCACTTTCACAATTTCCGCGAATTCATCCGCCTAGAGCTTCCCGTATTCTTCTGCCCGCTTTTTGCGAAGCTAAACGGCCTCTTTTTCCGGCAGGTTTCATGCATGTGACACAATCCACAAGCAGACCCCTTTGTCCCGATTTGATGCGGGTCAAATGCGACATTTGACCGCTGCGAGTACGAGCCGGCTCGACCTCGCCCGTGCATTCTGCAAATTGTCTCGCTAAATTCTCTCCGCATGACTGCCGCACCAGCAGACCTGCTGATCGACCGACCGGCGGTGACCGACGGAGCCTCGCTCTGGCGGCTCGCCAAAGAATCGAAAACCCTCGACCTGAACTCCTCGTACAGCTATCTGCTGTGGTGCCGGGACTTCGCGGCCACCTCGGCGGTGGCCCGCGACGCGGACGGCGAGCCCGTCGGTTTCGTCACCGGGTACGTGCGGCCCGACGACCCCCGCACCCTGCTCGTCTGGCAGGTGGCCGTGGACTCCGCCTACCGGGGCCACGGCATCGCCGCCGCGCTGCTCGACGGGCTGACCGCCCGGCTCGCCGAGGAGCAGGGGATCACCGGCATCGAGACCACCATCACCCCGGGGAACACCGCCTCCGAGCGGCTGTTCACCTCGTTCGCCGCCCGGCACGGCGCGGACCTGACCCGCGAGGTGCTGTTCCAGGCCGGCCACTTCCCGGACGGCCCGCACGACCCCGAAGTCCTGTACCGCATCGGCCCCCTCACCCCCACCACCGCGCACTGAGGAGCGATTCACCGTGACGATCACCCAGCCCGACCTGAGCGTCTTCGAGACCCTCGAGTCCGAGGTTCGCAGCTACTGCCGCGGCTGGCCCACCGTGTTCGACCGTGCGCAGGGCAGCCGTATGTACGACGAGGACGGCCACGCGTACCTCGACTTCTTCGCCGGGGCCGGCTCACTCAACTACGGGCACAACAACCCGGTGCTCAAACGGGCGCTCATCGACTACCTGTCGCGGGACGGCGTCACGCACGGCCTGGACATGTCGACGACGGCCAAACGAGGCTTCCTGCAGACCTTCGAGAGCCTGGTGCTGCGCCCGCGCGACCTGCCGTACAAGGTCATGTTCCCGGGCCCGACGGGCACCAACGCCGTCGAGTCCGCGCTGAAGCTCGCCCGCAAGGTGAAGGGGCGGGAGGCGATCGTGTCGTTCACGAACGCCTTCCACGGCATGTCGCTGGGCTCCCTCGCGGTCACCGGCAACGCCTTCAAGCGGGCCGGCGCGGGCATCCCGCTGGTGCACGGCACCCCCATGCCGTTCGACAACTACTTCGACGGTCAGGTCCCCGACTTCCTGTGGTTCGAGCGGCTGCTCGAGGACCAGGGGTCCGGCCTCAACAAGCCGGCCGCCGTGATCGTGGAGACCGTGCAGGGCGAGGGCGGCATCAACGTCGCGCGCCCGGAGTGGCTGCGCGCGCTGGCCGAGCTGTGCGAGCGCCAGGACATGCTGCTCATCGTCGACGACATCCAGATGGGCTGCGGCCGCACGGGCGCCTTCTTCTCCTTCGAGGAGGCGGGGGTCACGCCCGACATCGTCACGGTGTCGAAGTCGATCAGCGGCTACGGCCTGCCGATGTCGCTGTGCCTGTTCAAGCCCGAGCTGGACGTCTGGGAGCCGGGCGAGCACAACGGCACCTTCCGCGGCAACAACCCCGCGTTCGTCACCGCCACCGCGGCCCTCGAGACGTACTGGACCGACGGCTCCGCCATGGAGAAGCAGACCCGCACCCGGGGCGAGCAGGTCGAGCAGGCGCTGATCTCCATCACCGAGGAGAACCTCGCCGACGTGAAGGAGTACCGCGGCCGCGGCCTCGTGTGGGGCCTGGAGTTCCGCGACAAGGACCGCGCCTCGCGGATCGCCCGGCGCGCCTTCGAACTGGGACTGCTCATCGAGACGTCGGGGCCGGAGGGCGAGGTCGTCAAACTGCTGCCCGCGCTGACCATCACCCCCGAGGAACTGGACGAGGGACTCAGCATCCTCGCCCGCTCGGTCCGCGAGACCGTCTGACCCGCTCCGTACGGCCCACCGGCCGCACGCACAGCACACCGTACGACCAGGAGGAAGTGCAGCACCGTGATCGTCCGATCGTTCAAGGACATCGAAGGCACCGACCGGCACGTCAAGTCCGCGTCCGGCACGTGGGAGAGCAAGCGGATCGTCCTCGCCAAGGAGCGGGTCGGCTTCTCCGTGCACGAGACCATCCTGTACGCCGGCACCGAGACGCACATGTGGTACGCCAACCACATCGAGGCCGTCGTCTGCACCAAGGGCGAGGCCGAGCTCACCGACCGCGAGACCGGCGAGACGTACACCGTCACGCCCGGCACCATGTACCTCCTGAACGGGCACGAGCGGCACACGCTGCGCGTCAAGGAGGACTTCCACTGCATATGCGTGTTCAACCCGCCCGTGACCGGACGGGAGGACCACGACGAGAACGGCGTCTACCCGCTGCTCACCGAGCCCGAGGAGGTGTGACACCCATGACCGCTGTCACCGACCTGTACCCCAGCCGCGGCACCAGTGAGGTGGCCGTGCCCCGTCAGGACCCGGTGGTCTGGGGCTCCCCCGACACGCCCGGCCCGATCCCGACGGCCGACCTGCAGGCGTACGAGCGCGACGGCTTCCTCGCCGTCGACCAGCTGATCACCCCGGACGAGGTCGAGGTCTACCGGGCCGAGCTGGACCGGCTGGTCGCGGACCCGGCGATCCGGGCCGACGAGCGCTCGATCGTCGAGCCGAAGTCGAAGGAGATCCGCTCGGTCTTCGAAGTGCACCGGATCAGCGAGGTGTTCGCAAGGCTGGTGCGCGACGAGCGGGTGGTCGGCCGGGCCCGGCAGATCCTCGGTTCGGACGTGTACGTCCACCAGTCGCGGATCAACGTCAAGCCGGGCTTCGGCGCGAGCGGCTTCTACTGGCACTCGGACTTCGAGACCTGGCACGCCGAGGACGGCCTGCCGAACATGCGCACGGTGTCCGTCTCGATCGCGCTGACCGAGAACCACGACACCAACGGCGGGCTCATGATCATGCCGGGCTCGCACCGCACCTTCCTGGGCTGCGCGGGGGCCACGCCCGAGGACAACTACAAGAAGTCGCTGCAGATGCAGGACGCGGGCACCCCGTCCGACGAGGCGCTGACGAAGCTGGCCGGCGAGCACGGCATCCGGCTGTTCACCGGCAAGGCCGGCTCGGCGACCTGGTTCGACTGCAACTGCATGCACGGCTCCGGCGACAACATCACGCCGTTCCCGCGCAGCAACGTCTTCATCGTCTTCAACAGCGTGGAGAACGAGGCCGTGGAGCCGTTCGCGGCACCGGTGCGCAGGCCGGACTTCATCGGGGCCCGGGACTTCACTCCGGTGAGGTAGAGCCGGCGTCACCCCCCCGA
Source organism: Streptomyces sp. NPDC002386 (assembly GCF_053593175.1). NCBI lineage: Bacteria > Bacillati > Actinomycetota > Actinomycetes > Kitasatosporales > Streptomycetaceae > Streptomyces > Streptomyces sp. NPDC002386. Next base: position 85,124 of record NZ_JBSFBX010000008.1, read on the forward strand.
CCACCGGGCCGGGGCCTCCTCGTGTGGGACGGGAGGCCCCGGCCCGGTCGTGCCGTCAGCGGGCCAGCGCGTCCAGCAGGCGGTCCACGTCCGCCCGCGTGTTGTAGAGGTGGAAGGCGGCGCGCAGATTGCCCGCGCGGTCGGACAGCACGACGCCCGCCTCGCCCAGCCCGGGCTGGCGGTCACCGAGTCCCGGCACCGAGACGATGGCCGAGCCGGGCGCGGGCACCGGCTCGTGGCCCAGGCCGGCGAGACCGGCCCGGAACCGGTCGGCGAGCCCCACGGCGTGCGCGTGCAGGGCGGGCAGCCCGATCTCCTCGATCAGCTCCAGCGAGCGGCGCAGCCCGGCGTAGGTGAACAGGGCATGACTGAGGTCGAACTGCCGTGCGGAGTGCGCGAGTTCCTCGACCGGGCCGTAGCAGCTGTCCCACGGCCGCTCCCCCGCGACCCAGCCCGCCAGCACCGGGCTCAGTCCGCCGAAGTCCTCCGGGACCACCAGGAACGCCGCGCCGTGCGGGCCGAGCAGCCACTTGAAGGAGACCGCGGCGCTGAAGTCGAAGGCGGCGGCGTCCATCGGGAGCCAGCCGGCGGACTGGGAGTGGTCGACGTAGGTGCGCGCGCCGTGCTGGCGGGCGGCCTCGCGCACGGCGGCCAGGTCGGCGAGCCGTCCGTCGGCGGACTGGACGGCGCTGAGCGCGACGAGCGCGGTGCCCGGACGGACGGACTCGGCGATCCGCTCCAGCGGCACCGCGCGGACCTTGAGGTCGCCGCGGACGTGGAAGGGGTTCACCACGGAGGTGAAGTCGTCCTCGACGGTGAGCACTTCGGCGCCGGCGGGGAGCGATGCGGCGATCACACCGGTGTGCGCGGCGACCGAGACACCGGCCGCGACCCGGGCGGCCGGGACACCGGCCAGCCGGGCGTAGGCGGCCCGGCAGGCCTCGACGTCCTCGTACAGCGGCAGCAGCGGCCGGCCCTCCGCCCGCAGCAGCGCCGCCTCGTGCAGGGCGGTGACGGTACGGGCGGGCAGCAGGCCGTTGCCGGCCGTGTTGAGGTAGGTGGTCCTGGGGGCGAACTCGGCGCGGACGAGGCTCTCGAACGTCTCCGTGGTCTCCATGGGTCCACTCTGCGGCCCGGGGAGGTCGCAGTCCATTGCCTGTTTCTGCGTGGATCCTCTCAGCGGCCCTTATACGTCCGCCCCCACCTGCGGTTTCTCAGTGCTGGGGCACCGCGCACCCGTCCGGGCCGCAGGCCTCGGCGCCGCTCGCGCCGACCGGCTGCAGCGGGGAGCGCCCGCCCCAGGCCTGGGTCAGCGCCTGGGTGAAGACCTCGGCGGGCTGGGCGCCGGAGACGCCGTACGTGCGGTCGAGGACGAAGAAGGGCACGCCGGTGGCGCCGAGCTCGGCGGCCTCCCGCTCGTCGGCGCGGACCTCGTCGGCGTGGGCCGTGGGGTCGGCGAGGACCGCCCGGGCCGCGTCGGCGTCCAGTCCGGCCTCGACGGCCAGTTCCACCAGCCGCTCGTCGCCCTCGGTGTACACGGACCGCTCCTCGGCGAAGTTGGCCCGGTAGAGGATCTGCAGCAGCTCGTCCTGCCTGCCCCGTTCCTTGGCGAAGTGCAGCAGGCGGTGCATGTCGAAGGTGCTGCCGTGGTCGCGGTCCCGGGTGCGGTAGTCCAGGCCCTCGGCGGCGGCCTGGGCGCCCAGGTTGTCCTCACCGGCCCGGGCCTGCGCCTCGCTCATGCCGTACTTCCGGGTCAGCATGGTGAGCACCGGCTGGACGTCGCCCTTGGCGCGGCCGGGGTCCAGTTCGAAGGAGCGGTGCACCACCTCGACGTCGTCACGGTGCGGGAAGGCCGCGAGCGCCTTCTCGAAGCGGGCCTTTCCGACGTAGCACCAGGGACAGGCGATGTCGCTCCAGATTTCGACGCGCATGCTCTCGGCTCTTCTCCCACTCGTACGGCGGCGGAGGCGGTCTCCGCGGCGCGTACGTGAACGTTCAAGCAGCGGGTTTCATTCCCCGGGGACCGTGAACACCAGGTTGAGGTGGAGGTGGCCGTCGTCCGGGTGCTCCGGGTCCGGGACCCAGCCCTGGCGGGCGTAGAAGGCCTGGGCTCGGAGGTTGTGGACGTGCACCTCGAGCGCGGCCGTCCGGGTGCCGTCGGCCTGCCACTGCTCCACGCAGGCGGCGTGCAGGGCGGTGCCGATGCCCCCGCGCCAGTGAGCGGGGTCGACGTGGAACTGGAACAGCTTGACCGCCCGGGCGGGCGAGCCCTCCGGGGCGCGGAAGGAGGCCAGACCCACCAGGCGGCCGTCGCGCACCGCGCACAGCACGTGGCCGTCGGGCCGTTCGATGGCCTGCCGCCACCGTTCGGTCCAGTCCGTCTCCGGGTCCGGAAGGCCGTCCGGGTAGTACGTGGACCGGGCCCGCACCATCACCTCGGCGGCGGCCTCGGCCTCCGCGGGCAGGGCGGTCCTGATCATCAGGGACCGGGGGGTCCGGTGCGCATCGATCATGCGGGGGTAGACGTGCCGGGGCGCGGTTCCGGTTCCCGGGCGCGCCCCGGCCGCCGGGCTCAGCCGCCGTCGCGCAGGTCGTCGGGCCAGCCGGCCCGGAACTCGAGGTGGTCGTAGGTCACCACGCAGCCCTCCCCCAGCGGCGACTGGGTCATGAAGCCGACCAGGGCCGCGCCGGACTCCTTCTCCTCGCCCAGGGTGAAGAGCCGGACGAAGGTCCAGTGCCGGCCGTCCCGGGAGGCGTGGAAGGCGAAGGCGCGGCCGGTCCGGCTGATCCGCAGCCACACCGAGCTTCCCTCGACGGTGAAGGAGTTGGCGTCGTCGGAGTGACCCCGGGTGACCACCGTGCAGACGGTGGGCACGTCCGGGGAGTACTCCAGGCAGAGCTTGGCCCAGGCGCGGTCGCCGACGTGGACGTACAGGACCCCGGCGTCGAAGGAGGCGCCGAACCCCACGGTGACCCTGGCTATGAGCTGGAAGTCCCCCTCGGGCGCCCCGAGCAGCCGGGGCGCGTCGGTGGCGGGATCGAGGGCCTCACCGGTGGGCGGTACGAAGCGGTCCTGCCGGGGTCCGGCCCAGCCGGTGAGCACACCGCCCTCGTAGGACCAGTTGCCGTCGGGCCCGTAGGTCCGCAGGGAGAAGGGCAGTTCGGGGAGTTCTACGTCCATCGCGCGAGTGTCCCAGGTTCCTCGTCGGCAGTCCGGCCGATCGGATCAGCGTTCCAGCAGGCCGTTGAACCGGCGGGGCAGTCCGAGCGGGTTGTCGTCGCGCAGTTCCCGGGGCAGCAGGGCCTCGGGCGCGTTCTGGTAGGCGACCGGCCGCAGCCACCGCTCGACGGCGGTGCCGCCCACCGAGGTGGAGGTGGAGGTGGTCGCGGGGTACGGGCCGCCGTGGTGCTGGGCCGGCGCCACCGCCACCCCGGTCGGCCACGCGTCGACCAGCACGCGCCCGGCCAGCGGAGTCAGCTCGGCCAGGATCTCCGTGCCCCGCCCCTCGCCGGCGGCCTCGCCGGCCGACAGGTGGACCGTGGCCGTGAGGTTGCCCGGCAGCCGCGACAGCACGGCCGTGGCCTCGCCGTCGTCGGCGTAGCGGACCACCACGGTCACCGGTCCGAAGCACTCCTCCAGCAGCAGGTCGTACGCCCCTTCGGCGGTCAGGCCGCTCGCCGGGACCGTCAGGAAGCCCGGGCTCACCGTGTGCTCGCCGCCCGCGCCCGGCGTGACCGGCGCCTCCACTCCCGGCAGCTGGGCGCGCTCGGCCACACCCGCGATGAAGTCGTCCCGCATCCGGTGGTCGAGCAGTACCCCGGCGGCGGTGCCGCCGACGGCGTCCGCCAGGGACTTCAGCAGCCGGTCGCCGGCGTCGCCGGACGGCACCAGCACCAGGCCCGGCTTGACGCAGAACTGGCCGACGCCGAGGGTCATGGACCCGGCGAGCCCGGAACCGATCGCCTCGGCCCGCTCGGCCGCCGCCTCCTCGGTGACCAGGACCGGGTTCAGCGAGCCCAGTTCACCGTGGAAGGGGATCGGCACCGGACGCGCGGCCGCCGCGTCGAACAGGGCGCGCCCGCCGCGCACCGAACCGGTGAATCCGGCGGCGGCGACCAGCGGGTGCCCGATCAGCTCGACCCCCGCCTCGAAGCCGTGCACGAGGCCGACGACCCCTTCGGGGATGCCGTGTTCGGCGGCGGCCCGGCGCAGCACCCCGGCGACCAGCTCGGACAGCGCCGGGTGGTCGGGGTGGGCCTTCACGACCACCGGGCAGCCGGCGGCCAGTGCGCTCGCGGTGTCGCCGCCGGCCACGGAGAAGGCGAAGGGGAAGTTGGAGGCGGAGTAGACGGCCACGACGCCCAGCGGCACCTTGTACCGGCGCAGGTCGGGGACCGGCGGGGTGGCGGTGTCGTCGGGGTGGTCGATGATCACGTCGAGGAAGGCGCCCTCGTCGACGATGCCGGCGAAGGCCCGCAACTGGTACACCGTGCGGGCGAGTTCCCCGGTGAGGCGGACCGGCCCGAGGGCGGTCTCGGCGTCCGCGGTCCCGATCAGGCCGTCCGCGGCCGCGTCCAGGCCGGCGGCGGCCGAGCGGAGGAAGGCCGAGCGCACGGCGCGGTCGGCGAGGGCACCGCGCGCGGCGCGCGCCGCCCGGACGGCCGCGTCCACCTCCTGGGCCGTGGCCTCCGTCGCAACCTGCTCACGCTGCTTCCCGGTGCGCGGGTCGACACTCCAGACTGGTGCTGCTGCCACCGCGGGTCCCTCCAGATAAGGCCGCATTCGCTGGGTAACCATCAGCCGCGTTCGATATACTGAACGCTGTCTCTGATGATGAATATGCTGCTCGGAGACTATTTCTCGTCGAACGAAGGGGTCAAGGGCGATGTCGGCAGGCGAGACGGGCGGGGCGCAGGTCAAGTCCGCGGTGCGGACCGTGGAATTGCTCGAGTACTTCGCCGGCAGGCCCGGCATGCACTCCCTCGCGGCCGTGCAGGAGGCCGTGGGCTACCCCAAGTCCAGCCTGTACATGCTGCTGCGCACGCTCGTGGAGCTGGGCTGGGTGGAGACGGACGCCACGGGGACGCGGTACGGCATCGGCGTGCGGGCACTGCTGGTCGGTACGTCCTACATCGACGGTGACGAGGCGGTGGCGGCCGCCCGGCCGACCCTGGACCGCCTCTCCGACGACACCACGGAGACCATCCACCTGGCCCGGCTCGACGGCACGAACGTGGTGTACCTGGCCACCCGGCAGTCGCAGCACTACCTGCGCCCGTTCACCCGGGTCGGCCGGCGGCTGCCCGCCCACTCCACCTCCCTCGGCAAGGCGCTGCTCGCCACCCACACCGACGAGCAGGTGCGCAAGCTGCTTCCGGAGACCCTGCCCGCGCTCACCGAGCACACCATCACCGACCGCGAGAAGCTGATCGAGGAACTGCACCAGGTCCGCGAGCAGGGCTTCGCCGTCGACCGCGAGGAGAACACACTGGGGCTGCGCTGCTTCGGCGTGGCCATCCCGTACCGCACACCCGCCCGGGACGCCATCAGCTGCTCGGTGCCGGTGGCCCGGCTGACCCCCGCCCACGAGCAGATGATCAAGGACGCGCTGTTCGACGCGCGGGACCGGCTGACGCTGGCGACGCGGCGGCTGTAGTCCGGCGCGGGCGGCGCGGTCCCCGTCCGGCGGCGCGGGATCGTCGTCACGCAGGAGGCGCGACACCGGTGCGGTACGGGAGAGCTGGGCCATGCCGACCTCGCCCTCCCCCGCCGCCTCCCCGCTGGGGAGGGCGCCGGCGTTCCTGTTCGGCGGGCGGGCGCGACGGCGCTGGATCCATCTGGTGCTGGGCGGCGCGCTCGCCATGCCCTACGTCCTCGTCGGCTGGTGATCCTCTTCCGGCGGGGCGCCCCGGATCGTGAGCAGGCTCACGGGACGCGAGAGCGAGACGCTGCGCCTCCTGGCCGCCGGGCTCACCGACGCCGAGCTCGCCCGGCGGCTCGGCGTCGGGCCGGCCACCGTGAAGTCGCACGTCGCGGCGGTGCCGGCGAAGACCGGCACCCGGGACCGGACCCAGGCGGTGATCGCCGCGTACGAGGCCGGCTTTCTGAACGGGGGATGAGAAAAACGGGCGTACGGGAACGATTGCCCCGCCCTGGTCGTCATCACGGGCGGGATGAACAAGACGATCAGGCGGGCGTCCGTCTTCACACTGCTGCTCGTGCTCGCCCTGCTGGTCAGGGCGACCTGGGTGCAGTACTACGACGGCACGGCCCTCGCGGACGACCAGGCGAACCGGCGCAACGCCATCCAGACGTACGCGCAGCCGCTGGGCAACATCATCGTGGCGGGCAGCCCCGTCACCGGCTCGGCGCGCACGAAGGGCGGCGACCTCGCGTACAAGCGGACCTACAAGGACGGAGAGCTGTACGCGGCGGTGACCGGCTACGCGTCGCAGGCGTACGCCCCGACCCAGTTGGAGGGCATTTACCAGGACCTGCTGAACGGCACGGACAGCAGGCTGAAGACCGTGCTGGACACGGTGACCGGCAAGCGCGCCGACCCCGGCGACGTGCTGACCACGATCGACCCGGCCGTGCAGAAGGCGGCGTACCGGGCGCTCGGCCGCAACAAGGGCGCCGCGGTGGCCCTCGACCCGAAGACCGGGAAGATCCTGGCCGTGGTCTCGACGCCGTCGTACGACCCCACACGGCTCACCGACGCGAACACCGCCGGGGTGGCCTGGAAGTCGCTCACCACGGACAAGGACAAGCCGCTCACCAACCGCGCGCTGCGCCAGCCGCTGCCGCCGGGCTCGACGTTCAAACTGGTCGTGGCGGCCGCCGCGCTGGAGAACGGGCTCTACGGCAACGTGGACGAGCCGACCGACAGCCCGGATCCGTACACCCTGCAGGGCACCGACCGGGTCCTGGCCAACGAGAACAAGTCGGCCCCCTGCGAGAACGCCTCGATCCGGGTCGCGCTCCGGTACTCCTGCAACAACGTCTTCGGCAAGATGGCCGTCGACCTCGGCCAGGACAAGGTGCGGGCCATGGCGGAGAAGTTCGGCTTCAACGACGAGGAGCAGGACGTCCCGGTGCGGGCGTACTCCAGCGTCTACCCCTCCGGCATGGACAAGGCGCAGACCGCCCTGTCCGGCATCGGCCAGTTCGACGTCACCGCCACCCCGCTGCAGATGGCCATGGTGTCCGCGGTGATGGCGAACGGCGGCAAGCTGGTCTCCCCGCACATGGTGTCGCGGATCACCGACGGCAACGGCGACGTGCTGCGGGACTACGACGACGAAGCGGACAGCGAGGAGATCGTCGGTTCGGACACCGCGGCGCAGCTGCGCTCGGCGATGGAGACGGTGGTCCGGGACGGTACGGGCACGAACGCGCGGATCGACGGGGCGACGGTGGGCGGCAAGACGGGCACCGCCCAGCACGGCGAGAACAACAGCAAGACGCCGTACGCCTGGTTCACCTCGTACGGCAAGTCCGACAGCACCGGCAAGGAGGTCGCCGTCGCGGTGATGGTCGAGCAGTCGGACGCGGCCCGCTCGGAGGTCAGCGGCAACGGGCTCGCGGCGCCGGTGGCCAGGGCGATGATGCAGGCGGCGCTCGACTAGGCGGGCGCAGGGGGCGGTCCGGCGGGGCCGCCCCCTCACCGTGCCTCACTTGACGCCGAGGGCCTGTTCCACCGGGTCGATGGCGAAGTACACCAGGAACAGCGCCGAGACGCCCCACAGCAGCCAGTTGACCTCGCGGGCCTTGCCCAGGACGGTCTTGATGAGCACGTAGGACAGGAAGCCCGCGCCGATGCCGTCGGTGATGGAGTAGGTGAACGGCATCGCGGCGATGGTGAGGAACGCCGGGATGGCGATCTCGTAGCGGTCCCAGTCGATGTGCTTGACGTGGGTCATCATCAGGAAGCCCACCGCGATCAGCGCGGGCGCCGCGGCCTGCAGCGGGACGATGGTCAGCAGCGGGGTGAGGAAGAGCGCCAGCCCGAACAGGCCACCGGTGACGAGGTTGGCGAAGCCGGTGCGGGCGCCCTCCCCGACGCCGGCCGCGGACTCGATGTAGGCGGTGTTGGAGGAGGCGGAGCCGACCCCGCCGGCGACGGCGGCGGCACCGTCGATGAACAGCACCCGGCCGATGCCGGGCACCTGGCCCTCCTCGTCGAGCAGTCCGGCCTCGGCGCTGATGCCGACGATGGTGCCCATGGCGTCGAAGAAGTCGGACAGGATGAGGGTGAAGACCAGCAGCACGGCGGTCAGCACGCCCGCCTCGGCGAAGCCGCCGAACAGGCTGAAGTGACCGACGAGACCGAAGTCCGGGGCGGCGACGACCTCGTCCGGGACCTTCGGCGTGGTCAGGCCCCAGCTCTTGACACCGGCGAGCGCGTCGATGACGATCGCGACCACCGTCATCGTGACGATGCTGATGAGGATCGCGCCCTTCACCCGCCGGGCGAGCAGCGCGATGGTCAGCAGCACGCCGAGGCAGAAGACCAGCACGGGCCAGCCGGTCAGCCGCCCGACCGCGCCGAGCTGGACCGGCACGGTGCTGTGCGCGGCGTCGGGGATGCGGCTGACGAACCCGGCGTCCACGAAGCCGATGAAGGCGATGAACAGGCCGATGCCGACGCCGATGGCCTGCTTGAGCTGCTGCGGGATCGCGTTCATGATCGCCTCGCGCAGGCCGGTGAGCACCAGCAGGCAGATGACGGCGCCTTCGAGGACGACCAGGCCCATCGCGTCCGCCCAGCTCATCAGCGGGGCCAGCTGGAAGGCGACGACCGCGTTGAGGCCGAGGCCCGCGGCGATGGCGAGCGGGAGGTTGCCCCCGACGCCCATCACGATCGTCATCACACAGGCCACCAGCGCGGTGGCGGTGACGAGTTGGCCGGTGTCGAGGGTGTGGCCGAACTTGTCCCTGGCGCTGCCCAGGATGATGGGATTCAGGACGAGGATGTAGGCCATGGTGAAGAACGTGGCGAAGCCGCCGCGTATCTCCCGGCCGAGAGTGGAGCCCCGTTCGGAGATTCTGAAGAAGCGGTCGACGCCGTTGCCCACGGGCGGTGCGGCGCCTGCCCGCTGGTCCGCCTTCTGCGTGTCGGACATGGTCGTACTCCTCGTCGGCTGATCAAGGGTGCGTGGATGCTGGCTGGATTGTTCCCCTGTCGGATCCGTTTCAGGTTTTCCTCGTGTTACGGAATCGGGGTTCGGCCCGCCATGGGCACCGGGCCGTCCCCGGCGCCGACGTCAGACCCCGCCGGGAACCTTCGGCGGGGCCTGCGCCGGGAGGTGCGTCCGGGCCCGCCGGGTCTCGTCCGCGTCGAGGTCGGGACGCGCGAGCAGCGGCCCGAGGACCGCCTCGGCACCGGCGGTGACGAAGCCGTCGGCGGTGCCGTCGGCGTGCTGGTCCAGCCAGCCCAGGGTCCAGGCGACGACCCGGCGGACCTCGGCCGGGGGCAGGCCGGTCAGGGACAGCAGGGCCGCCAGGACGAACCGGGACCGCCACACGGGCATGTACTGCTCCAGCCAGGACAGCGCCCAGGAGACCGCCGTCGCGCGCCGGGCCGCCGTCAGGTCGGGCCGGCCGAGGAAGGGGGCCAGCAGGAAGCTGGCGTCGTAGGCGGCGGGGTCCGGCTGGAGCCCGGAGACCACCCGGGAGACGACCTCGCGGGCCTGGTCGGGCGGCAGGTCGGTGCGCTCCACGAGCAGTCCCAGTACCCGCCAGGAGTCCGGGGCCGCGTAGTCCGACAGCCTCCCGAGGGTGAAGCCGGCGAATTGGCGGAGCTGTTCGGGGCCGAGGTCGGCGCGCGCGAACAGCGGTGCCAGCACGGTCTGCGCGTTGGCCGGGCCGTCGTGGCGTTCCAGCCAGGTGACGGTGGCGTCGAAGGCGTGGCCGATCTCCGCCGGACCGAGCCCGGCGTGCGCGTTCACCGCCACCAGCACGTGGCGTGCCTCGTGCAGGGAGCCGAACTCCCGCAGCCAGCGCGTCGCGTGGGTCACGGCGAGCCGGGTCTCGTCCGGGGTGAGGTCGGAGCGGGCGAGCAGCGGCTCGAGCACGAAGCGGGCCGCGCGCATGCTCACGTGGCGCTCCAGCCACACCTCGGTGAAGGCCACCGCGGCCCGGGCCCGGTCCCCCGTGATCTCCCCGCGCGCCAGCAGCTTGTCCAGCACGAAGCTCGCGCCGGGCGAGGTGACGTTCTGCTGGAGCCAGTCCGCGGCCAGCGCGATCCCCCGGTCCAGCGTCCGCGCCGTGATCCGCCTGCTGGCGATCAGTGCTCCCAGGGTGTAGCTGGCCTGGGCGCTCTCCCGGTGGTGCGCCAGCCACTCCAGGGCGTGGGCGGCCACCGGGCCGGTGGCGTCGTCGGGGAGTCCGCGCAGCTCCAGCAGCGGCTGCAGGAGGTAGGAGGCGGCCGTACGGGTGACGTGGTGCTCCAGCCAGGTCGTCGCGGCGGTGACGGTCCGGCGCAGTTCGTCCCCGGTCAGCTCGTGGTGGACGAAGACCGCCCGGAACACCTGCGCCGCCTCGGGGAGGTCAGGGTGCCGCTCGAGCCAGGCCAGGGCCGAGGCGAGGTCCTCGCGCCCCTGTTCGGCACCGAATCCGGGCCGGGCTGCCAGGCGGCGCGAGAGCGTCTTCGCCTCACGGTACGTGGCGCCGTTCTGCTGTCCGCGCTGGGTGGCGAAGGCGGCTGCCTGCTCGCGTTCGCCGCGGGACAGGTCGCCGCGGCCGAGCAGGGAGGCCAGCACGGGCTCCGCCTCGGGCACGTGGCCGTGGTGGGCGAGCCAGCTCAGCGCCGCGGTGACCGCCTCCCCGGCCTGGGCGGCGGTGAGGCCGCCGTGGCCGAGCAGCGGGCCGAGGACGTACCCGGCGTTCCGGGCGGTGCCGTACCGCCGCATCCAGTGGGTCGCGCGGGTGACGGCGTCGCCGGTCTGCCCGGCGGTGAGGTCGGGGCGGGAGAGCAGCGCGCGCAGGACGTACTCGGCCGCGTCGCTGTCGCCGTGCCGGCTCAGCCACCGCTCCGCCGAGCCGATGGCCTGCCGGGCCCGCTCCCCGTCGAGGTCGGAGCGGGACAGCAGCTTGCTGAGGGTGAAGTTGGCCTCCGGGGAGCCGGTGCGGGGGGCGAGCCAGGCGCAGGCCAGGGCGTGGACCCCGCCCGCCTCGTACTCCGGCAGGTCGCCGCGGCCCAGCACCCCGCTGAGGACGTACCCGGCGGCGTCGGTGCCGGCATGGCGGTCCAGCCAGGTCATCGCCGCCGTGACGGCCTGTTCGGCCTGTTCGTCGGTGAGGTCGGCGCGGGCGAGCAGCGCCCCCAGCGCGAAGCTGGCCTCGGGGGCGCCGGCGTGCAGGGCGAGCCACTGCACGGCGAAGCCGGCCGCGCGCCGGCTCTCGTCGGCGGTGAGGTCGGGGCGCGCGAGCATCTGCCGGATGAGGAAGTCGGCCTCGGGCGTGGTGGCGTGCTGCTCCAGCCACCGCACGGCGAACCCGGCCGCCCGCCGGCTCTCGTCCTCGGTGAGGTCGGTACGTCCGAGCATCTGCCGGACGAGGAAGTCGGCCTCGGGCCGTACGGCGTGCTCCTCCAGCCACTGGGCGGCGAAGTCCACGGCCCGCCGCACCTGGCTCCTGGCGAGTTCGGTCCGGGCGAGCAGCGGCCGCAGCACGAAGGTGGCGGGCGGGGCGGCGGCGTGCTGCTTGAGCCAGCGGAAGCTGAACGAGGCGGCCTGCCGGGCCTCGTTCTCGGTGAGGTCCCTGCGGGTCAGCAGGGAGCGCAGCACGTTGTGCGGCTCCCACAGGCTCCTGTGGTGCCGCAGCCATTCCAGGGCGAGCAGGACGACACGCCGCAGCTCGTCGCCCGTGAGGTCGGTGCGGGCGAGGAGCGGGGTGAGGATCTGGGCGACCTGGCGCAGCGTGGTGTCGCGTTCCGACCACCGCAGCGCCTCGGCCACGACCTGCCGGACCTGCTGGGGCGTCAGGTCGGCGCGGCCGACCAGCGCGCGCAGCACGAAGTGCGCCTCCAGCACCTCGCCGTGGCGGCGCAGCCAGGTGATCGCGTCGCGCAGGGCGGGCTTCTGCTGTTCGGCCGGGATGTCCGTGCGGCTGAGCAGGGGACCGAGGACGAAGCTGGCCTCGCGCCGCCGGCCGTGGGACTCCAGCCAGCGCAGCGCCGCCGGGACGAGCAGCAGGGCGCCGCCGTCGGTGGGCAGGTTCCACAGGCCCCGGTAGAGCACGTGCCGGGCGTTGACGCCGTCCCCGAACTCCTCCAGCCAGGGGCCGACGAGCCGCTGCCAGTTCCGGACCACGGAGTGGGCCCAGGGCTGTCCGGAGCAGAGCGCGCCGAGGGCGTAGCCGCCGATGTCGGCGTCGGCGCGCATGACCTCGCCGATGGCCGTGGCGTTGTCGGCGAACCAGGTGTCGAGGACCGCGGACACCGCCTCCGCCCGCTGGTCGAGCGCCAGGTCGTTCATGAGCCGGGCCAGGTTGGTGGCGTAGCGGCCGATGGTGCGGGGGCTGGTGAGGCTGCCGTCGAGGAGGGTCCGGGTGCGGGCGCGGTGCGGGATGCGGCTGTGGGCGGGCAGTATCACGGACTCGACGAGCTGGTCGCAGACGATGTCGTGGGCGGTGGACAGGACGTCGCCGTCCCCGTCGCGTTCCAGCCAGCCGAGGTCGATCAGGGTATCGACGACGACCTCGGCGTGCAGGCTGCCGCTCGGGGTGCCGGACAGCGCGGCGGCCGCCGCCGCGATCACCTCGGCGTGCTCCTGGGGGCAGGCGGCGGCCGCCGCGGCCGCCGCCACCAGGTCGTCGGAGGCGGTGACCTGGTCGAAGGCGGTGCGCCGGCGCTCGTCGGGCAGGCGCCGGACGGCGAGGTCGTCCTCCATGAGCCGGTCGCGCAGCCAGCGCGCGAGGTCGCCGCCGGCGCGCAGCCCGGCGTTCCCGGAGTCGAGCAGGCCGGCGGCCGCCCGGCGTTCCAGCTCCCGGGCGAGGAGCAGGGCGATGATGGGGCGGTGGCCGCAGATGGCCCGCATCCGGTCCATGCCGAGGCTGTCGATGGCCGTGGGGGCCAGACTGGCGAGGGCGTGCTCGGCGACGACCCGCTGGAACTCCTCGTCCTGGCGCAGGTCGACCTTGTCGAACAGGTCGTGCAGCGGGATGTGGGCCGCCTTCTGCAGCCAGCCCGGGCGCACCGAGGCGAGGAAGGCGACCTTGATGTCCTTGCGGCGGGCCTCGGGCAGCAGCCGGTGGCGCAGGGCGGTCAGGTCGAGCTGGGCGTCGTTGTCGTCGTCCTCGAGGTGCTCGTTGAGGTAGTCGATCACCACGAGGACCGGGCTGTCCTCTGCCAGTACCAGGCTGCTGATCTGCCCGGTGATGGTCGACTCCCGGCCGGGGCGGACGTGCAGCACCCGCCAGCCCTCGTCGAGGGCGATCCGGCCCACCTCGAGTCCGGTGCGCGTCTTGCCGGTGCCGGCCGTGCCGACGAGCAGCACACCCCGCTCGTCGGTGTCGCGGAGCCGCCGGAACAGCGTCTCGGGCGCGGCCGGATGGGTGCTGCCCGGGGAGACGAACGGCAGTTGCTCGGGGGTGAGGTTGCGGCGGAAACCGCCGAGCCCGTCGACGAAGGTCCGCTGTCCGACCACGGCGGCCAGCGGATCCGGGGCGGGCTGCGGCTGCCGCTTCGGGGCGGCGCCGGACGGGCCGGCCTCCTGCTTGAAGGCCCGGTTGAGGGCGAGCGGGATGTCGTGGCCGCCGTCGAGGGTGGCCATCCGGGGCTGCGGGACGGGCCAGCCGTCCACCTTCAGGCCCTTCAGCCCCTGCCTGAGCGCGTCGAACAGGTCGGCCGCGAGGAGGTGGCGCTGCTCCTCGCCGCGCCGGCCGCCGCGCAGCGGCCCGGTGAGGCCGTCGCGCAGCAGGCGGACCAGCTCCATGGTGAACACGCTGCCGTCCGGGCGGCACAGGGAGCGTTCGGTGGCCGCCGCCGAGGCCAGCACGCAGCCGCCGTCGAAGGCGAGCGCCCGCTCCGGGATCGGCGGCGCCTCCTCCCCCATGTGGAGGGCGCCGCCGGCGTAGCAGCAGTCCACGATCACGACCTTGTGCCGGGCCCGGGACCCGGCCACGAAGTCGCGCACGCGCGCGTAGTCGACGAAGTGGTGGGGCCGGTCGAGGTCCGCCTTCCTGGTGGCGAGCAGCAGCCCCTCGTCGGTGTGGTGGCCGTGCCCGGCGTAGTAGACGAGCAGGAGGTCCTCCGCCTCCCCGGCCGCGTCGGCCACGGCGTCGAGGACGTCGTCCGCCCGGCTGTCCGCGGGCAGGACCCGGCAGTCGTCCTCCGCCAGGCCGCCCACGTCGGGGGCGGTCAGCAGGGCGAGCAGCGCGGGGACGTTCCGCTCGACGCCGCCGAGCGCCGGGAAGCCGTCGAACGCGTGGGCCCCGAAGAGCACCGCGCGGGAGCCGCTCGGCCGCGGTGCGGTCATGACCCGTGCGTGCCGGTGTCCGTGTTCTCCAGGCGGCGCAGCAGGTCCGCGAGTTCCTCGGGGTTCAGGTGGCCGATGTCGACGGTCGTGCCGCCGTGGGTCAGGGTACGTCCGCCCGTGCCGCCGGACCCCTTGGCGAGCCGCCAACTGGCGTACGCCACGGCGAAGTTGGCGATGTCCGTCACATTGCCGAGGACGATGTCGAGGGCGTCGAGCACGGACATCGTCGGACCCGGCGTGCTGACGGGGGTGACGGAGAGCCGGCCGGCCCCGGGGTCACCGGCGAGCCACTTCCGCAGGTCCGTCAGGGCCTGTTCGTCGCCGTCCCCTTGAACGCGGATCCGCATACGTCGCCTCCCCCGGTGCATGTGCCGCAAGCAAAGCCGATGGTAACGGAATTCAACGCCCCGGGAAGCGGCGGTCACAGGTAGCCGGAAACCGCCCGTCCACCGGCCGGCCCCGGTCCCGGCAGCGTGCTGCCGGGACCGGGGCCGGGGGGGAACTACCGCTGGACGTACGGCGGTCCGGAACGGGTCAGGACACGAAGTACGTCGGGTTGGGCAGCTTGTAGGTGCGGTCGGCGTGGCCGCCGTCCAGGTCCGAGTACTGGTCGCCGAAGTTGGCGATGATGTCGTACCCGAGGTCGTCCTCGATGTGCTCGCGGGTACCGGACTTGTACTGCACGGTCGTGCAGTTCCAGGTGCCCGGCGTGGCGCAGCCGCTCAGGTAGGCCGGGGGGTTGGCCTTGTCCTTGAGGAACATGTGGCCGGCGTCGAGGTTGACGTCGGCGCCGACCTTCTTCAGGTTCTCCACCGCGCCCGCGCGCTGCGCCTCGCTGAGACCGGAGTTGTAGAAGACCTCCACGCCCTTGGACTCGGCGTAGCGCACCAGCTCCGGGCTGCCGAAGACGGCCGGGCGGTCGGCCCGGTTCACGTAGTCGTTCCACGTGGTGGGGTTGTACGTGTAGTTGTAGCGCTTCTCGTAGTCGAGGCTGAGCAGCAGGGTGTCGTCGATGTCGAAGACGACGGCCGGCCTCTCGCCGTGGTGGTGGGCCTTGCGGGCCGCCTTGTCGATGTAGCTCCGGGCGTCGGCGTCGATGCGCGCCAGGTCCTTGGCGTACGGGCTGACCGGGGACGCCTGGTAGACGCCGTTGCTGTCGGCGGTGGTGCCGTAGTAGGTGTCGATGTCCTTCACCAGGAGCCCGATGTTGTAGGGCTCGTGGGTGGAGTTCGCCGTCGACTGACCGGCGGTGGCCGCACCGGCGCCGTACAGGGCGCCGCCGGCGAGGGCACAGGCGGCGGTGGCCGCCGCGATCCGCAGTGATTTACGCATGACAGGTTTTCTACGCGCGTCACCAGGGGTAGCGCGAGGACCTTTGCCCGATCGATATCAAGCCACCGGACGAAAAGGCCCCCGCCTGCCCCGGCCGGACCAGCCGGACGTGCCGTCAGCACTCCTTCCAGGGTTCCCAGTCCCCGGGATGGGCCTCCCTGGTCGCCGACGCCGCCTGCCCGGCGGTCGGTTGCGGCCGGTTCTCCGCGGGGTGGCGCGGGCGGTTCCGCCACGGCTGCGGCTTGGGCCGTGACTGTTCTCCGTTCGCAGTGGGGCGGTTCAGGGGGCGCAGGAAGCGCTTTGCTCTCCACGCATGGGGGAAGCACTTCCGCGGTGGGCGGGGTCAGCCGGCGTAGGGGTCAGGCACGGTGCCCCGGCGGGCCAGGAACTCGAAGTCGCAGCCGGTGTCGGCCTGGGTGATCTGCTCGTTGTAGAGGGCGCCGTAGCCGCGCTCGTACCGTGCGGGCGGCGGTGTCCAGCCGGCCCGCCGGCGCTCCAGTTCCGCGTCGTCGACGTGGAGTCGCAGGGTGCGCGCCCCGACGTCCAGGGTGATGAGGTCACCGGTGCGCACCAGCGCGAGCGGTCCGCCGATGTACGACTCCGGCGCCACGTGCAGCACGCAGGCGCCGTAACTCGTCCCGCTCATCCGGGCGTCGGAGATCCGCACCATGTCCCGCACGCCCTGCTTGAGCAGGCGGTCCGGGATGGGGAGCATGCCGTACTCGGGCATGCCCGGGCCGCCCTTGGGACCGGCGTTGCGCAGCACCAGCACGCTGTCCGGGGTGATCTCCAGAGCCGGGTCGTCGATGGTGCGCTGCATCGTCCTGTAGTCGTCGAAGACGACCGCGGGCCCGGTGTGCCGGAGCAGGTGGGGCTCGGCGGCGATGTGCTTGATGACGGCGCCGTCCGGGCAGAGGTTGCCGCGCAGCACCGCGACCCCGCCCTCGTGCGCGACCGGGTTGTCCCGGGGCCGGATCACGTCGTCGTCGTGCACCCGGGCTCCGGAGATCTGCTCGCGCAGGGTGTCGTGCGACACCGTCGGCCGGTCCAGGTGGAGCAGGTCGGGGATCCTGGAGAGGAAGCCGGGCAGGCCCCCCGCGAAGTGGAAGTCCTCCATCAGGTACCGCTGTCCGCCGGGGCGGACGTTCGCGAGGACGGGGACGGTGCGGGCGATGCGGTCGAAGTCGTCCAGGGTGAGCCGCATCCCGGCCCGGCCGGCCATGGCGATCAGGTGGATCACGGCGTTGGTGGAGCCGCCGAGGCCGAGGACGGTCGTCACGGCGTCCTCGAAGGCCTCGCGGGTGAGGATCCGGCTCGGCCTGCGGTCCCGGTGGACCAGTTCGACGGCGGTCATGCCCGCCCTGGCCGCCATCCGGTCGTGCCCGGAGTCCACCGCCGGGATGCTCGACGCGCCCGGTACGGTCACCCCCAGCGCCTCGGCGGCGGCGGTCAGTGTGGAGGCCGTGCCCATCGTCATGCAGTGGCCTGGCGAGCGGGCCAGGCCGCTCTCCAGCTCGGTCAGCTCGCAGTCGCCGATCAGACCGGCCCGCTTGTCGTCCCAGTACTTCCACATGTCGGTGCCGGAGCCGAGGACCTCCCCCCGCCAGTGGCCGGGGAGCATCGGGCCGGCCGGGACGAACACGGCCGGCAGGTCAGCCGAGGCCGCGCCCATCAGCAGGGCGGGCGTGGACTTGTCGCAGCCGCCCATCAGCACCGCGCCGTCGACGGGGTAGGACCGCAGCAGCTCCTCCGTCTCCATCGCGAGCATGTTGCGGTAGAGCATCGGGGTGGGCTTCTGGAAGGTCTCGCTGAGGGTGGAGACCGGGAACTCCAGCGGGAAGCCGCCCGCCTGCCACACCCCGCGCTTGACGGCCTGGGCGCGGTCACGCAGGTGGACGTGGCAGGGATTGATGTCGGACCAGGTGTTGAGGATCGCGACGACCGGTTTGCCGAGGTGTTCCTCGGGGAGGTAGCCGAGCTGGCGGGTGCGGGCGCGGTGGCTGAACGAGCGCAGGCCGTCGGTGCCGTACCACTGGTGGCTCCGCAGCTCCTCCGGGTTCCTGCGGGGCGCGCTCATATCGACCATCCGCCGGCGATGGCGGCGACCTCGGCGCGCTCGTCCGCGGGCAGCGGCCTGCTCGGCGGGCGGACGTCACGGCGGCACAGGCCGAGCGCGGCGAGCGCCTCCTTGACGACGCTGACGTTGTTGGCGTTGCCGTGGGCGGCGCGCAGTTCCTCGAAGCGGCGGATCTGCTCCCAGACCTTCATGGCGCCCGGGAAGTCGCCGGCCCGGAGCGCCTCGATCATGTCGCGGGAGACGGCCGGGGCGACGTTCACCAGTCCGGAGGTGAAGCCGGAGGCGCCGGCCGAGAAGTAGGAGGGGGCGTAGGGCTCGGCGAGCCCGGCGACCCACACGAAGCGGTCGAGCCCCGCGTCCCGGGCGAAGCCGGCGAAGCGCGCGGCGTCCGGGACGGCGTACTTGACGCCCATGACGTTCGGGCACTGGTCGGCGAGTTCGGCGAGGCGGGCGCCGGCCAGCCGCTCGTCGCGGATGTAGGGCACCACGCCCAGTTCGGGCACGGACTCGGCGATCGCGCGGTGGTAGTCGACCCAGCCGGCGGACGAGACGTAGGGGTGCACGGGCTGGTGGACCATCACCATCGCGGCGCCGAGGTCGCGGGCGTGCCGGGCGGAGTCGATGGCGGTGGGCAGGTCGTGGCCGACGCCGACCAGGACCACGGCGCGCCCGCCGACCTCGTCCATGGTCAGCTCGGTGACGAGGCGGCGCTCCTCGGGCGTGAGGGCGTAGAACTCGCCGGTGTTCCCGTTGGAGGCGATGGTGGTGATCCCGCCGTCGAGCAGCCGGCGCAGCAGGGCCCGGTGGGTGTCCCGCTCGACGGAGCCGTCCTCGGCGAACGGGGTCACCGGGATGGCCACCACGTCGGCCAGGGCCGCCCGCTGGGTCTCGAACGTCACGCTGCTCATTCCTGGCCTTCCTCGGGACGGGGCTCGGAGATCGCCCGCCGGACGAACGACGCGATGTGGGCGTGCAGGGCGCTCGCCGCGCCGTCCGCGTCTCCCTCGAGCGCGAGGCGCAGGATGTCCCGGTGCTCGGCCGCCTCCCGCTCCCAGGAGGGGTCGGTCGCCCAGGCCACGGCCGCGACGAGGGCGGCCTGGTCGCGGACCTCGTCGAGCATCCGGCCGAGCAGCGGGTTGCCGCAGGGCAGGTACAGGGCGCGGTGGAACCGGCGGTTGGCCAGGGAGCGTTCGGCGGTGTCGCCGGCGGAGTCGGCGCGGGCCAGCGCGTCGCGGGCGGCGTCCAGGGACGCCCCGCGGCGCACGGTCCGGCGCAGGGCCTCGGGTTCCAGCAGCAGCCGGACGTCGTAGACCTCGCGCGCCATGTCCGCGTCCACCATGCGCACCGTGACGCCCTTGTACTGGCTCATCACGACGAGCCCGGTCCCGGCGAGGGTCTTCAGGGCCTCCCGCACCGGGGTCTTGGACACCCCGAACTGCGCGGCCAGTTCCGTCTCGACCAGGGCCTGGCCGGGCGTCAACTGCCCGGTGAGGATGCGGTGCTTGATCGCGTCGAGCACGTACTGCGTGCGGGACGGGATCGGCGTGGGCACAGAGGTCATACGGCCCTCTCGGATCTCGCGTATCGCGTCTCATATATGACGTACGAAGTACGACGCGTTGAAGGTAGGAGGGGGCCCGTGTTTCGTCAATGCTTCCGGCAAAGGAGGTCCGGGTCGCCGGCGGGTGCCTCAGACGGTGTGGGTGTCGCCCTCCACGGCGGCGCGGGTGGGCCGGCCGGAGACCTCGGCGGCGCGGGCGGTGGCCGCGTCCCGGGTGAGGGTGGGTCCGACGTGGGTGACGAGCAGTTCGCGCACCCGTGCCTCCCGGGCGACGCGGCCGGCGTCCTCGGGGGTGAGGTGGACCTGCGGGAGGTGTTCGCCTCCGCGATGCGCGTCGATGTCCGCCTCGCACAGGAAGAGGTCGGCCCTGGCGGCGAGTTCACCGAGCGCGGCGCAGGGGCCGCTGTCCCCCGAGTACGCGAGCACGCTCCCCTGGCACTCGGCGCGCAGGCCGTACGTCTCGGTGTCGTGGGCGACGGCGCGGGCGGTGAGCCGGAGGTTCCAGTGCCGGACGTCATGGCCGTCGTACAGGGCCCGGAAGTCGAAGACGCCCTTCAGGAAGCCGGTGTCGGGGCGCCCGAAGAAGCCCGCCAGGCGGCGCGCGCAGTCCTGTGGCGCGTACACCGGCACGGGCACGGCGGGGGCCATCCGGCCGAAGGCGAAGGCGTAGGCGGCGGCGAGCAGATCGGCGCTGTGGTCGGCGTGCAGGTGTGAGATCCAGATCGCGGTGAGCCGGGCGGGATCCGTGTGCCGCTGCAACGCCGCGAAGGTTCCGGGCCCCGCGTCCACCCACACCTCGGCGCCCCCGCCGGCCAGCAGGTAGCCGGAGCACGGCCGGTCGGGACCGGGGTGCGGGGAGGCGGTGCCGAGAACGGTGAGGGTGAGCGGCATGGCACGGAGAGTACGGGGTGCGAGGCCGGGTTCCGGCCGCTTCGGGCCAGGACGTGGCCGCGCCGCCGGGGTGCGCGGCGCGGGGCATACCGGACGCGGCACGGCCGGCGGCTGCCGCGCGGCACGCCGCCGGTCAGGACCTCCTTGGCCGGGGGCGGCCGGGCGTCACGGGCGCCACTGCGGATCCCGGCCGCTCAGTCCCACCGCCCGGTCCAGCAGGGACGCGCCCTCTTGTACCGGGACGACCGGGCCGAAGATGCCACCGCCGCGGCCGGCGTCCTCGGCGGCGGCGAGGAGGAAGCCGTGTGCCGTGTCGAGGGCGTCGGGGTCGGGCGTGTAGTGCTGCCCCGTCGCGCGGGCCAGGTCCCAGCCGTGGATCACCAGTTCGTCGACGGCGACGGCGCCCGCGACCTCGCCGGGCAGGTCGATGCCGCCGGCCCTGGTGAGGCCGGTCCAGGCGGCCGGGTCGCGCCAGGCGTCGGCGAGGTCGTCCAGCGCCTTGGGCAGTTCCTCGCGCCAGCCGGGGCCGATGTCCGGTACGGCGGCGTCCGGGCTGGTGTCCGTGGTCGGGCCGAGGTCCTTGCGGGCGGCGTCACGGAAGGCCACCGAAAGGTGCAGGAGGTGGCCGAGCAGGTTGCGCACCGCCAGGTCCGGGCACGGCGTGGCCGCCGTGAGCCGCTCGTCGGTCACCGCCGCGGCGAGCTGTGCCACGATCCGGGTCTGCGCGCCGAGATCCACCATGGTCATGGCCCACTCCTTCGGGGTCGCGATGTGCGTACGGAGGACTGACCGTCCTGGTCCGCGGAACTCATCGCTCCGGCGGAAATAAGGCACCTTGCCGATCCCGGGGCCCCCGCCTCAGGCTCACGATGGGCCGGTATGACGACTTCCTGGTCCGTGGTCCGCGTCCTGCGGGACCGCGACGCGGCGCTGTATCTCGGTGGCGTGGTGGTGTCCGCCTTCGGTACCTCCTCGCTGTGGCTGGCGGCGGGCGTGTGGGTGAAGGACCTCACCGGGTCCGACGGCCTGGCCGCCCTGTGCGCGCTCGCCATGTGGGCTCCCACGCCGGCCGGGCCGCTGCTCGGCGCGCTCGCCGACCGGGTCCGGCGCAGGCCCCTGCTCGTCGCGTCGAACCTGGGTCTGGCGGCCCTGCTCCTCTCCCTGTTCACCGTCGACTCCGCCGGCCGCCTGTGGCTGCTGTTCGCCGTGCTCTTCCTGTACGGCGCCGTCGGGGTCGTGCACGACGCCGCCGAGTCGGCCCTGGTCGCCGCCGCCGTCGCCCCGGACCTCCTCGGTGATTTCAACGGTCTGCGGACCACCGTCACGGAGGGCGTGAAGCTCGTCGCGCCGCTGACGGGAGCGGGTCTCTACGCGGTCTGCGGCGGTCCGTCCGTGGCCTGCCTGGACGCCGTCACCTTCGTCCTCGCGGCCGGGCTGTACGCCCTGCCGCGGGTGCGCGAGGAGCGGCCCGTCCGCTCCGGTGACGGATGGCGCCGGCAGACCGCACGGGGTGTCCGGCACCTGTGGGGGCATCCCGTGCTGCGCCCTCTGGTCGTGGCGGGCGGTACGGCCATGCTGCTGGCCGGGCTCGCCGGCTCCACGGTGTACGCCGTCGTCGACCGCCTCGGCCACTCCCCCGCCTACGCGGGCGTGCTGTACGCCTTCCAGGGCGCCGGTTCGGTGGCGGCCGGGCTGGTCTCGGGGCCCGCGCTGCGCCGGCTGGGGGCGCGCCGGTTCGCGGCGGCGGGGATCGCGCTGACCGCGGTCGCGGTGGCCGCGCGGGCCGTGCCGTCGGATCCGGTGGTCCTGGCGGCCGGTGCGGCGATCGGGGTGGGCCTGCCCTGCGTGCTGGTAGCGGCGTTCACCGCCGTCCAGCGCGCGACGCCCGGCCCACTGCTCGGCCGCGTGACGGCCACCGCCGGTTCGCTGGTGTTCACTCCGAACGCTCTGGGCCTCGCCCTCGGGGCCGGCCTGGTCGAACTGACCGGCCCCGGCCTGCTGCTGCCGCTGTACGGGGCCGCGCTGCTCACGGCGGCGGCCGCGCTGGCTCACCGCGCCGGGAGCGCCTCCCGGACCGCGGCCAGGTCGCCGTCCGACGCCAGTCCGGCGTGATACAGGCGCAGTTCCGTGGCGCCCTCGTCCCGCGCGCGTGCCGCGTCCTCGGCGAGGGTGCCCGGGCTGCCGCCCATCCCGGTGACCACCGTGAAGTTGGCCGCCAGGACCTTGCGGCCCTCCACCAGCCCGGCGAAGGGCGCCAGCGGTCCGGTGCCGCCCGTGCACGGCACCACCACCCCGTCCGCGACACCGAGGACGTGGCCGGGGTCGACGCCGGCGTTGGCACCGCAGTGGTACGGCACCGGGTCTGCGTGCAGCAGCACCTGGAAGCCCTCGGGCGCCGCGGCGCGTACGGCGGCGACGGCCTCCTCCTGGAGGGTTCGGGCGACGGTGTCGCGCCACGCGCGCGTGGCGGCCGCCGTGTCCTCCCCGAGGAGCCTGCCGACCGACGGCCAGCCGCCGTCGTCCGCCGCGCCCCGCCACAGGGGCTCCAGGGCGGCGCGCACGCCGGCCGCGAGCCGGCCGGGGTCCAGCCCCTGCTCGCCGTAACCGGCGGCGCAGGACGGGCAGAAGCACAGGGACATCAGGTACTGCCCGGCGTCCCCGAGACCGACACCGGAGGTCTTGTCGTGCGCGTGCAGGTGCTGCAGGCCGTACCAGCCGAGGGACTCCAGCTCGGTGCCGTGCGCGCCGGGGCGGACGGCGGCCTCGGCGGCGAGGTCGACCAGGTACGCGCGCGTGGCGGGCTGTGCGACGCACGGCGCCCACGGGTAGCGGTCGCCGTAGGCGTTGACCACCGAGGTGTCCGGATGTTCGGCGCCCATGCGGGAGTTGTGGGCGAGGACGACCCAGGTGTGCACCTCCAGCCCGGCCGCCGCGAGCGCCCCGGCGGCCTCGCCGTAGGCGTCGCCGGGGGCCCAGCGTCCGGCGGGGTAGGGGCGCAGCGTTCGGCCCGCCCAGCGGTCGCCGGGCGGGTAGAGGACGGCCGCGTGCTCCGCCGTCACGATGCGGTGGCGGGGGTGGCGGGGGGTCAGGGCGCGGGTGGAGTGGTAGGCGGAGGCGAGGGTGACCTGCCCGGCGCCGAGCGAGGCGATCCGCCCGGGGGCCCGCGGGTCCCCGGCCACGTCCCAGGGATAGAGGAACGCCGACGCCTTCACTCCCCGCCCTCCAGCAGCGCGTGTCCGCGCTCGATCAGCCGGGCGAGGCGCTTGACGTGGTCCTCGGCCGGTTCCTGCAGCGGCGGGCGGACCTCGCCCACGTCCAGGCCGCGCAGCCGCACGCCCGCCTTGACGAGCGAGACGGCGTAGCCGCGGCCCTGGTCGCGCAGCTCCACGAACGGGCGGTAGAAGCCGTCCAGCAGGCGCCGCACGGTGGCGTCGTCGCCCGAGCGCAGTGCCCGGTGGAAGGCGAGGGCGATCTCCGGGGCGAAGCAGAAGACGGCCGATGAGTACAGGGTGACGCCGAGCGCGCGGTAGGCGAGCTGGGTCTGTTCGGCGGTCGGCAGGCCGTTGAAGTACAGGAAGTCACCGGGGGCCTCGGTGCGCACGGCGCTGACGATGCGCTGCATCAGGTCCAGGTCGCCGAGCCCGTCCTTGAGGCCGATGACGCCCTCGGTGCGGGCGAGTCCGACGACGGCCTGCGGGGTGAGGACGACGTTGTCGCGCTGGTAGACGATGACCGGCAGGGCGGTGGCGGCGGCGATCTCCCGGTAGTGCCGCAGCAGGCCCTCCTGGCCGGCGTGGACGAGGTACGGCGGCATCGCGAGCAGCCCGTCGGCGCCCGCGGCCTCGGCGGTGCGCGCGTGGCGGACGGCGAGCGCGGTGCCGTAGCCGACGCCGGCCACGACGGGCACCCGGCCGCCGGCCGCCTCGACGGCCGCCCGGACGCAGGCCTCGAACTCCTCCGGCAGCAGCGCGTGGAACTCCCCGGTGCCGCAGCAGGCGAAGACGGCCGCGGCACCGGCGGCGACACCCTCGCGCACATGGGTCCGGTAGACGTCGAGGTCGACGGAGCCGTCGGGGCCGTAGGCCGTGACGGGGAAGAACAGCGGCCCGCTGGGATCGCGGAGCCGGGCGGCGAGAGGGGCTGGCGTCACGGGCGCTCCCTGTCGGTGCATATTTCTGATCAGCGTCTATATTTCTGAACAACTGCACGCTACGGCCCCCCTTCGACCCGGGTCAAGCGCCCGAACCCGCGACACCGCACCGGATTTCCCCACTCCACGGCACACTTGACCGGACACGGCAGCGCTTTCTAGCGTGTCCACGCATGTGAATGACGTCCATGTGAATGATGCCGCCGCACATGAACCCGCATCGTTCGTCCGACCCGACCAAGGAGACCGAGGATGCCCGCTCCCCGCACCGTTCTGCTCACCGGCGCCGCCGGCGGGCTCGGCACCCTGATGCGGTCCCTGCTGCCGGAGTACGGCTACAGCCTGCGCCTGTTCGACGTGCGGCCCGTCGAGGGCGAGCCGGACGCCGTCACCGCGGACCTCACCGACACGGACGCGCTGCGCGAGGCCGTGCGGGGCGTGGACGCCGTCATCCACCTCGCGGGCATCTCCCTGGAGGCGCCGTTCGAGAAGATCCTGAGGTCGAACATCGAGGGCACCTACAACCTGTACGAGGCCGCCCGCCTCGAAGGCGTGCCCCGGATCGTCTTCGCCTCCTCCAACCACGCCGTCGGCTTCACCCCGGCCCCGCGCCCGGGCGGGCCGCTGATCCCCGTCGACACCCCGCGCCGCCCGGACACCTTCTACGGCCTGTCCAAGTCCTTCGGCGAGGACCTCGCCCAGCTCTACTGGGACAAGCACGGCCTGGAGACCGTCTCCGTGCGCATCGGCTCCTGCTTCCCGGAGCCGACCAGCGTGCGCATGCTCTCGGTGTGGATGAGCCCGCGGGACGGCGCCCGCCTCTTCCACGCGGCCCTGACCGCCGAGGGCGTCGGCCACACCGTGGTCCACGGCTCCTCGGCCAACACCCGCCTGTGGTGGGACCTCACGAGCGCGCGGGCGCTCGGCTACGACCCCCGGGACGACTCCGAGCCGTACGCCGAGAAGCTCGTCGCCGAGCAGGGCGAACTCGACCCGGCCGACCCCGCGCACAGCCACCTCGGCGGCCACTTCGTGAACGACCCGCCGATCTGGCCGTACTGACGCGGCCGGCCCCCGGGGCCGGAAACGGCCGCCCACGGCGGCGGGCGGGCACCGAACGGGCCCGCCCACCGCCGTGTTCGGGCGTCCGGGCCGCCCGATCCCACCCCGCCCCGGACGGTCCCGCAGGTCCGCGACGGGCACCGCACACCGCGAACGGGCGCACCCGGGCAGGATCGGGCCCGTAACAGACCTGTTCGGCGCCGCACACCCGCTGTAGAACTTCCCCCATGGGCCCGAACGGGCAACTCGGCAGGGAAGCGGGTGACGACATGGGCACCAGGACGGCGGAGGAACGCCGGCGCGAGATCGTGCGGGCCGCGCGCACCACCGGCTCGGTCGACGTCACCGCGCTCGCCGCCGAACTGGGCGTCGCCAAGGAGACCGTCCGGCGCGATCTGCGCGCCCTGGAGGACCACGGCCTGGTCCGCAGGACGCACGGCGGCGCCTATCCGGTCGAGAGCGCCGGTTTCGAGACGACGCTCGCCGTCCGCGCCACCAGCCACGTCCCCGAGAAGCGCCGGATCGCGGCCGCCGCGGCCGAACTGCTCGGCGACGCGGAGACGGTCTTCGTCGACGAGGGCTTCACCCCGCAGCTCATCGCCGAGTCCCTGCCGGCCGGCCGGCCGCTCACCGTGGTCACCGCCTCCCTGCCGGTCGCGGGCGCCCTGGCCGGGGCCGAGGACGTGTCGGTCCTGCTCCTCGGCGGCCGGGTCCGGGCCGGCACGCTGGCGACCGTCGACCACTGGGCCACCCGGATGCTGGCCGGCTTCGTGATCGACCTCGCCTACATAGGGGCCAACGGCATCTCCCGCGACCACGGGCTCACCACCCCCGACCCCGCGGTCGGCGAGGTGAAGACGCAGGCCGTCCGGGCCGCGCGGCGCACCGTCTTCGCGGGCGTGCACACCAAGTTCGGAGCGGTCAGCTTCTGCCGGTTCGCCGAGATCGGCGCGCTGGAGGCGATCGTGACGAGCACGCTGCTGCCGGCCACCGAGGCCCACCGCTACTCCCTGCTGGGCCCGCAGGTCATCAGGGTCTGAAACGGCCGGGCCCGGAGCACCGGACCCGCACCTCGGCATCACCTCCCCCACGGGCACCCTCATGCCCCCCGAACGCCCCTTACCTCCCCATACATCCAGGAGCGATCCATGCGCATCCCGAGCCGACGGAGGTCGCGGGCCACGCTCGCCGCGGCCGCCGCGGGGACGCTGCTCGCCCCGCTGCTCTCCGGCTGCTGGGCCGGTGCGGGCGGGACCGGTTCCGGCGGCGACTCCATCAACGTGCTGATGGTCAACAACCCCCAGATGACCGAATTGCAGAAGCTGACCGCCGCCCACTTCACGAAGGAGACCGGCATCAGGGTCAACTTCACGGTCCTGCCCGAGAACGACGTCCGCGACAAGATCAGCCAGGACTTCGCCAACCAGGCCGGCCAGTACGACGTGGCCACCCTGTCCAACTACGAGATACCGATCTACGCCCGCAACGGCTGGCTGCACGACATGGACGGCTACGTCGCCGAAGACCCCTCCTACGACGAGCAGGACGTGCTGAAGCCGATGCGCCAGTCCCTGACGGCGGACGACGGCAAGCTCTACGGGCAGCCCTTCTACGGCGAGTCGTCCTTCCTGATGTACCGCAAGGACGTGTTCGCGGCGAAGGGCCTGAAGATGCCCGCGCACCCCACCTGGACGCAGGTGGCCGCCCTCGCCGCCGAGGCGGACGGCGCCCGGCCCGGCATGAAGGGCATCTGCCTGCGCGGACTGCCCGGCTGGGGCGAGCTGATGGCACCGCTCACCACCGTGGTGAACACCTTCGGCGGCACCTGGTTCGACAAGGGCTGGAAGGCACGGCTGGACTCCCCGGAGTTCGAGAAGGCGACGAAGTTCTACGTCGGTCTGGTGCGTGAGCACGGCGAGTCCGGCGCCGCCCAGTCCGGCTTCGCCGAGTGCCTGAACGGCATGACCCAGAGCAAGGTCGCCATGTGGTACGACGCCACGAGCGCCGCCGGTCTGCTGGAGGCGGCCAGGTCCCCGGTCAGGGGCAAGCTGGGCTACGCCCCCGCCCCCGTCGAGCGGACCGGCTCCTCCGGCTGGCTCTACACCTGGGCCTGGGGCATCCAGAAAGCCTCCCGCAACCCCGACAAGGCCTGGAAGTTCGTCTCCTGGGCGTCCGGCAAGGGCTACGAGCGGCTGGTCGGCGAGACCAGCGGCTGGTCCGACGTGCCGGCGGGCAAGCGGGCGTCGACCTACGAGGACGCCGACTACCGCGAGTCGGCCGCCGCCTTCCAGGAGATGACCCGGAAGGCCATCGAGGGCGCCCGCCCCAACGACCCCGGCGTACAGCCGCGGCCCGCGCCCGGCATCCAGTTCGTCGGTATCCCCGAGTTCACCGACCTCGGCACCAAGGTCTCCCAGGAGATCAGCGCGGCCATCGCCGGACGCCAGTCCGTCGACGCGGCCCTGAGGAAGTCACAGGCGCTCGCCGAGAAGATCTCCGAGGAGTACGAGGGACGATGACAGCGACGACCACGGCACCGATCGCGAGCACACCCGCACGGGCGGCGCGCCGCCCCCCGGCCCGGCTGCGCGCCTGGGCCACCCGGGCCCCGCTGCTGCCGGCCCTCGTCTTCATGATCGTCGTGACCCAGCTGCCGTTCGTGGCCACGCTGGTGATCTCCTTCTTCGACTGGAACGCCCTCTACCCCAGGGCCCGTCGCTTCACCGGCCTCGACAACTACCGCCAGGTGCTCACCGACGCGGATCTGCGGCACTCGGTGTGGACGACACTGCTGCTCACGGTGGCGGTGGTACTGGCCAGCCTGGTCCTCGGCCTGGCCCTGGCCCTGCTCCTGGACCGCAGGTTCCGCGGCCGGGGCGTCGTGCGCACCCTGCTCATCGCCCCGTTCCTGGTGGTGCCCGTGGCGGCGGCCCTGCTCTGGAAGCATGTGCTCTACAACCCTGAATACGGTCTGCTCAACGGGCTGTTGCACTATGTGGGCGGCCCACAGCCGGACTGGATCTCGAACACCCCGCTGCTCGCGGTCGAGGCCTCTCTGGTGTGGCAGTGGACACCGTTCATGATGCTGATCCTGCTGGCCGGGCTGCAGAGCCGGGACCAGCAGCAGATCGAGGCCGCGCGGGTCGACGGCGCGAGCGACTGGCAGATCTTCCGCCATCTGACCCTGCCCCACCTGCGCCGCTACCTGGAACTCGGCGCCCTGCTCGGGTCGATCTACATCGTCCAGAACTTCGACGCGGTGTTCACCATCACCTCCGGCGGTCTCGGCACCGCCAACCTGCCCTACACCGTCTACCAGAGCTTCTACCAGGCCCACGAGAACGGCCTCGCCTCGGCCGCCGGCGTCCTGGTGGTCATCGGCTCCATCGTCATCGCGACCTTCGCCCTGCGCGTGGTGTCGTCCCTGTTCCGCGAGGAGGTGTCCCGCGCATGAGCGCCACCGTCGTCAAGCGCAGGGTGCGCACGGGAACCGGCCTGGGTCTGGTGGCCTGGCTGGCCGGCGTCGTGTTCTTCCTGCCCATCGCCTGGATGGCCCTGACGTCGTTCCACTCCGAGCCGGACGCGGCGGCCAACCCGCCCTCCTTCGCCGCCTCCCTCACCCTGGACGGCTACCGCGAGTTCTTCGGCACCGGCGGCGGGGCGAGTCCCTGGCCCGCCCTGATCAACTCCACGGTGGCGTCGGTGGTCTCGACCGTCTGCGTGCTGCTGCTCGCCCTGCCGGCGGCGTACGCGCTGTCGATCCGGCCGGTGCGCAAGTGGACGGACGTCCTGTTCTTCTTCCTGTCCACGAAGATGCTGCCGGCCGTGGCGGGCCTGCTCCCGGTCTACCTGTTCGCGAAGAACGCCGGGCTGCTCGACGACATCTGGCTGCTGGTCGTCCTCTACACCTCCATGAACCTGCCGATCGCGGTGTGGATGATGCAGTCCTTCCTCGCCGAGGTGCCGGTGGCGGTGATCGAGGCGGCACGCGTGGACGGAGCCCGGCTGCCGACCGTCCTCGCGCGCGTGGTGGCCCCGATCGCGCTGCCCGGCATCGCCGCGACCGCCCTGATCTGCTTCATCTTCAGCTGGAACGAACTGCTCTTCGCCCGGGTGCTGACGGGCGTGGTCGCCGAGACCGCCCCCGTCTTCCTGACCGGCTTCATCACCAGCCAGGGCCTGTTCCTGGCCAAGGTGTGCGCCGCGTCGCTCGTCGTCTCCCTGCCGGTGCTCGCCGCGGGGTTCGCCGCCCAGGACAAGCTGGTCCAGGGCCTGTCGCTGGGAGCCGTGAAATGAAGGCCGCCGTCATCGAGTCCGTGGGCCGCGCCGTCGTCACCGACGTGCCCGACCCCACGCCGGGGCCCCGCGAGGTCGTCGTGGAGGTGGCCGCGTGCGGCCTGTGCGGCACGGACCTGCACATCCTCCAGGGCGAGTTCGCGCCCAAGCTGCCCGTCGTCCCCGGGCACGAGTTCGCCGGCGAGGTGGTCGGCGTCGGCACCGAGGTCACGGAGGTCGCGGTCGGCGACCGGGTGGCCGTGGACCCTTCCCTGTACTGCTACGAGTGCCGCTACTGCCGCACCGGCCACAACAACCTGTGCGAGCGGTGGGCCGCGATCGGCGTGACCACGGCCGGCGGCGCGGCGCGGTACGCGGTGGCCCCGGTGGCGAACTGCGTCCGGCTGCCCGAGCACGTGCGCACCGAGGACGCGGCCCTGGTGGAGCCGCTGTCCTGCGCGGTGCGCGGCTACGACGTGCTCAACGCGCGTCTCGGCGCCCATGTGCTGGTCTACGGCTCCGGGACGATGGGCCTGATGATGCTGGAGCTGGCCAAGCGCACCGGCGCGGCGAGCGTCGACGTCGTCGACGTGAACCCGGCCCGGCTCGAGACGGCGCGGCGCCTCGGTGTCTCGGCGTCGGCCGCGAGCGCGGACGAGCTGGACCGGCCGCGGGGCTGGGACGTGGTGGTCGACGCGACCGGCAACGCGGCGGCCATCCAGGACGGTCTGGACCGGGTGGCGAAGGCCGGTACGTTCCTGCAGTTCGGGGTCGCCGACTACGCGACCCGGGTGACCGTGGACCCGTACCGGATCTACAACCAGGAGATCACCATCACCGGCTCCATGGCGGTGCTGCACAGCTTCGAGCGGGCGGCGGAGCTGTTCGCGAACGGCGTGCTGGACCCGGAGGTGTTCATCAGCGACCGCATCCCGCTGGAGCGCTACCCCGAGGCGCTGGAGCAGTTCGCGGCGGGCGTCGGCCGGAAGATCGTCGTGGTGCCCTGAGCCGAACGGGGGTCGCGCCGTCGGTAAGGGAACGGTAAAGCGGTGCCGTTCGTTCACCCGGCATGACAGCTATGACCCCCGGCTCGAACATCCCTCTCTCCGCCGCCCGCGTGACGGTGGACGTCGCCGCCCCGGTGCGGCTCGACGTATCGGGCCTGCTGCTCACCGCCGACGGCAAGGTGCGCTCCGACGACGACTTCATCTTCTACAACCAGCCCGGCGGCCCCGGTGTGACGTACCGGTCCGGTGGCGGTGCCGCGCCCGACGCGATCGAGGTCGACACCGCCGCCGTGCCGCCGGAGATCGAGAAGATCGTGGTCACCGCCAGCCCGGACGCGGCGGGCCAGACCTTCCAGGGCATCGAGCCGACGGCAACCGTCCGGGACGCGGCCGGCGGCTCGGTCCTGGCGACCTTCACGCCGCCGCGGCTCGGCTCCGAGACGGCGCTGGTGGTCATGGAGATCTACCGCCGCAACGGCCAGTGGAAGGCCCGCGCCGTCGGCCAGGGGTACGCCGACGGGCTGGCCGGCATCGCCACGGACTTCGGCGTGACGGTGGAGGAGCCCGCCGCCGCGCCCGCCGCGCCGCCGGCCGCGGCACCCGTGGCCCCGCCCCAGCCGCCCGCCGCCCCGCCCGCGCCGGCCGCGCAGGCCCCCTCCACCCCGCCGCCGGCGCCCGCCGCCGCTCCGGCGCCCGGCAGCGGGAAGATCAACCTGGACAAGGGCCGGGTCAGCCTCCAGAAGAACCAGACGGTGTCCCTGGTCAAGGGCGGCCGCCCGCTGCTCTCGCTGGTGCAGATGGGCCTGGGCTGGGAGCCCGCCTATCGCGGCAAGGACATCGACCTGGACGCCTCGGTCATCGCCTACGGCCCACAGCGCAACCCGGTCGACAGCTGCTACTTCGGCAAGCTGTCGATCCTGAACGGCGCGATCAAGCACTCCGGTGACAACCTCACCGGCGAGGGCGGCGGTGACGACGAGGTGATCGTCGTCGACCTCGGCCGCATCCCCCAGGAGGTCACCGGCCTGGTCTTCACGGTCAACTCCTTCTCCGGCCAGAAGTTCACCGAGGTCGCCAAGGCCTACTGCCGCCTGGTCGACGCGGCCTCGGGCGAGGAACTGGTCCGCTTCGACCTGACCAGTGCCGAGCCGCAGACCGGCGTGATGATGGCCAAGCTCATCCGGCAGTACTCCGGCGAGTGGGAGATGACGGCGATGGGCGACTTCGTGAAGGCGCGCACGGTGCGCAACATGGTCGACCCGGGAGCCCGGGCGCTGTAGGCGCCGCTCGGCACGGCGGTCAGGGGCGCCCCCGCGCGGGGCGCCCACCGGCCGGCCGGTCGCGCCGCCCGTGCAGCCCTTCCATCAGCAGGGACAGATACCGGCGGATCTGCCCGCCCTGCCCGTCCGCGAACTCCGAGGCGGTCGCCACGCCGTGCGCCAGCCGGAGCAGTTCGACCGGTTCGACGTCGGACCGCAGGGTGCCCTCCGCCCGGGCCGCCGCCACCAGCCTGGCCGCCGCGTCCCGTACCGGTGCGCAGCAGACCGGGACCGGCGCCGCCCCTTCGTCCGTGACGGCCGAGCCCAGCAGCGCCTTCAGGCCGCGCACCCGGATCGTCCCCGCGCACACTTCGTTCAGCCACTCGACCAGCGCCTCCCCCGGCGGCAGCCCCTCGGCCAGCTCGCCGGCCCGTGCGGCGAGCGCCGCCATCCGGTCGGTGTAGGCGGCCTCCAGCA
Source organism: Streptomyces sp. NPDC002386 (assembly GCF_053593175.1). Taxonomy (NCBI): domain Bacteria; kingdom Bacillati; phylum Actinomycetota; class Actinomycetes; order Kitasatosporales; family Streptomycetaceae; genus Streptomyces; species Streptomyces sp. NPDC002386. Next base: position 117,696 of record NZ_JBSFBX010000008.1, read on the forward strand.
GCGCCCGGCGGTTGGGGAAGTGCCGGTACAGCGTGCCGGAACCGACTCCGGCGCGCCTGGCGATGTCGTCGAGCGAGGCGTTCTCCCCGTGCTCGGCGAAGACCTCCGCCGCGACCCGCAGCAGCCGCTCGTAGTTGCGCCGGGCGTCCGCGCGCATGGGTCTGGCCTGCGTCATCCAGGAACTCCTCGCGAACCGTGGGCCGTTCCCGAACAGTACCGGGAGCGCTTTGCGGCCGGGCGGTCAGCGCTGGTCCGGCGGCTCGTACCCGGCGCCGGCCGGGTCCGGTCCGGGCCGGCGCCGGACCGCTCCGGTGCCCAGGGCGATCGTGGCGCGGATGCGCATCGGGCCGTCGTCGCGGCGGGACAGCACGCAGATCCCGGCCACGCTCGCGTGCAGCGCACCGAGCCGGGCGGCGCACTCCGCCGCCAGCTCGCGCGGGGCCCGGGTGCGGCCCAGCGAGAGGTGCGGGGTGTAGCGCGGGAAGCGGTCCACGCATGCCGGGAAGGGCTCCGCCAGCGCGTCCCGCAGCCGCGTCCAGGGGGCGAGGCCGGCCGCCGCGGGGTCGAGCCACACGGTGGCGCCGGCGCGATGGCGGAAGAAGCGGACCCCGTCGAGCCGGACACCGAAGGGCTCGCGCTCCGCGGCCGCCGCGGCCAGCAGCGGGAGCGCCACCGGGAAGTGCTCCTCCGGCACGAACCCGAAGAGCAGGTTCACATGGGGCGGCCACCGGTGGATCTGCGGGTCGTGCTCGGCCCGGATCCGCTGGACGGCGGGCCACAGCGAGCCCGGGGGCAGCCAGGCGACGGCGGTCCGGGGCGTGGGCGCCGACGCCAGACACCCGGGGACGGCGGCCGGGCGGGGCCGTCCGGCCGGACCGGGCGTCTCGGGGCGGGGCACGTCTCCATCATGGCCCCGCCCGCCGCCGGCCGCCGCCCCCGGGACACCGCTCAGCCGGAGCGGGGCGGCCGGGTCAGCGCCGCTGCCGCTTCCACGGGCCCGTGATGGCCAGCATGATGCCGGGCGTCTGGATGTTGGCGTACAGGGTCCTGCCGTCGGGCGAGAAGGTGACGCCGGTGAACTCGCTGTACTCGGGCTCCTCGGCGGTGCCCACGTTCAGCTCGTTGCGGGCGATGGGGTAGGTGCGGCCGCTCTCCGTCGCGCCGAACAGGTGCTGCACGCCCTCGCCGTCCTCGGCGATGACCAGGCCGCCGTACGGGGAGACGGTGATGTTGTCCGGGCCGTCGAAGTTCCCGTCGGCGGACGGGTCCGGGTTGACGCCGATGAGGACCTTCAGCGTCAGGGTGCGGCGCTTGGGGTCGTAGAACCAGACCTGGCCGTCGTGCTGGACGGGACTCTCCGCCCGGGCGTAGGAGGAGACGACGTAGGCGCCGCCGTCGCCCCACCACATGCCCTCGAGCTTGCGGGCGCGGGTGATCTGGCCCTCGCCGAACTGCTTGCGGGTGGAGACCTGACGGGCGTCGCGGTCCGGGACGGTGACCCAGTCGACGCCGTAGACCGTGCCGGTCCTCGTGGCGCGGGAGAGGTCGTCGACGAACTGACCGCCGGAGTCGAAGCACTTGAAGGCCTGCAGGACGCCGGCGTCGTCGGCGAGGGTGCGCAGCTTGCCGCGGCCGTGGCGGAATCCCTCCGGCGGGGTCCAGCGGTAGAGCAGGCCGTTGGGGCCGGAGGCGTCCTCGGTGAGGTAGAGGTGGCCGCGCCGGGGGTCGACGACGACGGCCTCGTGGGCGTACCGGCCGAGGGCCTTGACCGGCTTGGGCTCGCGGTTGGCCCGGCGGTCCTCGGGGTCGACCTCGAAGACGTAGCCGTGGTCCTGGGTGAAGCCGTTCTTGCCCGCCTTGTCCTCGGTCTCCTCGCAGGTGAGCCAGGTGCCCCACGGGGTACTGCCGCCCGCGCAGTTGGTGGCGGTGCCGGCGATGCCCACCCATTCGGCGACCTCGCCGCCGCGCCGGACCTCGACGACGGTGCAGCCGCCGGCCGCGGCCGGGTCGTAGACGAGGCCCTCGGCGAGCGGCACCGGGTGCGGCCACTGGGCGCGGGCCCCGGCGAGTTCGTGGTTGTTGACGAGGAGCGTGGTGCCGCGCGGGCCGTCGAAGGCGGCGGTGCCGTCGTGGTTGGACGGGGTGAACTCGCCCGACTCCAGCCTGGTCTTCCCGCTGTGGGTGATGACCCGGTACTCGAATCCGGCGGGCAGCGCGAGGATGCCGTCGGGGTCGGGGAGCAGGGGGCCGTAGCCGACGCCGTGGTGCCCGTGCCCCTGCGCCGGCTCGCCGTCCGCGGTGCCGGTGTCCGTGGCGGCGAGGGCGCCCGGGGCGGTGGCGAGGGCGCCGACGCTGCCCGCGAGGGCGACTCCGGCACCGGTGATCGCGGATTTTCTGGCGAAGTCCCTGCGGCTGAGCGACATGGATGTCTCCTGTGACAGTGGGCGTGCCGTGGAGGGTGGCGTCCTGCGGTCGGCGCTCACGCTCCCGTCCGGTGCTGAACGGGAGTTGAACGCCGGGCCGCCAACGGGGTGCCTGTTCCATGAATCCGTACGCCCTGCCCGACCGCCGGTGCAGGAACCGGCCGCGCGCCGCTCTCAGCCGCCGTGCTGCGAGCGGGCCTTGAAGGCGGCCTTGCGCGCCTCCTTGGCCACCTTCTTGTCCGGGTGCAGCCGTCCCATCGCCTCCAGCACGTCGGCGGTCGCGGGATGGTCCACCCGCCACGCCGCCGCGAAGAACCCGCTGTGCTGCTCGGCCAGTCCCTCCACCAGGGCCTGCAGTTCCTCGGAGTTCCCCTCGGCCTGGAGCTGCGCGGCCAGGGTGTCGACGGTCAGCCAGAACACCAGGTCCTGAGAGGGCGCGGGCACGTCCGAGGCGCCGTGCTCGCTGAGCCAGACCCGGGCGAGCCCGCCCAGCTCGGGGTCGTCGAGGACGTCCCGCAGCGCCGGCTCGGCCTCCGCGCCGACCAGGGACAGCGCCTGCTGGCAGCGCAGCCGGCGCAACGGTGCCCCGGTGTCGGCGCCGCGCGCCGCCGCCAGCAACTCGCGGGCCGAGGCGAGCGGTTCGCGCCGGGTCAGCCACTGCTCGGTCTCGGCGCGGGCGGCGGACTGGCCGAAGCGGGAGGTGCCGTCGAGCAGCGCGTCCGCGCCCTTGTCGGAGAGTTCGCCGACCGCGGGGGCCTCGAAGCCGGCCTCCAGCAGCCGGGCCCGCAGCCCGTACGCGCCGAGCGCGGTCAGCCGGACCATGCCGTAGCGGGAGACGTCGGTGTCGTCCACGGGCGCGGCGGGTTCCTCGTCGGCGTCGGCCATCAGCGCCTCGTCCACCGGCTGGTACTCGACGAGCCCGACCGGCTCGAGCATCCGGAACTGGTCGTCGAGGCGCATCATCGCGTCGGAGACCTGCTCCAGGACGTCGTTGGTGGGCTCGCCCATGTCGCCGGGGACGATCACCGAGGCGGCGAGGGCGGGCAGCGGTACCGGGGCGTCGCCCGCGCCGCCCTCACTGACCGTCAGCGCGTAGAGGGTGCCGAGGACGCCGTCGAGGAACTCCGCCTCGGCCTCGGGGTCCCAGTCGAGTGACGCGAAATCGATCTCGCCGCCCTCGTCCATGGCGTCGAGCAGGCCGTCCAGGTCGGGCACGCTCGCGTCCGCGACGACCGTCTCCAGGGCGCTGAGCCACACGGTGAGCACGTCGTGCGGGGAACCGGCGGTGAGCAGCGCCAGTTCCTCGCCGGCCGCCACGGTCCCGGCCTCCTCGTCGGTGACCGCGACCAGACCCGCGTCCACGGCCACCCGCCAGGCCTCGCTCGCGTGGGCGGCGGCGTCGTCCCCGCTCAGCCCGAGCAGTTCGGCGGCGGCCGGAAGCTGCTCCTCGACCAGTCCGCCGCCGGCGTCGACCCGGGTAGCGGGCCCGGCCCAGCGAGCGAGCCGGGCGGCGCGGGAGAGCAACGGCGTGGACAGTGCGGCACGCGCCAGCTCCGCTTCAGGACGCAGCCGCACCGGCGGCAGGGGGGAGCTGTCTGACATCGGCTGACTCTCCTAGGACCGTGAAAGGGCTCAGCCGCTCAGCCTAGACGGATTTCCACCCATGCCGCCCGGTTCATCTCCCCGCCGGGCACCGTACATGGCCGAAACCTTGACAACTCACCGTCGCAGGCAGGAGATTGACGCGCGTAGAAGTTCGGGGGACAACTGTTCACTCGGCTCTACGCGTGTCACAGAGGGCCACGAGTCCCACACGCTGCCGTTCCACCCTCGTCCCGGCGCCCAGTCACGTCCCCGGAGGGATCCCCTTGCCGAGCAGGTCTTCAGCGCGCCTCGCCGCGCTCACCGTCGCCGCCGTCTGCAGCGCGGCGTCCGCCGTCGTCCTCACCTCGCCCGCGCACGCCGACTCGGTGCGCGTCCACGACATCCAGGGCACCACCCGGATATCCCCGTTCGCGGGGCAGAAGGTCACGGACGTTCCCGGCATCGTCACGGCCACCCGCACCTACGGCTCCTCCAAGGGCTTCTGGCTGCAGGACGCCACGCCGGACGACAACCCGGCCACCAGCGAAGGCGTCTTCGTCTTCACCAGCTCCACGCCGAAGGTCGCGGCCGGCGACTCGGTCACGGTGACCGGCACGGTCTCCGAGTACGTCCCGGGCGGCGCGTCCTCCGGCAACCAGTCGCTGACGGAGATCACCAAGCCCACGGTCACCGCGGTCTCCACCGGCAACGCCGTGCCGGCCCCGGTCGTCGTCGACGAGGACTCGGTGCCGGACGCCTACGCCCCGGCCGGCGACACCGCCGCGGCCGGCTCCGTCAACGGCCTCACCCTGGACCCGGCGAAGTACGCCCTGGACTACTACGAGTCCCTGGAGGGCATGAACGTCCAGGTCGCCGACGCCCGGGTGGTCACCGCGACCGACCCGTACAGCGAGCTGTGGGTCACGGCCAAGCCGCACGAGCACCCCAGCCGGCGCGGCGGCACGGTCTACGGCTCCTACGACTCCCAGAACACCGGCCGGCTGCAGATCCAGTCGCTGGGCTCCACGGCCGACTTCCCGAAGGCGAACGTCGGCGACACCCTGGAGGGCACCACCACCGGCCCGCTGGACTTCAACCAGTACGGCGGCTACACCCTGGTCGCGAGCGAGCTGGGCACGCTGAGGAGCGGCGGCCTGGAGCGCGAGACCACGCAGAAGCAGTCGGGCCGCGAGCTCGCGGTGGCGACCTACAACGTCGAGAACCTCGACCCGTCGGACGCCACCTTCGACCAGCACGCCGCCGCGATCGTGCACAACCTGCAGTCGCCGGACATCGTGTCCCTGGAGGAGATCCAGGACAACAACGGCGCCAAGGACGACGGCACGGTCGACGCGAGCCAGACCGTGAACAAGCTGATCGACGCGATCGTCGCGGCCGGCGGCCCGAAGTACGACTGGCGTTCCATCGACCCGGTCAACGACCAGGACGGCGGCGAGCCCGGCGGCAACATCCGCCAGGCCTTCCTGTTCAACCCGGAGCGGGTGTCCTTCGTGGACCGCGCCGGCGGTGACTCCACCACCGCGGTCGGCGTCACCAAGGCGCAGGGCAAGGCGCGGCTGACGGTCTCCCCGGGCCGGATCGCCCCGGCCGACGCGGCCTGGGCGAACAGCCGCAAGCCGCTGGCCGGCGAGTTCGTCTTCCACGGCAAGACGGTGTTCGTGATCGCCAACCACCTGAACTCCAAGGGCGGCGACCAGGGACTGACGTCCCAGTACCAGCCGCCGGTGCGCAGCTCGGAGATCCAGCGTCACGCGCAGGCGACCGTGGTGAACGGCTTCGTCAAGGACATCCTGTCCGTGCAGAAGAACGCGGACGTCATCGCGCTCGGCGACATGAACGACTTCGAGTTCTCCGGCACCGCCCGGATCCTCGAGGGCGACGGCGAGCTGTGGTCGGCGATCAAGTCGCTGCCCAGGAGCGAGCGTTACACCTACGACTACCAGGGCAACCAGCAGGTCCTGGACCAGATCCTGGTGAGCCCGGCGATCCGGCGCGACTGCGGCCTCGAGTACGACAGCGTGCACGTCAACTCGGAGTTCAACGACCAGATCAGCGACCACGACCCGCAGGTGCTGCGGTTCCGTCCGTAACCCCTGTCCCTGTCAGGACTGGCCGAACACGCCGTTCAGCCAGTCCTGCCAGGCGGCTTCGTCCGCCCGGCCGTCGGCGTCCGGCGCGAAGTCGTGGACGCTGACGCCGAGCGGGGCGCCCCAGTGGCCGCGTCCGAAGAACCGGATGAGGGCGCTGTCGGTGCGCAGCCCGATGAAGTACGGGTTCCGGTAGTCGAGTACGGCGTCCAGGGTCCGCCCGCCGGGCCCGCGGGCGCCGACCTTCGTGCCCGCGGCCGTGTCGTCCGCGAGCCCGAGGGCGCGGCCGACGGCGGCGAGCGCCCTCGGCGTCGCCGAGGCCGCGGGTCCGTTCACCTGGGTGAAGGTGACCGGGCGGGGCGCGAAGTGCGTGAGGTACTCGCGCAGGGTGTGCAGGTAGAAGTTGGTGTGCTTGCTCGCGCCGTCGTACTGGTTGTTCCAGTCGTCGGTGAAGATGCCGCTGTGGACGTAGCGCACCCAGGCACGGCGGCCCTCGTCGCGGGGCTCGATGGTGTGGTCGAGCTGGTTCAGCGACTGGCCGGGCATGCCCACGTCCTCGCTGCGGTTGGTGTAGCGGTGGGGCGGATCCCAGACGGTGACGGTGGATCCGAAGGGACCCCGGCCGCCCTCCCGGGGCTCGGGCGGGTCCATCGGCCACAGATAGCCGCCGGTACCGGTGGTGATCGCCTCCCAGACCTTCTCCGGCGGGACGTCGACCTCGAACTCCCGGACGATCTCGAATTCCTCGGGCATGGCGGGGCTCCTGCTCAGCTCTCTGGGGCGGTCCGGTCCCGGACCGTGGGGTGGAGGGCGACGACGATCCGGTGGTCACGGCCGTCCTCGGCGCCGGGGGCGTCGTACTTGCGGATCAGCGCGCTCACGCCGGCCGTCAGCTCCTGCGCGAAGGCGGCCCGGTCGGCCGCCGAGGCGAAGCGGACCTCGCCGTCCAGGGCGTAGGTCGCCAGCCGCTTGCGGGCCTTCGCCGCGCCGGTGATCAGCTCGCCGACGTCCCGGACGAGGCGGGCGCCGAGCGCGAGCAGCCAGCGGGCGGAGAACTGGTCGCGGAAGCGGTCCGGGTCGGGCTGCACCGCGGCGAGGGCGGCCGGCGAGATGACGTACGACGCGGCGGTCGCCCGCATCAGCCGCTCGGTGACGTTGCCCTTGCGGCGCTCCCCCGCCAGTTCGACCAGGCCGTGCCGCTCCAGCGCCTTGAGGTGGTAGTTCACCTTCTGCCGGGGCAGTCCGACCCGGCCGGCCAGCATGGCGGCCGACGCGGGTCCGGCCGCCAGCTCGGCTAGCAGCCGGGCCCGCACCGGGTCCAGCGACACGGCCGCCGCCTCGGGATCCTCGATCACGGTCACGTCCAGCATGCGACCACCCTCCCACCGAAAACTTTTTTTGTCCAGGAGGACGGAGTGTTCGGTAGGAGGGTGGTCAGCGGTGCCCGTCCGCCGGCGTGACGGGCGGGCCGGAGCGGTTCAGCGGCAGCGGCCGTGCTGCCGGCGCCAGGCGATGACCCCGGCGACGGCGGCGGTGGCGAGGGCGCCGGCGGCGAGGACGGGCCCCGGGTGCCGCCGGCCCGCGTCCAGTGCGCGCCGCACGGACTCCGGAAGGGGGCGGCCGGCGTGCCGCGCGCGCCGTTCCTGCAGGGCGTGACCGGCACTGGTGGCCTGCTCCTGCAGGGCGTGACCGGCGCTCGTGGCGCGTTCTTGGAGGGCGTGCCGGGCGTGGCCTGACCGGTCCTGCACGGCGTGCCGGGCATGACCGGACCGGTCCTGCATCGCGTGCCGGGCGTGGCTCGACCGCTCCTGCATCGCGTGCCCGGTCCTGACCGCCCGCTCCTGCACGGTGTGCCCGGCCTGGGCGGCGCTGGAGCGGAGCTGCACGGTCATGGCGCCGGCCTTGTCCTTCAGGTCGGCGGCGCGGGCCTTGGCGCGGCCCTTCATGTCGGCCTTGCCGACGAGCTGTTCGACGGTGTCGCCGAGCTGGCTGCGGGTCTGCTCTATCTGGTGCCGCAGTTCGTCGGGGCCCTTGGCGCCCGAGCCGTGCGGGTTCTTGTGGCTCATCGGTGTGCCCTTTCCCTGATCACGTCGACGTCCGCCTTGACGCTGCCGAGCGTCACCTCGGGTTTGGGCGGGGTCGCGCGGCGCAACTGGGCCCGGCCGGCCATGCCCAGCAGACCGGCCACGACGAAGAACACCGCGGCGACGATCAGCGCCGAGGCCCACACGGGCAGGGCGAGGGCGATCGCGGCGGTGGCGGCGCCGGCCAGGGTGATCAGGCCGACGTAACCGACGGCGCCCGCGGCACCGAGCAGTCCGCCGCCCCGTCCGGCGTGGCGCCCCTTCTCGGTCAGCTCCTCCTTGGCGAGGGCGACCTCCTGTCGCAGGAGCCGGGAAAGCTGTTCGGTGGCCCGGCTGACGAGTTCACCCGTGGAAGGGTGCCCGTCGAGCGGGGGCCGTGTCTGCGAGGTCACGGTCACGTGTTCCGCCTCCTCCTCCGTACGGAACCCCCCGAGTACCCAGGCCCGGGTCCGTCACCCTCTCCCCTCTCCCCCCGCGCCGGGTGAGCCGAGCCGGGCGAGTTGCGTCTGGAACCAGTCCAGCCGGGCCTGCAACAGGGCCGCCTCGGCCACGAGTTCGGGTACGCCCATGTCGCCGTCGGCCGGCAACCCGGCGGACGGGACGGCGGCCGCCGCCGCCACCCGCAGGCCCTCCCCGGCCAGCCGGGCGAATCCGGCGAGCGGGACCGACGTACGCGCTCCCGCGCAGCCCGCGCACGCGGGCACCAGGGCCTGCCAGCCGGGTCTGCCCCAGCCGGCGTCGGCGAGCGCGACCGGGCCGGCCCCGCAGGCGCACGGACCCACGGCCGCCGTGCGCACCCGCTGCCGGGCGTACCGGAAGCCGCGCTCGAAACGGATGTAGGCGCCGAGCACGGAGACTTCGAGCAGGACCGCGGCCCGGTGCTCGGCCGTGCAGAGCATGGCCTCGGCGGCCGTACGGTCGTGCACGCAGTGGAAGCCGCAGTCGCACAGGCGCGCGGGCGCGCGGTGCCGGCGCCCGTAGACGCAGGAGGCGTCGGCGAGCACGCCGTACGGCAGCGCGCCGCCCAGGGACACACCGGTGAACCCGGCCCGGGTGCCGTCCCGCGACAGCACCGGGTGGGCGATCTTGTATCCGGTCGGCGGCTCCGTCGGGCGTTCCACCGGGAGCCGCAGCCTCATCGGGCCGCCGGTACCTCTTCGCGGGCCGGCTCGGCCGGTGCGGTGCGGGTGATCTCCTCGGGGAGCTCCGGCTCCTCCTGGTGGACGCGGGGCCGCTCCTCGGCGACTCCGGTGGCCAGTGCCTTGCCGAGCTTCATGGTGCCTCCCATGACCGACGTCAATGACCGTCCCGACTCATAGTGACCCATGTCGGCCGACTTGGACACAGGACCTTCGGCCACCGCCGCACGTGTCAGCGATGCTTATCAATATCTCGTAGGGGAATTAAGTAGAGCTTCACCTTCGAGTTGCCGAGACTACCCGTATGACGATCCGACGCAAGCCCTTCGGCCGCACGCTGTGCGCGATGATCACCCCGTTCACCGAGGCGGGCACGCTCGATCTGGAGGGGGCCGCGCTGCTGGCGGACCGGCTGGTGGCCGGGGGCTGCGACGGGCTGGTGCTGAACGGCACCACGGGCGAGTCGCCGACCACCACGGACGCGGAGAAGGCGGAACTGATCGCGGCCGTCCGGGACGCCGTCGGCGACCGGGCCGCGCTGGTGGCGGGCGTCGGCACGGCGGACACCCGGCACACGGCCGAGGGGGCCCGCGCGGCGGAGAAGGCGGGCGCCGACGGCGTGCTGGTGGTGACGCCGTACTACAGCAGGCCGCCACAGGCGGCGGTGGAGGCGCACTTCCGGCAGATCGCCGACGCGAGCGGCCTGCCGGTGATGCTCTACGACATCCCGGGCCGCACCGGCACCCGGATCGAGCCGGAGACGATGATCCGGCTCGCCGGACACCCCCGGATCGTGGCCGTCAAGGACTGCTCGTACGACTTCCTCGGCACCCAGAAGGTGCTGGCGCGTACGGAACTGGCGTACTACGCGGGGTGCGACGAGCACGTGCTCGCGCTGTACGCGGTGGGCGCGGCGGGCTGCGTGAGCACGGTCGCCAACGCGGTGCCGGGGCGGATCGCCGCCGTCCTGGACGCGTTCGACGCGGGTGACACCGCCCGCGCGGCCGAACTCCAGCTGGAGGCAATGCCGTTGATCGAGGCGATGACGGCCGCGGGGCTGCCCGGCACGGTCACCGCCAAGGCCCTGCTCACCCGGCTCGGCCTCCCCGCCGGCCCGGTACGCGCACCCCTGCTCCCCGCCACCCCGGAGACGGCCGACGCCCTGCGGGCACGGTACGACCGGCTCGCCGCCCCATGACCGCCCCCGAAAACCACCTGCCCCACCCGGGCCCCGGCCGTACGGTGACCGCGTGACCCGCCCGCTCCTCTTCCTGGACGTCGACGGACCGCTCAACCCCTACGCGGCCAAGCCGGAACGCCGCCCCGAGGGCTACGTGACGATCCGGGCCTCCGTCCGCCCCGGGCGCCCGCTGCGCGTGTGGCTGAACCCGTCGCACGGCCCGGCACTGCTGGCGCTCGGGTACGAGCTGTGCTGGGCCACGACCTGGATGGCGGAGGCCAATCACTGGATCGCGCCGGTCGTCGGGCTGCCCGAGCTGCCGTACGTCGACTTCGGGCACTGCCTGTTCGCCGAGCGGCCGGACGGCGTCCACTGGAAGACGGAGGCGATCCTGGCCCACGCGGCGGGCCGCCCCTTCGCCTGGGTGGACGACGAGCAGGGCCCCGCTGACACCGCCCATGTGGCGGCCCACCACACCGCGCCGGCGCTGCTGCACCACGTCGACCCGCGGATCGGCTTGCGGACGCGGGACTTCATGACCCTCGCGGACGCGCTCGGCCGGCTCGCGGCGGGGCCGTGAGGACCGGGGAGTGCCACGCGCGTGCCCGCTCACCCCCGGACGTCACCCGCCCGCCGTGCCCTCGTCCTCGCCGTCGCCCTCCCAGCGGAGCAGGTCGCCCGGCTGGCAGGCGAGTACCTCGCAGAGCGCGGCGAGGGTCGCGAAGCGCACCGCCTTGGCGCGGCCGTTCTTGAGTACCGCGAGGTTGGCCGGCGTGATCCCCACGCGTTCCGCCAGCTCGCCCACGGACATCTTCCGCCGGGCGAGCATCACGTCGATGTCGACGACGATCGGCATCAGATCACCTCGTCCAACTCGGCCCGCATCCGCGACGCCTCGACGTCGCGCGCGACGGCCTGGACGAGCAGCATCCGCAGCACGAGCACGATGAGCGCGACCCCGAGGACGGCCAGGCCGATCCCGGCCATGATGACGGTGACGCCCGGATCGGCCCGCTGGCCGGGCGCGTTGACGGCCGTGACCGCGAACCACAGGAGAGCGGCCGCCACGACGGCACCGATCACACCGTCCACGTACCGGAAGGCGGCGTGGGAGAACACGGTTCCGCGCCGCACCATCGCCACCAGCCGCCATACGCAGAACAGCGCGACCTGGGCCGTCGCCATGCCCAGGATCGTGATCACGCGGAACGCGGTCAGCGGGAGCGACCCGTCCTCCGGATCACCGCCGCCGACCAGCACCCACACCATCCCCGCCTGCACGAACACGGTGCCGGCGAGCACCACCACGAGCACGGCGCGCAGCGCACGCACGGTCAGTTTCCCCACGACCGATCCTTCCATCGAGATGCGATGGAAATCTATCGATATTCGATAGGTGAGACAAGTGCTCGCGCGGGCGCGGTCATTTAGGTCAGGATCTGACCTCCATGCCGCCTAGCGTCCTCCCTGCCCGGCGGAACACGAACCACGGAAGGCAGCGATCATGAGCGAGACCGTGACTGTCGACGAACCGGCCACCGACGAGGCGGCCACCACCGGCGAGCATGCCGACCTGCTGGAGGCACTGGCCCGGCATCGGCGCTTCCTGCGATTGACCACCCGCGACCTCACCGACGAGCAGGCCGGGCGCCGGACCACCGCCAGCCGGCTGTGTCTGGGCGGCCTGATCAAGCACGTCACCGCCGTCGAGCGCACCTGGGCGCAGTTCATCCTGGACGGCCCGTCGGCGATGCCCGACTTCACCGCCATGACCGAGGCCGACTGGGCCCGGCGGGCCGACGAGTTCCGCATGCTGCCCGGCGAGACGCTGGCCGGAGTGCTCGCCGGCTACGCCGAGGCGGCCCGCCGGACCGACGAAGTGGTGGCCGCGCTGCCCGACCTGGGCGCCACACAACTACTGCCGAAGGCCCCCTGGTCCGAGCCGGGCGCGCGATGGTCGGCCCGCCGGGTGCTGCTGCACGTCATCGCCGAGACCGCCCAGCACGCCGGCCACGCCGACATCATCCGCGAGTCCCTGGACGGCGCCAAGAGCATGGGGTAGCGGCGGCGCGGCCGGGCGCTCCAGCGCGGCCCCCCACGCACGAGCGCCCTCCCGGGCCGTCCTCGGGCCATGGAAGGGCGCTCAACGACGACCGGCGCCGACAGCTGCCGACAGCTCGGCAGCGGGTCGGGACGCCGATCGACGAGGCGGCCGCGGGTCACGGCCGCCCGTGGTCAGTTGTGGCTGTGCAGGATGTCGTTCAGGCCGCCCCAGACCGCGTTGTTCGGTCGGGCCTCGACCGCGCCGGTGACCGAGTTGCGGCGGAAGAGGATGTTGGAGGCGCCGTTGAGTTCGCGGGCCTTGACGATCTGGCCGTCGGGCATGGTGACGCGGGTGCCCGCGGTGACGTACAGGCCGGCCTCCACCACGCACTCGTCGCCGAGCGCGATGCCGACGCCCGCCTCGGCGCCGATCAGGCAGCGCTCGCCGATGGAGATGATCACGTTGCCGCCGCCGGACAGCGTGCCCATGGTGGACGCGCCGCCGCCGATGTCCGAGCCGTCGCCGACCACGACGCCCGCGGAGATGCGGCCCTCGACCATGGAGGTGCCGAGCGTGCCGGCGTTGAAGTTGACGAAGCCCTCGTGCATCACCGTGGTGCCCTCGGAGAGGTGGGCGCCCAGGCGGACCCGGTCGGCGTCGGCGATGCGCACGCCCTTCGGGGCGACGTAGTCCGTCATGCGCGGGAACTTGTCGATCGAGGTGACCTGGAGGTGCAGGCCCTCGGCGCGGGCGTTCAGCCGCACCTTCTCGATGTCGTCCACGGCGACCGGGCCGAGCGAGGTCCAGGCGACGTTGGCGAGGTGACCGAAGATGCCGTCCAGGCTCTGGCCGTGCGGCTTGACCAGGCGGTGCGAGAGCAGGTGCAGGCGCAGGTAGACGTCGTGGGCGTCGATCGGCTTCTCGTCCAGCGAGGCGATGACCGTACGGACCGCGACCACCTCGACGCCCCGGCGGGCGTCCCGGCCGGTCGCCGCGGTCGCACCGGCGCCGAGCAGCTCCGCGGCCCGCTCGGCGGACAGCCGCTCGGTGCCGGCCGGGCCGGGGTCCGCGACCAGCTCGGGGGCCGGGAACCAGGTGTCGAGAACGGTGCCGTCGGAGGCGATGGTGGCGAGGCCGGCGGCCACGGCACCGGTGGTGCGGGAAGCAGTCGTGTCGGTCATGTGGGAAAACCTAACGTGGGCGGGGGTGCCGGAGCGAACCGTGTCTCACGTGCCGGGCGCCGCCTCAGCGGATCAGCCGGGCCAGCGCGCCGCGCGCGTACTCCTCGTCGTAGGAACCGCCGGTGAGCAGGACCTGGAGGCAGATGCCGTCCATCAGCGCGAGCAGCGCCCGGGCCGTCTCCGGATCGGTGCGCCCGGCCAGCCGCGCGGCCGTCCGGCGCGTCCAGCGTGCGACGACGGGACGCAGGGCGGGGCGTCTGAGCGCGGCGAGGTACAGCTCGTACTCCAGCTCCGCCCCCGGCCCCTCGCCGCGCAGCCAGTCGCCGAGGACGCGGGCCAGGCCCGCCGCGAGGTCGGCGTCCGGGTCCGCGAGGATCCCGTCGGCTTCGAGCACGCCGCCGAACCCCTCGCCGGCCTGCTCCAGAGCGGCCACCAACAGGTCGTCCAGAGTGGCGAAGTGGTACGTCGTGGAGCCGAGCGGGACGTCCGCGGCGGCGGCCACCGAGCGGTGGCTGAGCCCGTCGATGCCCTTCTCGCCCACGACGTGGAGCGCCGCGTCGATGATCCGCTGCCGCCGGCCGGGGTCGTGACGGCGGGGCATCAGTGCGCTCCGCCCAGGTTCAGGACCACCACTCCCCCGATGATCAGGAGTATCCCGGCCACCTTGGCGGTGCTCAGCCCCTCCCCGAACAGCGTCAGGCCGATGACGGCGATCGTCGCCGTCCCGGCGCCCGACCAGATCGCGTACGCCGTGCCGATGGACACGGTCCGCAGGGTGCGGGCGAGCAGCGTGAAGGCCACGACGTAGCCCAGGGCCGTCACGAGGGAGGGCACGAGCCTGCTGAAGCCCTCGCTGTACTTCATCGCCGTCGTCGCGACGACTTCGGCGGCGATGGCACCGGCGAGCCACAGGTATCCCATGTGTACGAGCGTACACATCGGTGCGCCGGCGGATCGTGCGCATACGGAAGGGGGCCGCGGCACACGGCCGCGGCCCCCTTCGCGAGGCGCTGTGTCAGACGTTGAACCCGAGCGCCCGAAGCTGCTCGCGGCCATCGTCCGTGATCTTGTCGGGGCCCCACGGCGGCATCCAGACCCAGTTGATGCGCAACTCGTTGACCAGGCCGTCCGTGGCGGACTTGGCCTGGTCCTCGATGACGTCCGTCAGCGGGCAGGCCGCGGACGTCAGGGTCATGTCGACGGTCGCGATGTTCGCGTCGTCGACGTGGATGCCGTAGATCAGGCCGAGGTTGACGACGTCGATGCCCAGCTCGGGGTCGACGACGTCCATCAGGGCCTCGCGAAGCTCCTCCTCAGAGGCGGGCTTCATCTCCACGGTGTCGCTCATGCGGTCTTCCTTTCGGCGTCGGCGCCGTCCAGCGCCTGGGCCGTCGCGTCCTTCCACGCCATCCAGCTCAGGAGGGCGCACTTGACCCGGGCGGGGTACTTGGAGACGCCGGCGAACGCGACCGCGTCCTCCAGCACCTCCTCCATGGCGTCGTCCGGCTCGATCCTGCCCTTGGACTGCATCAGCTCCAGGAAGGTCTCCTGGATCTTCTGCGCGTCGGCCAGGTCCTTGCCGACCAGCAGCTCGTTCAGCACGGAGGCGGAGGCCTGGCTGATGGAACAGCCCTGGCCCTCGTAACTGACGTCCTCGATCGTCGTGCCGTCGTACTTCACTCGGAGGGTGATCTCGTCGCCGCACGTCGGGTTCACGTGGTGCACCTCGGCGTCGCCATCCCGCAAGCCCCGCCCGTGCGGGTTCTTGTAGTGGTCCAGGATGACTTCCTGGTACATCGAGTCCAGCTTCATGCGATCGCTCGTCCCTGTCAGCCGAAGAAGTTCCGTACGTGCTCCAGGCCGTCGACCAGAGCGTCGATCTCCGCCGGCGTGGAGTACAGATAGAACGACGCGCGCGTGGTCGCGGGAATTCCGTAGCGCAGGCAGACGGGTCGCGCGCAGTGGTGACCCACGCGGACCGCGATGCCCTGCTCGTCGAGGACCTGGCCCACGTCGTGCGGGTGGATGTCGCCCAGCGTGAACGAGATCGCGGCCCCTCGGTCCTCGGCCGTGGTCGGGCCGATGATCCGCAGGTCCGGCACCTCGGCGAGCCGCTTCACCGCGTACTCGGTGAGCGCGTGCTCGTGCGCGAGGATCTTGTCCATGCCGATGGAGTTCAGGTAGTCGATCGCCGCGCCGAGACCGACCGCCTGGGCGATCGGCGGCGTGCCCGCCTCGAACTTGTGCGGAGCCGGGGCGTAGGTCGAGGAGTGCATCGACACCGTCTCGATCATCTCGCCGCCGCCGAGGAACGGAGGGAGGTCCTCCAGCAGCTCCTGGCGGCCCCACAGCACGCCGATGCCGGTCGGGGCGCACATCTTGTGGCCGGTGAAGGCCACGAAGTCGGCCTGGAGCGCCTGGACGTCCAGCGGCATGTGCGGCGCCGCCTGCGAGGCGTCGACGCACACCAGCGCGCCGACCTCCTGCGCGCGGCGGACTATCGCCTCGACCGGGTTGACCGTGCCCAGGATGTTGGACACCAGCACGAAGGAGACGATCTTCGTCTTCTCGGTGATGACCTCGTTGATGTTGGACAGGTCGAGCCGGCCGTCGTCGGTGAGGCCGAACCACTTCAGCTTCGCGCCCGTGCGCTGCGCCAGCAGCTGCCACGGCACGATGTTGGAGTGGTGCTCCATCTCCGTGATGACGATCTCGGTCTCGTGGTCCACGCGGTAGGGCTCGTCGGCCCAGCCCAGCATGTTGGCCACGAGGTTCAGCGACTCGGAGGCGTTCTTGGTGAAGATCACCTCGTCGCGGCTGGGCGCGTTGATGAACTCGGCGACCTTGTCGCGCGCGCCCTCGTACAGCGCCGTGGCCTCCTCGGCGAGCACATGCACACCGCGGTGGACGTTGGCGTTGTAGCGCTCGTAGTACTCGCTCAGGGCGTCCAGCACCTGGCGCGGCTTCTGCGAGGTCGCCGCGTTGTCCAGGTACACCAGCTTCCGGTCGCCGTGGACCACGCGGTCCAGGATGGGGAAGTCCTTGCGGATCGCCTCTGTGTCGAGGAGGCCCGGCAGTTGCGTCACGCGGATGCGCCACCCTTCGTGTAAGCCTCGTAGCCCTCTTCCTCCAGCTTGTCGGCGAGCTCGGCGCCGCCGGACTCCACGATCCGGCCGGCGGAGAAGACGTGGACGAAGTCGGGCTTGATGTAGCGCAGGATGCGCGTGTAGTGCGTGATCAGCAGGGTGCCGACCTCGCCGGTCTCGCGGACGCGGTTGACGCCCTCGGAGACGATGCGAAGGGCGTCGACGTCCAGACCGGAGTCCGTCTCGTCGAGGATCGCGACCTTCGGCTTGAGCAGCTCGAGCTGGAGGATCTCGTGCCGCTTCTTCTCGCCGCCGGAGAAGCCCTCGTTGACGTTGCGCTCGGCGAAGGACGGGTCCATGTTGAGGCGCTCCATGGCCTCCTTGACCTCCTTCACCCAGGTGCGCAGCTTCGGGGCCTCACCGCGGACGGCGGTGGCGGAGGTGCGCAGGAAGTTGGAGACCGAGACGCCGGGGACCTCGACCGGGTACTGCATCGCCAGGAACAGGCCCGCGCGGGCGCGCTCGTCGACGGACATCTCCAGGACGTCCTCGCCGTCGAGCAGCACGGTGCCGCTGGTGATCGTGTACTTCGGGTGACCCGCGAGCGAGTAGGCGAGAGTCGACTTGCCCGAGCCGTTGGGGCCCATGATGGCGTGCGTCTCGCCCTGCTTCACGGTCAGGTCGACACCCTTGAGGATCTCCTTCGTGGCGTTGTCGGCCTCGACGGTGACGTGCAGGTCTCGGATTTCAAGCGTTGCCATGGGTGCCTCAGGACTCCTGGGTGAGGGAGACGAGAACGTCGTCCCCTTCGATCTTTACGGGGTATACGGGGACGGGGCGCGTCGCGGGGAGGCCGGACGGCTTGCCGGTGCGCAGGTCGAAGGCGGAGCCGTGCAGCCAGCACTCGATCTGGCAGTCCTCCACCTCGCCCTCGGAGAGGGAGACGTTCGCGTGCGAGCAGATGTCGTGGATGGCGAACACCTCGCCCTCGGTCTTCACGACCGAGACCGGCGTGCCGTCGAGTTCCACCCGCTTCGGGGTGTCCTCCTCCAGCTCGCTCAGCCCACAGGCGCGTACGAAGGACGTCATGCGACCGAGGCCTCCAGCTCCTCCTCGATCTTGGCGAGCAGGCGCTCCTCGATGTCGGCGACACCGATCTGCTGGACCAGCTCGGCGAAGAAGCCGCGCACCACCAGGCGGCGGGCGTCCTGCTCGGGGATGCCGCGGGCCATCAGGTAGAAGAGCTGCTCGTCGTCGAAGCGGCCGGTGGCCGAGGCGTGGCCGGCGCCGACGATCTCGCCGGTCTCGATCTCCAGGTTCGGCACCGAGTCGACGCGCGCGCCGTCCGTGAGGACGAGGTTGCGGTTCATCTCGTAGGTGTCCGTGCCCTCGGCGGCGGCCTGGATGAGCACGTCGCCGATCCAGACCGCGTGCGCGTCGTCGCCCTGGAGCGCGCCCTTGTAGACGACGTTGGACTTGCAGTGCGGGGTGTTGTGGGTGACCAGCAGGCGGTGCTCCTGGTGCTGCCCGGCGTCGGTGAAGTACAGGCCGAACATCTCGGCCTCGCCGCCGGGACCGGCGTACTCCACGCGGGGGTGCAGCCGGACCACGTCGCCGCCGAAGGTGACGACCACGGACTTGAAGGAGGCGTCCCGGCCGATCAGCGCGTTGTGCTGGGCGACGTGCACGGCCTTCTCGTCCCAGTCCTGGACGGAGACGACGGTCAGCTTGGCGCCGTCGCCCAGGACGTAGTCGACGTTCGCGGCGAGCACCGCGTCACCGGTGTGGTCGATGACCACGACGGCCTCGGCGAAGGCGCCCAGCTCGATGACCTGGTGGCCGAAGGCGACCCCGCCCTCGCCGTGCACGGCGATGCGGATCGGCTCGGTGAGCACCGTCTCCTTGGGGACGGTGACCACGCCGGCCTGCTCGAACGCCGAGTACGCCTGGGCGGCGACGCGGTCCACCGGGGTACCGGCGCGGCCGATCCGCGCGTCGTCGCGGCCGACGGTCTCGACGGTCACGCCCTCGGGGGCCTCGACGGCGACCTTCACGCCCGCGCCGGTCGCGACGGCGGTGCCGTCGTGCAGGCCGCGCAGGCGCTCCAGCGGCGTGAACCGCCATTCCTCCTCGCGGCCGTGCGGGACCGGGAAGTCCGCCACGTCGAAGGACGGGGGCACGCTCATGCGCGTGGCGACGGTCGACTCGGCGGCCACCGCGATCTGGCCCGCGGTGGTCGAGCCCACGGGGATGTTCTGAGCCTCAGCCATGGCTGTCGGTCTGCTCGCTTTCTTACGTGAGTGGCTTGACGGGAGCGGCGGTGGCGTCAGCCGACCGCGCCCTCCATCTGGAGCTCGATCAGCCGGTTGAGCTCGAGGGCGTACTCCATGGGGAGTTCCTTGGCGATCGGCTCGACGAAGCCGCGCACGATCATCGCCATCGCCTCGAACTCGGACAGACCGCGGCTCATCAGGTAGAAGAGCTGGTCCTCGGAGACCTTGGAGACGGTCGCCTCGTGGCCCATGGAGACGTCGTCCTCGCGGACGTCCACGTAGGGGTACGTGTCGGAGCGGGAGATGGTGTCGACCAGCAGCGCGTCGCAGAGCACGTTGGACTTGGAGCCCGCGGCGCCCTCGCCGATCTCGACCAGGCCGCGGTACGAGGTGCGGCCGCCGCCGCGCGCCACCGACTTGGAGACGATGTTGGACGAGGTGTTCGGCGCCATGTGGACCATCTTGGAACCGGCGTCCTGGTGCTGGCCCTCGCCCGCGAAGGCGATGGACAGGGTCTCGCCCTTGGCGTGCTCGCCCATCAGGTAGACGGCCGGGTACTTCATCGTCACCTTGGAGCCGATGTTGCCGTCGATCCACTCCATGGTCGCGCCCTCGTAGGCGACGGCGCGCTTGGTGACCAGGTTGTAGACGTTGTTCGACCAGTTCTGGATGGTCGTGTAGCGGCAGCGGGCGTTCTTCTTGACGATGATCTCGACGACCGCGCTGTGCAGCGAGTCCGACTTGTAGATCGGGGCGGTGCAGCCCTCGACGTAGTGCACGTAGGCACCCTCGTCGACGATGATCAGGGTCCGCTCGAACTGGCCCATGTTCTCCGTGTTGATGCGGAAGTAGGCCTGGAGCGGGATCTCGACGTGCACGCCCTTCGGCACGTAGATGAAGGAGCCGCCGGACCACACCGCGGAGTTCAGCGACGCGAACTTGTTGTCGCCGACCGGGATGACCGTGCCGAAGTACTCCTTGAAGAGCTCCGGGTGCTCCCTCAGCGCGGTGTCGGTGTCGAGGAAGATGACGCCCTGCTCCTCCAGGTCCTCACGGATCTGGTGGTAGACGACCTCGGACTCGTACTGGGCCGCGACACCGGCCACGAGGCGCTGCTTCTCCGCCTCGGGGATGCCGAGCTTGTCGTACGTGTTCTTGATGTCCTCGGGCAGGTCCTCCCAGGACTCCGCCTGCTTCTCGGTGGAGCGCACGAAGTACTTGATGTTGTCGAAGTCGATCCCCGACAGGTCCGAGCCCCAGTTCGGCATGGGCTTCTTCTCGAAGAGCCTGAGGCCCTTGAGACGGAGCTTCGTCATCCACTCCGGCTCGGACTTCTTCGCGGAGATGTCCCGGACGACGTCCTCGTTGATGCCGCGCTTCGCGGAGGCGCCGGCAGTGTCGGAGTCGGCCCAGCCGTATTCGTACTTACCCAGACCCTCGAGTTCGGGGTGGGCAGTCTCCGTGGGGAGAGTCATGCGGGGTTCCTCCCGGCCGTGCTAGCAGATGCTTGGTGGCTCTGGTGATCGGACTTCGAAATCTTGGGGATGAACGTCGTGCAGACGCCGTCGCCGTGCGCGATCGTCGCCAGCCGCTGCACATGGGTACCCAGGAGCTCGGCGAAGATCTCCGTCTCCGCCTCGCACAGCTGCGGGTACTGCTCCGCCACGTGGGCGACCGGGCAGTGGTGCTGGCAGAGCTGCTCACCCTGCTGCGGGAGGGGCGCGCTGCGCGCCGCAGCAGCGTACCCGTCCGCGCTGAGGGCCTTGGCCAGTGCCTCGGCGCGCAGCTCGGGGCCGACGCTCTCGATCGCCTCGCGGTAGGCCCTCGCCTGCGCGGCGAACCGGGCCCGGGCGAAGGCGGCGACCGCCTCGGGGCCGCCCTCCCGGTCGGCGATCCAGCGGAGCGCGTCCACGGCCAGCTTGTCGTACGACTGGTCGAAGGCGTCGCGGCCGCAGTCGGTGAGCGCGAACACCTTGGCGGGACGGCCGCGCGTCCGCGCGCCGTACACCCGCTGCTCACGGGCCTCGACCACGTCGTCGGCGACGAGCGCGTCCAGGTGGCGCCGTACCGCGGCCTGGGTCAGGCCCAGCCGCCCGGCCAGCTCGGCGACGGTCGACGGGCCGTGGTCCAGGATGGACCGCGCGACCCGGTTGCGCGTCGAGCGCTCCCCGGTCGCGAGCTCCTCCTGGGGGGTCCCCACCGGGGTCTCCCGAGCCTCGCCGACGTTTTTCACAACGCCATTGTTGCGTAATTCCTCGGAGACTGACAAGCGCCGTCCGGATCACCCGGCGGTGCCCTGCGTCACTTAGGCATACCTAATCCGACCTGCGGAAACGATCTTCTGATCGATCATTCCGACCGCCCCGGCCAGGCGTTTCACCGGCGTCGCACACCCTGGCCGGGGAGGCTCCGGGGCCCCGTCCGCACCCCTGCGACCGGCCCTCTTCCCAGCGGGACGAGACGGCCGGGGAGCTGCGCCGACCGGGTGCCGGGCGCGGCGGGACCCTCCTGGCGCACCCGGCCGAGTTCCCTCGGCCGGGTGAACGGGGGCGCCGTCGCCATACGGCGCGCTCGCCGCACCGCCCCGTGCGGAGGACTTCCAGCACCCCCACGCCGGAACGCCCGGCGGCGTCCCTAGACTCTGGGTTCATGCGAAGTGAGCCCGTGGTCCAGGTCGAAGCCTTGGTGAAGCGGTACGGCACGAAGACCGCGGTGGACGGGCTCGACCTGGTGGCCCGGGCGGGCGTGACCGCCGTGCTCGGCCCCAACGGGGCCGGCAAGACGACCACGGTCGAGACCTGCGAGGGGTACCGGAGGCCGGATTCCGGCACGGTACGCGTCCTGGGCCTCGACCCGGTACGGCAGTCCGCCGAGCTGCGTCCGCGGATCGGCGTGATGCTCCAGTCCGGCGGCGTGTACTCCGGCGCCCGGGCCGACGAGATGCTGCGGCACGTCGCGAAACTGCACGCGCACCCGCTGGACGTGGACGCGCTGACGGAACGCCTCGGGCTCGGCTCCTGCGGCCGGACCACCTACCGGCGGCTGTCCGGCGGCCAGCAGCAGCGGCTCGCGCTCGCCATGGCCGTGGTCGGGCGCCCGGAGCTGGTGTTCCTGGACGAGCCGACCGCCGGCCTCGACCCGCAGGCCCGCCGGGCCACCTGGGACCTGGTGCGGGACCTGGGCGCCGACGGCGTCTCGGTGATCCTCACCACCCACTACATGGAAGAGGCCGAGCAGCTCGCCGACGACGTGGCGATCATCGACGGCGGCCGGGTCATCGCCCAGGGCTCCCCGGAGGAGCTGTGCCGGGGCGGCGCGGAGAACACCCTGCGCTTCACGGGCCGCCCCGGTCTCGACGTGGCCTCGCTGCTGAAGGCGCTGCCCGCCGACAGCACGGCCGCCGAGCTGACCCCGGGCGCCTACCGGGTCGCCGGCAAGGTGAACCCGCAACTGCTGGCCACGGTCACCTCGTGGTGCGCCCAGCACGGGGTGATGCCGGACCGGATCTCGGTGGAGCGGCACACCCTCGAGGACGTCTTTTTGGAGATCACGGGCAAGGAGCTGCGTTCATGACCACCGCGTCGGGTACCTACACCCCCAGGCCGGGTGCGGCGCCCCTGCCCCGCATGATCGCGGCGCAGGCGGCGCTGGAGACGCGGATGCTGCTGCGCAACGGCGAGCAGCTGCTGCTGACGGTCGTGATCCCGACCCTGCTGCTGGTGCTCTTCAGCTCCGTGGACATCGTGGACACCGGCAAGGGCGAGGCCGTGGACTTCCTCGCGCCCGGCATCCTCGCCCTCGCCGTGATGTCCACGGCGTTCACCGGGCAGGCCATCGCGACCGGCTTCGAGCGCCGTTACGGCGTGCTCAAGCGGCTGGCCTCCTCCCCGCTGCCCCGCTGGGGCCTGATGGCCGCGAAGACGGCGTCGGTGCTGGTCACGGAGATCCTCCAGGTGATCCTGCTCACCGCGATCGCGTTCGCCCTCGGCTGGTCCCCGCACGGCAACCCCCTCGCCGTGCTGCTCCTGCTGGTCCTCGGCACGGCCGCCTTCTCCGGGCTCGGCCTGCTGATGGCGGGCACGCTGAAGGCCGAGGCCACGCTGGCCGCCGCCAACCTGGTCTTCCTGCTGCTCCTCGTCGGCGGCGGAGTCGTCGTCCCGCTGGAGAAGTTCGGCTCGGCCGGTCAGCACGTGCTCGGTCTGCTGCCGATCTCGGCGCTCTCCGACGGCCTGCGGGACGTCCTCCAGCACGGGGCCGGGGTGCCCTGGGGCGACCTCGGGATCCTCGCGGTCTGGGCGGTCCTCGGACTGGCCGCGGCGGGGAAGTTCTTCCGCTGGGAGTGAGGCCGCGGTGGACCCTCGTGAAAGCATGCACAAGCGGCGGCCTACCATGGTGCACGTGCCAAAGCTGACCCCCGCCGACGCCACCGCGGCGCTGCGCAACCCGCTCGCCTTCATCGCCGGCCGCTGGACCCCGGATCCCCGGACCGTCCGGCGGGCGGCGCTCGCCGCGCTCGTCATGTCGGTGATCATCGTCGTCACCGGCGGCGCGGTCCGCCTCACCGGTTCGGGCCTCGGCTGCCCGACCTGGCCGACCTGCACCGAGGACTCGCTGACCACCACCCGGGCCATGGGCTTCCACGGGGTCGTCGAGTTCGGCAACCGCATGCTGACGTACGTGCTGTGCGCCGCCGTCGGCTGGGCGATCGTCGCCGCTCGTGCCGAGAAGCCGCGGCGGCGGAGCCTGACCCGGCTGGGCTGGGCGCAGTTCTGGGTGGTCATGGGCAACGCGGTGCTCGGCGGCATCGTGGTCCTGGTCGGCCTGAACCCCTACACGGTCGCCGCGCACTTCCTGCTCTCGTCGGCGCTGATCGCCATCGCCACGGTGATGTGGCAGCGCACCCGCGAGGGCGACGGGGAGCCGCGCCCACTGGTCGGCCCGGCGGTGCGGCAGCTCGTGTGGTTCCTGGTGGCCGCCTCCCTGCTGCTCATCGCGGTCGGCACGGTGGTGACCGGGGCCGGTCCGCACGCGGGCGACTCCTCGGAGGTCGAGCGGATCCCGATCGACTGGGAGACGGTCTCCAAGCTGCACGCGGTGCTCGCGTGGATCGTGGTGACGCTGACGTTCGCGCTGTGGTTCGTGCTCAAGGCGGTGGACGCGCCCGGCGGTCCCCTGGGCCGCACCCGGGAGCTGTTCCTGATCCTGCTCGGGCAGGGTGTCATCGGCTACGTGCAGTACTTCACGCACCTGCCCGAGGTCCTCGTCGGCCTGCACATGCTCGGCTCGTGCCTGGTGTGGATCGGGGTGCTGCGGGTGCTGCTGTCGCTCCGGGAGCGCCCCGGGGCCGCGCCCGGACTGCCCGGCCCCTCGGCCGAGGTGACGGTGGGCACACGCGCCTGAGTCACCCGTACGCGGTGACCAGCGCGTCGATCGCGGGGCCCAGGTAGGCCCTGGTCAGTGCGGCACGGTGGACGAGCCAGGCCTCGTCCCGCGGGGCGGGAGCGCCGTAGCGCCGGCGGGTGATGTCCTCGACGACCTCGGCGGGCGCGCCCAGCGCGGTCAGTTCGGCCAGTGCCTCCCGCTTGGGGATCAGCCGTCCGTCGCGCAGGGTGACGGTCGCGCGGGCGAAGGTGAGCAGGCCGAGGTCCACCCAGACGTCCTGCCGCCACAGCCGGGCGCGGTCCACGTGCGGCCGCCAGTAGTCCCGCTGGTCCCGTACGACGAACTCCTCCAGCAGGCCGTCCGGCACCGGCGGCAGCAGTCCGGCCGGCGATCCGCCGTGCAGCACGCGGCCGAAGTCGTGCAGTTCGCGCCGGGTCACGGGGGTGACCGGCCGGCGCATCACACGGCCGTGCGCCCAGGTCGGGTGGGACCGGCCGGGGTCCGCCGCGCCGGCCGGGGTGAGGTAGGTGCAGTGCAGCCCGGCAGCCAGCGGCTCGGCGCGCAGCCGGCGATGGGTGCGGATCACCCGGCGTACGGTGCCGAGGGTGAGCGGGCCCGGGAGCACCGCGACCAGGTCGAGGTCGCTGCGGCCCTCCTGGTAGTCGCCGCCGGCGAGAGAGCCGTGCGCCCAGAGGGCCAGCGGCCGCAGCGGTGCGAGGTCGTGCAGGAAACGGGCGAGGAGCGCTTCGGTCGGCATGGCGGCAGTCTGTACGGGGCCTTGGCCGTCGCACACCCCTCAGTCCAGCGCGTAGACCCGCCGGGCGTTGTCCGCCGCGACCATCCGGGCCACCCGCTGGGCGTCGTCCGGGGACCACGCGTCCTCGGCGACCCAGGCGCCCAGCACCCGGCCCAGGGCCTCACGGAACAGCAGGGCACCGACCACGTGCAGCTCGGGCAGGGCGTGGGCGCCGCTGGAGAAGAGGATCTTCCCGAAGGGTGCCAGTTCGAGGATCTCGGCGAGGACCGTGACCGCGCGGGCGCCGGTGCGCACGAGCGCCGCGCCGGAGTCGGCGTACACGTGCGGGAAGACCCCGGCGAGGTGGGCGGCGTGGCGGTGGTACGGGTAGCCGTGCAGCAGGATCAGGTCGGTGCCGAGCCCGGCCGTGGCGCGCACGAAGTCGGTGAGCAGCACCGGGTCGGTGCGGTCGATGCGGGAGCCGGGTTCGCCGAGCCCGGCGTGGAGCTGGAGGGGCCGGCCCGAGGCGACCGCGATCCACAGCAGGTGCCGCAGCAGCACCGGGTCGGTCAGCGCCCCGCCCACCCGCCGACCGGCCAGCCAGCGGCCGGCGGCGCCCCGTACCTCGCCCGGGCCCGGCGGCTCGGGGGCGAGGGCCAGTCCGTGCCGGAGCCCGGCGACGGAGGTGAAGGCGACCGCCTCGGCGGCGGCCCCGTGCACCGACTCGGCGAGGTTGGCGAGGAAGCACTCGACGGTGCCGGAGGTGTCCGCGACCTGTTCGGCGAGGAGCTCCAGGCGGACGATCTCGTGGGCCTCGGCGTCGCCCGCGGAGGCCAGCTCCGCCGGGCCGGTGAGGTCGCCGGGCAGGCCCGTGTCGACCAGGTAGGTGGTGATCCCGCTGCCCCGCAGCAGCCGGCGGCCCGCCTCCAGCACGCCCAGTTCGCGGCGCCGGGCCAGATACCGGGCGGGCGGGCAGTGCGGTTCCAGGCCGAGCAGGGGCGGGCACCAGCGGCGTACGGCGAAGCCGGTCTGGGTGTCGAAGAGGGTGGTGCCCGGCGCGGGCGGTCCCTCGGTGCGCGCGAGCTGGGTCTCGAAGGTGCCGAGGCCCAGCTCGGTGCGCAGCACGCCGTGGCAGTACTGGTCCACGAGGGACGGCGTTTCGATCATGCGGGCTCCCCCGGGAGGCGCTGCGCTTCTTGCAGGGCCTAACGGGTGAACCCGGATCCGGTGTTGCCCCGGGGTCCTTCGAACTGGAGGCCCCAGGCGTCAGCCGTTGGCCGGGCCGCCGACCTGGATGCCCGCCATCCGGCTCCACTCGTAGCGGCCGGTGGTCACCTTGGCCGCGAAGTCGCCGTCGAAGGACTCGTGGACGGTGATGCCCGCCTTCTCGACGGCCTGCTCGGCGACGGTGGTGCTGGGCGCCACCAGGTCGCCCCAGCCGCCGTCCGCGCCGACGAGCACGATGCGGGCGCCGCGCTCGCCGATGTGGGCAACCTGGCCCTCGGCGCCGCCGTGGGCCTTGGAGAAGGCGCCGATCTGCCGGGCCAGCTTCGCCGCCCTGCGCTCGTCCTTGGGGTCAACCTGCTGCGTGTCTGCCATGGACAGGATGCTACTCACGGGTAGATCGACTGGCGAGAGCAGGGCCCTGTGACGTACGCCCGGCGCGGGTCAGCGCAGGAACGGGTCGACGGCGACCGCGACGAAGAGGATGGAGACATAGGTGATGGACCAGTGGAACAGTCGCATCTCCTTGAGCTTCCCGCCCGTGACCTCGGCCTTCGCCCGGTTCTGCAGCCCGTGCGCCTCCCACAGCCAGAAGCCGCCGGCCGCGAGGGCGACCACCGTGTAGAACCAGCCGGTGTAGCCGAGGGGGGTGAGCAGCAGGGAGACGGCGACCATCACCCAGCTGTAGATGACGATCTGCCGGGCGACCACCTTGTTGGAGGCGATGACCGGGAGCATCGGCACGCCCACGCGCGCGTAGTCGTCCTTGACCTTCATGGACAGCGGCCAGTAGTGCGGCGGCGTCCAGAAGAACATGACGAGGAAGAGGACGACCGGCGCCCAGGACATCGAGTTCGTCACCGAGGACCAGCCGATCAGCACCGGCAGGCAGCCGGCGATGCCGCCCCAGACGATGTTCTGCGAGGTGCGCCGCTTGAGGATCATCGTGTAGACGACGACGTAGAAAAGGAGCGCTCCGAGTGACAGCCACGCGGACAGCCAGTTGACGGTGAGCCCGAACAGGAGCGTCGAGACGACGGCCAGGGTGATGCCGAAGACCAGGCATTCGAGCGGGCTGACCATGCCGGTCACCAGCGGCCGCTGCGAGGTGCGGTCCATCAGGGCGTCGATGTCCCGGTCGATGTACATGTTCAGCGCGTTGGCGCCGCCCGCCGAGAGGTAGCCGCCGACGCAGGTGAGCAGCACCAGCCTCAGGTCGGGCACGCCCTGCTGGGCGAGGAACATCACCGGAACGGTGGTGATGAGCAGCAGCTCGATGATCCGCGGCTTGGTCAGCGCCACGAACGCCTTGACACGGGCCCCGAACGGCCGGTGAACCGGGCTCTGGCCCGCATCGCGGACCACACCCTCCCCCAGCGCCTGAAGGGCCTGGGAGGTGCCCCCAGGACGGGATTCGACGGCCGTCACGCACACCCCTGACAGAGACTCCCAGCGAGCCTCCCCTCTTGATGGGCCGGGTAAGGGCTCGCGCGTACCACGCCACTTTAGACGTTGCCCAGACCCCGGCCTTCGCGGGGGTGGGGTCGTGTTGGCCGGCCGCCCGTCCGAGGTGCGGTGGAGCTCGATTGAGCAGTCGGATGAGCGGCTCCGTATTCATCTGCCAAATGCGCTGTCGGCCAGTCGGGAGGCGGATGTCCAGGAGTCCCGGCAGTCTGTAATGACTCGAAAAAACGCACGTCCTCACGGGGGTAGGCTCGTGGCGGCCGGTGGGCAGGCAGTGCACACCGGCGGCCGGGAGGGGGCACGCCCCCAGGGCCGGCGACCGACATGTGGAGAGGAGCCCTGACCCAGGGTGAGCACCAAGCCGACCACCACAGACCTTGAGTGGACCGAGCTGGACCAGCGGGCCGTGGACACCGCCCGGGTCCTGGCCGCCGACGCCGTACAGAAGGTCGGCAACGGCCATCCCGGTACGGCGATGAGCCTGGCCCCGGCCGCGTACACCCTCTTCCAGAAGGTGATGCGGCACGACCCGGCCGACCCGGAGTGGGTCGGCCGCGACCGCTTCGTGCTGTCCGCCGGCCACTCGTCCCTGACCCTCTACACCCAGCTCTACCTGGCCGGCTTCGGCCTGGAGCTGGACGACCTGGAGTCCTTCCGCACCTGGGGCTCGAAGACCCCGGGCCACCCGGAGTACGGGCACACCAAGGGCGTGGAGACCACGACCGGTCCGCTGGGCCAGGGTGTGGCCAACGCGGTGGGCATGGCGATGGCCTCCCGCTACGAGCGCGGGCTCTTCGACCCGGAGGCCGCGCAGGGCGAGTCGCCCTTCGACCACTTCATCTACTGCATCGCCGGTGACGGCTGCCTCCAGGAGGGCATCTCCGCCGAGGCGTCCTCGCTGGCCGGTCACCAGAAGCTCGGCAACCTGATCCTGCTGTGGGACGACAACCACATCTCGATCGAGGGCGACACCGAGACCGCCGTCTCCGAGGACACCGCCAAGCGGTACGAGGCCTACGGCTGGCACGTGCAGCGGGTCGCCCCGAAGCCGGACGGCGACCTCGACCCGCACGCCATCTACGACGCCATCGAGGCCGCCAAGCAGGTCACGGACCGGCCGTCGTTCATCGCGATGCGCTCGATCATCGCCTGGCCCGCCCCGAACGCGCAGAACACCGAGGCCGCCCACGGCTCGGCGCTCGGCGACGACGAGGTGGCGGCCACCAAGCGCGTCCTCGGCTTCGACCCGGAGCGCAGCTTCGAGGTCGCGGACGAGGTCCTCGCGCACACCCGCAAGGCGCTGGAGCGCGGCGCGCAGGCGAAGGCCGAGTGGGAGAAGTCGCTGCAGCTCTGGCGGGACCGCAACACCGAGCGCGCCGCCGACTTCGACCGCATCGAAGCGGGCGAGCTGCCGGCCGGCTGGGAGGAGAAGCTCCCCGTCTTCGAGCCGGGCAAGGGCATCGCGACGCGTGCCGCGTCCGGCAAGGTGCTGCAGGCCCTCGGCGCGGTGATCCCGGAACTGTGGGGCGGTTCCGCCGACCTCGCGGGGTCGAACAACACGACCATCGACAAGGACAGCTCCTTCCTGCCGGCGGGCAACCCGCTGCCGGAGGCGAACCCGTACGGCCGGACGATCCACTTCGGCATCCGCGAGCACTCCATGGCCGCGGAGATGAACGGCATCACGCTGCACGGCAACACCCGCGTCTACGGCGGCACCTTCCTGGTGTTCTCCGACTACATGCGCAACGCCGTGCGCCTGTCGGCCCTGATGCACCTGCCGGTGACGTACGTGTGGACGCACGACTCCATCGGCCTCGGCGAGGACGGCCCGACCCACCAGCCGGTCGAGCACCTGGCCTCGCTGCGCGCGATCCCCGGCCTGAACGTCGTCCGCCCGGCGGACGCCAACGAGACCGCGATCGCCTGGCGCGAGATCCTCAAGCGCTACACCAAGGAGTTCGGCAAGGGCCAGCCGCACGGTCTGGTGCTGACCCGCCAGGGCGTGCCGATCTACGAGCCCAACGACGAGGCCGCGCGTGGCGGTTACGTCCTGATGGAGGCCGACGGCGGCGAGCCGCAGGTCGTCCTGATCGCCACCGGTTCCGAGGTGCACGTGGCCGTCGAGGCCCGCGAGCAGCTGCAGGCCGAGGGCGTGCCCACGCGGGTCGTGTCCATGCCGTCCGTGGAGTGGTTCGAGGAGCAGGACCAGGGGTACCGGGACTCCGTGCTGCCGCCGTCCGTGAAGGCCCGTGTCGCCGTGGAGGCGGGCATCGGCCTGACCTGGCACAAGTACGTCGGGGACGCCGGCCGCATCGTTTCGCTGGAGCACTTCGGTGCTTCCGCCGACGGCAAGGTGCTCTTCCGCGAGTTCGGCTTCACCGCCGAGAACGTGGCCGCCAAGGCCCGGGAATCCCTGGCCGCCGCCCAGCGCTGACGCTCATATACGACACGTAGGAGATGTAATTCCATGACAGACGCACTGAAGCGCCTCTCCGAGGAGGGCGTGGCGATCTGGCTGGACGACCTGTCGCGCAAGCGGATCACGTCCGGCAACCTCGCCGAGCTGATCGACCAGCAGCACGTCGTGGGCGTCACCACCAACCCGACGATCTTCCAGAAGGCGATCTCGCAGGGTGACGGCTACGACCAGCAGCTGTCGGACCTCGCCGCCCGCAAGGTCACCGTCGAAGAGGCCATCCGCATGATCACCACGGCGGACGTCCGCGACGCCGCCGACATCCTGCACCCGGTCTTCGAGGCCACGAACGGCCAGGACGGCCGGGTCTCCATCGAGGTCGACCCGCGCCTGGCGCACAACACCAAGGCGACCGCCGCCGAGGCCAAGCAGCTCGCCTGGCTGGTGGACCGCCCCAACACGCTGATCAAGATCCCGGCCACCGAGGCGGGTCTGCCGGCGATCGCCGAGACGATCGGCAACGGCATCAGCGTGAACGTCACGCTGATCTTCTCGCTGGAGCGCTACCGCAAGGTGATGGACGCGTACCTCTCCGGCCTGGAGACGGCCAAGGAGCGCGGCCTGGACCTTTCGAAGATCCACTCCGTGGCGTCGTTCTTCGTGTCCCGCGTGGACACCGAGATCGACAAGCGCCTGGACGCCCTCGGCACCGACGAGGCCAAGGCGCTGCGCGGCAAGGCCGCCGTCGCCAACGCCCGGCTCGCCTACCAGGCGTACGAGGAGGTGTTCGGTTCCGAGCGCTGGAGCGCGCTGGAGAGCGCCGGCGCCAACCGGCAGCGTCCGCTGTGGGCCTCGACCGGCGTGAAGGACCCGGCGTACCGGGACACCATGTACGTCACCGACCTGGTCGCGCCGAACACGGTCAACACCATGCCGGAGGCCACGCTGGAGGCCGTCGAGGACCACGGCGAGATCCGTGGCGACGCCGTCGCCGGCACCTACGAGCAGGCGCGCGCCGACCTGGACGCGCTGGAGCGGCTCGGGATCTCGTACGACGACGTCGTGCGGGTGCTGGAGGACGAGGGCGTCGACAAGTTCGAGGCGTCCTGGAACGACCTGCTGAAGTCGACCCAGGCGGAGCTCGAGCGCCTCGCCCCCTCGGAGGGCTGAGTTGTCACGCCTCACCGGTTCCGGAGCGAACCCGCTTCGTGACCCCGCCGACCGACGGCTCCCGCGCATCGCGGGGCCGTCGGGCCTGGTGATCTTCGGCGTCACGGGCGACCTGTCCCGCAAGAAGCTGATGCCCGCGGTGTACGACCTCGCCAACCGGGGTCTGCTGCCGCCGGGCTTCTCGCTGGTCGGCTTCGCCCGGCGCGAGTGGGCGCACGAGGACTTCGCCGCCGAGGTCCACGACGCCGTCAAGGAGCACGCACGGACCCCGTTCCGTGAGGAGGTCTGGCAGCAGCTCATCCAGGGGATGCGTTTCGTCCAGGGCACCTTCGACGACGACGACGCCTTCGAGCGGCTGCGCGGCACCATCGAGGAGCTGGACAAGGCCCAGGGGACGGGCGGCAACTTCGCCTTCTACCTGTCGGTGCCGCCGCGTTCCTTCCCGGTGGTCATCCAGCAGCTCAAGAAGCACGGTCTGACCGACCAGTCCTCGGGTTCGTGGCGGCGCGCCGTCATCGAGAAGCCGTTCGGCCACGACCTGAAGTCGGCCGAGGAGCTGAACAAGGTCGTGCACGAGGTGTTCGAGCCGGACCAGGTGTTCCGGATTGACCACTACCTCGGCAAGGAGACCGTCCAGAACATCCTGGCGCTGCGTTTCGCCAACACGATGTTCGAGCCGATCTGGAACCGGTCCTTCGTGGACCACGTGCAGATCACCATGGCCGAGGACATCGGCGTCGGCGGCCGCGCCGGCTACTACGACGGCATCGGCGCCGCCCGTGACGTCATCCAGAACCACCTGCTGCAGCTGATGGCGCTCACGGCCATGGAGGAGCCCGCCTCCTTCGACGCGGACGCGCTGGCGGCGGAGAAGACCAAGGTGCTCGGTGCCGTGCGGCTGCCGAAGGACCTGGGCCGCAGCACCGTGCGCGGGCAGTACGCGGCGGGCTGGCAGGGCGGCGAGAAGGTCATCGGGTACCTCGAAGAGGACGGCATCGACGGCAAGTCGAAGACCGACACCTTCGCCGCGATCAAGGTGGGCATCGACAACCGCCGCTGGGCGGGCGTCCCGTTCTACCTGCGCACCGGCAAGCGCCTAGGCCGCCGGGTCACCGAGATCGCGGTGGTCTTCCAGCGGGCCCCGCACTCCCCCTTCGACCACACGGCGACGGAGGAGCTGGGCTCGAACGCGGTCGTCATCCGGGTACAGCCGGACGAGGGGATCACGGTCCGCTTCGGCTCCAAGGTGCCGGGCACCTCGATGGAGATCCGGGACGTGTCCATGGACTTCGCCTACGGCGAGTCGTTCACGGAGTCCAGCCCGGAGGCGTACGAGCGGCTCATCCTGGACGTGCTGCTCGGCGACTCCAACCTGTTCCCGCGCACGGAGGAGGTCGAGCTGTCCTGGAAGATCCTCGACCCGATCGAGGAGTACTGGGACCGGCACGGCAGGCCCGCGCAGTACAAGTCGGGCACCTGGGGGCCCGTCGAGGCGGACGAGATGCTGGCACGAGACGGACGGAGCTGGCGCCGGCCATGAAGATAGACCTGACCGGCACCACCGCCGGCGCGATCAACAAGGCGCTCGTCCGGGGCCGCCGCGCCATCGGCACCCCTGCCGTGGGCATGGTCCTGACCCTGGTCATCGTCACCGACGAGGAGAACGCCTACGACGCCCTGAAGGCCGCCAACGACGCCTCGCGCGAGCACCCCTCGCGCACGCTGGTGGTCATCAAGCGGGTCTCCCGCTCCCCGCGCGACCGCACGTCCTCGCGGCTCGACGCCGAGGTGCGGGTGGGCGCGGAGGCGGGCACCGGCGAGACGGTCGTCCTGCGGCTGTACGGCGAGGTGTCCGAACAGGCCGACTCGGTGGTGCTGCCGCTGCTGCTGCCCGACGCCCCCGTGGTCGTCTGGTGGGCGGTGAACGCGCCGTTGGACCCGGCGGGCGATCCGCTGGGCGCGCTGGCCCAGCGCCGGGTGACCGACACCTATGCCGCCGAGCAGCCGGTGCGGGAACTGTCCGCCCGCGCCGGGACCTACGCTCCCGGCGACACCGACCTGTCCTGGACCCGGATCACGCCGTGGCGCTCGATGCTCGCGGCGGCCCTGGACCAGGTGGTGTGCGAGGTGAAGGCCGTCGAGGTGGAGGGCGAGGAGTTCAACCCGAGCTGCGAGCTGCTGGCGATGTGGCTCGCGGACCGGCTGGACGTCCCCGTCCGGCGCTCGCTTTCCGCGGGGCCGGGGCTGACGGCCGTGCGGATGGACACCAGCGAGGGTCCCATCACCCTGGACCGGGCGGACGGCTCGCTGGCCACCCTGTCCATCGAGGGCCAGCCGGCCCGCGCGGTGGCGCTGAAGCGGCGGGACACCGCCGAGCTGATCGCGGAGGAGCTGCGCCGGCTCGACCCGGACGACACCTACGCCTCGGCGCTGGCCTACGGCGTGGAGCGGCTGAACACCGGGGCGGAGCCCGCGGCGGCGGAGCGGGCGGCGGCCGGACCGGAGGCGGAGGCCGCCAAGGCACCCGCGAAGAAGGCGGCCGCCAAGAAGGCCCCGGCGAAGAAGGCGGCGGCGAAGTGAGCACTCCGCAGCTGGTCGTGCACCACGACAAGGAACTGATGGCGCAGGCCGCCGCGGCCCGCCTGATCACGCGGATCGTGGACGCGCAGGCCTCCCGGGGCTCGGCGTCCGTGGTCCTCACCGGCGGCCGCAACGGCAACGGCCTGCTGGCCGCGCTGGCGGCGGCACCGGCCCGGGACGCCATCGACTGGGGCCGGCTGGACCTCTGGTGGGGCGACGAGCGCTACCTGCCCGAGGGCGATCCGGAGCGCAATGTCACGCAGGCCCGCGAGGCGCTGCTGGACGCGGTACCGCTGGACCCGGAGCGCGTACACGCCATGCCCGCCTCCGACGGTCCGCACGGTACGGACGTGGAGTCGGCTGCGGAGGCCTACGCGGCCGAACTGGCCAAGGCGGCCGGTCCGGAGAACCACGGGCCGGTGCCGTCCTTCGACGTGCTGATGCTGGGCGTCGGCCCGGACACCCATGTGGCCTCGCTCTTCCCGGAGCTGCCCGCGGTCCGGGAGACGGAGCGCACGGTGGTCGGCGTGCACGGCGCGCCGAAGCCGCCGCCGACCCGGATCTCGCTGACCCTGCCCGCGATCCGCTCGGCCCGCGAGGTCTGGCTGCTCGCGGCCGGCGAGGACAAGGCCCAGGCCGTGGCCATCGCCCTGTCGGGCGCGGGTGAGGTGCAGGCGCCGGCGGCGGGCGCCCGCGGCCGTTCGCGGACGCTGTGGCTGCTGGACTCGGCGGCGGCCTCGCAGCTGCCGCGGTCGCTGTATCCACCGGCGTCACCGTGAGGTTCGCCCTTCCGTGACGGACGGGGGCGGCAGGGAGGATCCAACTCCCCGCCGCCCCCTTCGCGTTGGCGTTCGATGACGCACTCTCAGCAGGCCTCTTCACATTTCCTGCACGGAACGTACATGTAGCCCTCATCTTTTGTGTAAGCTCCTGGCCGCAACACTCGCACCATTGAGGGGGGACCTCATGCGTATACGTTTCGCGCTGGCCGCAACCGTCTCGGCCGGAGCGCTCGCCGTCACCGTCGCGGCCCCGGCGCAGGCCGCCGAGTACTCCTCCGCCCTGAAGATCAAGGGCGTCCAGTACGACGCTCCGGGGCGGGACTCCAACAGCTGCTCGTCCGGCAACACCAAGAGCGAGTACGTGACGATCAAGAACTACTCGCGCACCGCGACCGTGAACCTCAAGGGCTACGTGGTCCGGGACAGCACCAGCAGCAACAAGTTCGTCTTCACCGGGAACCACTACCTCGAGCCCGGCGACTACGTGAAGCTGCGCGGGGGCCGCGGCACCGACTCGGACGCCGGCAACGTCGTCTACCGCCAGAACTGCAACTTCATCTGGAACAACGACAAGGACACCATCCGCCTCTACAAGCCCTCCGGCTCCCACGCGGACACCCACGCCTACACCAGGTCCGCCAACGACCGCGACGGCAACGGCTACATCACCTTCCACGGCTGACGCCGGGTCGGACCCGCACACGACGGAGGCGGCCGGTTCGCCGGCCGCCTCCGTCGTCCCCGTCAGGTGGGGTCACTTGACCGAGCCCGCCATCACGCCCTGGACGAAGTGGCGCTGGAAGGCGAAGAAGACGATCACCGGGACTATCAGGGACAGGAAGGCACCCGGGGCCAGGACGTCGATGTTGCTGCCGAACTGGCGTATCTGGGACTGGAGTTGCACGGTCAGGGGCTGGGAGGAGCTGTCGGCGAAGAGGAGCGCCACCAGCATGTCGTTCCAGACCCAGAGGAACTGGAAGATGGCCAGCGAGGCGATGGCGGGGCGCCCCACCGGCAGGACCAGGCGGGTGAAGATGCGCCATTCGCTGCCGCCGTCCATCCGCGCCGCCTCCAGCATCTCCTTCGGCATCTCCGCGAAGTAGTTGCGCAGGAGGAACACCGCGAAGGGCAGGCCGTAGGCGACGTGGAAGAGGACGACGCCGGGGATCGTGCCGAACAGGCCCAGCTGGCCGAAGAGTTTGGCCACCGGCAGCAGGCCGATCTGCACCGGCACCACCAGCAGGGCCACCACCAGCAGGAACAGCGGTTCCCGCAGCGGGAAGTCCAGCCAGGCGAAGGCGTATCCGGCCAGGGCCGCGATGACGACGACCAGGACGGTCGTCGGCACCGAGATCAGCACGGTGTTCCAGAAGGCCTGGGTGATGCCCGCGTTCTTCAGCAGCGCCGAGTAGTTGTCGAAGGAGAGCTGCGTGGGACTGGCCAGCGCCGTCCACCAGCCGCCCTTCGCCGTGTCCCGGGCCGAGCGCAGGGAGGACAGGAACAGTCCCGCCAGCGGGGTCACCCAGACCAGGCCGATCACCACGAGGAACGCCTGGACCAGGCCGTTGCCCAGGCCGCGCCTGACCGCGTTCATCGCTGACTCCTTCGGAAGCGGCGGACGTTGAAGACCATCGCGGGGACGACCAGCAGGAGCAGCAGCACGCCGAGGGCGCTGCCGAGCCCCTGGTTGTTGCCGCCGCCGAACGACACCAGCCACATCTGGGTCGCGAGCACGGTGGCGTCCTCCTGCACCGGTCCCGGCGCGATGATGTAGACGAGGTCGAACACCTTCATCACGTTGATCACGAGGGTGACGAAGACGACCGTCAGCACGGGGGCGAGCAGCGGCACCGTGATGCGGCGGAAGATCTGCCACTCGTTCGCGCCGTCCATCCGTGCCGCCTCCAGCGCGTCCCGGGGCAGGCTCGACAGACCCGCGCCGATCAGCACCATCGCGAAGCCGGTCCAGATCCACAGGTAGGCGCCGATGATCGCCGGGGTGACGAGCGTCGGGCCGAGCCAGGAGACTCCCTGGTAGGGCGGCGCGAAGTTGGAGGCGGGCAGCCTCACCGTGTACGGGCCCGCGTGGAGTCCGGTGAAACGGAAGGAGCCGTCGGAGGAGGACGTGGTGCTCGCGACCGTCCTCCCGTCGAGCAGCGCCTCGACCTTCATGCCGGGCAGGCCGCTCTCCTCGGCGTCGACCCGGCCCTGCTTTCCTCCCCCGCCGGGTGTGAAGTCCAGGTAGACGACGCCGCGCACCTCACCGGCGGCGGCACCGCGCCGGGCAGCCGGCCGGGCGGGCGAGGCGTCCCGCGGCAGGTCCCGCGGCAGCACGCCGACCATGGGCAGCCTGACCGAGCCGCCCGGGGAGACGGCCGCGTGGCTGAGGTAGGACCCGTCGCGGCCCTGGTCCAGCAGCCCCTCGCGGCCGCGGGCCGTCGGGTACGACGAGGTTCCCTCGAAGGCGTCGTGCACGGAGACCACGGCGGCGTCGAGGACGCCCTTGTCCGGGTCCTCGTCGTAGGCGAGCCGGAAGATGATGCCGGCGGCGAGGAAGGAGACGGCCATCGGCATGAACAGCAGCAGCTTGAACGCCGTCGCCCAGCGGACCTTCTCCACCAGGACGGCCAGGATCAGGCCGAGGCCCGTGAGCAGGGCCGGGGCGACGACCACCCAGATGGTGGTGTTGCGGATGGCCTTCAGCGTCGCCGGGTCGCGGAACATCTCGGCGTAGTTGCCGCCGCCGACGAACCGGGTGCCGGAGGCGTCGAAGAAGCTGCGGCCGACGGAGAACAGCACCGGGTAGACGACGAGCGCGCCGAGCAGGAGCAGGGCGGGGAGGACGAAGAGCAGGGCGACGGTCCGGGCGCGCCGCCGGCCGCGGCGCCCGCGGGCCGCGCCGGCGGCGCGCGGGGCCGCCTCCTCGGACACGAGTGTGGTGGCGGTCATCGGTCCGGTCAGTCCTGGTAGGCCTTGGCCGCGGCGGCCTCGAGCTTCGCCGCGGTCCCCTTCGGGTCGGACGGGTCGCGCAGGAAGTCCTGCAGGAGCTTCCACTCGCCGGTGCCCTTGGTGCCGCCGAAGGCCGCAGGCGCCTGGTCGGACATGTCGAAGCGGACCGAATCACCGGCGCCGACGAGGGACTTGGCGGTGGCGCGGGTGACGTCGTCGCCGTAGGAGGCGAGGTCGAGCTTCCTGTTCGGGGACAGGAAGCCGCCCGCCTTCGCCCACACGGCCGCCGCCTCGGGGGTCGCCAGGTACTCCAGGAGCTTCATGCCGGCCTTCGCGTTCTTGCCGTCCTTGAGGACGACGGCCGCGTCGCCGCCGCTGACCACCGGTGCCCTGCCGCCGCCGACCGCCGGGAACGGGAAGAAGTCCGCGTCCTTGCCGATGCTCCGCTGGAACTGGTCGTGGGCGACGCCGGCGACGAAGTCGCCCTCGTAGACCAGGCCGGCCTGCGGCTTCGGTCCGAACACCTTCTCCACCGAGCCCGGGAAGTCGGTGTTCAGGGCGCCCTTCTGGCCGCCCGCGACGAGCTGCTTGTCCTTGAACAGCTTGCCGAGGGTGCCGAGTGCCTGGACGACGGAGGCGTCCGTCCACTTCAGCCGGTGCGCGGCGAGGGCGTCGTACTTCCCGGGGCCGGCCTGGGAGAGGTAGATGTTCTCGAACCAGTCGGTGAGGGTCCAGCCGTCCTGCCCGGCCACGGCGAAGGCGGCGAGCCCGGAGTCGGAGACGGTGTGCCCGGCCTTGAGCATCTCGTCGTACGTCTTCGGCGGCTTCACCCCCGCCTGGGCGAGGGCGTCGGGGCTGTACCAGACGGTCGACTTGTGGGCGGCCTTGAAGTAGAGGCCGTAGAGGGTGCCGTCGACGCTGCCGTACTTCTTCCACACGGGGGCGTAGCCCGCGTCCACGGACTTGCCCGTGGTGGCGGACAGCGGCTCGAGCCAGCCCTTCTTCGCGAACTGCTGCAGCACGCCGACCTGCGGGACCATCACGACGTCGGGCGCGTTGCCGCCCTCGATCTTGCTGCCCACGACCGTGGAGACGTTGTCGCCGGTGGAGACGAACTGGGTCTTGGCGCCGGTCTTCGCGGTGAAGGCGTCCAGCACCTTCTGGAAGTTCTTCTGTTCGCTGCCGGACCAGACGCCGGCCACGGTGACCGTCCGGCCGCTGAGCGCCTTGTCGCCGCCGCCGGCCGAGACGGGGCCGCCGCCGCAGGCGGTCGCGCCGAGCGCCAGGGCGAGGGCGGTGCAGCCGGTGAGCAGGGTGGTACGTCGTCGCATCATCGTTGATGTCCCTTCGGAAAGGTGGGAGTTGACGTGGAGCGGGGGGAGGTCAGAGGTCGGCGAGCCACCAGGCGGCGGTCGAGCCGGGCAGCACCCCGGCCGGGCAGGGCCCGCTGGACAGCAGGGGCGTGCCGGAGGCCGGTGCGGGCGTGGGCGAGGTGGTGAAGTTGACGGCGCAGACCAGGCCGTCGCCGCGGACGAAGCCGAGGACGCCGGGCGGGGTGTCCAGCCAGCGCAGCGTGCCCTCGCCCAACTGGGGCAGCGAGGAACGCAGTTGCAGGCCGTCGCGGTACAGGTGCCAGAAGGAGCGGGTGTCGGCGAGGGCGCGGTCGGTGGCGTACTCGGCGAAGTACTCCGGCTGCGGCAGCCAGGGCCTGGCGCTCTGAGCGCCGGAGGTGAAGCCGAACGGTGAGGCCTGCCCGGACCACGGCAGGGGCACCCGGCAGCCGTCGCGGATGCGGGCCCGGCTTCCGGTGCGGTGGAAGATCGGGTCGGTGAGCACGTCGTCGGGCAGGTCGACGACCTCGGGCAGGCCCAGTTCCTCGCCCTGGTAGATGTACGCGGCGCCGGGCAGGGCCAGCATCAGCAGCGCGGCGGCGCGGGCGCGGGCGGGACCGAGGCCGCTGCCCCCGGTGGCGGGTTCGCCGTAGCGGGTGACGGTGCGCACCTGGTCGTGGTTGTTCAGGACCCAGGTGACGGTGGAACCGGTGCCGGCGATGTCCTGCATGGCCTCGGAGACGACCTTGCGGAAGGCGTCGGCGTCCCAGGGGGCGCCGAGCAGGTCGAAGAAGAAGGCCTGGTGGAGTTCGTCGGGGCGGACGTACCGGGCGTGTTCGCGGGCGGTGGGCACGGAGACCTCGCCTACCAGCAGACGCTCGCGGCCGTCGCGGGCGGTGTACTCCTCGCAGGTGGCCCGCCACCGCCGCCACACGTCGTGCACCTCGGGCTGGTTCCAGGCCAGCGGGTTGACCGAGTCACGGGTGCGGGCGTCGGCTTCCGGGTCGTCCGAGTCGGGCAGTGCGGGGTGCTTGTACAGCCCGGCGGCGACGTCGATGCGGAAGCCGTCCACGCCGCGGTCGAGCCAGAAGCGCAAGGTCCGGTCGAACTCCTCGGGCGTCTGCGGGTTCCGCCAGTTCCAGTCGGGCTGCTCGGGCGTGAACATGTGCAGGTACCACTGGCCGGGCCGGCCGTCCGCCTCGGTGACCCGGGTCCAGGCCGGGCCGCCGAACATGGCGTGCCAGTTGTTGGGCGGTTCGGCGCCGCCGGGACCGCGGCCGTCGGCGAAGTGGAAGCGGGCGCGGGCCGGGCTGCCGGGCGCGGAGGCCAGTGCCTCGCGGAACCACGGGTGCTCGCTGGAGCAGTGGTTGGGGACGATGTCCAGCAGGACCCTGATCCCGAGCCGCCGGGCGGCGGCCATCAGCAGGTCGAACTCGGCGAGGTCGCCGAAGAGCGGGTCGACGTCGCGGTAGTCGGCGACGTCGTAGCCGTGGTCGTGCTGGGGCGAGGGGTAGAACGGGCTCAGCCAGATCCCGTCGACGCCGAGCTTCTTCAGGTACGGCAGTCCGGCGCGCACGCCGGCCAGATCGCCGATGCCGTCGCCGGTGCTGTCGAGGAAGCTGCGGACGTAGACCTGGTAGATCACCGCGTCACGCCACCAATGATGCCTGTTCAACCCTGGGGCCTGTCTCTGTGAAGGGCAGCAGTTATGCATGCATGTTAGGTAGGCGTGTCGCGAGGGTGTCAATGAAAAGAACGAACACTACTGCCGAGTTGGGGGAGCAAACAGGGACTTATTCGGGCATCCTGAGCACAGTTGAGACGTCGGCGTTACTTAACAAGTAACTACGGAGGTGACTATCGGCCCGCGACGGCGTCGAGTTCCCGCGCCAGCCGGCGCACCGCGGCCGAGGGCGTCTGCCGCCCGGTCAGCGCGTCGTGCACGACGGCCTGGACCACCAGGCTGACCTGGTCGTAGTGCGGACTCGTGGGGCGCGGCTCGGCCGACATGACGGCGGCGCGCAGGGTCGGCAGATAGGGGAACCGCGCGATCAGGGCGGGATCGTCGTAGAGGGCGGCGCGCACGGGGGGCAGCGCACCCCGCGTCAGCACCTGGCGCTGGACGCGCTCGCCGGTGAGATAGGCGATCAGACGCGCGGCCGAATCCGGATGCCGGGCGTGGGTGTTGACGGCCAGGTTGGATCCGCCGAGGACGCTCTTGCCCGGCCCGTCGGGTCCGGGCAGCGGTACCGCGCCGACCCGGCCGGCGACCTTGGAACCCCGGGCGGAGGCGGCCGCGTAGGCGTAGGGCCAGTTGCGCAGGAAGAGCAGCCGGCCGTCCCGGAAGGCCTCCTTGGACTCCTCCTCCTTGTACGTCAGCGCCGCCTTGGGGATCCAGCCCTCGCGCAGGCCGCGGGCGAGGAAGCCGATGCCCTCGCGGGCGGCGTCGGAGTCCACCGTGACGCGGGTGCCCTCGTCGCCGAGGATGGTGCCGCCCGCCGAGTAGACCGCCTCGGCCGCGTTGACCGTCAGGCCCTCGTAGGGCAGGAACTGGCCCGCGTAGCCGTCCAGGCCGTACCTGGGCGCGATGGTTCTCGCGTCGCGCTCCAGCTCGGCCCAGGTTCGCGGCGGCGGCACCCCGGCCCTGGCGAGCACGTCCTTGCGGTACAGCAGCAGCCCGGCGTTGGTGACGTACGGGACGGCGTACAGCCGCCCGTCGTACGTGGCGGTCCTCACCACCGGCTTCAGGAAGCCGCCGAGCGGGAAACGGTCCCCGGGCAGCGGACGGATCCAGCCGGCCGCCGCGAACTCGGCGGTCCAGTTGACGTCGATGTTGAGGACGTCGAACCGGCCCCGGTCTCCGCCGCGCAGGTCGGTGGTCATCTGCGCGTACGTCTCGTCGGCGGAGTCCGGCAGCTCGACGAGGGTCACCTTCTCGCCGGGATGGGTGCGGTTCCAGCCCCGCAGCAGCGGGCCGAGGTAGCTGGTCAGGTCACCGGCGGTGGCCAGGGTGAGCGGTCCGCGCCCGCCGGCGCCGGGTCCGCCGGCGCGGGCGCCGGAGGCCACGTACCCGGACAGGACCACGGCGAGAACCAGGAGCCCCCTACCGGCGGCGCGCATCCACCGCATAGGTTCCTCCCTGAACACGTACACCCGGCTCCGGGCACCCTCGCCCGGGAGTCAGAGGCCATGTATACCTGTTAGGTATGGGCGATACTAGGGCCTGGAGCACATTGGCGGAGACAGGAGGAGAGCACGAGTGCGCCTGCCCCTCCTGGCACTGCTCGCGCGTGGCCCCGCCCACGGTTACGAGCTGAAGCAGGACCTTGAGCAACTGCTGGGCTCCGCGTACCCTCAGCCGAACGTCGGCCAGATCTACGTGACCCTCGGCCGCCTCGAGAAGTCGGGACTGATCGAGGGCGAGGACGTCGAGCAGTCGAGCCGGCCCAACAAGAAGGTCTACCACCTCACCGACGCCGGGCGGGAGGCGCTGCACGCCTGGTTCGAGGAGACCGAGGACGAGCCGCGGGTACGGGACGAGTTCTTCATGAAGCTCGCGCTGGCCCCGCAGGCCGGTCTCGCCGACCAGATCGCACTCATCAACAGACAGCGGCGCCAGTACCTCAACACCATGCGCGATCTGTCGAAACTGGCCGCGGCCGAGAGCCGGGACAACCGAATCGCCCAGCTGCTCATCGAGGGCGCGATGCTGCATCTGCAGGCCGACCTCGACTGGCTGGAGCGGTGCCAGGAGGAACTGGAGGAACTGGAGTGAACGACGGCTCCGTTCCGCTGCTGCGCGCCGAGGGACTGGTGAAGACCCATCACGGCGAGGGCGCGCCCGCGCACGCCGTGCGCGGGGTGGGCCTGAGCGTGGCGCGCGGCGAGTTCGTGGCGATCACCGGGCCGTCCGGAGCCGGCAAGTCCACGCTGCTGCACCTGCTCGGCGGGCTGCAGCGGCCGGACGAGGGCAGCATCTGGCTCGACGGCCGGTGCACGGACTCCTTCAGCGAGGCGCGCTGGGCGGTGGAGCGCCGCAAGGCCATCGGGATCGTCTTCCAGTTCTTCAACCTGGTGTCGAACCTGTCGGTCGCCGACAACGTCGAGCTGCCCGCCCTGCTCGCCGGCGTGTCCCCGAAGCGGGCCCGGGCCGAGCGCGAGGAACTCCTCGGCGAGCTGGGTCTCGCGGGCAAGGAGCGCAGCATGCCCGGCGAGCTGTCCGGCGGTGAGCAGCAGCGGGTCGCGCTCGCCCGCGCCCTGGTCAACCACCCGCCGCTGCTGCTGGCCGACGAGCCCGCCGGCAGTCTGGACAGCAAGGGCACCCGCGAGGTGATGCGGCTGCTGTCCCGCTTCCACGGGCGCGGGCAGAGCATCGTCCTGGTCACCCACGACGCCCGGCTGGCCAGCGCCGCCGACCGCGTGATCAGCTTCTTCGACGGCCGGATAGCCGACGACGCCGTCCTGGACGGTCCCCCGTCCCGGAAGCCCGGGACCGCGGGCGTGCTGGAGCTGAGGGACTGATGGCGCGCGGACCGGCGGCGCACCGCCTGCCGACGGCACACCGGCCGTACGGTCACGGGACCGGGGACTGAGCCGTGCGAGCCACCCTGCGCTGGGCCCACTCCGATCTGCGCACGCACCGCGGCGAGGCGCTGTTCATCACGCTCGCCACCGCCGGCATCGTCGCCTCCCTGCTGCTGGCCGCGGCCCTGTTCGGCTATGCCACCAATCCCTGGCAGCGCACCTTCACCCAGGCCCGCGGCGCCCATGTGTGGATCCACACCGCCCCCTCGGCGGACGCCCGCAAGCTCGCCCGGCTGGACGGGGTCGAGTCCGTCGCCGGCCCCTACCCCACCGAGTCCGCCACCGTCGCCGGCCGCGGCACCCGGGCCGCCGTGGAACTGCGCGGCACCCCGCGGCTGCCCTCGGTCGGCCGCCCGGTGCTCACCGCGGGCCACTGGCTCGACCCCGGGCGGCCGGACGGCGTGGTCCTGGAGAGCCGGCTGGCCCGGGCGCTGCTGGCCGAGCCCGGCGACACCCTCGCGCTGCCCGGCACCACCCGGACGCTCACCGTGGCCGGCGTCGCGGACAGCGCCGAGCCCGGCTACAGCCCGGGTTCCCAGCCCGGCCTGGTCTGGGCGCTGCCGTCCGCCGTGCGCGCGCCCGGCGGCCAGGTGACCGGGCTGCGCCTCGGCGACCCGGCCGACACGGACTACGCGGTGCAGCGCGCCGTCACCGTGCTCGGCGCGGGCGCGGTCGGCGAGGTCTCCACCTGGCAGCAGGCGCGGGCCGCGGCGCAGGGCGAGAACCGGCTGCTCGGCCAGGTGCTGGGCCTGTTCGGGCTGGGCGCCCTGGCGGCCGCCGGGTTCGCCGTGCACGGCGCGATCGGCACCCGTATCCGCGGCCATCTGCGGGACATCTCGGTACTCAAGGCGATCGGCTTCACACCCGGGCAGGTGGTCCGGGTCTTCCTGCTGCAGCACCTGGCGTACGCGGCGCTCGGCGCCGTGGCCGCCGCGGCGCTCACCGAGGGGTGCGGCAGCCGGGTCCCGGGGCGGCTCGGCGACGCGGTGGGCGTGTGGCAGACGCTGCCCGGGCACACCGTCGCGCTGTCCGCCGTGCCCGTGGGCGCGGTGCTGTTCATCGGTCTGACGACGGGGCTCGCGGCCTGGCGGGCGGGCCGGGTGCCGCCGGTGCCGGTACCGCGGCCGT
This sequence comes from Streptomyces sp. NPDC002386, assembly GCF_053593175.1. NCBI lineage: Bacteria > Bacillati > Actinomycetota > Actinomycetes > Kitasatosporales > Streptomycetaceae > Streptomyces > Streptomyces sp. NPDC002386. The sequence continues at coordinate 162,547 of NZ_JBSFBX010000008.1, forward strand.
CCGCTCCGGCGGGCGGCCGGCTGACCGGCCTGGCGCGCGGCGCCCTGGGGCTGCGGCTGCCGGCCGCGCTCGTCCTCGGCTGCCACAAGGCGTTCGCGGGCCGCGGCCGGTCGCTGGCCGGCGTGGCCCGGCTGACACTGCCGCTGACGCTGATCGTGGTGGCGCTCAGCGCCTGGACGACCATCGACCGTTTCCACAGCAGCCCCGAGCGGGTGGGTCTGCCGGCCGCGCTGGCGGTCCGTTCGGACGGCGCTCTCGGCGACGCGGACGTACGGGCGGTGCTGGCGGCCGACCGCCGGGTGGCCGGCGCCTATCCGGGGGTCGAGGTGGCCGCGCTGGTGCCCGGCCAGACCGGGACGATCGCCCTGCGCGGCCTCGGCACCCAGGACCGGCCCTACCCGTACGCGCTCGCCGAGGGCCGGGCCGCGCGCGGGCCGGACGAGGCGGTGGCCGGGCAGGGCCTGCTCGACCTGCTGCACGTACGGGTCGGTGACTGGGTGCGGATGACGGTGGGCGAGCGGCCGCAGATCCTGCACATCGTGGGCCGCAGCCTCGAACCGCAGAACGCCGGCCGGGTCGTGACGACCTCGGTGGACACCCTGCGCGAGAACGACCCCGCCCTGTCCCCCGCGTTCTACCAGCTCCGGCTGCGCCCCGGCGCCGATCCGCAGCGGGTCGCGGCCGCCCTCGCCGCGGCCGGGCACGGCCACCTGGACGTGGCAGCCGTGCCGAACCCGGCGGACGGTCTGTCGCCGCTGCGCGCGGTCGTCGCCGGGCTGGTCGCGGTGCTCGCCCTCATCGGTCTGGTCGAGCTGCTCACCGCGATCGGCGGCGGTGTACGGGAGGGCGAGCGGGACGTGCTGGCCCTGCGCGCGATCGGCATGTCACCGCGGCAGATCGGCGCGATCACCGTCACGGCGACGACCTGCACGGCGCTGGCGGCGGCGGTCGCCGGGACGGCACTGGGGCTGCCGCTGGCGCACCGGCTGATCGACGCCCAGGGCGACTCCAGCGGCATCGGCGCCGGGATCGCCCAGTCGCCCCCGCCCGGTCTGCTGCTCGCGCTGGGCGCGGGCGCCGTGCTGGGTGCCGCCGCCCTCACCGCGCTGCCCGCCGCCCGGGCGGCACGCCGGCGGCAGGCGGACACGCTGAGCGCGGTGGCCTGAGCGCCGGGGCCGGGCCGGAGGCGCTCGCCTTCGGCCCGGCCGGCGCACGGATCACCCGCGGCCGCGCAGCTCCCGGTACGTGGCGACGAGCGCCCGGGTGGAGGCGTCCAGGCCGGGGACCTCCGCGCCCTCGGTCAGGGCCGGCTCGATGCGCTTGGCGAGGACCTTGCCGAGCTCCACGCCCCACTGGTCGAAGGAGTCGATGTTCCACACCGCGCCCTGCACGAACACCTTGTGCTCGTAGAGGGCGACGAGCTGGCCGAGCACGGACGGGGTCAGCTCGCGCGCGAGGATGGTGGTCGTCGGCCGGTCGCCGGGGAAGGTCTTGTGCGGGACCAGGTCGTCCGGCACACCCTCGGCGCGGACCTCGTCGGCGGTCCTGCCGAAGGCCAGGGCCTGGGTCTGGGCGAAGAAGTTCGCCATCAGCAGGTCGTGCTGGGCCTTGAGTTCACCGCTCAGCTCGCCGGCCGGTTCGGCGAAGCCGATGAAGTCCGCCGGGATCAGCTTGGTGCCCTGGTGGATCAACTGGTAGTAGGCGTGCTGCCCGTTGGTGCCGGGCGTGCCCCACACGACCGGTCCGGTCTGCCACTCGACCCGTCCGCCGTCCCGCGCCACGTACTTGCCGTTGGACTCCATGTCGAGCTGCTGGAGATAGGCGGTGAACTTCGACAGGTAGTGGCTGTACGGCAGGACCGCGTGCGACTGGGCGTCGTGGAAGTTGCCGTACCAGATGCCCAGCAGGCCCATCAGCAGCGGCACGTTGGACTCGGGGGGCGCGGTGCGGAAGTGCTCGTCGACCAGGCGGAACCCGTCGAGCATCTCGCGGAACCGGTCCGGGCCGATGGCGATCATCAGCGACAGGCCGATCGCCGAGTCGTAGGAGTAGCGTCCGCCGACCCAGTCCCAGAACTCGAACATGTTGTCCGGGTCGATGCCGAACCCGGTGACCTTCTCGGCGTTGGTCGACAGGGCGACGAAGTGCCGGGCCACCGCGGAGTCGTCACCGAGCGCGTCCAGCAGCCAGGCGCGGGCCGAGGTGGCGTTGGTGATCGTCTCGATCGTGGTGAACGTCTTGGAGGCGATGATGAACAGCGTCTCTGCCGGGTCCAGGTCGCGGGTCGCCTCGTGCAGGTCGGCGCCGTCCACGTTGGAGACGAAACGGACCGTGAGGTCGCGGTCGGTGAAGCCGCGCAGCACCTCGTAGGCCATGGCGGGGCCGAGGTCGGAGCCGCCGATGCCGATGTTGACGACGTTGCGGATCCGCCGGCCGGTGTGGCCGGTCCACTCGCCGGAGCGGACCCGCTCCGCGAAGCCCGCCATCTTGTCCAGCACCGCGTGCACCTTCGGTACGACGTTCTCGCCGTCGACCTCGATCACCGCGTCCGGCGCGGCCCGCAGCGCGGTGTGCAGCACCGCCCGGTCCTCGGTCGTGTTGATCTTCGCGCCGCGGAACATGGCGTCCCGCAGGCCGAAGACGTCCGTCGCGGCGGCGAGCTCGCGCAGCAGCCGCAGCGTGTCGTCGGTGACCAGGTGCTTGGAGTAGTCGATGTGCAGGTCGCCGACCCGCAGCGTGTACCCGGCGCCGCGCTCCGGGTCGGCGGCGAACAGGTCCCGCAGGTGGGTGTCGGCCAGCTCCTCCCGGTGCTTGGCGAGAGCGCTCCACTCGGGCGTCTGGTTGAGCCTGGTACGGCCGTCTGCGTTCATCTCGACGTCAGCCTTCTTTCCTGCGACCTGTCGTGCTGTGTACCTTGCCCCGCTGCCGGTCCCAACCTAGTTGATCAGCACCGGGGACGAGCGCTCGCGGCGTCGTCCACACGGGCAACAACAGGTACGTCCGGCTTGCGGGCAGGTGTCAGCACGAGGGCGGCGCGCATGCGGAAGGCGGCCGTGCGGGCCCCGCTACAGCTGCGGCCGGCCGCCCGTGGGCGCCCGGCCGGGTCGCAGGTCTCAGATCTCGCCGCGCAGTTTGGCGAGGGCCTCGGCGAGGATCGCCTCGCCGTCCGCGTCGCTGCGCCGCTCCCGTACGTACGCGAGGTGCGTCTTGTACGGCTCGGTGCGCGGCGGGTCCGGCGGGTTGTCCCGGTCCTGGCCGGCCGGGAAGCCGCAGCGCGGGCAGTCCCAGGTCTCGGGCACTTGCGCGTCGCTGGCGAAGCTGGGCTGGGTCTCGTGCCCGTTGGAGCACCAGAAGGAGATGCGCAGACGCGGCGCGGACTCGCCGCGCTCGGCCTCGCCCATCGGCCCCGCCCCGACCCGGCTACCTCGGATCGCGTTGCCACTTGCCACGGTCGTAACTCCCTGCGTGATGGTGCCGCAAAGCGAGTCGGCGTTTCACTTCGCTGCGAGCGCCTCAGTCTACGTAAGGCCCAACGCGCGTCCAGTGATTGGAGTTACCGGCCCCGCACCTAGACGCAAGCCCCATGATAGGCCGCGCACAGGAGCGCGTACCGAACATGGGGCCTTACGTACGGAATGGATGTACCTGGGCGGTGCGGATCAGCCGTTCGACTTCATCAGCAGGCCGAGGACGATGATGCAGGCGAACCACAGGAGCCCGACCACGATGGTGATCCGGTCCAGGTTGCGCTCGGCGACCGAGGAGCCGCCGACGGAGGACTGCATGCCGCCACCGAACATGTCGGAGAGGCCGCCGCCCTTTCCCTTGTGCATCAGCACCAGCAGCATCATCAGCAGGCTGAAGACGATCAGGGCGATCGAGAACCCCAGAACCACGGCTGGACCAACTTCCTCGGAATCGGATGGACGACGGGGGCACAGCACCGGGGCCGTGCCCCCGCAAGGGTACGACGAATCGCCGTTACCGCCTACTCACGGCAGGATCACTGGTCGCGGAACCGAACGATCTTGACGAACTCGTCGGCGTCCAGCGAGGCACCGCCGACCAGGGCGCCGTCGATGTCGGCCTGCGCCATGATCTCGGCGACGTTGCCCGACTTCACGGAGCCGCCGTACTGGATCCGGATCTTGTCGGCCAGTTCCTGGGAGTACAGCTCGGCGAGCTTGGCGCGGATGGCGGCGCAGACCTCCTGGGCGTCCGAGGCGCCGCAGACCTTGCCGGTGCCGATGGCCCACACCGGCTCGTAGGCGATCACGATCGTCTCGGCCTGCTCGGCCGGAACGTCCTTCAGACCGCCCTCGACCTGGGTGAGGGTGTGCGACACGTGGTTGCCCGCCTCGCGGACGTCCAGTTCCTCGCCGACGCACAGGATCGGGGTGAGGCCGTGCTTGTAGGCGGCCTTGACCTTGGCGTTGACGACGTCGTCGGTCTCGTTGTGGTACTGCCTGCGCTCGGAGTGGCCGATCGCCACGAACGTGCACTTCAGCTTGGCCAGCATCGAGCCGGAGATCTCGCCGGTGTAGGCCCCGGAGTCGTGCGCCGACAGGTCCTGGGCGCCGTACCTGATCTTGAGCTTGTCGCCGTCGACCAGGGTCTGCACGGAGCGCAGGTCGGTGAAGGGCGGCAGGACGGCGACCTCGACGGCCTCGTAGTCCTTGTCGGCCAGGGCGAAGGCGAGCTTCTGGACGTGTGCGATGGCCTCGAGGTGGTTGAGGTTCATCTTCCAGTTGCCCGCCATCAGCGGCGTGCGCGTGCTCATTAAGGTCAGTCCTCCAGTGCGGCGAGGCCGGGGAGCGTCTTGCCCTCGAGGTATTCGAGGGAGGCGCCGCCACCGGTCGAGATGTGGCCGAATGCGTTCTCGTCGAAGCCGAGCGTACGCACGGCCGCGGCGGAGTCGCCGCCACCGACGACGGTGAAGCCGTCGGTTTCCACGAGTGCCTGGGCGACCGCCTTGGTGCCCTCGGCGTAGTCGGGGTGTTCGAAGACGCCCATGGGACCGTTCCAGAAGACGGTCTCGGCGTCGGCGAGCTTCGAGGCGTAGAGCTCTCGGGTCCTCGGGCCGATGTCCAGGCCCTCCTGGTCGGCGGGGATGCTGTCCGCGGCGACCACGGCGTGCTCGGTCGGAGCCTTGGCCTTGAGGTCCGGGAACTCCCGGGAGACCACCACGTCGAGGGGCAGCAGCAGCTCGACGCCCTGCTTCTCGGCGCGCTCCATGTACTCGGTGACGGCCGGGACCTGGTCCTCCTGCAGGAGGGAGATGCCGACCTCGTAGCCCTTGGCCTTGAGGAAGGTGTAGGCCATGCCGCCGCCGATGAGGAGGCGGTCGGCCTTGCCGAGCAGCTCGTCGATGACGGCGAGCTTGTCGGAGACCTTGGCGCCGCCGAGCGCGACGACGTAGGGGCGCTTGACGTCCTCGGTGAGCTTCTTCAGGACGCCGACCTCGGTGGCGATGAGGTGGCCGGCGTAGTGCGGCAGGCGCGCCGGGAGGTCGTACACGGAGGCGTGCTTGCGGTGCACGGCGCCGAAGCCGTCGCCGACGTACACGTCGGCGAGGGCGGCGAGGCTGTCGGCGAACGCGCCGCGCTCGGCGTCGTCCTTGGCCGTCTCGCCCGGGTTGAAGCGGAGGTTCTCCAGGACGGCGACCTGGCCGTCGGTGAGGCCGGCGACCGTCTCCTGGGCGGACGGGCCCACGGTGTCGGCCGCGAAGGCCACGTCGGAGCCGAGGAGTTCACCCAGGCGGGAGGCCGCCGGGGCGAGGGAGAAGGCGGGGTCCGGGGCACCCTTGGGGCGGCCCAGGTGCGAGGCGACGACCACCTTGGCGCCCGCGTCCGCGAGGGCCTTCACGGTGGGCAGGACGGCGCGGATGCGGCCGTCGTCGGTGATGGTCCCGTCGGCGAGCGGCACGTTGAGGTCGGCGCGGACGAAGACCCGCTTTCCGCTCACGCCGTCGGCGAGAAGTTCGTCGATCGTCTTCATGGGGTGGACTCCTGAGGAGGGCTCTTGATGCCCCTGATCGTATGAGGGCGTGGTCCGTACGCGAGACAGGGCCCGGGCAGCGCGACGTTGCGCTGCCCGAGCCCTGCTCTCACTTCAAGGTCCTGCTGCTGTGATCTAGGGCGATCAGAGCTGGTCGCCGACGAAGACCGTGAGGTCGACGAGGCGGTTGGAGTAGCCCCACTCGTTGTCGTACCAGCCGAGGATCTTCACCGAGTTGCCGTCCTGAACCATGGTCAGGGAGGAGTCGAAGGTGCAGGAGGCCGGGTCGCCGACGATGTCCGAGGAGACGATCTCGTCCTCGGTGTAGGCCAGGAAACCCTTGAGGTCGCCGTCCTCGGAGGCCTTCTTGAACGCGGCGTTGACCTCGTCCTTGGTGACCTCGCGCTGGAGCTGCACGACGAGGTCGGTGGCGGAACCGGTGGGAACCGGCACCCGCATCGCGATGCCGTCCAGCTTGCCCTTGAGCTGCGGCAGGACCAGCGCGGTGGCCTTGGCGGCACCCGTGGTGGTCGGGATGATGTTCTCGGCGGCGGCACGGGCGCGGCGCAGGTCCTTGTGCGGGAAGTCCAGGATGCGCTGGTCGTTCGTGTACGCGTGCACCGTCGTCATCAGACCCTTGACGATGCCGAAGTTCTCGTCGAGGACCTTCGCCATCGGCGCCACGCAGTTGGTGGTGCAGGAGGCGTTGGAGATGACGTGGTGGTTCGCCGGGTCGTACTTGTCCTGGTTGACGCCCATCACGATGGTGATGTCCTCGTCCTTGGCCGGAGCCGAGATGAGGACCTTCTTCGCGCCGCCGGCGATGTGCTTCGCGGCGTCTTCCTTCTTGGTGAAGATGCCGGTCGACTCGATGACGATGTCGACGCCCAGCTCGCCCCAGGGGATGTCGGCCGGGTTGCGCTCCGACAGCACCTTGATGGTGTGACCGTCGACGGTGATGGTGTCGGCGGTGTGCGAGACCTCCTGCTTGAGGCGGCCCAGGATCGTGTCGTACTTCAGCAGGTGCGCGGTGGTCGCGGTGTCACCCAGGTCGTTGACAGCCACGACCTCGATGTCCGCACCCTGCTGCAGCAGTGCGCGGAAGTAGTTACGCCCGATGCGGCCGAAGCCGTTGATGCCTACGCGGATCGTCACGAACCGATCTCCTCGTTGGTACGCCGGCCATGCGGTGCCGGCGAGCTGTATTTGGGATGTCCCCGACCACCCCCGACCCTACCCCTCTGGGGGCCCTGAGGTGACATCGAGATGCCGCATACACGGGCAGGGGGTCCGTACCCGTCAGTAGGGTACGGACCCTCCCGGATCGGCATTCGTTTCACTCTCATTTGTTACGGAATGCGAGTGCCCGACGGAGCCTTTTTCACTCGTTCGTGAGCGGGTCAGCTCACCTGATGACCATGCTCCGCCGCACCGTTGAGAGGGGGCTCCGCTCACCTGTCGAGTGCGGCCAGCGCCTTCCTCACCACGGCTGCCCGGTCGGCGGCCGACGGCACCTGTTCCAGCCCGAATCCGAGCAGCACCGTGTCGTCGGTGGTGACCGCTCCGTAGGTCTGGAACAGGGCCCCGGTCCGCGTCCAGTCCTTCAGCACCGCCGGGCTGCCCGCGGGCGGTCCGGACACCTTCCAGGCGCCGAGTGACGACTCGAATCCCTCGGTGTCCTTCGCCGTGCCCCCGACGACGAGGGAGGCGTCGTCGGCGAGGACGCCGTGTCCGCCGCCGCCCGGGTCGGTGACGTAGGCGATGGAGACCTCCACCGTCCGCCCGGCGTAGGCGCTGAGGTCGAAACCGGTCTGCCGCCAGCCGCCGGAGCTGCCGGTGAGGCTGTGCCACGAACCGGTGGTGCCGGTCGCGGCGCAGGTGTTGTCCCCCAGGGTCAGGTAGTGCCCGAGCCACGGGTGCTCCCCGACCAGGAAGCCGGCTCCGCACTCGGCGGGTACGGCGTCGGTGGTGGCCCCGCCCGTCTCCGGCAGGGTCGTCCAGTCGTCGGCGCCCGCGGTGTGCGCCTCGATCACCGCGTGGTCGTAGCCGGGTTCGGTGTCCCACAGCAGGCGGGTGGAGAGGGTGGGCCGCTCCGCGGCGGCGACACCGGTGAGGTCGATGGTGCGGGTGAGGCGCTTGTAGGCGTCGTCGGTGTGCACCGCGGCCGCCATGGCGGAGCCGCTGTACGGGCCGTAGGGGTTGACGGTGCCGGCGAACCTGCCCGCGCCCTCGCTCCTGAACCGCGGATGGGCGGACGGGGACAGCTCGTCGGAGGTGACGCCGTAGGTGCCGGCCCTGTCCAGCGGGTTGCCGGGCGCGTCACCGAGGGCGCCGCTGTAGCCGTCGAGGGCGCCGGAGCCGGTGAAGCCGGTGGCCCCCTTGGTCGAGGTACGGCTGTAGGCGCCCAGGTAGTACTGGCTGAAGTCGTTCGAGAGGGTGCCGTCGCCGAGGTCGACGCTGCCGCCGGCCAGTTCGCCGGCCTCGATCAGTCTCCCGCCCTCGTTGAGGTAGGCGCGGAGCTGGAGCTGGGTGGCGTTGCCCGGTCCGGCCGTGCCCGAGTAGTGCACGACGGTGCGGAAGTGCTTCAGCACGCCGAGGGCGTCCGGGGCGCCCCGGCCGGCCACGTCCCACACGATCGCCCGGTGCCCGGCCGCCCGGAGCGCGTCCACGTACTTCCGCGCCTCGGCGGCGGTCGCGCCCTCCTCGGCGACGACGAGGGTGTCCGCGCGGGACCGCTCGGCGACGGTGTACGTGAAGTGCGGGCCGGTCACCTTCGCGCCCTTGCCGGCCCTGCCGGTGAACCAGACCTCGACCCGGTCGCCCGGCCTGCCCTCGCGCACCGTGGCCCGGTACTCGTCGAAGTAGAGGTTGTCCTCACCGCCGTAGGTCCGGCCGCCCTTCCAGGGCCGCAGCGGCCGCTGGTGCGTACGGCCGTTGTTGACGCGGTACTTCAGCTCCTTGTCGCGGACCGCCCTGCGGACGACGGCCGAGACCTCCTGGCCGGCACCTCGCGCGTACGACGTGGTGAAGGCGGCCGGGGTGATGTCGGCGGCGTCGAGGCCGACCGCGGAGACGGGCCGGTCCGGGTGGGCGGCGGTCTCGGCGACGGAGAGCGCGAAGGGGACGTTCTTCGCGAACTCCTGCTGGATCAGCTTCTCGTCGTCGGGGAAGTTGAACACCGACTGGCAGTCCTGCGGCTTCCAGGCGTCGTCCGGATCGACGTCCGAGGCGGTCTGGCAGGTCGACATCTCGGGGGTGAACATCGAGACGCCGTTGACGTTCGCGGCATGGCCGTCCGCCTCGCCGTTGGTGGTGTACAGCTCCGAGGAGAGCTGCGAGTGGTAGCCCGGGACGGCCGGTTCGGCGGGGGTGCCGGCGAGTGCCCGGTACAGGACGTCGTCGGGGGTGGGGGTGGCCACCTGCCAGCCGACGCCGTACAGCAGGAGTTCGGCCGCGGAGTGGTAGTTGACGGCGTACTTGAACCCGACCCGCTTCTCGAGGGCGTCGAGGGCCCTGGTCTCGGGCTCGGACCCGGGGCTCGCGCCGCGGTAGGTCTGGCTGGTGGGACTGGGGGACGAACCCTCGTCGTCGTAGCCCCACTTGTAGGCGAAGTTGCGGTTGAGGTCGACGCCGTCGCCGGTGCTGATGACACCGTCGCCGTTGACGTCGCGGAGGTTCTTGCGCCACAGCCGGTTGCCGGGGCTCTTGAAGGTGTAGTCGTAGCCGTCGGGATTGGCCGAGAGGACGAACCACAGCTCGGTCGAGTCGACGATCCTCCTGATCCGCCGGTCGGTCCGGTAGTTGTCCAGGTAGTAGTGCATCAGCCGGCGGGTCGTCTCCGGCGTGATCCACTCGCGCGCGTGCTGGTTCGACATGTACAGCACGGAGGGCTTGGAGCCGTCCTTCGACTTCCTGGCGTCGCGGGTGAGTCTGAGCGCGAGGATGTCCTGGCCGCCGACGGTCCTCCCGACGGACTCGACCTTGGTCAGGCCGGGGTTGGCGCGGGCCGTCCGCAGGATCTCCTCCTTCAGTCCGCCGGCACCGCTGTACGGGCGGAACACGCCCTGGGCGGCGCCCTCCAGGCGGGCCTCGGTCCGGGCCGACAGGGTGTGCTCGGTGAGCCGGACGCCCTGCCCTTCGAGCCTCCTCGCCTGGCGGTCGGTCAGGTAGACCTCGACGGCGGTCCGGCCGGCGGCGGCCACCTGTGCGGACAGCTCCCGGCCGTCCTGGCCGGCCGCGAGGAGCAGGGGTAACTGCTGACGGGTGACCTGGGCGCGGAAGACCTTCACCTCGTCGGGGTGGGACGGGGCGGAACCGGCACCCTGGGCCTCGGCAACGGGCGTGAGGCTCGCGGCTCCGGCGAGAAGCGCGCCGACAGCGAGGATCGATCTCGCTCTGTGTCTCATGAACCCCCCTAGGGCCTGGCCGCCACAGTGGCGGCCAGGCTGCCAGGTTCATGTCACTCCATGATCGAGTCAAGGGCGCCTCACGGACACGCAAACGCCGGTGCCGGCAGCCCAAGTGGGCTCCGGCACCGGCGAGTTGGAGTGAAGTGGGTCAGCCCGCCAGGTTGTCCGCCAACTCGTCCGAGAGGTTGGACTCGGTGCCCGGGATGCCCATGTCGGAGGCGCGCTTGTCGGCCATCGCCAGCAGCCGGCGGATCCGGCCCGCGACCGCGTCCTTGGTGAGCGGCGGGTCGGCGAGCGCACCCAGCTCCTCCAGGGAGGCCTGCTTGTGCTCCATGCGCAGGCGCCCGGCGGCCGCGAGGTGCTCGGGCACCTCCTCGCCGAGGATCTCCAGCGCGCGCTGGACCCGGGCGCCGGCGGCCACCGCGGCGCGGGCCGAGCGGCGCAGGTTGGCGTCGTCGAAGTTGGCGAGCCGGTTGGCGGTGGCCCGCACCTCGCGCCGCATCCGGCGCTCCTCCCAGGCCAGCACCGACTCGTGCGCGCCGAGCCGGGTCAGCAGGGCACCGATCGCGTCGCCGTCGCGGACGACCACCCGGTCCACCCCGCGCACCTCGCGGGCCTTGGCCGCGATGGACAGCCGGCGGGCCGCACCGACCAGGGCCAGCGCCGCCTCCGGTCCGGGGCAGGTCACCTCCAGGGAGGAGGAGCGGCCCGGCTCGGTCAGCGAGCCGTGCGCCAGGAACGCCCCGCGCCAGGCGGCCTCCGCGTCGCAGGTGGCCCCCGAGACCACCTGCGGGGGCAGGCCGCGGATGGGACGGCCGCGGCCGTCGACGAGGCCGGTCTGGCGGGCCAGCTGGTCGCCGCCCGCCACCACCCGCACGACGTAGCGGGACCCGCGGCGCAGGCCGCCGGGCGCCATCACGATCAGTTCCGAGCTGTGGCCGAAGATCTCCAGGATGTCCCGCTTGAGCCGGCGGGCGGCCATCGCGGTGTCCAGCTCCGCCTCGATCACGATGCGTCCGCTCACCAGGTGAAGGCCGCCGGCGAACCGCAGAATGGCGGAGACCTCCGCCTTCCTGCAGCAGGTCCGGGTGACGGGTAGCCGGCTGATCTCGTCCTTCACCGCTGCCGTCATCGCCATGGGCCGATCCTTCCATGCATCCGAAAAATACGGTCGTACGCGGCGGCCAACAGCTCCGGGTCGTGCCTGGGGCTTCCGTCGGTCCGGGCCACCGGCGCCAGCTCGACCGCGGCTCCGAGCCGCTTTGCGGCCTCGGTGAGCGAGTCGCGGTCGGGCACGGCGGCCTCGTCGGCCAGCACCACGTCCAGGGCGAGTTTAGGGGCGTGTCGCCCCAAAACCTCCAAATGACGCTGCGGGGAGAAGCCCTCGGTTTCTCCGGGCTGCGGGGCGAGGTTCAGCGACAGTACACGGCGCGCCTTGGTCGCGGTGAGGGCGTCCAGCAGCTCGGGGACGAGCAGATGCGGGATGACCGAGGAGAACCAGGAGCCGGGGCCGAGCACCACCCAGTCCGCGTCCAGGACGGCGGCGACGGCCTCCGGGACGGCGGGCGGGTCGTGCGGCACGAGGTGCACCGACTGCACCTCGCCCGGGGTGAGGGCCACCGTCGCCTGGCCGCGGACGGTGTCCACGTCCTCGGGGCGCTCCGGGTCGTGCCCCTTGACCAGGGCCTGCAGCTCCAGCGGCACGGCGGACATGGGCAGCACCCGCCCGTGCGCGCCGAGCAGCCTGCCCACCAGGTCCAGAGCCTGGACGTGATCCCCGAGCTGCTCCCACAGGGCCACGATCAGCAGGTTGCCGACCGCGTGGTCGTGCAGGTCGCCCTGGGACTGGAAGCGGTGCTGGATGACCCGGGCCCAGGTCTGGCCCCAGTCGTCGTCCCCGCACAGCGCGGCCAGCGCCTTGCGCAGGTCACCGGGCGGCAGCACACCCAGCTCGTCGCGCAGCCGCCCGCTGGAGCCGCCGTCGTCGGCCACCGTGACGACGGCGGTGAGGTCACCGGTGATCCGGCGCAGCGCGGCGAGCGAGGCGGACAGCCCCATGCCGCCGCCGAGCGCGACGACCTTGGGCTGGGCACCGCGCCTGCGGGGCCGGCCGCCGCGTGCCTCGGCGGGGCGTGCCGCCCCGCCGTCGGCCGTCGAGCGGCCCGAGCGGCTGTCCGGCGCCATCCGGCGCAGCCGGCTCAGCCGCCGTGTACGTTCCGTCATTCCCGTCCCATGTCCCGGTGTACGACCACCGTCTCCACGCCCTCGGCCACCAGGCGCGCGGCGAGCTTCTCCGACATCGCCACCGAGCGGTGCTTGCCCCCGGTGCAGCCGATGGCGATGGTCACGTACCGCTTGCCCTCGCGCCGGTAACCGGCCGCGATGAGGCGCAGCAGTTCGGCGTACCGGTCGAGGAACTCCTTGGCGCCGGGCTGGTTGAAGACGTACGCGGCGACCTCCTCGTTGAGGCCGGTGTACGGGCGCAGCTCCGGGACCCAGTGCGGGTTGGGCAGGAAGCGCATGTCCGCGACCAGGTCGGCGTCGACCGGGAGGCCGTACTTGAAGCCGAAGGACATGACGGTGGCCCGCAGCTCGGGCTCCTCCTCGCCGGCGAACTGGGCGTCCATCTTGGCGCGCAGCTCGTGCACGTTGAGGCTGGAGGTGTCGATCACCAGGTCGGCGTCGCCGCGCAGCTCGCGCAGCAGCTCGCGCTCGGCGGCGATGCCGTCGACGATCCGGCCGTCGCCCTGCAGGGGGTGCGGGCGGCGCACCGACTCGAAGCGGCGCACCAGGGCGTCGTCGGAGGACTCCAGGAAGACGATCCGCCGGGTGACGTGCTTGGCCTCCAGGTCCGCCAGGGACTCGCGGAGGTTGTCGAAGAAGCGGCGGCCGCGGACGTCGACGACGACCGCGATCCGCGCCACGTTGCCCTGGGAACGGGCGCCCAGCTCGACCATGGTCGGGATGAGGGCGGGCGGCAGGTTGTCGACGACGAACCAGCCGAGGTCCTCCAGACACTTCGCCGCCGTCGACCGGCCCGCTCCGGACATGCCGGAGATGATCACCAGCTCGGGGATGGCCGCCTCGGCGGGGCCGGCCGGTGTGACGTCCGTACTCACCTGTGCTCCGTTGTCCTGAACCGGCTGCCGCGAGTCCGCTCCGGCCGTCTGCCGCGGCTGGTTCCCGCCCGCTTCCCCGTGCGCCTGTTCTCGCTGTTCCGTGGGGTGTGCGTCGTGCTCGGTCATGTCTCCTGCCCCCGTCGTTCGTCCGGGAGGCCCGCGCTCACGGGCTCCCCCGCGGAACCCGCCGTCGTTCCGGGTTCCTCGTCCTCAATGATCTCTCCGGTCGCCGTGTTCACGGCGGGTCCGGCCGGGACCGCCCCGGCGAGGGCCGCGGCGATGGTCTCGGCCGTCTTGCGGCCTATCCCCGGCACTTCCTGGATCTGCTCGATTGTCGCGGACCGCAGCCTCTTCACCGAGCCGAAATGCTTGATGAGCGCCTGTTTGCGGGTGTCGCCGAGGCCGGGCACGTCGTCCAGGGGGCCGGCGCGGAAGCGTTTGGCGCGTCGGGTGCGCTGGTAGGTGATCGCGAAGCGGTGGGCCTCGTCGCGGACGCGCTGGAGCAGGTACAGGCCCTCGCTGGTGCGGGGCAGGACCACCGGGTCGTCCTCGCCGGGCACCCAGACCTCCTCCAGGCGCTTGGCGAGGCCGCACACGGCGATGTCGTCGATGCCCAGCTCGTCCAGCGCCCGGCGGGCCGCGGCGACCTGCGGCTGCCCGCCGTCGACGACCACGAGCTGGGGCGGGTAGGCGAACTTCCTGGGACGGCCGTCGTCGTCCTTGAGCGCGCCGTCGATCACTTCCGCGCCGGTGAGCGGGGCCGTGGTGCCGTCGACGGGCGCGGGTCCACTGCCGACGGAGGCGGGTCCGCCGTCGACGGGCGCGGACCCGTCGGCGGTGAGCGGGGCACCGCCGTCAGCGGGTGCGGACCCCGCGCCGGTGAGCGCGGGCCCGCCGGCGCCGAGGGCGATCCCGCCGCCGGCCGTCACCTCCTCGCCGTCGGCCCACTCCCCCGTGCGCTCCTTCTCGGCGAGGTAGCGCCGGAAGCGGCGGCCGATCACCTCGTGCATGGAGCGGACGTCGTCCTGCCCGGCGAAGCCCTTGATCTGGAAGCGGCGGTACTCGCTCTTGCGCTGCAGCCCGTCCTCGAAGACGACCATGGAGGCGACCACGTCGTCGCCCTGGAGGTGCGAGATGTCGTAGCACTCGATCCGCAGCGGCGCGCTGTCCAGGTCGAGGGCCTCGGCGATCTCCTCCAGCGCGCGCGAGCGGGTGGTCAGGTCGGAGGCGCGCTTGGTCTTGTGCAGGGCGAGCGCCTGCAGGGCGTTGCGCTGCACGGTCTCCATGAGGGCCTTCTTGTCGCCGCGCTGCGGCACACGCAGCGAGACGTTCGCACCGCGGCGGCCCGCCAGCCACTCCTGGACCGGTTCGACCGGCTCCGGCAGGGCCGGGACCAGGACCTCCTTGGGTACGGCGTCTCCGCTCTCCTCGCCGTAGAGCTGCTGCAGGGCGTGCTCCACGAGGGCGCCGGTGGTGACCTCCTCGACCTTGTCCGTCACCCAGCCGCGCTGGCCGCGCACCCGGCCGCCGCGCACGTGGAAGATCTGCACCGCCGCCTCGAGCTCGTCCTCGGCGACGGCGATGAGGTCGGCGTCGGTCGCGTCGGCGAGCACGACCGCGTTCTTCTCCATGGCCTTCTTCAGGGCCCCGATGTCGTCGCGCAGGCGGGCGGCCCGCTCGTACTCCATCTCCTCCGCGGCCTCCGTCATCCGGCTCTCCAGCCGGCGGAGGTAGGTGCCGGTGCGGCCGGCCATGAAGTCGCTGAACTCCTCTGCCAGTTCCCGGTGGTCCTCGGGGGAGATCCGGCCGACGCAGGGGGCGGAGCACTTGCCGATGTAGCCGAGCAGGCAGGGCCGGCCCGTGCGGGCGGCGTTCTTGAAGACACCGGCCGAGCAGGTGCGCACCGGGAAGACGCGCAGCAGAAGGTCGACGGTGTCCCGGATGGCCCACGCGTGCGCGTACGGGCCGAAATACCTGACGCCCTTCTTCTTGTGACCGCGCATCACCTGGACGCGCGGGAACTCCTCGTTCATCGTCACCGCGAGGTACGGGTAGCTCTTGTCGTCGCGGTACTTGACGTTGAACCGGGGGTCGTACTCCTTGATCCAGGAGTACTCCAGCTGCAGCGCCTCGACCTCCGTGGACACCACGGTCCACTCCACGGACGCGGCGGTGGTCACCATCGTCCGGGTGCGGGGGTGCAGGCCCGACAGGTCCTGGAAGTAGTTCGCCAGGCGCTGGCGCAGGCTCTTCGCCTTTCCGACGTAGATCACCCGGCGGTGCTCGTCGCGGAACCTGTACACCCCCGGAGAGTCCGGGATCTCACCCGGCCTGGGGCGGTAGCTGGAGGGGTCGGCCATGCTTCACACCCTACTGGCGAGCACCGACACCGCGTCGGGCCCGTGGAGGGCGCACCCGCGCCGGGCGTTCCGCGAAGGGAGGCGGGGTCGGCCGGAAATCGCGCGTGCGGGGGGCCGTGACCCGGACAGAGCGGACCGCGACCGGTCCGCGGTGTTGTCGGGGCATGGTCAACACGCTTCAATGCGTGGGAACTCGGGGCCGTGCCCGCCCGGGCACGGGCCCCGACGTGCGCGGAGACGGGCGCGCCCGGGTGCCCACGGGGGTGGACCCGCGCCCGCGCCAGCGGTCTGACCAGCCGTCGTGACACCTCACAGAAAGGCCTCTGCCCATGCGGCACGCCACAGAGCACGCGGACGTCCCCATCGCCGAACTGGACACGGCCCTGCGGGGCGGCCCCTTCCATGTGGCGCTGCGCGCGGCGATCGCCGCCCGCGGACTGCCGCTCCAGCGCGTGCAGCACCATCTCTCCCGCCACGGGGTCAGGGTCGGCATCACGAGTCTGAGCTACTGGCAGCAGGGGGCCCGGCGCCCTCAGCGCCCCGAGTCGCTGCGCGCCGTGCGGGCCCTGGAGGAGATCCTGCGGCTGCCGGACGAGTCGCTGATCCGGCTGCTCACCGAGCCCGGCGAGCCGGGCACCGGCGGACGCCGTCCGGCCCGCTCCTACCGCTCCCTGGCGGCGGCCTGTGACGCCGGGAACCGGCTGCGGGCCGAGCTGGACTGGCACCTGGACGGGGGGCTGCACACCCTGAGCCGGTACGAGCGCGTCCGGATCGGCGCCCGGCGCGAGCTGGCGGGACTGGAGTCCCACCACATCGTGCGGGCCCATCGCGACGGCGTCGACCGTTTCGTCGCCGTCCACCGCGGCGACCCCGGCTGCAGCCCGGGCGCGATGACGGTGCACGCCCTGGAGAACTGCCGCACCGGCCGGGTCCGCCGGGACCAGGACACCGGTGTGCTCGTGGCGGAGCTGCTGTTCGGCACCCGGCTGCGCTCCGGCGACACGTTCCTCTTCCGCTACGGCGTCGAGGACGGCACGGCGGGGGTCTCGGGCGAGTACGCCCACCGGTTCGGTTTCCCGGGCGGCCAGTACGCGCTCCAGGTGGGCTTCGACGCGACGGCGCTGCCGGCCCGCTGTCACCGCTTCACCCAGCCCACGCCGGCCGCCCCGCGCGGCGGCCGGCAGGAACTGCGGATCAGCGCGCCGCACCACGGCGTCCATGTGGTCGAGCCCCGGATCCGGCCGGGGATGGTGGGCATCGCCTGGGACTGGGAGTGATCCCGCCGGGGATGGACCCGCTCAGGCGCCGGGCCCGGCGATGATCCTCCCCTTCGAGGCGCGGACCGGGACTTCGCCGAGCGGCTCGGTGGCCGGGGCCTGCAGCACCTTGCCGGTCACCGCGTCGAACTCGCTGCCGTGGCAGGGGCAGACGAGGGTGGTGCCCTGGAGCTTGTTGATCACGCAGCCGGCATGCGTGCAGACCGTGCTGTAGGCCTTGAGCTCGCCGCCCGCGTCCCGGCTGACCACCATGTTCCGGTCCCGGTAGAGCTTCGCGCCGCCCTTGGCGACCTCGTTCTCGGCGCCGAGGTCGACCGGCGTGGTCGGGTTCGCGCCGGCCGAGCCGCCCGGGGCCGAGCAGGCGGCGAGTCCCAGCCCCGCGGCGGGGACCACGGCGGCTCCGCGGAGGACGGTACGGCGGCTCGCTGACGGTCGGGCGGGCATCGGGATCTCCACTGGTCAGGGGGCGTGCAGCCCGACGATACCCGGGGGCCGGCCGGGGGCCTGGGGGCGGGTCCGGGCGGCCGTGGACGGGACGGGGCCCCCGGGGCGGGGAGGGCGGCGGAGCGGAGGTTGGGTGCGTAAACGCTTGCGCAAGCGTTTACGCGAGCCGGGGGGATGAGATAGCTTCCCGGCCTGAGGATCCGGCCGACGGCCGCCACCCGCCCGTGGCTCCGGCGGTCCGCACGGCCCGGACGTGCCCGGAACGCCCGGACGGCTCGACCGGACGGCTCGACCGGACGGAGAAGGGAGACGACGCGATGCCCACCATGGCGGACGTGGCCCGCAGCGCCGGAGTCTCCGTGGCGACCGTCTCCCACGTCCTCAACGGCACCCGTCCGGTGCTGCCCCACACGCGGCAGGCGGTGCTGGACGCCGTCGACGCCCTCGGCTACACGCCCAACACCCTGGCCCGCTCCCTGGTGACGTCCCGCACCCGTTCCATCGGTCTCGCGGTGTCGGCGATCAGCAATCCCTACTTCACGGAGATCCTCCAGGGAGTCGAAGCGGCCGCTCTGGCGGCGGGCTACGGCCTCCTCGTCGCCGATCCGCACGACGACCCCGCCCACGAGCGCAAGGTCGTCCAGCTCCTCCACGAACGCCGGGTGGACGGCGTGATCGTCGCCCCGTCCGCCCGTCCGCGGGACCTCGTGGCCTACCTCGGCCGGCACGCCGTGCCGGCCGTGTTCCTCGACCGGGCACTCCCGGCCGGCGACCACGCGGCCGGCGGCCCCGCTCCCGGCCGGTCACCGTTCGATCAGGTGTGCGCCGAGAACACCGGCCCGATGGCGGACCTCGTCGGTCATCTCGCCGGACTGGGCCACCGCCGGATCGGCCTGGTCGCGGGCCTGCCCGGCCTCAGCACCACGGAGGAACGGGTCGCGGGGTACCGGCAGGCCCTCGCCGCCGCCGGACTGCCCTTCGAGGAGGGGCTCGTGGTGTCCGGGCACTCGGAGTCGGCCGGCGCCGAGCGGGCCACGGCCGCGCTGCTCTCCCTGCCCGCCCCGCCCACCGCGCTGGTCACGGCCAACAACGCCATGACCATCGGCGCCCTGCGCGCCCTGCGCGAACGGGAGCTGGCCGTGCCGGACGACATCGCCCTGTGCTGCTTCGACGACTTCGCCTGGGCCGACCTCTTCTCACCCCGGCTCACCGCCGTCGCCCAGCCGGGCAGGGAGATCGGCGCCCGGGCCGTCAGCGTGCTGCTGGAACGGCTGGCCACGCCGGGCCGGCCCACCAGGACCGTCCGGCTGCCCTGCGCCTTCGTCCACCGCACCTCCTGCGGGTGCCCGGAGAGGCGGGACGGGTCCGCGGGACGCCCGCCGGCCGGGACCGGCGGGACCACCGAACCGTCCGCGCCTTTGGAAAGGGGAACCGCCTCGTGATCGTCGTCGCCGGAGAGGCACTGATCGACCTGGTACCGCGCGGCCCGGGCGCCCTGGCCGACCTGAAGCCGGCGCTGGGCGGCGGCCCGTACAACACCGCGGTGGCCCTCGGCCGCCTCGGCTCCCCGACCGCCTTCTGCTCCCGCACCTCGGACGACGCCTTCGGCGAGGCCCTGCTCGACGGGCTGCGGCGGGCCGGGGTGGAGGTGTCGGACGTCCAGCGCGGCCCCGAGCCGACCACCCTGGCCGTCGCCACCGTCGACGCCGGCGGCTCGGCCGCCTACTCCTTCTACGTGGACGGCACCGCCGACCGCCTCTTCACCGCCCCCGCCGCGCTTCCCGCCGGCACGCGCGCGGTGTCCTTCGGCACCTGCTCGCTCGTCCTGGAGCCCGGGGCGAGCGCCTACGAGAAGCTGATGCGCGAGGCGGCCGCCCAGGACCTGTTCACCGCCCTCGACCCCAACATCCGCACCGGGCTGATCCCGGACGGGGACGCCTACCGGGCGCGGTTCCGCGAGTGGCTGCCCTCGGTGACGCTGCTGAAGCTGTCCGCCGAGGACGCCGAGTGGCTCGGCGGCACCCCGCGGGAGTGGCTGGCCGCGGGGCCTTCGGCCGTGGTGGTCACCCGCGGCGGCGAGGGCCTCACCGTGCACACCCGGGACGGCGCGGAGTACACCGTTCCGGGCGAGAAGGTCGAGGTCGTGGACACCATCGGCGCCGGAGACACCGTGAACGCGGCCCTGCTGCACGGACTGGCCGCCCAGGACGCGCTGTCGCCACGGGCGCTCGCGACGCTGGGGCCGGACGGCTGGCGGCGGCTGCTCCGGTTCGCGGCGCGCGCGGCGGCGATCACCTGCTCCCGGGCAGGGGCGGAGCCGCCGTTCGCGGCCGAGCTGGCTGAGCTCTAGGGGGCGTCTCCCCGATACACAGGCGGCCCTACACAGGCGGCGCCCTGCGGGAGGATCCCGCGGGGCGCCGCCTGCCTGCCGGCGCGTCAGGAGCGCCGTCGGTCACCTCAGGCCTTGCGGGCCCGGGTCGTCTTCTTCGCCGGTGCGGCCTTCTTCGCCGCTGCCGTCTTCTTCGTGGCGTCGGCGGCCTTCGCGGTGGCGGTGTTGTTGGCCTTGGCCGTCACCGTCTTCTTGGCCGTCGACCGGGCGGCGGCGGCCCGCTTGGCCGCCGTGCCGCGCGGTGCCTTCACCGGTTCGGCGTCGCTGACGCGGTCGGCGCCGAGGACCTCGCGCAGGAACTTGCCGGTGTGGCTGGCCGGAACCCCGGCGACCTCCTCGGGCGTGCCCTCGGCGACCACGAGACCGCCGCCGGCGCCGCCCTCGGGGCCCATGTCGACGAGCCAGTCGGCGGTCTTGATCACGTCGAGGTTGTGCTCGATGACGATGACCGTGTTGCCCTTGTCGACCAGGCCGGAGAGGACCTTCAGCAGCTTGCTGATGTCCTCGAAGTGCAGACCGGTGGTCGGCTCGTCCAGGACGTAGACCGTGCGGCCGGTGGAGCGCTTCTGCAGCTCGCTGGCGAGCTTCACGCGCTGCGCCTCACCGCCGGACAGGGTGGTCGCGGACTGGCCGAGCCGGACGTAGCCGAGGCCGACGTCCTTCAGCGTGCGCAGGTGCCGGGAGATGGACGGGACGGCCTCGAAGAAGTCGGTCGCCTCCTCGATCGGCATGTTCAGCACTTCGGCGATGGACTTGCCCTTGTAGTGGACCTCCAGGGTCTCCCGGTTGTACCGGGCGCCGTGGCAGACCTCGCACGGGACGTAGACGTCCGGGAGGAAGTTCATCTCGATCTTGATCGTGCCGTCGCCCGCGCAGTTCTCGCAGCGGCCGCCCTTGACGTTGAAGGAGAAGCGGCCGGGCAGGTAGCCGCGGACCTTCGCCTCGGTGGTCTCGGCGAACAGCTTGCGGATGTGGTCGAAGACACCGGTGTAGGTCGCCGGGTTGGACCGCGGGGTGCGGCCGATGGGCGACTGGTCGACGTGCACGACCTTGTCGACGAGGTCGTCGCCGTCCACGCGCGTGTGCCGTCCGGGGACGTTGCGCGCGCCGTTCAGCTCGCGCGCCAGGTGCGTGTACAGGATGTCGTTGACCAGCGTCGACTTGCCGGAGCCGGACACGCCGGTCACCGCCGTGAACACGCCGAGCGGGAAGGAGACGTCGATGTCCTGCAGGTTGTTCTCCCGCGCGCCGTGCACGGTCAGCTGCCGGGACGGGTCGCGAGGGCGCCGGACGTCGGGCAGCGGGATCGACTTGCGGCCGGAGAGGTACTGACCGGTCTGGGACTCGGCGTTGGCGAGCAGTTCCTTCAGGGAGCCGCTGTGCACGACCTTGCCGCCGTGCTCGCCGGCGCCGGGGCCGATGTCCACGATCCAGTCGGCGACCTTGATGGTGTCCTCGTCGTGCTCGACGACGATGAGCGTGTTGCCCATGTCGCGCAGCCGGACCAGGGTCTCGATCAGCCGGTGGTTGTCCCGCTGGTGCAGACCGATGGACGGCTCGTCCAGCACGTACAGGACGCCGACGAGGCCGGAGCCGATCTGGGTGGCGAGGCGGATGCGCTGGGCCTCGCCGCCGGAGAGGGTGCCGGCCGCGCGGTTGAGCGAGAGGTAGTCCAGGCCGACGTCGACCAGGAACCGCAGCCGCTCGTTGACCTCCTTCAGGACCCGCTCGGCGATCTTCTTGTCGCGGGCGTTCAGCTTCAGCTTGCCCAGGAAGTCGGCGCAGTCGCTGATCGACATCGCGGAGACCTCGGCGATGGACTTCTCCATGACCGTCACGGCCAGGACGATCGGCTTCAGGCGCGTGCCCTCGCAGGAGGGGCAGGGCACCTCGCGCATGTAGCCCTCGAAGCGCTCGCGGCTGGCGTCGCTCTCGGCCTCGCCGTGCCGGCGCTTGACGAAGGGCACCGCGCCCTCGAAGGGGGTCGTGTACACGCGCTCGCGGCCGTACCGGTTGCGGTAGCGGACCTCGATCTGGGTCTTGTGGCCGTACAGCAGGGCCTTCCTCGCCCGCTGGGGCAGGCCCGCGAAGGGGATGTCGGTGCGGAAGCCGAGGGCGTCCGCGAGGGCGCCGATCAGCCGGCCGAAGTAGTCCTTGGTGTGACCGTGCGACCAGGGGTGGATGGCACCCTCGTCGAGGGACTTGTCCTCGTCCGGGACGATCAGCTCGGGGTCGACCTCCATGCGCGTGCCGATGCCGGTGCACTCGGGGCAGGCGCCGAAGGGCGAGTTGAAGGAGAAGGAACGCGGCTCCAGCTCCTCGAAGGACAGGTCGTCGTACGGGCAGTACAGGTGCTCCGAGTACATGCGCTCGCGCTCGGGGTCGTCCTCGGGGAGGTCGACGAAGTCGAGCACGACCATGCCGCCGGACAGGCCGAGCGCGGTCTCCACGGAGTCGGTGAGCCGGCGCTTGGCGGAGTCCTTGACCGTGAGGCGGTCGATGACCACCTCGATGGTGTGCTTCTCCTGCTTCTTCAGCGTGGGCGGCTCGGAGAGCTGGACGGTCTGCCCGTCGACGCGCGCGCGGGAGTAGCCCTTGGTCTGCAGGTCCGAGAAGAGGTCGACGAACTCGCCCTTGCGCTCGCGCACCAGCGGCGACAGCACCTGGAAGCGGCTGCCCTCCGGCAGCTCCAGGACCTTGTCGACGATGGCCTGCGGCGACTGGCGCGAGATGGGGCGGCCGCACTCGGGACAGTGCGGCTTGCCGATGCGCGCGAAAAGCAGGCGCAGGTAGTCGTAGACCTCGGTGATGGTGCCGACCGTCGAGCGCGGGTTGCGCGAGGTCGACTTCTGGTCGATGGAGACGGCCGGGGACAGACCTTCGATGAAGTCCACGTCCGGCTTGTCCATCTGGCCGAGGAACTGCCGGGCGTACGAGGAGAGCGACTCCACGTAGCGCCGCTGCCCCTCGGCGAAGATCGTGTCGAAGGCCAGCGAGGACTTGCCCGACCCCGACAGGCCCGTGAAGACGATGAGCGAGTCGCGCGGGAGGTCGAGCGAGACATTCTTCAGGTTGTGCTCGCGCGCTCCACGGACGATGAGACGGTCGGCCACGCCGGTCCGCACCTTTCTTGAGAGAAGTGACAGGGGCCGGGGCCCCCGTGCTTCTTCGAGACTAGGGGGAGCCACTGACAGCGCCGGTCGGATTCCGGGATGCATAACAATCCCAGGCCCTTCCGCATGCCCCGGCGCCACCTTCGACGATATAGCACGTGCTTTCGATTTACGGGCGAGCTTCACCACCTTCACCCGAAGGGGTGGCCCGGCTAGGGTCAGGCCCATGATTGATCACGCTCATGACCTGGCATGTGTGCAGGACGCGACCGAACGGCTCCTCACCGCTGTCGGGAAACTGGACAACGCGGCGCTGGCCGAGCCGTCACGCCTGCCCGGCTGGACCCGCGGACACGTTCTCGCCCACCTCGCCCGTAACGCGGACGCCCTCGTGAACGTCCTCGAGGGCCGGCCCATGTACGAGAGCGCCGAGGCACGGGACGCCGACATCGAACGGGACGCCCCGCGCCCGCTGGAGGCCCAGCTCGCCGACGTCCGCGAGAGCGCCGCCGGATTCCGGCGGGCCGGGGACGTGCCGGCGGACTGGACGCGCACGGTGGAGCTGCGCAACGGCGTCACCGACTCCGCGGCCCGTCTGCCGTTCCGCCGGTGGGCCGAGGTCGACCTGCACCACGTGGACCTCGGGATCGGCTACGAGCTGGAGGACCTCCCGGCGGAGTTCACGGAACGCGAGACCGGCTTCCTGGCGGAGCGCTTCGCCGGACACCCCGACGTCCCGGCGACGCACCTCACCGACGGCACGCGCGCGTGGCGCACCGGCCGTGAGGCGCCCGTGGCCGAGGTCACGGTGAGCGGCGCGCCGGCGGACGTGCTCGGCTGGCTCGCCGGGCGCCGCGAGGGGACGGCGCTGGAGGTGACGGGCGGCGCGCTGCCGAAGCTCCCCCCGCTGTAGCGCGACACGGTTCTCAGGACGCCGGCCCGCTATAGGCTGATCACCATGACGTACAGCGGAGAGGTCAGGGTCGGCGGGCCCGCGGACGTGCACGAGCTGAAAGACCTGATGATCACCAAGATCGCGGTCGGCCCGATGGACAACAACGCCTATCTGCTGCGCTGCCGGGCCACCGACGAGCAGCTGCTGATCGACGCCGCCAACGACGCCGGGGCACTGCTGGGCTCGATCGGTGACGACGGCATCGCGTCCGTCGTCACCACCCACCGGCACGGCGACCACTGGCAGGCGCTCGCCGAGGTCGTCGCCGCCACGGGCGCGCGTACCTACGCCGGCCGGGAGGACGCGCCCGGCATCCCGGTGGCCACCGACGTCCTCGTCGACGACGGCGACGTCATCCGGGTCGGGCACGTGGAACTCACCGCCCGCCACCTCGTCGGGCACACCCCGGGCTCCATCGCCCTGGTCTACGACGACCCGCACGGCCATCCGCACGTGTTCACCGGCGACTGCCTCTTTCCGGGCGGTGTGGGCAACACCCACAAGGACCCCGAGGCGTTCGCCAGCCTGATCCACGACGTCGAGACGAAGATCTTCGACGCGCTGCCGGACGAGACGTGGGTCTACCCCGGACACGGCAACGACACCACGCTGGGCACGGAACGGCCGCACCTGCCGGAGTGGCACGCGCGCGGGTGGTAGCCGGGCGGGCGGGACGCGCGCCGGGCGCACGCCCTTGACACGCCCATGGGGCGCCCGCCGTGGCGCGCGCCCCGTGTGAAGTCTTCACACGCGTCGGGTGCCCGTGCGCGCTCCCCGGGCCTCCTGACACGCGGTCAACTGGTAGCAGCCCCGCACAGGACGACGGCTCCTGAGCGGAATGGGCCGCCGGTCTCCAACCCCGCCCTCGACCGGCGGCCCGGGCTGCAGCAGGTTCGGTGCCGTCGACGCCCCGCGTCCCGGCGGTCGCCCGTGGCCCGCTACGCGTCGGCCCGAGCCGCCCCCGCCAGCGCGGCGACCCGCTCCACGCCGAAGACATAGCCCTGCACGCCGCAGCCCGCGATCACGCCGTCCGCGCGCAACGAGACGTAGCTGTGGTGCCGGAACGACTCACGCTGGTGGATGTTGGAGATGTGCACCTCCAGCACCGGCATGCCGTCACAGGTGTTGAGCGCGTCCAGGATCGCCACCGAGGTGTGGGAGTAGGCGCCGGGGTTGATGACGATGCCGCAGTGGTTCAGCCGCGCCTCGTGGATCCAGTCGACCAGTTCGCCCTCGTGGTTGGACTGCCGGAAGTCCACCGTGCCGCCGTGCGCGGCCGCGGCCCTGGCACACATCGCCTCCACGTCGGCGAGCGTGTCCTTGCCGTAGATCTCGGGCTGACGCTGGCCGAGGAGGTTCAGGTTGGGCCCGTTGAGGATCATGATCGGGGCGTTGGCCAGGGTGCGGGGCACGGTTCCTCCGGTCCGTTCGGGGGCGGTGCGTTCTCGACCGCTTCTCGGACCCGGTCTATCACGGCGCGAAGGACGTCCGGGGAGCGGGCGAGGCGCCGGCACGGGGCGGGCGAGCACCGGGTGAAGGGCGGGCGGGAAGCGGCGTACGCCGGTCGGTCCGGCTCGCGCCGCGGTCATCGATCGCCCCGTGCGCCCCCGTAACCCAAGATCGCCAGGGGTGGTTGACGCGGCATGCAGCCCGTACGCCCCGTGAGGGCGCCTTCCATGCCGCGGCTGGCGGCCGCCTCGCTCGCCGGGACCGCGATCGAGTTCTACGACTTCTTCGTCTACGGGACCGCGGCGGCCCTGGTGCTGGGGCCGCTCTTCTTCCCGGCGTTCTCGCCGGTGGCCGGGACGCTCGCGGCGTTCGGGACGTTCGGGGTGGGCTTCGTGGCCCGGCCGCTCGGCTCGGTGCTGTTCGGGCATCTCGGCGACCGGCGCGGACGGCGGCCGGTGCTGGTCGCCTCGCTGCTGCTGACCGGCGCCTCGACGGTCGCGGTGGGCTGCGTGCCGACGTACGGGACGATCGGGGCGGCCGCCCCCGCGCTGCTGCTTCTGCTGCGCTTCCTGCAGGGGCTGGGGCTGGGCGGTGAGTGGGGCGGGGCGGTGCTGCTGACCGCCGAGCACGCGCCGGCGGGACGGCGTGCCCTGTGGTCGAGTTTTCCCCAAGTGGGGCCCGCGGTGGGCTTCGTGCTCGCCAACGGGGTGGTGCTCGCGCTGTCGGCCGCCCTGCCCGACGACGAATTCGCCCAGTGGGGCTGGCGGGTGCCGTTCTGGGCGGCCGGGGCACTGGCCCTGGCCGGTCTGTGGCTGCGCGCCTCGCTCGCCGAGAGTCCCCGGTTCCTGGAGATCGACGACCCCGCGCGTGTGCCGCTCGTGGAGGTCGTGCGGCACCACGGGCGGCTGGTGCTGCTGACGGCCGGGGCGCTGGCCGTCGGGTACGCGGTGTTCTACGCGGTGACGACATGGTCACTGGCGTACGCCACCGGGCGGCTCGGGGTGAGCCGAACCGTCATGCTGACCTGTGTCATGGCCGCGGTGGTCGTGAAGGGAGCGCTGACGCCCCTCATGGCGCTGCTCGGTGACCGCTACGGCCGGCGCCCGCTGTGCCTGGCCGGCTGCGCGGGCTGCGCGCTGTGGATGCTGCCGATGGTCGCGCTGCTCGCGACCGGTCGACCGCTGCTGATGTTCCTCGGCATCCTGGGCGCGCTGATCGCCTTCATCACCATGTTCGCGGTGATCGCCGCGTATCTGCCGGAGCTGTACGAGGCACGGGTGCGCTGCACGGGCGCCGCGGTCGGCTACAACCTCGGCGGCGTCCTGGGCGGCGCCCTCACCCCGATCGTGGCGACGGCGCTGGCGGAGCGCGGCGGGCGCGTCCCGTGGGGTGTGGGGGCCTACCTGACCGTGATCGCCCTGGTGAGCCTGGTCTGCTTCGCCCTGCTGCCGGAGACACGGCCGGACCCCGTGCCCGCCCCGGCACCGGAACCGGCACCGGCCACGGGCTGACCGGGCTCGGGGCCGCCGGTTCGGGCCGGCACCGTCCGGAGCGGGACCCGTAGGAGCAGAACGTGCCGGAGCGGGATCTAGGGGTTGAGCGCCAGTTCCAGGTAGGCCGCGAACAGCACCAGGTGCACACCGCCCTGCAGGGGTGTGGCCCGGCCCGGCACCACCGTCAGGGAGCTGACCACCACGGTCAGCGCGAGCAGCAGCATGTGGGTGGCGCTGAGGCCGAGGACGAGCGGACCGGACAGCCAGACGGAGGCCAGCGCGACGGCGGGGATCGTCAGGCCGATGCTGGCCATCGCCGAGCCGAGCGCGAGATTGAGGCTGGTCTGCACCCGGTCCCGGCGGGCCGCGCGCACCGCCGCGATGGTCTCGGGCAGCAGGACGAGCAGGGCGATGATCACGCCGACCACGGCCTGGTGCAGGCCGGCCGCCTCCACCCCGGACTCGATGGTCGGGGACACGCCCTTGGCCAGTCCGACCACACCGATCAGGGCGAGGCCGAGCAGGGCGAGGCTGATCCACGCCGCGCGGGCCGACGGGGGTCCGGCGTGGTCGTCACCCGTGATCACATCGCCCTGCCGGCTGATCGGCAGGAAGTAGTCCCGGTGCCGCACGGTCTGGGTGGTCACGAACAGTCCGTACAGGATCAGTGAGGACAGCGCGGCGAAGGTGAGCTGGACGGTGGAGAACTCGGGGCCGGGCTTGCTGGTGGTGAAGGTCGGCAGCACCAGGCTGAGCGTGGCGAGGGTCGCCACGGTGGCCAGGGCGGCGCCGGTGCCCTCGGGGTTGAACACCGCGGTGCCGTGCCGCAGGGAGGCCACCAGGAGACTGAGTCCGACGATGCCGTTGCAGGTGATCATCACGGCGGCGAAGACGGTGTCCCGGGCCAGGGTGGCGCTCTTGTCGCCGCCGTCGACCATGAGGGTGACGATCAGGGCCACCTCGATGATCGTGACGGCGATGGCCAGCACCAGGGAGCCGAAGGGCTCTCCCACCCGGTGCGCGATCACCTCCGCGTGGTGCACGGCGGCGAGGACGGATCCGGCGAGAACCAGGGTGACCAGCACGACGAGCGGCCCGGGGAGGCTGCGGCCCCAGGTGAGGCCGAGCAGGACGACCGCGAGTACCGGCACGAGGAACGTCCACTGGGTGGTGAGCGGTCTGAGCCGAGCGATCATGCTGCGATCGTGGCAGAACCGTACAGGATTCGCATTCCGTTCTTTTCGGATCCCTTGTCATCCTTCCTGCGCGGGGCCCCGGTCGGGGTGCGACCGGGGCCCCGCGGGTTCGGTGCTGGTTGCCGCCCGCCGGTCCCGTCAGGCGTCGACGCTGCGCTTGGCCGTCTCGTCGCTCCCGGTCCCCGCCTCGCCCGCCGCCTGCTTCCGGGAGGCGATCAGGCTGGTGACGGTGGTGACGGCCAGGACCGCGCAGATGACGCCGAGCGACACCGGGATGCTGATCTCTGGAACGTGGACCCCCGACTCGTGCAAGGCGTGCAGCACCAGCTTGACGCCGATGAAGCCCAGGATGATCGACAGGCCGTACGACAGGTGGACCAGCTTCCTCAGCAGGCCGCCTATGAGGAAGTACAGCTGACGCAGTCCCATCAGGGCGAAGGCGTTGGCGGTGAAGACGATGTACGGGTCCTGGGTCAGGCCGAAGATCGCGGGAATGGAGTCCAGCGCGAACAGCACGTCCGTGGTGCCGATGGCCAGCATCACGACCAGCATCGGGGTCATGACCCGCTTGCCGTTCTCCTGGATCCACAGCTTGGTGCCGTGGTAGCGGTCCGCCACTCCGAACCTGCGCTCGGCGGCCTTCAGCAGCTTGTTCTCCTCGTACTCCTCTTCCTCCTCGTCGGCCCGCGCGTCCTGGACGAGCTTCCAGGCGGTCCAGATCAGGAAGGCGCCGAAGAGGTAGAACACCCAGGAGAAGCTGGCGATGATCGCGGCGCCGGCGGCTATGAACACCGCGCGCAGCACCAGGGCTATGAGGACGCCGACGAGCAGCACCCGCTGCTGGTACTGCGAGGGCACCGCGAACTTCGCCATGATCAGGACGAAGACGAAGAGGTTGTCGACGCTCAGCGATTTCTCGGTGACGAAGCCGGCGAAGAATTCGCCGGCCGGCCCGCCGCCGGCGTACAGGAGGAGGCCGAGGCCGAAGAGCCCGGCGAGGGCGATCCAGACGGCGGTCCAGATGCCCGCCTCCTTGATCGACACGTCATGGGGCTTGCGCCCGATGAAGAAGTCGACGGCGATGAGGACGGCGAGGCCCACGATGGTGAGGACCCACAGGGTCGGGGAGACTTCCACTGCACCTCCGGCACAGGTCATGGCAAACACATCTGCGTTGTCATTGCCGGAGGTCTCTTCCACCCGCGTGGGCCGACGCCCCGGGATCCGTAACGGTCCGTACTGACGGGTGCGCCGCAGTCAGGGAGTACTCCCCTCCGCACGGAAAACAGTACCCCAATCACCAAGGAAAGGTAAAGTGATTGGTAAAGGAAACTCCAAAGCTGCAGCTCAGAAGCACTTTACTTACGCTTGGTGCGGGCTGCCGTCACCTCGGTGAGCACCTGCTGGAGGATCCCGCTGCCGGTCGGCACGAGCGAGGGCTCGTACGTCCAGGCGTGGCCCACCCAGGGGTCGGCGAGATGGTCGTCGGGGACGGGGGTGAGTCGCATGAGCGAACGCCACAGCGGGTCGAGCAACGGTCCGTAGGCCGCCGCGTCCTCGCGGTCCGCGACCACCAGCAGGTGGACGCCGACGGTCGGCCCCTCGTCGGCGAGGTAGCGCAGCTGGGTCACCGCCCGGTCGTCGAAGCCGTGCGGGAAGTCGTTGACGAGCAGCAGTTGCTGGGCGGCGTCGAAGTCGGGCGGCAGTGACTCGGCCGCCCCGCCGCGCAGTGCCATCTGCACCAGGTCGACCCGCCGGGTGAGCCGGCCCAGGGTGTCCGCCACACCCGCCGCACCCGTGAGGGGCGGCACCGTGACGGCCCCCGTCCGGGTCAGCGGCAGCAGCGCCTGGGCTCCTGTACCGGCCGGGTCGAGGATCTGGACGTCGAACTCCCCCACCGGGTGGACGGCGAGCAGCCTGACGGCGAGCGCCACCGCGGCGTCCATGGCCAGTCGGCGTGTCTCCGCGGAGTCCAGGAAGACGTCGTCGGGCCCCGGCGCGGGAGCGCTGTCGATCCACAGGCCGCGCTCCAGCGGGAGCCGGACCAGCAGCGGTACGGAAAGCGGGGCGCTCTCCGGCAGGTGGAGGTCGCCGAGCCGCAGCGCCATCGGCGGTTCGGCCGGCACCCGGTAGCCGTGCCAGACCGGGTTGTCCCAGCGGGCACAGGCCACCGGGAGCGCGGGTTCGACCACCTCGGACTCGGCGGCGAGCTGCGCGACGTCGCGGTCGAGCGCGGCCCGGGCCTGGTCGACCAGCTGGGTGTGCCGGGCCTGGGCGGCCTCACGGGCGGCGTCGCCCGCCGCGCCGAGCCGGGCGCGGGGGTCGGCGAGTACCTGGTCGAGTTCCTTCTCCAGGCGCGACTCGGCGAAGTCGACGGCGCTGCGGTACGCGGCCGTGGTGCGGGCCAGGTCCTCGAACATGCCCCAGACCTGGTTGTACAGCCGTTCCTCCATCGACCAGCCCACCGCGTCGCCCGCGACGGGGCGTGGCGGCTGCCCGTCGGAGGCGGCGGGGGCGGCGGAGGCATCTCCCGGGTGTGGATGCGCGGCCGGCGGTCGGGCGGCCGCTGGGGCCGCGCCGGGACGGCGGCCGGGATGGGTGTAGTCGATCGGGCCGCCCGGCGTCCGCCCGTCGGCCGGGCCGTGGCCGGCGGCCTCCCCGGCAGGCCGTGGCTCCGGGGAGCCGGGGACGGACTCGGCATCCGGGGGCGGCGGTGCGGGTACCGCCCGCGCCAGGCTTTGGGCCACCGCCGCGTGGACGTCCGCGGCGAGTGCGGCGGCCGAGGGCAGGCCCTGGTCGGCGAGCAGGGCGGCGAGGCCGCCGGCGTAGCCCTGGCCCACCGCGCGCACCTTCCAGGCGCCCTGCCGCCGGTACAGCTCCAGGGCGACCACGGCCGACTCGGCGTCCAGGCCCGTCAGGACGAAGCGGGCGATCTCCGCGCCGTCGAGACCGGTGACCGCCGCCCTGGGAGCGGTCAGCGAGCCGAACCGGAGCGGGCCTCCCGGCCGCTCCGGCAGTGCGAGCAGCACGGTGACGCGGTGAACCGCCTCCGGCAGCGCGGCCAGGTCGACGGCCAGGCGGTGGTCGGCGGCGGCCTGCGGGGACACCTCGATCCCGGGCAGCGTGGGGGCGCCGGGATGGGCCACCCACTCGGCGCCGTGCACGGTGCCCTGCTCGTCGCCGAGCGTGGCACCCGCCAGGACCGGCGATCCGGCCGAGATCCGGATCTCCAGCCGGACCTGGGACAGCGGGTGGTTCTGCCCCCGCACCAGCTCGGCCGTCATCGCCGTCGCCCCCCTGTGTCGTATGTCGTGCGCGCCGCGTGCGGCGGTGTTTCTACAGGTGCGGCTGGATCGACGGCATCAGGTCCTGGAAGGTGCGGCCCCTGGCCGGCTCACCCAGCGCGGTCATCGACCAGCCCGAGCCCGACCGGTGCACCTTCGCCATGATCTGGGCGGTGTACTCGCCGCCGCCCGCCAGCGTGTAGCGGGCGAGTTCCTGGCCGGTGGTCTCGTCGACGAGGCGGCAGAACGCGTTCTGCACCTCCTGGAAGGTCTGGCCCGTGAAGGAGTTCACGGTGAAGACGATCTGGTCGACGTGGACCGGAACACGCTGCAGGTCGACGAGGATCGCCTCGTCGTCGCCGCCCTGGCCCGCACCGCCGACGAGGTTGTCACCGGTGTGCCGCACGGAGCCGTCGTCGCTCACCAGATGCCGGAAGAAGACGACGTCGACCGGCTGCTTGTCCGCGAACAGCACCGCGGACGCGTCGAGGTCGATCTCCCGTGTGCGCGAGCCGAAGAGGCCGCGGCGGGGAGCCGCCTGCCAGCCGAGACCCATACGGACCGCGCTCAGGCTGGCCCCGTCGTTCTTCTCCAGGCTGATGGCCTGACCCTTGGACAAGTTGACGGTCACGGCTGATTCCCCTCTCGGTGTTCCCCAGTTGCCGCGCACTGCGCGGTTGCCAGAACCCTACGCAGCGGCACTGACAGTGCCGAACCCCGGTCCGCGCTTTGTGTCGGTGTTGCAACACTTGGCGCATATGCCGAGGTCCGGCACCACTGGAGCCTCAACGGGCGGTCGCGGAAGGGTTCCTAGGCGATACCCGCCTCACGCATCTGCCGCAGCTCCTTCTTCATCTCGGACACCTCGTCGCGCAGCCGGGCGGCGATCTCGAACTGGAGCTCGGCGGCCGCGGCGCGCATGCGTTCCGTCATCTCCTCGATCTGCTCGGCGAGTTCGGCCGCCGGACGGTCCGTGGGCACGGCCGCCGCCTTGCCCTTGGCGGACTTCGCGGCCTTGCCCGCCTTCGCGCCCTTGGCCGCCTTGTCGCCGAGCGCGGGTACGGGAGCCTTGGCACCCTTGCCGTCCTTCAGCTTGCGGTAGCCGGAGCCGAGCAGCTGCTCGGTGTCGATCTCCTCGCGGGCGATCTGGGCGACGATGTCGTTGATCTTCTTGCGCAGCGGCTGCGGGTCGATGCCGTTGGCCTTGTTGTAGGCGACCTGCTTCTCCCGGCGCCGGTTGGTCTCGTCGATGGCCTTCTCCATCGCCGGGGTGATCTTGTCCGCGTACATGTGGACCTGGCCGGAGACGTTGCGCGCCGCGCGGCCGATGGTCTGGATCAGCGAGGTACCGGAGCGCAGGAAGCCCTCCTTGTCCGCGTCGAGGATGGCCACCAGGGACACCTCGGGCAGGTCGAGGCCCTCGCGCAGCAGGTTGATGCCGACCAGGACGTCGAACTCGCCGGAGCGCAGTTCGCGCAGCAGCTCGACGCGGCGCAGCGTGTCGACGTCGCTGTGCAGGTAGCGCACCTGGATGCCGAGCTCCAGGAAGTAGTCGGTGAGGTCCTCGGCCATCTTCTTGGTGAGCGTGGTGACCAGGACGCGTTCGTCCTTCTCGGTGCGCTTGCGGATCTCGTGCACCAGGTCGTCGATCTGCCCCTCG
This sequence comes from Streptomyces sp. NPDC002386, assembly GCF_053593175.1. Taxonomy (NCBI): domain Bacteria; kingdom Bacillati; phylum Actinomycetota; class Actinomycetes; order Kitasatosporales; family Streptomycetaceae; genus Streptomyces; species Streptomyces sp. NPDC002386. The sequence goes on from NZ_JBSFBX010000008.1 coordinate 195,692, forward strand.
GTGGGCTTGACCACGACCTCCGGGTCGACCAGGCCCGTCGGGCGGATGATCTGCTCCACGACCCCGTCCCCGCGGGACAGCTCGTAGGCGCCCGGGGTCGCCGACAGATAGACGGTCTGCCCGATGCGCTGCTGGAACTCCTCCCACTTCAAGGGCCGGTTGTCCAGGGCGGAGGGCAGCCGGAAGCCGTGGTCGACCAGGGTGCGCTTGCGGGAGGCGTCGCCCTCGTACATGGCGCCGATCTGGGGGACCGTCACGTGCGACTCGTCGATGACGAGCAGGAAGTCGTCCGGGAAGTAGTCCAGCAGGGTGTTGGGCGGCGAGCCGGGCAGGCGGCCGTCGAAGTGCATCGAGTAGTTCTCCACACCGGAGCAGGTGCCGATCTGGCGGAGCATCTCGATGTCGTACGTGGTGCGCATGCGCAGGCGCTGCGCCTCCAGGAGCTTGCCCTGCTTCTCCAGCTCGGCCAGGCGCTCCCCCAGCTCCTTCTCGATGTCGTTGACGGCCCGCTCCATGCGTTCGGGACCGGCGACGTAGTGGGAGGCGGGGAAGACGTACAGCTGCTGGTCGTCGCTGATGATCTCGCCGGTGAGCGGGTGGAGCGTGGACAGCGCCTCGATCTCGTCACCGAACATCTCGATGCGGACGGCCAGCTCTTCGTAGACCGGGAAGATCTCGATGGTGTCGCCGCGGACCCGGAAGGTGCCCCGGGTGAAGGCCATGTCGTTGCGGGTGTACTGGATGTCGACGAAGCGCCGCAGCAGATCGTCGCGGTCGATCTCGTCGCCGACTCTGAGGGGGACCATCCGGTCCACGTACTCCTGCGGGGTGCCGAGGCCGTAGATGCAGGACACCGAGGCGACCACGACGACGTCGCGGCGGGTGAGCAGCGAGTTCGTCGCCGAGTGGCGCAGCCGCTCCACCTCCTCGTTGATCGAGGAGTCCTTCTCGATGTAGGTGTCGGACTGCGGGACGTAGGCCTCGGGCTGGTAGTAGTCGTAGTACGAGACGAAGTACTCGACGGCGTTGTTGGGCAGGAGCTCGCGGAACTCATTGGCCAGCTGAGCGGCCAGCGTCTTGTTCGGCGCCATCACGAGGGTGGGACGCTGGAGCTTCTCGATCATCCACGCGGTGGTGGCGGACTTGCCGGTGCCGGTCGCGCCGAGCAGGACGACGTCCTTCTCACCGGCCTCGATGCGCCTGGCCAGGTCGGCGATGGCCGCCGGCTGGTCACCGCTGGGCTGGTAGGGGCTGACGACCTCGATGGGCGCCACCGTGCGTTCGATGTGGGAAACGGGCCGCATGTCATCAACCGTACGACCCCCCACTGACAACGGGCCCCGGTCAGCGGTTCTGCGGGGCCCGGGAGACGTGCTGCCGCGGGTGGCCGGCCGGCCGGCGGCCGGGGTGGAGCCGTGAGGTACCGGCCAGGTGGGAGGCGACGGCGGCGGCCGGGACGCCCGGCTTGTCCTCGACCGGGGCCTGGGCCGGCCCGCCCATGACCATCAGCGGGTCGAACATCATGACGGCACCGGCGAGCAGCAGGAAGGCGAGCGGGCCGATCAGCATCGGTACCAGCACGGAGGCCGGCGGGCCGCCCGCGGCGCCCGCCGAGGCGCTGTGCAGGTGGACGTCCAGGGCCGCCATGCCGGTGTAGTGCATGCCGGTGACGGCGAGCCCCATCACCAGGCTCGCCCCCACGCTCCACAGCAGGCCCCGGACGCGTCCGGCGGCCCACAGGGCGGCCGTGGCGGCGACCACGGCGATGACCACGGAGGCTGCCACGGTGGCCGTGCTGTAGGCGAACCGTCCGTCGAAGCGCATGCCCGCCATGCCGAGGTAGTGCATCGAGGCGACGCCCAGACCGGTGATCGTGCCGCCGGTGAACAGGGCGGTGCCGGTGGCCCCCCGGTAGCCGACGATGAACAGCCCGACGCCGACCATCACGATGGCGAGGCCGAGACTCGCGTAGGTGATGGGCTGGTCGTAGTGGATGGGCGCTCCCTCGATACGGAAGCCCATCATCGCGACGAAGTGCATGGTCCAGATGCCGGAGCCGATCGCGGCCGAGCCGAGGGCCAGCCAGGCCGGGCGCCGGGAGTGCGTGACCAGCAGGGCGCGGGTGGTGCAGCGCAGACCGAGGGCGCCACCGAGGCAGGCCATGGCATAGGCCACCAGCGGGGTGACGACCCCGTAGCTGAATTCGTCGACCGTGCCCTGCATGTGCGACAGCCCTTCCGCCCTGTTGCGTCCCGGAATATCCGAACTGCGCCCCCGTCCCAGAACCGCGCGGGCGGCCAGGGTTGACGCAGAGAGTATGACCCGCACCGGAATGGTCGAACGATTTTCCGGCAAAGAAACACGCCCTTGCCCCAGATGTGCGGCACCGGTGAGCGGAGTTGGCCACCCCCGTTCACGGTGTGCCCGTCTCGCGCCCGCGTGCCGTTGACTCTCTGCTGTCACTCTGGTGCTGTCGGTATTCGTTCGACGGGAGGAGTCCGCTCATGCACGCGCGCACAGTCGCCGCCACGGCCACCGCGATCCTGGGGGCGGCGGTGCTGCTGACCCCCACGTCCGACGCCCGGGCGGGCGAGGTCCGCGGGCCCGTGGTGGTCGCCCACCGCGGCGCCTCGGCCTACGCCCCGGAGAACACCCTGGCGTCCATCGACAAGGCGGCCGGCCTCGGCTTCTCCTGGGTCGAGAACGACGTCCAGCGCACCAAGGACGGCCGGCTGGTGGTGATCCACGACGACAGCCTGCGGCGCACCACGAACGTGGAGGACGTCTTCCCCGGCCGGGCGCCCTGGAAGGTGAAGGACTTCACCGCCGCCGAGATCGCCCGGCTGGACGCGGGCAGCTGGTTCTCCCCGGCGTACGCGGGCACACGCGTGCCGACCCTGAAGCAGTACCTGCGCCGGGTGGAGCACAACCACGAGAAGCTACTCCTGGAGATCAAGAACCCGGAGCTGTACCCGGGGATCGAGGGGCAGACCCTGAAGCTGCTCGGCAACGAGGGCTGGCTGGACCGGGCGCACCTCGGCCGGCTCATCGTGCAGAGTTTCAGCGCGGACAGCGTGCGCGCCGTGCACGAGCTGAAGCCGGCGCTCACCACCGCCTACCTCGGCAGGCCGTCCCTCACCCAGCTTCAGCGGTACGCGGGCTTCACCGATCTGATCAATCCCTCGTACGGGTCGATCTCCAAGAGCTACGTGGCAGCGCTGCGCACCTTCGACGGGCCGCACGGCAGGCCGCTCGGGGTGTGCGCCTGGACGGTGGACGACGCCGCCACCGCCCGGAAGGTCGCGCGCTACGGCGTCGACGGCATCATCACCAACAAGCCGGACGTGGTCCGGGCGGCCCTGAACGCGGGCTGAGCGGGGACCGTGTCAGTGCCGGGTCGTACGGTGACCGCATGGACAGTCATGGGCAGGACGGGCAGCGGGTCGTGTGGGCCGTAGTGGACACCACCATCGGTCCGCTGATGCTGGCGGCGACCCGCGAGGGGCTGGTCAACGTCGTCTTCCACGCCACGGACGGGGTGCGCGAGCGGGCCCTGGAGCGGCTGGCCGCGCGGATGGGCGCCGAGCCGGTGGAGGACCCGCGGTCGCCGCTGCTGGGCGAGGCGATACGGCAGCTCGAGGCATACATGGCCGGTACGCGGCACGACTTCGACCTGCCCCTGGACTGGTCGCTGATCTCCGGCTTCAACCGGCAGGTCCTGCGCGAACTGGCCTCCTCCGTGCCGTACGGCACGGTGGTCGGCTACGGGGATCTGGCCGGGCGGGTGGGGCAGCCCGGCGGGGCGCAGGCGGTGGGGGCGGCGATGGGTGCCAATCCGCTGCCGCTCGTCGTGCCGTGCCACCGGGTGGTGGAGAGTGACGGCGGCATCGGCGGCTTCGGGGGCGGGCTGGAGACCAAGCGGAAGCTGCTCGCGCTGGAGGGTGTGCTGCCCGAGCCCCTGTTCTGACGGGGCCGGGCGGGCTATCCGTAGTGCCGGACCTCGATGACATTGCCGTCGGGGTCCCGGAAGTAGAAGCTGCGGGTGGCCTCTCCGCGGGCACCGAAGGAGCCGTACCCGACGTCGGTCAGGGGAACGGCCCGCTCGTCCAGGCGGGCGCGCAGGGCGTCGAATCCGGCGGACGGCAAGGACAGGCAGAGGTGGTTCACGGGGTGGCCGGCGCTGTCGGCGGCGCCGGGGAGCATGTCCATGCGCTCCGCGAGGGACCGCGGCGCGAGGTCGAGGATCGTCTCCTCGTTGACGCGGACGGAGGGGAACGACACCTTGCCTTCGGTGTACTCGGCGAGCCTCAGGGGTTCGAGGCCGACGGCGTTCTCGTAGAAGGCGGCGGCCGCTACGGGGTCGGCGACCCACAGGACGACGTGGTCGAGACGCGTGGTGTGGTCGGTCATGCGGCCCAGGCTGGTGGTGTCCCCCACAGACCGCAAGCGTTTATCCGGGTCCGGCGCCCGCCAGGGATGAGAAGGGACCGACGGACTAGGAGGCGGGCACGTGGTGCTGGTGGTGTCGGAAGAAGTCCGGGACGCGCTCGACGCCCGGCGGCCGGTGGTGGCCCTGGAGTCCACGATCATCGCGCACGGGCTGCCGCGGCCCCGCAATCTGGCCGTGGCGCTGGAGCTGGAGGACGTGGTGCGGCAGGCGGGCGCCGTGCCGGCGACCGTCGCCGTCCTGGACGGGCGGCCCCATGTCGGTCTGGACAAGGGGCAGCTGGAGCGGGTCGCCAACGAGGACGGCATCCGCAAGCTGGGCCATCGCGACCTGCCCCTGGCCGTGGCCGCGGGGGCGAGCGGGGCGACGACGGTGTCGGCGACGGCGCAGCTCGCCGCGCTGGCGGGCGTCCGCGTGTTCGCCACGGGCGGGCTCGGTGGTGTGCACCGGCAGTGGACGGTGACGCAGGACGAGTCGGCCGACCTGGGTCTGCTGGCCCGGACCCGGATCACCGTGGTGTGCGCGGGCGTGAAGTCGATCCTGGACGTCCCGGCGACCCTGCAGCGGCTGGAGACGCTCGGCGTGGCCGTCGCCGGGTACCGCACCGACCGGTTCCCCGGCTTCTACCTGTCCGACTCCGGGCATCCCGTCGACTGGACGCTGGAAGGCCCGGAGGAGGTCGCGCGGGTCATGCGGGCGCAGGACTCGCTCGACGCGCCGGACTCCGCGCTGATCGTCGCGAATCCCGTCCCCCCGGACGAGCAGCTCGATCCGCGGCTGCACACGCGCGTGCTCGCCGACGCGCTGCGCGCCTGTGCCGAGGAGGGGGTGTCCGGGCAGGGGGTGACACCGTTCCTGCTGGACTACCTGGTCCGGCACACGGACGGGGCCTCACTGAGCGCCAACCTGGCTGCGGTGCGCGGCAATGTGCGGCTGGCGGCACGGATCGCCACGGCGTGGGCCAGGGGGTGAGCTCCGCAGGGGGCGGAGCGCTGCTGGTCGTCGGGGACGTCGTCACCGATGTCGTCGCCCGGCACCGGGGGCCGCTCGCGGCCGGCACCGACACGGCCGCCGTGATCGGGACCCTGCCCGGTGGCGCGGGCGCCAACGTGGCCTGCTGGGCGGTGCACGCGGGCTGTGCGGACGTGCGGCTGCTGGGCCGGGTGGGCGCGGATGCGGCGCGGTGGCACGAACGGGAGCTGGTGGTGGCCGGAGTACGGCCCCGGCTGGTGATCGACGGGGAGGCGGCGACCGGCACGGTGATCTGCCTCGTCGACGCCGGCGCCTCGGCCGAGCGCACGTTCCTCACGGACAGCGGGGCGTCGCTGCGGCTGGAACCCGCCGACTGGTCCGACACCCTGCTCGAAGGGGTAGCCCGGCTGCACCTGTCGGGTTATCTGCTGTTCTCGGAGCGGAGCCGGGCGCTCGCCCGGGTGGCCCTGGCCGCGGCACTCGAGCGTGGCGTGCCGGTCAGTCTGGATCCGGCGTCGGCGGGCTTCCTCGTGCGTCTGGGAGTGGACCGCTTCCTGGCCTTCGCGGAGGGGGTCGATGTGCTGCTGCCCAGCCGCGACGAGGCGTGTCTGCTGACGGGCCTGTCCGAACCGGGTGACGCGGCCGCCGAGTTGAGCCGGCTGGTACCGCTGGTGGTCGCCAAGTCGGGTGTGGACGGGGCGCTGGTGGCGCGTTCCGGAAACGTGGTGGCCCGGGTGCCGGCCGTGACGGCCGATCCGGTGGACACGACGGGCGCGGGCGACGCCTTCACCGGCGCGTTCCTGGCCGCCCTGCTGGCGGGCGCCGCTCCCGAGGAGGCGGCGGCGAGGGGCTGCGGGGCGGGCGCGCTGGCGGTGCGGCAGGTGGGCGGCAGACCACCGCAGCGGGAGACCGGAGGGCCGCCCGTATCCACCTGACCAGGGCCTCCCGCTCTATGGCCCGACCAGGGACTCTCGTTCCTATCGCCCGACCAGGGCCTCTCGTTCGGATCGCACGCGTGCAGGGCACGCGGCGCCGTGCCTCGCCGGTGTCGACGCCGGTTGCCGCGGACCACAGGACGGCCTGGGGGGCGTCTCCCCGATCTTCGTGGATCAGGCCGCGGCGTCCGGTGCGGTGCCTCGGCGTGCGGTCGAGTCGCCCTCGTACCGGGCGTACGTGGGCGGTTCGGCCGTGCGGCGAGGTGCCGTGCCGGGCGTCGCGGACCCACGAAGACCGGGGAGACGCCCCCTAGCCCTTGCGCCCCCAAGCGGAGATCATCGGGGCGGTGGTCAGGTCCATGCCGCCGGTCCGCACGTTGGCCAGGTGACGGTCGATCTCCTCCTCGGTGGCGAGGCCCGCGGCCACCAGGCGGCCGCGGATCTGACGGACCGTGGCGGACTCCAGGGCGGTGCAGGCCGGTGACGTCATGGGGAAGTAGGCGTCGGCCTCGACCTCGTGCAGTCCGGCCTCGCGGAGCAGGCGCGGAAGCCTGCGGCCGTACGAGAGATCGGCGCCGCGCTCGGCGAGGAGGCTGCGGAAGCCGTTCCGCAGGCGGTTGGCGAGCCGCTGGTCGGGGCCGTGCTCGTCGGGGCAGAGCAGTGGCTGGAGGGCCGGGTCGGCGTCCTCGATCAGCAGCCGTCCCCCCGGCCGCAGCGCGGCGATCATGGACCGCAAGGCCCTCTCCCGGTCGGGGACATGGACGAGCACCAGGCGGGCGTGCACCAGGTCGAAGCCCTCACCGGGCGGCTCCTGCGTACCCACGTCGTGGACGCGCACCTCCACCGGCGGCCGGGCCGCGGCGGCGAGCCGGGAGGTGTCGATGTCGGTGGCGACGACCTCGCCGGTGCGGCCGACCCGCTCGGCGAGCCACGCCACCACGGAGGTACCCCCGGCACCGGCCTCCCAGCACCGCCAGCCCGGCCCGACGCCGAGGGCATCGAGGTGCCGGAACGTCGTCGGGTCGAAGAGGGAGGCGAAGGCACGGAAGCGCTCTTCCGCTTCGTCCTGCTGGTTGTCCAGGAGATATCCGTCGGATGAGGTCATGCCGCGAGCATCGCACTCGACGGGCCGGCCTGCCGGAACGGGCCCTGTCCACAAGCCGGAACAAAGCGGAAGTGGTGGTTCCCACAGGCCCGCCCGGACTTTTCGCCGGGCTGGCACACTTGCCGGGCAAGACGCGAAAGGGTTGTGCGAGGAGATCCACGCGAGGAGATCCAGATGTCCATGGCAGGGAATCTGCGGAAGGTCACCGGGCTGGGCAGGGCCGGCGGGCTGCGCAAGGTGGCGCGGCTGGCGCGGCGGCGGCCGCGCGTGGACCTGAGTCACCCCGCCCGGTCACCGCTGGGTTCGTCGGTGGTGAACTGCGTGACCTATCAGGACGGGGTACGGGTTCCGGGGGGCTCCGATCTGGTGGACGCCGTGGCCAAGGTGCGCAAGAGCGGCGAGGGCTTCGTCTGGCTGGGGCTGCACGAGCCGACGGACGACGAGTTCACCGATGTCGCCCGGCTCTTCGACCTGCATCCGCTGGCGGTGGAGGACGCGGTGGAGGCCCATCAGCGCCCCAAGCTGGAGCGGTACGCGGAGACCTTGTTCACCGTGTTCAAGACCGTCTGCTACGTGGAGCACGAGCAGCTGACGGCGACGAGCGAGGTGGTCGGCACCGGCGAGATCATGGTGTTCGTCGGCGAGGACTTCGTCATCACGGTACGGCACGGCCGGCACGGGTCACTGGGGCCGCTGCGCGAGGAGTTGGAGGCGGATCCGGCGCAGCTCGCCAAGGGGCCGGCGGCGGTGCTGCACGCGATCGCCGACCATGTCGTCGACGAGTACCTGAGCGTCACGGACGCGGTGCAGGCCGACATCGACCAGGTGGAGACGGACGTGTTCTCCGAGGGCGGCGCGCGGGCCGACCCGGGGCGGATCTACCAGCTCAAGCGTGAACTGCTGGAGCTGAAGCGTGCGGTGGTGCCGCTCGGACGTCCGGTCGAGGAGCTGGCGACGCGGCCGATAAGGGCGATCGCCCCCGAGATCCAGGCGTACTTCAGAGATGTGTCCGACCACCTGATGCGGGCCAAGGAGCAGATAGCCGCGTTCGACGAACTGCTCAACTCGATTCTGCAGGCGCACCTGGCACAGGTGACGGTCGCGCAGAACGAGGACATGCGGAAGATCACGGCGTGGGCGGCGGTGGTCGCCGTGCCGACGATGGTGTGCGGCGTCTACGGCATGAACTTCGACCACATGCCGGAGCTGCACTGGCGGTTCGGATATCCGCTCGTCATGGGTGTGATGGCGCTGGCCTGTCTCGCCCTGTACCGCGGCTTCAGGCGCAACGGCTGGCTCTGACCTGGCGGAAGGGACACGGCCCTTCACGGAGCAGGTGCCGGTCCGGCCGGTTCAGCCGTTCCAGGCGGGGTGCCTGGGGTCGTCGGCGCGCACGAGGACGTCTGCGGTGCCGGCGGGATCGGCCTCCGCCGCGTAGCGCTCGAACGCGGAGAGGGTCCAGTGGTCGGGCTCCGGGGTACGGCGGCGCAGGGCGCCCGGGGAGAGGAGGACGTGGACGGTCAGATCGAACGGGAACCAGTGGCGCAGCAGGAGGGGGCCGTGCAGCAGCAGGATTCCACCGGGCGGGAGTTGGACGTACGGACTGCGGGTGGCACGGTCGGTGGCCGGGTCCCACAGGTCGGGCAGGACGCGGCCGCTTCCGCCGGGGTCGAGCGGTCCGAAGACCTCACGCCAGAGGGCGCCGGTGTCGAACCAGCCGCTGTAGTACGACTCTGTGTCCCGTCGGCCGTGCTCCAGCCGGAGGGACGCGGGGCGCAGGAAGCCCTCCGTACCGACGACGAGCGAGGGCCGCCCGCGTACGCGCAGCGCCTCGGCGACGCGGTCGGCGAGGTCGCCCGGACGGGCGGCCGGTGCTCCGTCGAAGGCGGCACGCGGCCGGCTGCCGCCGTCGGCCGGTTCCAGCTCGAGCAGCCGGTCGGCCAGCCGCTCGGCGAGCCGGTCCCAGGTGATCGCTTCGAGTCGCACAGGCCCATGATGCCGGGTGCGGGCCGGCGGTGCGGGAGCGGTGGGCCCGGGCGGGGAAGGAACCATCCATGGCGGTATCTGCAACTCCCCTGATCCCGGGCGGGCTTGTCGTGGTCCAGCCCTTGCGGCGCAAACGCTGTGCCGGGTGCCGGCGTGGCCCGCTGTCGCTGCTCGTACTGGAGGACAACAGGGTGCCGCGCTGTCTGGACTGCGCCGACCTCGGACACCTGATCTTCCTGCCGAGGGGGGACACGGCGCTGACCCGCAGGGCGCGGGAGGAGAGCGCGCTGTGGGCGGTGGTGGTGCGGTTCGACCGGCGCCTGGGCCGCTACGACCGGCGGGGTCTGCTCGTGGAGGAGCCGGCGCTGGCCCGGGCCGAGGCACGCTGCCTGGCGGACGCGGAGGCACGACGCCGGCGGCGGGCCAGGGACGCCCGGCGCCGGGCGGCCGAGGACGAGCGGTTCACGGCGGCGTTCGCGGCGGAGATCGTGCGCCTGTATCCCGGGTGCCCGGCGGAGCGGGCGCGGGCGATCGCGGCGCACGCGTCGGCGCGGGGCAGCGGGAGGGTGGGGCGGAGCGCGGCCGGACGCGCGCTGGCGGAGGGGGCGGTGACCTCGGCGGTCGTCGCCGCCGTACGGCATGTGGACACTCCGTACGACCAGCTGCTGATGAGCGGAGTGGCGCGGTACGAGGCGCGTCGGCGGATCGCTGGGGCCGTCGCCGGCGTGCTGCGGGAGTGGGCCGGGGCCGCCGACGCCGGCTGAGGGTCCGGGGCCCGGCCTCCGCCCGCGCGGGGTCAGGGAACAGGCGGTCGGCGCTCCGCCGCGGAAGGCCGCCGAGAAAGCGCTGTCCGCCACTCTGCGGGGGTACGTACGGGGACGTATCGTGGCCGGAAGGGTGCCGCCCGATGACGCACGGCCCGTCGTACACCCCGTACCCCGGGTACACGTACGCGAGGAACACGACCATGGCCGATCCCAAGGGGTTCATGACCACGCCGCGGCAGGAGTGGCCGCGGCGGCCCGTCGAGGAACGGGTCCGGGACTGGGACGAGGTCTACGTCCCCGGAGCGCTGCTGCCCATCATCAGCAGGCAGGCGGACCGCTGCATGGACTGCGGCGTGCCGTTCTGCCACCAGGCCTGTCCGCTGGGCAACCTCATCCCCGAGTGGAACGACCTGGTCTCCCGGGAGGACTGGCGGGCGGCGAGCGACCGGCTGCACGCGACGAACAACTTCCCCGAGTTCACCGGGCGGCTGTGTCCGGCGCCCTGTGAGGCGGGGTGCGTGCTCGCGATCAACCAGCCGGCGGTCACCATCAAGAACGTCGAGTGCGCGATCGCCGACCGTGCCTGGGAGGACGGTTTCACTCCGCCGCGGCCTCCGGAACGCCTGTCGGGCAGGACCGTCGCGGTGATCGGGTCGGGGCCGACGGGGCTCGCCGCGGCGCAGCAGCTGACCCGGGCCGGTCACACCGTCGCGGTGTACGAGAAGGACGACCGGCTCGGCGGGCTCATGCGCTACGGCATCCCCGAGTTCAAGATGGAGAAGCGGCATCTGGAGCGGCGGCTGGAGCAGATGCGGACCGAGGGGACGAAGTTCCGTACCTCGACGACGGTCGGGCGGGACGTGCCGGCGGACGAGTTGCGTACGCGTTACGACGCGGTGGTGCTGGCCACGGGCGCGACGGCGTGGCGGGAACTTCCGGTGCCGGGGCGGGAGTTGCTCGGGATACACCAGGCGATGGAGTACCTGCCGCTGGCCAACCGGGTGTGCGCGGGGGACCTGGAGGCCTCTCCGCTGTCCGCCGCCGGGAAGCACGTGGTGATCGTGGGCGGCGGGGACACCGGGGCCGACTGCCTGGGCACCGCGGTGCGCGAGGGCGCCGCGTCCGTGAGCCAGCTGGACATCTACGCGCAGCCGGGTGCCGAGCGCGACGAGGACACCGAGCCGTGGCCGGTGTACCCGAAGATCTACCGGCTTTCCGCCGCGCACGAGGAGGCGGGGGAACTGCGGACGGCTCCGGCGGCGGACGCCGACGCCCGGCTGTTCGCGGCGTCGACGCTCCGCTTCGCCGGAGACGACGGCGGGCACGTCCGGTCGCTGCACCTGGTCGAGGTCGACGAGCGGCGACGGCCGCTGCCCGGCACCGGGCGCACCCTGCCCGTGGATCTCGTGCTGCTCGCCCTCGGCTTCTCCGGGCCCGACCGGGAGGACGGGCTCGTCGAGCAGCTGGGACTGGCCATGCAGCCGCGCGGCACGATCGCCCGGGACGAGGGTTTCGCCACCAATGTCGCCGGTGTGTTCGCCGCCGGGGACGCGGCGCGCGGCCAGTCGCTCATCGTGTGGGCGATAGCGGAGGGGCGGGCGGTGGCGGCGGCCGTCGACCACTACCTGACGGGTGGCTCCCGCCTTCCGGCGCCGATATCGGCCTTCGACCGACCGATGACCGCCTAGCCCGGCCGCCCACGCCCGTGCCCGCCACCCACCGCCTGCCGGCGACGGGTCATCGTCAGGTATCTGCCCGGGGGCAGCTCGGCCGGCAGGCGGGACACCAGCTCGTACGCGCCGTCCTCACCGGAGACGAGGTGCAGCAGGGCGCCGAGGGACCAGTCCTGCACGCGCGCGGGATGCGGCCTGCCGGGTCGACCCGGACGGCCGTCGGGTCCCGCCCTGTCATGCGGCACTCCGTGAGCGTCTGACGGGTCGGGAAATCAAGTCGACTTCACAGCAAGGAAAGTGAGTGAGAAGCAATAATCATCAAACGTTCAGGAGAGCAGGAAGTCGGCCACCCCCGCCTTGGCGCCCTCGATGAAGGCGGTCATCTCGTCCGAGGTGTAGATCAGCGCGGGCCCGTCCGGGTCGGTCGACTGGCGTACGGCGATCCGGCCGTCGGCGAGCTTCATCGCCTCCAGGCAGTTCCCGCCGTTGCCGCCGCTCCAGGGCTTGTGCCACCCCTCGCTGCCCAGCTCCCGCGCGGGCATGCCGTTGTAGACGCCGCCGCGCGGCGTGATGCGATCCATTCACAGCTCCTTGCGGAGATCCCGGAGGATCTCCTTCGTGCGTTGTGCCGTGGCGGCCTGCGCCGCCATGCGGTCCATGACCTCCAGGTGGGTCGCCACCTCGGAGCGCGCGTCCAGGTAGACCGCGCCGGTCAGGTACTCGCTGTAGACCATGTCCGGGAGTTCGGGCACGGCGAACCGGAAGAGCACGAAGGGCCCGTACGTCCCCGGGTGCGGCCCGTTGGCGAACGGGGCGACCTGGAGTGTCACGTTGGGCAGCTTCGTGGCCTCGAGCAACTTGTCGATCTGTGCGCGCATCACCTCGGGACCGCCCACCTGCCGTCGCAGGGCGGTCTCGTCCATCACCGCCCAGAAACGCGGGGCGTCGGGGCGGGTGAGCAGGGTCTGGCGCCGCATCCGCAGCGCGACATGGCGCTCGATGTCGTCGGGGCTGGTCTGGCCGATGGCGCCCGACTTCAGCACGCCGCGCGCGTAGTCCTCGGTCTGCAGCAGGCCCGGGACGAAGTGCGGCTCGTAGGAGCGGATGAGGCCGGCCGCGCCCTCGAGGCTGACGTACATCGAGAACCAGCCCGGCAGGATGTCGTGGAACCGCTGCCACCATCCCGGCCGGTTGGCCTCCTCGGCGAGCAGGACGAAGAGTTCGGCCTCTTCGTCGGGAACGCCGTAGGCCTTCAGCAGCAGTTGCAGGTACGGGATCTTGAGGGCGACCTCGGCCATCTCCATCCGGCGGATGGTGGCGGGGGCGACGCGCAGGACGCGAGCGGCCTCCTCGCGCTTCAGCCCGGCGCGTTCCCGCAGGTCCAGCAGGCGCCTGCCGAGGACCACCTGGCCCACGGTCGGCGCGGACCGCGGTTCGCTCACGCTCCACCTCCGGCACGATCCGCCATGACAAAAGATTCCTGACAGCCCTGCGGCGCCATTCGAAGACTCGTTCGAGGATCCGCTGGATCGCCGATGGTCCCAATTGGCGCCGCTCGAGGTGCTGTTGCGAGCAGTGTGCCACGGCCGCCGACCGAGTCACACAGCACTCTGCATTTTTCAGAGTGACACTTGCCAAGTGTTCACGCCGGGGAGATAGTGGCAAGCGTGATTCCGTCCCCGCCCTTAGGAACAGACGCCGCCGCGGACCCTCTGTGTCTCGGTGCCGATGGGGGTTCCCCCGCTCGAACAGGTTCGAGTACGGGTGGGACGGCGACACGTGACGGGAGTGCCGACGGCCGCCGGTTCCGCTTCGAGCTGGCCGCGCACCCCGGTTCCGCCGCGCAGGCCAGGCGGGTGGCGCGTGCCCGGCTGACCGGCTGGTCGGTGTGCGAGGACACCTGCGACACCGCGGCCCTGGTCATATCCGAGCTGGTCACCAACGCGATCGTGCACACCGCGAGCAGCCGTGTCGTGTGCGAGCTGCACGACCACGACGACACGGTGCGCATAGCCGTGCACGACGAGGGCTGCGCTCCCGGCGAGCCCCACCCCTCCCCGCAGCGGCCCGACGAGGAGCACGGGAGGGGACTGCTCCTGGTGGACGCGCTGTGCCGGGCCTGGGGTGCCCAGGAACGCGGGCCCGGACTGCTGGTCTGGGCCGAGCTGGCCCGGCAGACCGACGCGGCCCACGACACCGCCGAACCGCGCAACGACCTGGGCTGGGGCACCCGCCCCAAGCCCGGCGGTCCGCCGCCCGTCCCCGGCGACGAGGAGGAGGCGCAGGCCCGGCACCGGACGCCCGCGCAGCAGCGCCGGTCGTGGGGGCACCAGTGAACGCCACCGACGAGTGCGGCCCGCCGCTCGGCCTGAACACCCTGGTCCGTCTCGGACGCCACCGGCAGATTCCGGCCCAGGTCCGCCGCCCGGCGGTCCCCGACGGCATGACGGCCCCGCTCGGCTGTGACGCCGTCGCCGTACCGGACCGCCTCGGACCACTGATCGTGCCGCGGCTGCCCCGGGTGGGCTGCGTGTACGCCGACGGGGCGCACTGGTGGTGGATCGTCCCGTCCGACTCCGACTACGCCCTCCCCTGGCCCGCCCCCGCCCACTACGCTCCCGGCGCCCCCGTCCCCGTCACCGCCCGCCTGATCCACCGCCCCGAGGGGACGGTCCCCTACACCCCGCCGATCCCGCTGTACCTGGCCCTGTGCCGGGTGACCGGCACGACCCCGGACTGGTCCCGAGCCGTCTCGGCGTGACGGCTCGGGCGCCCCGACGCGACCGGGGACCCGGCGCGACCCGCGGTGTGACGCCACCCCGGAGCCTGACGCGGCCCGGCTCCGGCGTTCCGCCGCCCCGCGCCACGCATCCCGCCGCCCCACCCCCGCAACGCGTCCCGCACCCCCCGCGCCGAGCCACCGCTCCCCCGCCCGCGCTCCCCGCGCGCCCCAGGCACCCCCGCTCGCGCCCTGCCCCGCCACCGCTCCGGCAGCGATAGTGGGCGTGCCCGTCCGGCCATGGCCCAGGCGGGCCGCACGGTGCGCCCGGCGGAGGTCCACGGTGAGCCGGGAGCGGTTCATGGCGACCCCGGGGGAGGTTCCTGGTGCGGAAGAGGCGTGCGACGGCCGGTCCTGAGGTCTCGGCGTCGGAGGGGCTGCTGTTCGGCGGGCCGCTGCGCTACGACATGGGGTGGAACAAGCACGCCGACGCCTTCCTGGAGCTGGGCTTCCGGGCGATGGTGGTCCGGCTGCCAGGCATGCTGGCCTCCAGCCTGCGGCTGGCCCGGCAGGCGGATCCGGCGGCCGCGCGGACCGTGCTGGCCGCCGAGGCGGCCCGGGGCGTGGCCCAGGCGGTCAGTCTGCTGGCCGTGAACAGCGCCCTCGGCCGGCTGCTGGCCGGGACGGACATCGAGCGGCGGCTGCGCGACGCCGTGCCCGCCCTGGCCGTCGTGGCCGCCATGATGCTGGTCGCGGCGCTGCTGCGGGCGGCCTCCACCTATGCCACCGGACGGCTGGAACCCAAGGTGGAACGGGTGGCGACCGAGCTGTACCTGGAGCGGTCGGCCAACGTGGAACTGGCCGCGATCGAGGACCACGCCTTCCACAAACTGCTGGACACCGCCCGGTACGGCGCCCAGTCCGCCCGCCGCATGATCATGTACGGGGCCCGGGTGATCAACGCGGTGATCTCCCTGGTCGCCGCGGCCGGTGTGCTCACCGTGCTGCATCCGGCCCTGCTCCCGCTGCTGGTCACCATGACCCTGCCCAGCGCCTGGGGCGCCCTGACCAACGCCCGCCGCCGCTACGAGTCCTTCCACGTCTGGGTGCAGCACTCCCGCGCCGGCCACCTGATCGGCCACCTGCTCACCGAACCCGCCGCCGCCCCGGAGATCCGGGTGCACGGCGTCGGCCCGTTCCTGCTGCGGCACTACCGGTCCATGTCGGAGTCCGCGGAGGCCGAACAGGCCCGGCTGTCCCGGCTGGCCGCCCGGACCGGCCTGATCGCGGCCGCCTGGACTGGCCTGGCGACCGTCGCGACGTACGCCACTCTGGGCGCGCTGCTGCTGACCGGCGCGATGGCGCTGGCGGTGGCCGGCACCGCGGTGATCGCGATCCGCACCGGGGCGGCGAGCCTGGACACTCTGGTGCTCCAGATCAACGAGCTGCACGAGGAGGCCCTGTTCGTGGGCGATCTGCAGCGGCTGTACACAGAGGGAGCGGAACGTGCCATCCCGGCCGGCGGCGCGCCGCTGCCCGAGGAACCCGAGGAGATCCGGTTCGAGCACGTCACGTTCAGCTACCCGGGTGACGGAACCCGCCCTGCCCTCGACGACGTGTCCCTCAGCTTCCCCCTCGGCCGGATCATCGCGCTCGTCGGTGAGAACGGTTCGGGCAAGACGACCCTCGTCAAGCTGCTGGCCGGGCTCTACACCCCCGACCGGGGCCGGATCCTGTGGGACGGCGTCGACGCGGCGGACGCCGACCGGCGGCTGCTCGCCGAGCGCGTCGCGATGGTGGCGCAGGACTTCAAGCGCTGGCCGTTCACCGCCCGGGTGAACGTGGCCATCGGCCGTGCCTCCGCTCCCCTGACCGAGGAGCGCCTGGCCTCGGCGCTCGCCGAGGCGGGCGCCGAGGACGTGGTCGAAGGGCTGCCGCGTGGACTGGACACCCTGCTCGCCCGCGAGTTCAGCGGCGGCCACGAGCTGTCGGGCGGCCAATGGCAGCGCCTCGGCATCGCCCGGGCCGCGTACCGGCGCGGGCGGATCCTGATCGTGGACGAACCGACGGCGGCGCTGGACGCGCGGGCCGAGCTGGAGGTGTTCGAGAAGATCAGGGCGCTGGCGGGCAGCGGTCAGACCGTCGTGCTGATCACCCACCGGCTGGCCTCGGTCCGCCACGCCGACCTGGTGCACGTACTGGAGCACGGACGGCTGGTGGAGTCCGGCACCCCGGAGGAACTGCTGACCAGGGGCGGTGTCTACGCGGAGCTGTACGCGCTGCAGGCCGAGCAGTTCACGGCGAGGGTACCGGCCCCGAAACCGGCCTGAAGGGCCTCACCGGGCGCCGTCGCCGCCCCGCACGATCACCAGGAACGTGTCCGTCGCCAGGTCCATCACGACCTCGGCGGGCAGGCCTTCGAGGCGTCGCGCGTGCGCGAACTCCTCCGCGGGCCACGATCCCCGCGGGCCACCGGCGGGAAAGCGTTCGAGCACCGTTCGCCCGTTCACCATCTCGCACCTCCAGAAAGCGTCGACTCGTAGGAGTTAACGCTCTGAGGAGGGCGAACGCCTCGCCCAGTGACCCGACTGAGACAATGTTGACACCCGTTCAGCGCGGATCGTGAGGGTCCGTGCACCTTGCGACACGAACCGTACGTTCGGCGACGGGTTCGGAGCTTTACGTGTCAGTCCCTCGCGTCGCGCCGGTCGTCGTGCCTGCCGCGTCCCCGGATCCCCGGCCCGGTCAGTCCGCGTACTCGTCGTGGTACCGGAGCCGGTCGCTGCCCAGCGGGTTGCGGCCGAGCGCTGTCAGGTCGAGCAGGCCCGCGGTGGTGCCCAGCGTGTCCAGACCGTCGTCGTGGACGGAGTAGGTGTGGAAGACGCGGTCCCGGTCCCGCAGGAAGCAGCTGAGCCCCGGCCGCTCGACGAGTTCACCGGCCCGCTCCACGGTCGCCTCGAAGTCGCGGTTGAACTCGCCGTGGCAGGAGGAGTACCAGGGCACCGCCCAGCCCATCCGCGCCTTGAACGGCAGGATCCGGGTGAAGGGCGCCCGGGAGACCGCCGCGAACGAGGTGTCGCGGGCGTGCAGATGGGCGAGGTGACCGACCTGGTCGAGGAAGGCCGCGCAGCAGGGACAGCCTGCCTGCCACTCCGGGGCGAACATGAAATGGTGGACGACGAGTTGGGTCCGGCCCTCGAAGAGGTCGAGGAGGGTGGCCTTGCCGTCGCCGCCCTCGAACACGTACTCCGGGTCGGCCTCCACCATGGGCAGCCGCCGCCGCTCGGCGCTCAGCACCTCCCACGCCCTGCGGACCGCCTCCTCCTTGAGCAGCAACGCCTCCCGTGCGGCGCGCCACCGCTCGCGCGAGACGATCTCCGGAAGCGACATGGGCCCTCCTGTCCTACGGCCTGTACCAAGTCGGTTCCGGGTGGTGACCGCGAACGGATGCGGAACTCATCGGTGCCCGCCAAGATTTTTCCGGGACCGGCCCGGCTCACCGGGAAACACATCCGGACAGGCGGTCCGAGAGACCCGGCGAGGAGGCAGGCGCCTCGTGCACACGAACCTGCCGGGCGGCGGCTACGCGGCGACGGGCCGCACGGCCCACGCCTCGCGCCGCTCCAGCTCGTCGAGCAGGTCCCGCAGCACCCCGGTGTGCTCAGGGGTGAGCCGTCCGGTGTCGTCGAGGTGCACCGCGCAGGCGGTGGTCGTGTCGACGAGGCGTTCCAGGACGACGGCGACGGAGTCCGTGCCCTCGGTGTGCCGGGCCAGGGCGGGCAGCTCGGCGGCGGCGACCGCGATCGCGGTACGGGCCTCGGCGAGGGTGCGGTACGCCTCGCGGCGCAGCGCCCACCGTTCGGCGCGGTCGCCGGACTCGCTCAGCACGTGCACCAGGTAGGCGTGCGCGGCACTCGCGGCGGTGTCGAGCCGGGCCCGTACCCCGCCACCCCGCTTGCCGGACATCGGCAGGTGCCCGACGATCAGCACGATCGCGCAGGCCAGCAGCGTCTCGGCGATGCGGCTCAGCGATGCCTGCGGCTCGCCGCCGATCATGACCAGGGCGAGCACCAACGGGGTGATGACGGCGGTCAGCGCGGCGAAGTTCCGGGTGGACAGCGGTACGAGCGCCCCGCACACCGTCACCAGGACGACCAGGCCCTCCGGCCTGGGCAGCAGCGCGGCGAGCCCGGCGAAGACGAGGGCGCCGAGCACGGTCCCGGCGGCCCGGCACAGCACCCGGGAGGCGAGCGGCCCGAGATCGGGCTTGACCAGGAAGACGGTCGTGGCGGGCAGCCAGTACCAGTGCTGGTGCTGCCCGTACCAGCGGGCGTCGTGCAGGGCCTGGGCGACGGCCGCGCTCGCCCCGAAGCAGACCGCGACACGCAGCCCGTACTCCCGGCCGCCGGTACCGAACACGGCCCGGACGACGTCCCTGGCGCTCCGCCGCCTGGCGGGCAGCCGCTGCTCGGCGTCCCCGGCCGGGTCGAAAGCCTCGGCGGCACGCAGCAGGGCGTCGTCGAGGGCGCGCAGAGCGGGCGCCGACCGGCTGGGCGCGGGCAGCGGACCGGTGCCGGTGTTGCCGCGGACGGCGGCGGCGAGCCGCCGGGGGCCCTCGGCCGCCCGGGCGGAGAGCGGCTCGCCCGCCCAGGCCAGGGCGGTGGCGGCCTCGGCCAGGGGCAGCGCGGCGGTGAACTGGGCGTGCAGCCGGCGCTCGGCGGCGGAACTGGCGCGGCGGCGCAGCCGGGGTCCGGCGAGGGCGTCCTGGGCGTGGTCGAGGGCGGCGGTGAGCGCGGCCCGCCGGGCCATGGCACTCCCGCCGCCCACGGCGTCGAGCAGCGCGGCGATGGCGTCGTACACGTCGGCGACGGCCGACCGCTCGCCGTCGAACCGGAAGTCACCGGCGAGAGAGCCCGGCGTGGGCAGGGCCAGGCGCAGCAGAAGCAGCCAGCCCGCTCCGGCGAGGAAGGCCAGGCCCTGCTGCCGGCCGTCACCGGCCGCCGGCGTGCCGGCGCCGATCGCGGCGGTGACGAGCAGCTGGGTGCCGGCGGCGGAGGCGACCGGCCCCACGGCGCTGATGCCACCGGCGGCCAGTCCGAGCACCGTGAGGAGCAGGGTCAGCGGCACCGCGGACAGCCGCTGCCCGGCATACGTGCCCACGAGCAGCCCGACCGTCCCGGCCAGCGCGGGCACCCCGAGCCGCTTCACGGAGGCCCGCCTGCTGCCGGGCCGGTCGTTGATGCCGGCGAGCATCGCGGCGATGGCGGCGATCACGCCCAGCGGAGTCCGGTCCGCGAGCATCCCGGCGAGCAGCAGCGGCCCGGCGGCGAGCGCGCCCCGGGTCAGCGCGCTCCACGGGACGGGTCCGCGCTGAGTGCGCAGGGCATGCGCGAGCCAGGGCGGCAGTGACAGTGCGGCGGGGCGCGACACGGGGCTCCTGTCCATACGAGGGCGGGTTGGGCCTTCGGACGACAGTGGCCGAGCGGTGAGGTGCGGTTCCCAGGATAAGGGGGGTGCCCCGAAAGCCCGGAACCATAACGTTTCGGCGCAGTGAAACCTGCCCGGATCACGGTGCTTCTTTATGAACGCGACTCGGTCGGGGACGGGTCCGGTCGAGGGCTGTAGGGCCGGTCGAGGGCTGCGGGTCCGGTCGAGGGCTGTGGGGCCGGTGGGGGGAGGCTGTCGACGAGGCGGCGACGGCACTCGCCTTGCCGCGGCCGCCGCTCGGGCTCGCCGCGGCCGTCGTGCGACCCTTCCGTCGTCGCGGAAATTCGGGTGCGCGGGACCGGGTGGCCCTCCGATGATCGGGAGGTTGTCCGCCCACCATTTTCAGGAGCCGCCATGATCCGGCGAGTGACCTCCCCCGCGCTGTTCCCGCCGCCCACCTACTCCCATGCCTCCGTCGTCGAGGCCGGCACCAGGCTCGCCTTCCTGGCGGGGGCCGTACCGCTCGACGTGAAGGGTGAGGTGGTCGGTCCCGGGGATCCGGTGCGGCAGGCCGAGCAGGTGATCGCCAACCTGACGGAACAGCTGCGCGCCGTCGGCAGCGGCCTGGAGCACGTGCTGCAGACGGAGGTGTACGTCGTCAGCGGTGAGCCGTCCGTGCTGTCCGCGGTGTGGGAGGTGGTGGAGGCCTCGGGGCTGAGCCGCGGGCCGCACTCCTCGACGCTGCTCGGTGTCGCCTGCCTCGGTTACACCGGGCAACTGGTGGAGATAACGGCGACGGCCGTCGTACCGGACGCGGGAGCGGACCGATGACGTCCGGGGACGGGATCGTGCTGCGACGGGCGGTGGCGGCCGACGCGGGAGCGGACCGATGACGTCCGGGGACGGGATCGTGCTGCGGCGGGCGGTGGCGGCCGACGCGGGAGCGGCCGCCGACGTCTGGCTGCGCTCCTTCGCCGCCGCCCTGCCCACGGTCGTCCGGCCCCGCACCGACGACGACGTACGGGGGTACTTCCGCGACGTGGTGGTCCCGCTGCGGGAGACCTGGGTCGCCGAGGAGACGGCGGGCGGGACCGGGATCGTCGGCGTGATGGTCCTGAACGGCACTCTGCTGTCCCAGCTCTACCTGGATCCCGATTGGCGGGGGCGCGGTGTCGGGGACCGGTTCGTCGCCCTCGCCAAGGAGCGCAGTCCGCAGGAGCTGACCCTGTGGACCTTCCAGGTCAACAAGCCCGCGCACCGCTTCTACGAACGGCACGGATTCGTCGCCGTGGAGCACACGGACGGCAGCGGCAACGAGGAGCGGGAACCGGACGTGCGGTACGCGTGGCGGCCCTGAGCGCGGGCTGCCGCCGGCCGGCCCCGGAAGGCCCTGTCCCGGGGGCGCGCGACGCGCGGCCGGGAGCGGGGGGCGGGAAACCGTGAGCCGGAAGGGCGGGAGCCGGAAGCCGGCAGCCCGAAGGCAGGGAGCTGGGGAAACCCGGTTACGGCAGCCCGGCCGTGTCCGCTGCCGTGCGCAGCACCTCTCGCAGCATCTCGGCGGTGAGCCGGCCGGTGAAGGTGTTGCGCTGGCTGACATGGAAGCAGCCGAAGACGTCGAGATCGCCGAGGGCGACCCGGGCGCCGTGGGCGAACGCGGGACGCGGCCGCGGCACCGGCCAGCCCGCCTCGGCGAACGCGGGCAGCGCGGCCTGCCAGCCGAAGGCGCCGAGCACGACGGCGGCCCTGACCGTCGGCCGGAGCAGCCGCAGCTCCTGCACCAGCCAGGGGCGGCAGGCGTCGCGCTCGGCGGGGGTGGGCTTGTTGGCGGGCGGGGCACAGTGCACGGGTGCGGTGACGCGCACCCCGTACAGCTCCAGGCCGTCCCCGGCCCGCACGGAGGTGGGCTGCGAGGCGAGGCCCACGTCGTACAGCGCCTGGTACAGCACGTCGCCGGAGCGGTCACCGGTGAACATCCGGCCGGTGCGGTTGCCTCCGTGTGCCGCGGGGGCGAGCCCGATGATCACGAGCCGGGCGTCGGGCGGCCCGAAGCCGGGCACCGGCCGCCCCCAGTACGTCCAGTCGGCGAACGCGGCCCGTTTGGTCCGGGCCACCTCCTCACGCCACTCGACGAGCCGGGGGCAGGCCCGGCACTCCGCGACGCGCCGGTCGAGCCGGGCCAGGTCGCTGCTGTCGTCCATGCCGCCACCGTATGCCCGCCCTGTTCACCTGCCCCGCGTCGGCTGTGCGGGGGCCGCTCCGGGGAACCTGCGCACTGTGCCGACCGGGGAGGCATGGTGTTCCTGGTGGGAGCCGCCGGTGGAAAAACCCGCCCGGCCTCCCCTGTCCGGGGAGTTAGGGTCAGGACATGGCTTCCGAGGATGCGGACGAGAACGTGCACCGTGACAGCGGCGGGTCCGGCGAACCGGCCCCTGTCCGTGATGCCGAGGGCTCCGAGGCCGCGCAGTCCCAGCCGCTCGATCCCAAGGTCGCCGCGGCGGTGGCCGCCGCCGAGGCGGCCGGGCCGGGGAAGGGCGAGACCGTTCGGATCGACAGCTGGATCTGGGCCGTCCGTCTGATCAAGACCCGCTCCCTGGGCGCCACGGCCTGTCGTGGCGGGCACGTGCACGTCAACGGCGAGCGCGTGAAGCCCGCCTACTCCGTGCGCGTCGGCGACGAGGTGCGTCTGCGGCACGAGGGCCGGGAACGCGTCGTGATCGTCAAGCGGCTGATCCGCAAGCGCGTCGGCGCCCCGGTGGCCGTCCAGTGCTTCATCGACAACTCCCCGCCTCCGCCGCCCCGCGAGGCCGTGGCTCCGGCCGGCCTCCGCGACCGCGGCACCGGCCGCCCCACCAAACGGGACCGCCGCGAGCTGGAACGGCTGCGCGGATCGGGCGGACTCGGCGGCCCGGGTGCACCGGGCGGGCTGGGTGGTCCGGCTGCGCCCGGTGGGCCGGGTACACCCGGCGCGCCGGGACGAGCCCAAGGCCCCGGAGGGCGCGGCAGAGCGGGCGGGACCGGGGGCTCGGGCGGGCGTTCACGGGGGCGGTGAGTTCCCTCCCCCGGGGGCCCTCCCCCACCCCCTCCCCTCCCCCGTTCGTTTTCGGTCCGCTGCCACACCTCGGCCCGCGTCGCGCTCATCGCCTCGCGTCGCTCCGCATCGCAGCGCGTCGCCACACCGCCTTGCGTCGCGCACATCCCCTCCCGTGGCACGCGCCGCCCCGGCCGCTCGCCGGGGCCGCCGGTCGTGTCCCGCTCGGGTCAGGCCCGGTGTCCCGCGCCCCGCAGCAGCGCCAGCAGGTCCCTGTTGTGGGAGCGGCGGGCCCAGGCGATCAGCGCGAGCGGGACGATCAGGATCAGCGGGGTCGCCGCGTACTGACCGTTGAAGACGGTGAGCTGGACGATGAACGCGCCCACCATCAGCGCGCTCAGTGCCATCGCCGCCACCGACTGCAGAACCGGCACCAGCAGTGCTACGGCGCCCGCCAGTTCGAGTGCGCCGATGGCGTACATGCCCGCGCTGCCCCAGCCCATCTTGTCGAAGGACTCCACGGCCGACGGGTGAGCGATCAGCTTGGGCAGCGCGCTCGCGATCCCGAAGAACAGGGCCAGCAGCACCTGCACCGAGCGCAGCGCGATCCGGGCGAGGCGACCGCGGGCGGTCGGGGAGCCACCGGTGGTGACGGGGGCGGTGGTGACGGGGGCGGTGGTCTCGGACATGGTGGTCTCCAGGGGGAAGCGGTCCCGGTTGCTGTCACAGAGGTAGACCAGCCCCCGCCCGAGAACTCATCGGTCGTGTGCCACCGGTACCGCCCTCACCCAGGTCCGGTCCCCGGTGAGATAGGTGTCCACCTCCAGTCCCGCTTCCGCCAGGGCCTGCTCGAACTGCTCCTTGGTCAGGGGCCGGCTCCGGAACGTCTGCGTCCAGACCGCGTCCGGGAACACGTACTCGGCGCGCACCGAACGCACCCCGTCACCGACGGGCTCGTCCGACGCGATGCGCACGGTGAAGCCGCTCGGGTCGACCCGTTCTCTCGGTACGTCGGTGTGGTAGTCCTCGCCCTCCCGCTGGATGAGCACGCAGCCGTCTTCCGCGACATGCCGGACACAGGTGCGCAGCAGGCCCCGGCGCACCTCGATGTCGCCGGCGTGCACGAGGAACGAGGCGAGCATCACCACGTCGAACTTCTCGTCCAGATCGAGCTTTTCGATGGGGCCGCATATGGTGCGTGCCCCGCGGACTCGGGTGAGCATCTCGGCGGACTCGTCCACGGCGGTGACCGTGAAGCCGCGTTCGAGGAGGGCGTGGGTCACCCGGCCCACTGCGCTGCCCAGTTCGAGGATGTGTGCCCCGGCGGGCACGGCGTTGGCGATGACGTCCGGTTCGCCGCCGACGGGGAGCCGTGTGTAGAGCTCGACCGCGCACCCGTCCGGGGTGATCGCACCGGGTCCTGTTCCCTCGTGTCCCTCACGCATTTCGACCGTCATGCCGGGACAACGGGTGGGGTGGGAGGGGGCGTTCCTGGGAGGTGCGGGTTCACTCGTTCGAGTCAGGTACTGGGGAACGGGAACCATCCGTGTCCGACGTACCAGTGGCCGCCGGCCCGCAGGTGGTCGCCGACGGCTCGTTCGACGGAGGTGCGCCGTGGCAGGTCGGGGAAGGGCAGGTCCGGGTCGCCGAAGACGAACCGGACGGGTTCGGTGTCGGCGGGTTCGGTGTCCTGGTGGGCGGTGCGGAAGCGTTCCTGGAAGCGGACGATGTTGGAGCGCGCGGGCAGGTACCGCCTGAGCTGGGGGTCGAGGAGCCAGGAGTGGCAGACGGCGGCCGGGTGCTTCTCCTCCGGGTAGTGGCGGGCGAAGAAGTCGCGGGCCAGTGCCAGTGAGCGGTCGCAGGCGGCCGGGGACAGCGGGCCGGTGAAGTCGGGTATGTGCAGGTTCAGGCAGGGCGATTCCGGGGTCACGTCCAGTCCGGCGGCCGTGAGGGCGGCGGCGGTGCGCGGACCGAGCGGGGCGCGCTGGAACTGCAGGCGTCCCAGTTGGTACAGCTCGCCGCGGAAGTGCAGGGTGAGCCAGCGCGGTACCTGGAGGCCGGTCCGGCCGTGGCGGGCGCGGTGGGTGGTCATGTTCCGGCCGAGGTCGGCGAGGGTGCGCCGGGTGGTGTCGGCGGAGATGCCGCGTTCGCGGTGGTGGCGGCGGACGTGCGGCAGGGCGGCGACGAGGACGTAGACGGGGAAGCAGCGTTGCAGGGCGCCGGGCGGCCAGTCGAGGTCGGGCAGGTCGGCGCCGCCGTGCAGGTCGCCCATGTCGCGCACCAGGTCCGCCACGGCGTTCTCGAGCGAGTGCCGCAGTTCCGGGTCGTCGCGTACGCGGCGGGCCATGCGTACGAGGTCGTTGATGTCCTCGTGGGGTACCGCGAGGTCGAGCAGTTCCTCGGCGAGTTCGTCGGCGTCGGGCAGCACGCGGTGACCCCCTTGGTTGCGTTCCCTCGGAAGAGTACGTTGCTGTCAGGAGCGGTGATCGGGATGCGTACGGGAAGTGAGCCGGTGACCGCGCGCAGTGCGCTGCGGGCGCGGTTCTGGCTGAGTCTGTGGGGAATCGTCTGGGCGGTCTTCGGGACGGCGGCGTTCTCGCTGGTGGGGCGTCCTGGCTGGGCGGCGGCCTGTGGGGTGCTGTGGGTGGTGGCCACGGTGGACATGGCGGTGATCGTCAGGCATCTGCGGCAGGGCCCGCACTATCAGCCGGGGCGGGACGTTCCTCCGTACCGGCCGCCGGAGGGCGGCCCGCGGTATCCGTGGCCGCGGTGGACCCGCCACCCGTGACGGGGACCGCCCGTGTCCGGCGGGGTCAGTCGTCGAAACGGGCGGCCTTGAGGTAGTCGGGGTTGGGGTCGAGTGCGGCGGCCAGCCGGAAGTGACGTTTTGCCTGGTCGGGGCGGCCCTGGCGTTCGTAGGTGCGGGCGAGCGCGAAGTGCGCGAAGGCGTTGTCCGGTTCCCGCTCCAGCACGATGGTGAACTCCAGCTCGGCGGGCCGCAGTTGCGCGGCGGCGAAGAAGGCACGCGCGCGCAGCAGCCGGGCGGCGGTGTTCTCGGGGTGGGCGGCTACGACGCCGTCGAGGAGTTTGACCGCGCCCCGCGGGTCCCGCGCGTTGAGCAGTTGTTCGGCCGCGCGGAAGTCGATGACATGCGTCTCCGGAGTTCGTCCGGTCGAACCACTGGTCTCGGGCACGGCAGAGTCCTTCCCTTGCTGGAGCGGTTCAACGCACCGGCGTGGTCCGCTATTCCGCGCCGTCCCGCTGCGGTCGGTCGTCGGTGGCTGCCGTGCGGGGTTCGCGTGCCCGGCGGGTGAGGTCGTCCCAGACCTCCGTCACGCGCTGTCTCAGCGCGTCCAGCGGTACGTCGTTGTCGATCACGATGTCCGCGATCTCGCGGCGCTGCTCGCGGGTGGCCTGGGCGGCCATGCGAGCGCGGGCGTCGCCCTCGGTCATGCCGCGCAGCCGGACCAGCCGGTCGAGCTGGGTGGCGGGGGTCGCGTCGACGACGATCACCAGGTCGTACAGGGGGGCCAGGCCGTTCTCGGTGAGCAGCGGGACGTCGTGGACGACCACCGCGTCCTGGGCCGCGGCCGCTTCCAGTTCGCGGGAGCGGGCGCCGACGAGGGGGTGCACGATCGCGTTGAGGACGGCCAGCTTCTCGGGGTCGGCGAAGACGATGGAGCCGAGCCGTGGCCGGTCCAGGCCGCCGTCGGCGGTGAGGACGTCCGCGCCGAAGGCGTCCACCACGGCGGCGAGCCCGGGTGTTCCGGGTGCCACGGCCTCGCGTGCGATGCGGTCGGCGTCGATCAGTACGGCTCCGTGCTCCACGAGCAGCCGTGACACCTCGCTCTTGCCGGCGCCGATCCCGCCGGTCAGGCCCACTTTCAGCATGAGCGGAAGCTTAGGCCCTGTCGCTGACGGGGCCGGGGCCGGCCGGGGCCGTGCGGCGGGGCGGCGGCTTCAGCTCTCGCCCTCGCGTTCCGCCAGGAAGCGTTCGAACTCGCGCCCGATCTCGTCGGCGGAGGGGATGTCGACCGGTTCGGCGAGCATGTTGCCCCGGCTCTCGGCGCCGGCGGCGGCGTCGTACTGGTGCTCCAGGCCCTGGACGAGCGCTGTCAGTTCCTCGTCGCCCTCCTGGATCTGCCGGTCGATCTCCGTCTGGGTGCGGTGGGCCTCCGTGCGCAGTGCGTGCGCGACGCCGGGGAGCACCAGGCCGGTGGCGGCGGTGACGGCTTCGAGGACGGTCAGCGCCGCGTCCGGGTACGGGGAGCGGGCGATGTAGTGCGGGACGTGCGCGGCGACGCCGAGGACGTCGTGGCCGGCTTCCATGAGGCGGTACTCCACGAGCGCTTCGGCGCTGCCGGGTACCTGGGCCTCCTCGAAGGGGCTGCGGTGTCCCGGGACCAGGTCGCTGCGGTTGCCGTGGGGGGTGAGGCCCACGGGGCGGGTGTGGGGGACGCCCATGGGGATGCCGTGGAAGTTCACGGACAGCCGGACGCCGAGCCGTTCCACGATCTGCCGGACGGCCGCCGCGAACCGTTCCCATTCGATGTCGGGTTCGGGGCCGGACAGCAGCAGGAAGGGGGCGCCGGTGGCGTCCTGGACGAGGTGGACCTCGATGGCGGGTACCTCGTAGTCGGACCAGCGGTCCCGGGTGAAGGTCAGCAGTGGCCGACGGGCCCGGTAGTCCACGAGCCGGTCGTGGTCGAAGCGTGCCACGAGCTGGTGGGGCAGCGAGTCGAGGAGCCGGTCGACGATCTGGTCGCCGGTCTCACCCGCGTCGATGTATCCGTCGAAGTGGTAGAGCATGACAAGTCCGGCCGACTCCTGGGCGAGTGCCATGTCGACCACGGCGAGGCCCTTCGGCTCCCATGCGTACAAACCCTGCGGATCAAGCACTGTGACCGCTCCTCCTCGTGTTCCCCATGGACAACGCGCCCTGGAGCGCGGGCATTCCCGGGTCACGGCGCTGATCAGGCATCTCCGGCCGGTGGCCTTTGACTCCCTGTCAGCCGCGCCTCTCACAGGGGCGCGGGGGGGGGGCGGCCGGCGGGCTCCGGAAAACCCTGAGGGGCCGCACCTCGAAAGGTACGGCCCCTCAGTCGCTATCGGCTGAGCCCTAGCGGCTGGTGATCAGCTCTGGCCTCCGGCCAGCTTCTCGCGCAGCGCGGCCAGCGCCTCGTCCGAGGCGAGGGCACCGGAGGTGTCCGCACCCTCGGAGGAGTACGAACCGCCACCCGAGGCGGCCGGAGCGGCGGCCTCGCCACCCTCGGCGGCAGCGGCAGCGTCGGCCTCGCGGGACTTGATGACCTGCTGCTGGTGCTGCTCGAAGCGGGACTGCGCCTCGGCGTACTGGCGCTCCCACTCCTCGCGCTGCTTCTCGTAGCCCTCGAGCCAGTCGTTGGTCTCGGGGTCGAAGCCCTCGGGGTAGATGTAGTTGCCCTGGTCGTCGTAGGACGCGGCCATGCCGTACAGGGTCGGGTCGAACTCGACCGAGGCCGGGTCGGCACCGAAGGACTCGTTGGCCTGCTTCAGCGAGAGGCTGATGCGACGACGCTCGAGGTCGATGTCGATGACCTTGACGAAGATCTCGTCGTTGACCTGGACGACCTGCTCCGGGATCTCCACGTGGCGCTCGGCCAGCTCGGAGATGTGGACCAGACCCTCGATGCCCTCGTCCACGCGGACGAACGCACCGAACGGAACCAGCTTCGTGACCTTGCCGGGCACGACCTGGCCGATCTGGTGGGTGCGGGCGAACTGCTGCCACGGGTCTTCCTGGGTCGCCTTCAGCGACAGGGAGACGCGCTCGCGGTCCATGTCGACGTCGAGGACCTCGACGGTGACCTCCTGGCCGACCTCGACGACCTCGGACGGGTGGTCGATGTGCTTCCAGGACAGCTCGGAAACGTGGACCAGACCGTCGACGCCACCCAGGTCCACGAAGGCACCGAAGTTGACGATCGAGGAGACGACGCCGGAGCGGACCTGACCCTTCTGGAGGGTCGTGAGGAACGTCTGGCGGACCTCGGACTGGGTCTGCTCGAGCCAGGCACGGCGGGACAGGACCACGTTGTTGCGGTTCTTGTCCAGCTCGATGATCTTCGCCTCGAGCTCCTTGCCGACGTACGGCTGGAGGTCGCGGACGCGGCGCATCTCGACCAGGGAGGCCGGGAGGAAGCCGCGGAGGCCGATGTCGAGGATGAGACCACCCTTGACGACCTCGATGACGGTACCGGTGACGATGCCGTCCTCTTCCTTGATCTTCTCGATGGTGCCCCAGGCACGCTCGTACTGGGCGCGCTTCTTCGAGAGGATCAGGCGGCCTTCCTTGTCCTCCTTCTGGAGGACGAGGGCCTCGATCTCGTCACCGACGGCGACGACCTCGTTGGGGTCGACGTCGTGCTTGATCGAGAGCTCGCGGCTCGGGATGACACCTTCGGTCTTGTAACCGATGTCGAGCAGGACCTCGTCCCGGTCGACCTTCACGATGACGCCGTCGACGATGTCGCCGTCGTTGAAGTACTTGATCGTCTCGTCGATCGCGGCGAGGAAGGCTTCCTCGTTACCGATGTCGTTGACCGCAACCTGCGGGGTGGTGGCGGTGGTCTCGGTGCTGCTCGTCATGTGGGAAAGGGCTCCGGTACGGACATTGAAGTCGTAGGTACTGCTACGCCGGGAGCCCGTATCGCTCTGCAGAAGCCGGACAGCCAAGGAAGCGCCCCACCAGGAAACTGGTGATGGCGCCTCGACAACCGAGGGGACATACAACAGATGCGAGCGCAGCCTGCTACGTCTGAGGTGCGCAGGCCCGCAGCGCAACTTGTAGCATACGGGGGCAGCCGGGCATGGTCAATGCGCGAAGGCGCACACCCGGGGCGGATCGCCGCATAACCGGCGCAGGAAACGTCCCGCGAGGCCGCACGGGCCCTCGTCCCCCCGTGTCGCGCCCGGCGGGTTGGACGGAAGAGTACGACGAGGGAGCCGATCATCCAAGAGCCGGAACAGCTCGATCCCGACGGGTTCGAGGCGGAAGCCACCCGACGTGACGCCGGGGTAGCGGAGAGCAGCCGGGCGAACCGGGGCTGGTGGGACCGCAACGCGGACGAGTACCAGACCGAACACGGGACGTTCCTCGGTGACGACCGTTTCGTGTGGGGCCCGGAGGGCCTGGACGAGGTGGAGGCGGAGCTGCTGGGCCCGCCGGAGGAGCTGAAGGGCAAGGAGGTCCTGGAGATCGGGGCGGGCGCCGCCCAGTGCTCGCGCTGGCTGGCCGCCCAGGGCGCCCGGCCGGTGGCGCTGGACCTCTCGCACCGCCAGCTGCAGCATTCGCTGCGGATCGGCGGATCGATTCCGCTCGTCTGCGCCGACGCCGGCGCGCTGCCGTTCGCGGACGGCTCCTTCGACCTGGCCTGCTCCGCGTACGGGGCGCTGCCGTTCGTCGCCGATCCGCGGCTGGTGCTGCGCGAGGTGCGCCGGGTGCTGCGGCCGGGCGGCCGGTTCGTCTTCTCGGTGACGCACCCGATCCGCTGGGCGTTCCCGGACGAGCCCGGCCCCGAGGGGCTGTCGGTGTCCGCCTCCTACTTCGACCGCACGCCCTACGTGGAGCAGGACGCGGAGGGCCGGGCGGTGTACGTCGAGCACCACAGGACGCTCGGGGACCGGGTGCGGGACGTCGTGGCCTCGGGGCTGCGCCTGGTGGACCTGGTGGAGCCGGAGTGGCCGGCGTGGAACACCTCGGACTGGGGCGGCTGGTCCCCGTTGCGCGGGAACCTGATCCCGGGTACGGCGATCTTCGTGTGCGAGCGGGACTGAGCACGGCGTCCGTCCCGTCGTCCTGATGCGCGCGCGCAGGTACGCACGCGCGCGGGACGGCTGCGCGTGCGTACCTGCGCGCGCGAGGGGCGGCTGCGCGTGCGCGGCACGCGTGTGGAGGGCGTCCCGGCCGCCGTACGACACTGGGGGCGTGATCCGTGACGACGCCCTGGACGTGCTGCCCGTGCGGGCCGCCCTGCCCGCTCTGACCGACGCCCTGGACGCGGACGGCACGGCGGTCCTGGTGGCGCCGCCCGGCACCGGCAAGACGACGCTGGTGCCGCTCGTGCTGGCGGGGCTGGTCGGCGGCGGGCCCGCGCGGCGTGTCGTGGTGGCCGAGCCGCGGCGGATCGCGGCACGGGCGGCGGCCCGGCGGATGGCGTGGCTGCTCGGGGAGCGGACCGGCGGCAGCGTCGGCTACACGGTGCGCGGCGAGCGGGCCGTGGGACGGCACACGCGCGTGGAGGTGGTGACCACGGGTGTGCTGCTGCAGCGGCTGCAGCGGGACCAGGAGCTGGCGGGTGTGGACGTCGTGGTGCTCGACGAGTGCCATGAGCGGCATCTGGACGCCGACACGGTGGCCGCGTTCCTGTGGGACGTGCGGCAGGCGCTGCGCCCGGAGCTGCGTCTGGTGGCCGCCTCGGCGACCACGGACGCCCAGGGGTGGGCGCGGCTGCTGGGCGGGGCGCCGGTGGTGGAGGCGGCGGGCGTCGCGCATCCGGTGGAGGTCGTGTGGGCACCTCCGGCGCGGCCCGTACGGCCGCCGCACGGGATGCGGGTGGATCCGGTGCTGCTCGCCCATGTGGCCTCAGTGGTGCGGCGGGCGCTGGCCGAGCGGGACGGGGACGTGCTGTGCTTCCTGCCCGGCGTGGGCGAGATCGCGCGCGTGGCCGGGCAGCTCGGGGATCTGGGCGCGGTGGACGTGCTCCCGGTGCACGGCCGGGCGCCGGCCGCCGTGCAGGACGCGGTGCTGGCGCCCGGGCAGCGGCGCCGGGTGGTGCTGGCGACGTCGGTGGCGGAGTCGTCGCTGACGGTGCCCGGGGTGCGGGTGGTGGTGGACTCGGGGCTGGCTCGGGAGCCGCGTGTGGATCACGCGCGCGGGCTGAGCGGTCTGGTGACGGTGCGGGCGTCGCGGGCGGCCGGGCGGCAACGGGCGGGGCGGGCCGGCCGTGAGGCGCCGGGGATGGTGTACCGGTGCTGGACGGAGGCGGAGGACGGCCGGCTGACGGCTTTTCCGGCGCCGGAGATCAAGGTGGCCGACCTGACGGCGTTCGCCCTCCAGGCGGCCTGCTGGGGTGATCCCGACGCCTCGGGGCTGGCGTTGCTGGACCCGCCGCCGGGGGGCGCGATGGCGGCGGCGCGGGAGGTGCTGACGGCCGTGGGCGCGGTGGATGCCGCGGGGCGGGCCACCGGGCTCGGGGTGCGGCTGGCCCGGCTGGGGGTGCATCCGCGGCTGGGGCGGGCGCTGCTGGACACCGCGGGCCGGGGCGCGGAGGCCGTTGCCCTGCTCTCCGAGGAGGTGCCGAGGGAGTACGGGGACGATCTCGCCGGGGCGCTGCGGCGTGCCCGGCGCGGCGGTGACGCGTACGCGGGGCGGTGGGCGGCGGAGGTGCGGCGGCTGCGTGCCGTCTCGGCCCATTCCTCGCCGGCCGCCGGTGATCACGGGGCGCGGGCGGGTGCCGGGGCCGCTTCGGGCTCGGGGTCCGGGGCGGACGGGCTGGTCGGGCCGACCGTGGCTCTGGCGTTTCCGGAGCGGGTCGCGAGGCTGGACGGCGGTTCGTATCTCATGGTGTCCGGGACCCGGGCCGAGCTGGGCGAGGGGTCGGAGCTGACCGGTGCGCCGTGGATCGTCGTCGCCGTCGCCGACCGGGCGGCCGGGAAGGGCCACGCGCGTGTGCGGCTCGGGGCGGCGGTCTCCGAGGAGGTGGCCCGGGCCGCGGCGGGCGCGCTGTTCGAGGAGCGGGACGAGGTGCGCTGGTCCGGCGGGGATGTCGTGGCCCGGCATGTCGAATGTCTGGGGGCCGTGGAGCTGGCCGTCAGGCCGCTGAAGGATCCCGCTGCGGCGCTCGTGCGTGCGGCCCTGCTCGACGGTCT
Source organism: Streptomyces sp. NPDC002386 (assembly GCF_053593175.1). Lineage (NCBI taxonomy): Bacteria > Bacillati > Actinomycetota > Actinomycetes > Kitasatosporales > Streptomycetaceae > Streptomyces > Streptomyces sp. NPDC002386. The sequence goes on from NZ_JBSFBX010000008.1 coordinate 228,660, forward strand.
GCGGGAGGAGGGGCCGGGTCTGCTGCGCTGGTCGGCCGAGGCGGCGGCGCTGCGGCAGCGGCTGGCGTTCCTGCGGTCGCATGCCGGGGAGCCGTGGCCGGAGGTGTCGGACGAGGCGCTGCACGCGCGCGTGGACGAGTGGCTGGAGCCGGAGCTGAGCCGGGCCCGGCGTCGGGCGGACCTCGGGCGGATCGACGCCGGGCAGGCGCTGGCGCGGCTGCTGCCGTGGGCGAGCGGGGACGCGGCGCGGCTGGACGAGCTGGCGCCGGAGCGGATCACCGTGCCGAGCGGGTCCAGGATCCGGATCGACTACCGGGATCCGGAGCGGCCGGTCCTCGCCGTGAAGCTGCAGGAGATGTTCGGGCTGCGCGAGACGCCGGCCGTGGCAGGAGTGCCGCTGCTGGTGCATCTGCTGTCGCCGGCCGGGCGGCCCGCCGCCGTCACGGCGGACCTCGCCTCGTTCTGGCGGGACGGCTACCGGGGCGTGCGCGCCGAGCTGCGCGGGCGGTATCCGAAGCATCCGTGGCCCGAGGACCCGGCGGCCGCGGAACCCACGCGGCACACCAACGCGCGGCTCAGGCGCTGACCGCCGGTGCGGCGCGTGGTGCGCCGAGGGCGCCCGTCCGCCGGAGCGGAGGGGCGCCCTCGCCGTTACTGTGCCTGCCGTGCGGTGCGTGCCGTCAGGAGGTCGCCGACGGGCTCGGTGAGGGGCTCGCCGAGGCGTCGGCGGCGGCGACCTTCAGCTCGACGGTGACGGTGCCCCCGCCGGGGGTGGTGACCCGGAGCAGGTAGGTGCCGGTGGTGGCGTCGGCGTACAGCGCGGGCAGCGTGAGCCGGCCCTCGGCGTCGGTCCTGAGGCCGGTGAGGGTGCGGACGGTCTTGCCGTCGGCGTCCTTGAAGTAGGGGCCCTTGTCGTTCTCGGTGGCGTCGTCGTCGGCCTTGATCAGGGTGGCGGTGGCCGCGACCCGGTCGGCGGCGGCGCCCTTGTACGTCGCCTTCAGCTGGATCCGCTCGGCGAACTCGCCGCCGGGGGTGCAGGTCATGGCGGTGTCGCCGGTGCGGGTGAGGGTGTCGGCGGCGCGGGCGGTGACGGTGGCGGTGTAGGCGACGCTCTTGACCTGGTGGCCGACGACCGCGGTGGTGATCTTGAAGTCGCCGGTCTTCTCACCCGCCTGGAGGGCTGGTGCGAGCGCCACGCCCTTGGCGTCGGTGGCGACGGTGGCGACCTTCTCGCCGCCGGCGAAGGTGGCGTCGGTGTCGCCGGTGAGGGTGAACCGGACCCTGACCCTGGCGACGGCCGTGCCGGCCTTGGTCTCGGCGCGGGTGCCGATGCGCTGTGCGAACGCGTCGCCGGCCATCGCGGTGAGCTGCGCGGTGCCCGCGTCCTCGAGGTGGTCCACGGTGTCGGACGGGGTGGGCTGCGTCGGCGGGACGGGCGGCTTGGGCGGCTGGGGGTCGGGGCTCTCGCTGCCGCCGCCCGGCTGGTGCGGCTTCGGGTGGGGCTTGGGGTCCGGCTCGTGGCCGGGCTTCGTGCCCGGCGGGTCGGACGGTGCCGGGGTGTGGGTGCGCGGGGTGCCGTCGTCGCTGCGGTGGCTGGGCACGCCGCCGGAGCCGTCGGGCACGGAGTGGGTGCCCTTGCGGTAGTACTGCAGCCAGTTCAGGACCAGGTTCAGGTAGTCCTGCGAGTTGTTGTAGCTGAGGATCGCGCTGTGCAGGCCGGGCTCGGTGGACATGTCCCAGTCGTTGCGGCACAGGTAGTGGCCCGCGGCGAGCGCGGCGTCGTAGACGTTGTTCGGGTCCGCCGCGCCGTCGGCGTTGCCGTCGCGGCCGGCCCACGCCCAGGTGGACGGGATGAACTGCATCGGGCCGATGGCCTGGTCGTAGTGGCTGTTGCCGTCGTACCGGCCGTGGTCGGTGTCCTTGATGAGCGCGAAGCCGTTGCCGTCGAGCTGCGGGCCGAGGATCCGGCCGATCGTGGTGCCGTCCGCGTCGACGCGGCCGCCGCGGGCCTGACCGGACTCCACCTTGCCGATGGCGGCCAGGAGTTGCCAGGGCAGGTTGCAGCCCGGCTTGGACGAGCGCAGCTCGGCCTCGGCCTTCTTGTAGGCGTCGAGGACGGTCGCGGGGATGCCCGCCTCCGCCTCGCCGCGGGCGACGGGGTCACCGTCACCGGCCGTCGACGAGGGGCTGGGGTTGGGGCTCTTCAGCGGCGGGAGGTCCGTGTAGTACGGCGAGTTGCCGGTGGCGTTGCCGTCGATGGCGGCGTCGGGTGCGGGACTGCTGGAGCCGGCCGCGGCCGGTCTTCCCTGGTCGTCGCCGGCCGCTCCCGGAGCCTGGGACGCGGACAGTGCGGCGACCGCCGCCGCCGCCACGGCCGTGGTCGCCGCTCCCTTGCGCAGCCGCCTGCCGAAATGCGCCGCCATAGAGTGAACCCCTCCCGTGGACGCGTGCCGCGTCCGTCTCCGTCTGTCTGCCTCGCTCTGGTGTGACGGTTGACCCGGTGCTCTGGTTGCCCCCGCTTCCGCCTTTCCGTCCGTGCGACGGGTGTGCGACCGTGCCGCCCGGCACGGCAACCCAGGTGACCCTACGACAATTTGCTTGCCGGGGGCACCCGTTCGCGTCCGCTTTTCACCGGTTGGCCGCCGATGCCGGGCCGCGGGGAGCACGGACGGCGCCGACGCATACTGGACCGGATGGGATCACGGGCCGCGACGCCGTGGCCGACGACCGCCCGAGGGGGCCCAGTTGCCGTTCACACTCAGCCACGCGGCGGCCGTTCTGCCCGCCGTCCGCCGGGACGGCGGCGGCCGGGGCCGGCTGGTGCCCGCGGTGCTCGTGGCGGGGTCCTTCGCCCCCGACGTCACCTACTACGCGGCGAGTGTCCGGCGGGACGCGATGGAGTTCGGGACGGTCACGCACTCCCTGCCGGGGGTGGCCGGCGTGGACGTCCTGATCGCCTGGTCGCTGGTGGGACTGTGGCTGTTCGTGCGGGAGCCGCTGGTGGCGCTGCTCCCCCGGGCCCGCCAGGGTCGGGCGGCCGCTCTGCTGCGCTGCGGTGCGCCACGCGCGCGCGTGCGGGCCGGGCGGGTGCTGTGGTGGTACGTGTCGGCGGCGCTCGGGGCGCTGACGCACGTCGTGTGGGACGCGTTCACGCACCACGACCGGTGGGGGTCGCGGCTGCTGCCGGGGCTCGGCGGGGTGGTGGCGGGCCTGCCGCGCTACACGTGGCTGCAGTACGGCTCGTCCGCGGTGGCGGCCGTGGTGATCGCCGTGTTCCTGGTGGGGGCGGTGCGGCGGGCGCCGGCCGGGGAGCCGGCGGGGGTGCCCGCGCTGTCGGTCCGGGACCGGTGGTGGGCGGCGGCCGTGATCGGGGGCTGTGCCCTGGCGGGGGCGGTGCAGCGGGCGGTGCGCTGGCGGGCGTACCGGGGTGCGTCCGTGCGGCCGCTGGATCTGGTGCCGACGCTGTGCTTCGGGGTGGGTGCCGGGCTGCTGCTGGGAGTGCTGCTGTACGCGGCCGGGGTCAGGGTGTGGCGTCCGGTCGGGGTTCCGGGCGGTCCTGGCGGGGTGGTCGGTGCGGGCCGGGACCGGTCGGCGGTTCGGTGAGGGCGGCCACGAAGACGGTGAGGGTGCGTCTGGGGCGGGTCCGGGGGATCGCGGTGAGCAGCAGCGCCAGGTAGGCGCGGGTGAGGTCCGCCCAGGCGCGCCGGTCGGCGGCGCGGCGGAGGCGGGCGCGGGGCCGGCGCAGCAGGCCGGCCGCGGCCGCTCGGGCGGCCGCGGCACGGTCGACGGGGATGCGGGCGGTGCTTGCGCCGGCCGCGAGGGCCGGGACCGGCGAGGCGGCCGTGGCCGGGCCCGAGGCGCTGCCGGCCTCGGCCCTGGTGCCGTCGCGTACCTCGGGCGTCCGGCGGTGGAGCATGCGTATACCCATGTCCGCAGTGTTGCGGCTGCGGGCGGTGGGGTGCGTTCTGGCGGGGTCCACGTGAGTGACGGACCCCGCCGGGGTTCCGCCGGTCAGGGGCGCCGGTGCCGGTGCGCCGCCCGGGGAGGGACGCGGTGCGTGTGTCACCGCGTCCCCGTGCGGGCACCGGGCTGCCGGGGCCGGGGTGCCGTCCGCTCGCGGCGGACGCCGGCCGGGGGTCAGTGCGCCGCCGACTCCCAGTCGCGGCCCACGCCCACCGAGACGTCGAGCGGGGCCCGCAGCCGGACGGCGCCGGCCATCTCGCGGCGGACGAGTTCCTCCGTGGCCGCGCGCTCGCCGGGGGCGATCTCCAGCACGATTTCGTCGTGCACCTGCAGGAGCAGGCGGGACTTCAGGTCCGCCTCGCGCAGGGCCCGGTCGACGTTGAGCATGGCGATCTTGACGATGTCGGCGGCGGTGCCCTGGATGGGGGCGTTGAGGGCCATGCGTTCGGCGGCCTCGCGGCGCTGGCGGTTGTCGCTGTTGAGGTCGGGGAGGTAGCGGCGGCGCCCGAAGAGCGTCGCGGTGTAGCCCGTGGCCCGTGCCTCGTCGACGACCCGGCGCAGGTAGTCGCGTACGCCGCCGAAACGCTCGAAGTAGGTGTCCATCAGGCCGCGGGCCTCGGCCGCCTCGATGTTCAGCTGCTGGGAGAGGCCGAAGGCGGACAGACCGTAGGCCAGGCCGTACGACATGGCCTTGATCTTGCGGCGCATCTCGGCGTCGACCGCGTCCCGGCCGACGGAGAAGACCTGGGAGGCGACGGTGGTGTGCAGGTCCTCGCCCGTGGTGAACGCCTCGATCAGGCCCTCGTCCTCGGAGAGGTGGGCCATGACGCGCAGCTCGATCTGGCTGTAGTCGGCGGTCATCAGGGACTCGAAGCCCTCGCCGACCACGAAGCCGCGGCGGATCGCCCGGCCCTCGTCGGTGCGGACCGGGATGTTCTGCAGGTTCGGGTCCGTGGACGACAGCCGGCCGGTCGCGGCCACCGTCTGGTTGAACGTGGTGTGGATGCGGCCGTCCGCGGCGATGGTCTTGATCAGGCCCTCGACGGTGACCCGCAGCTTCGCCTGCTCGCGGTGCCGGAGCATGATCACCGGCAGTTCGTTGTCGGTCTGGGTGGCGAGCCAGGCCAGGGCGTCGGCGTCGGTGGTGTAGCCGGTCTTGGTCTTCTTCGTCCTGGGCAGGGCCAGCTCGCCGAAGAGGACTTCCTGGAGCTGCTTGGGCGAGCCGAGGTTGAACTCGCGGCCGGCGGCGGCGTGGGCCTCCTTCACGGCCTGCTGCACGGCGCCCGCGAACGTCTGCTCCATCGCCTCGAGGTGGGCGCGGTCGGCGGCGATGCCGTCGCGCTCCATGCGGGCGAGCAGGGCGGAGGTGGGCAGCTCCATGTCCCGCAGCAGGTCGGCGGCGCCGACCTCGTCGAGGCGGCCCTCGAAGGCCTCGCCCAGGTCGAGGACGGCGCGGGCCTGGATCATCAGGGCCTCCGCCTCGGCGCCCTCGTCCGCGCCGAAGGCGAGCTGGCCGTCGGCCGCCGCGGCGGGGGCCAGTTCCCGGTGCAGGTACTCCAGCGACAGCGCGTCCAGGTCGAAGGAGCGGCGGCCCGGCTTGACCAGGTAGGCGGCGAGCGCGGTGTCCATGGCGACGCCCTCGACACGCCAGCCGTGCTCGGCGAGGACCCGCATGGCGCCCTTGGCGTTGTGCAGGACCTTCGGGCGGCCGGCGTCGGCGAGCCAGCCGGCGAAGGCGCGCTCGTCGGCCTCGTCCAGCTCGGCCGGGTCGAACCAGGCGGCCGCCCCGCCGGCCGCGGCGAGGGCGACCTCGGCGACCGAGCCGGTGCCCAGCGCCCAGGTGCCGACCGTGGCGACGCCCAGGGACGCGGTGCCGTGTTCGGCGAGCCAGCCGGCCAGCTCGCCGGTGCGCAGGATCGTGCCGTCGAGCTCCACGCCCTCCGCCACGACCGGGGTGGCCTCGGCCTCCTCGGAGCCCGGGTCGACGGCGAAGAGCCGCTCACGCAGCGACGGGTTGCGGATCTCCAGGGTGTCCAGGACCATCGCGACGGTCTTGCGGTCGTACGGCGCCCGCTCCAGGTCGGTGACCGTCTTCGGCAGCTCGACCCGGCGCTCCAGCTCGGTGAGGAGCCGGTTCAGCTTCACCGACTCCAGGTGGTCGCGCAGGTTCTGGCCCGCCTTGCCCTTGACCTCCTCGACGCGCTCGACCAGCTCCGCGAACGAGCCGAACTGGTTGATCCACTTCGCGGCGGTCTTCTCGCCGACGCCGGGGATGCCGGGGAGGTTGTCGGACGGGTCGCCGCGCAGGGCGGCGAAGTCCGGGTACTGGGCGGGCGTGAGCCCGTACTTCTCGAAAACCTTCTCCGGGGTGAACCGGGTCAGCTCCGAGACGCCCTTCGTCGGGTAGAGCACGGTCGTGTGCTCGCTGACGAGCTGGAAGGAGTCGCGGTCACCGGTGACGATCAGCACCTCGAAGCCCTCGGCCTCGGCCTGGGTGGCGAGGGTGGCGATGACGTCGTCCGCCTCGAAACCGTCGACGGCGAAGCGCTGCGCGTGCATGGCGTCGAGCAGCTCGCCGATCAGCTCGACCTGCCCCTTGAACTCGTCGGGGGTCTTGGAGCGGTTCGCCTTGTACTCGGTGAACCGCTCCGAGCGCCAGGTCTTGCGGGAGACGTCGAAGGCCACCGCGAAGTGCGTGGGCGCCTCGTCACGCAGGGTGTTGGCCAGCATCGACGCGAAACCGTAGATCGCGTTCGTCGGCTGGCCCGTCGCGGTGGTGAAGTTCTCCGCGGGCAGCGCGAAGAACGCGCGGTAGGCCAGCGAGTGCCCGTCCATGAGCATCAGCCGGGGACGGCCGCCGGGGGTGCTGTCGGTCTTCTTCGATGCTGTCTCTGCCACGTCCCCGATCCTGCCACGCCCCACCGACAGCCGGGACCGGCCCGCTCCGCGGCGGACGCCCGAGGAGGCCGGGCCCGCCGCCCGAGGAGGCCGCGCGGACGGCCGAGGAGGCCGCGCCGACGGCCGAGGAGGCCGCGCCGACGGCCGAGGAGGCCGCGCGGACGGCCGGTACGCCCGCCCCGGCCCGCTGTCGGTGCCCCGTGGGAGGATCGGCGGCGTACGTCACACACGCAGTCGAAGGGGAGCGGGCGATGGCGACGAAGCCGCCCAAGGGTGATCCGGTCCAGGACGCGCCGCAGGTCGCGGAGCCCAAACACGCGGCGGCGGGCCTGCCGGCCGTCGGCCACACCCTGCGCGTCGCCCAGCAGCAGATGGGCGTGCGGCGCACCGCGCTGACCCTGCTGCGCGTCAACCAGAAGGACGGCTTCGACTGCCCGGGCTGCGCCTGGCCGGAGCCGGACCACCGGCACAAGGCGGAGTTCTGCGAGAACGGCGCCAAGGCGGTGGCCGAGGAGGCCACCCTGCGCCGGGTCACCCCGGAGTTCTTCGCCGAGCACCCGGTCGCCCGTCTCGCCGGGCGCAGCGGGTACTGGCTGGGCCAGCAGGGCCGGCTCACCCACCCCATGTACCTCGCCGAGGACGGCACGCACTACGAGCCGGTCACCTGGGAACGCGCCTTCGGCATCATCGCCGAGGAGATCGCCGCTCTCACCTCCCCCGACGAGGCCGTCTTCTACACCTCCGGGCGCACCAGCAACGAGGCCGCGTTCCTCTACCAGCTCTTCGCGCGCGAGCTGGGCACCAACAACCTGCCGGACTGCTCCAACATGTGCCACGAGTCGTCCGGCTCGGCCCTGTCGGAGACCATCGGCATCGGCAAGGGCAGCGTCCTGCTGGAGGACCTCCACCGGGCCGACCTGATCATCGTGGCCGGGCAGAACCCCGGGACGAACCACCCGCGCATGCTCTCCGCGCTGGAGAAGGCCAAGGCGAACGGCGCGCGGATCATCAGCGTCAACCCGCTGCCCGAGGCCGGCCTGGAGCGGTTCAAGAACCCGCAGACCCCGCAGGGCATGCTGAAGGGCGCCGCGCTCACCGATCTGTTCCTGCAGATCCGCATCGGCGGCGACCAGGCCCTGTTCCGCCTCCTCAACAAGCTGATCCTCGACACCGAGGGCGCGGTGGACGAGGAGTTCGTGCGGGAGCACACGCACGGCTACGAGGAGTTCGCCGCGGCCGCCCGCGCCGCCGACTGGGACGAGACCCTCGCGGCCACCGGTCTCACGCGCGCGGAGATCGAGCGGGCCCTCGGCATGGTCCTCACCTCCCGGCGGACCATCGTCTGCTGGGCCATGGGCCTCACCCAGCACAAGCACTCCGTGCCGACCATCCGCGAGGTCGTCAACTTCCTTCTGCTGCGCGGCGACATCGGCCGTCCCGGCGCGGGCGTGTGCCCGGTGCGCGGCCACTCCAACGTGCAGGGCGACCGCACGATGGGCATCTTCGAACGGCCCGCCCCAGCGTTCCTGGACGCGCTGGAGAAGGAGTTCGGGTTCGCGCCGCCGCGCGAGCACGGCTTCGACGTCGTGCGGGCCATCCGCGCGCTGCGCGACGGCGAGGCGAAGGTGTTCTTCGCCATGGGCGGCAACTTCGTCTCCGCCTCCCCCGACACCGAGGTCACCGAGGCGGCCATGCGGCGCGCGCGGCTGACCGTGCACGTGTCGACCAAGCTGAACCGCTCGCACGTGGTCACGGGCGCGCGCGCCCTGATCCTGCCGACGCTGGGCCGCACCGAGCGCGATCTGCGGGACGGCGGTGAGCAGTTCGTGACCGTGGAGGACTCCATGGGCATGGTGCACGCCTCGCGCGGCCGCCTGGAGCCGGCGAGCCGGCACCTGCTGTCGGAACCGGCGATCGTGTGCCGGCTGGCGCGCCGGGTGCTCGGCGCGGACAGCAAGGTGCCCTGGGAGGAGTTCGAGAAGGACTACGCGACGATCCGCGACCGCATCGCGCGCGTGATCCCCGGCTTCGCGGACTTCAACGCGCGGGTGGCCCGCCCCGGCGGCTTCGCCCTGCCGCACGCGCCGCGCGACGAGCGCCGTTTCCCGACCGCGACCGGGAAGGCGAACTTCACCGCGGCCCCCGTGGAGTATCCGGAACTCCCCGCCGGACGGCTGCTGTTGCAGACGCTGCGCTCGCACGACCAGTACAACACCACCATCTACGGCCTGGACGACCGTTACCGGGGCATCACGGGCGGCCGCCGCGTGGTGCTGGTGAACCCCGAGGACGCGCGCGCCCTCGGGGTCGCCGACGGCTCCTACGTCGACCTGGTGAGCGAGTGGCGGGACGGTGTGGAGCGGCGGGCGCCCGGGTTCCGCGTCGTGCACTACCCGACGGCCCGGGGCTGCGCGGCGGCGTACTACCCGGAGACCAACGTGCTGGTACCGCTGGACGCCACCGCCGACACGAGCAACACCCCGGCCAGCAAGTCCGTCGTGGTCCGGCTGGAGCACGCCCCGGGGGACGCGGCGGAGGGCGGCCCGGGCGACCGCCGCCCGCAGGCCCGCCCGGAAGGCCGTCTGGAACAATCGGCGACCGACTGAGCGTTTGCTCAGCCACGTGACAGCTGTACGAGAACGGAGCCGCGCCCATGGGTGAGCAGCAGCAGGTGAGATTCCCGCAGGAGGTCGTCGACGAGTACGCCGCGCTCGGCGTCGACCTGCCCGCACTGTTCTCCGCGGGCCACCTCGGGACCCGCATGGGCGTGCAGATCCTGGAGGCCTCCGCGGAGCGGGTCGTCGGCACCATGCCCGTCGAGGGCAACACCCAGCCGTACGGGCTGCTGCACGGCGGCGCGTCCGCGGTGCTCGCGGAGACCCTGGGCTCGGTCGGCTCCATGCTGCACGGCGGCAGCACGAAGATCGCGGTCGGCGTCGACCTCAACTGCACCCATCACCGCGGCGCCCGCTCGGGCCTGGTGACCGGTGTGGCCACGCCGGTGCACCGGGGGCGCTCCACGGCGACGTACGAGATCGTCATCAGCGACGAGGAGGGGCGCCGGGTCTGCACCGCCCGGCTGACGTGCCTGCTGCGCGACGTCCGCAAGGGCGACGAGGCGCACGTGCCGAACACCGGCGCCTGACCGCTGCCCGGCGGGGCCGCCCAGGCCCCGCCGGCTCCCCGCCGCACCCGGTGACCGCGATACGAGACCGCGTCACCACCCCGCCGCCGCACCCGAGTTGACGGTCCGGCAGGCCCGAGGGCCCCTCGTCCCGCCCCGGACGGATCCGCGCCCTCGCCGCCGCACGCGTCCGGATACCGCCGCCCCGCGCCCGCGCTCCCCCTTCCGGACAAAGGGACGCTCTCCCCGCAAGATCAGCACAACCCTCCCCATGGGCGGAATGCGGATAAGCGCCGAAGCCGTCGGGCTCCTTTCCCGTGCGGTAACTCTACGTAATACGCGCGCAATCCGGATTCACGGTTTCGGCCATCGCGTCCCCCCGCCCCAGGACCGCGCGGCAGCCCCGAAAGTCGCCTGCAGCAACAGAGTTACGTAATTACCAAAACCGGCGAGACGCCTGAACGCGCCGACGCGGTCCTGCGGGTTCTCAGAATGTGGACAGGGCGAATCGACCTGAATTCATGCGTTCCCCCCACGCCGTACCGCTCTGCATTACCCCGTGTCATAACAAGAGCGTCACAGCCTTGGACAAGCACTCCTCCACGTTGTCCACACACGCCTAGAGTCACGGCCAGTCACCGCTCCATCGGGAGTTCGGTACCGGCGCGGCACCCAACACCCCACCACACAGGGGCGAACGTGCCTGCGGAAAGGATCGATTGTGCGACAGCGTTCTCTGGTGATTCTTACCTCCGTTCTGACCACCGGAGCTCTGACCCTCACCGCCTGCGGCTCCCGCAATGACGACAGCAAGGGCGGCGACAGCGGCAACGTGACGGTCACGATCGGCGTCGACGCCCCGCTGACCGGCCAGAACTCCGCGACGGGTCTCGGCATCCAGTACGGCGCCCAGATCGCCGTCGACGACGCCAACAAGAACAAGACCGTCCCCGGCGTCACCTTCAAGATCAAGGCACTGGACGACAAGGCGATCCCCGCCACCGGCCAGCAGAACGCCTCCCAGCTCGTCGCCGAGAAGGACGTCCTCGGCGTCGTCGGCCCGCTCAACTCCGGCGTGGCCACCCAGATGCAGCAGACCCTCGCCTCGGCCAACCTGGTGGAGATCTCCCCCTCCAACACCGCGCCCGAGCTGACCCAGGGCAAGAACTGGCAGACCAGCAAGTCCCGCCCGTTCAAGTCCTACTTCCGCACGGCCACCACCGACGCCCTCCAGGGCGCCTTCGCCGCCGACTACGCGTACAACGGCCTCAAGAAGAAGAAGGCCTTCGTCGTCGACGACAAGCAGACCTACGGCGCCGGCCTCTCCAAGATCTTCAAGGCCCAGTTCGCCAAGCAGGGCGGCAAGATCGCCGGCACCGACCACGTCAACACCGGTGACCGCGACTTCTCCACCCTCGCCACCAAGATCAAGAACTCGGGCGCCGACATCCTCTACTACGGCGGCCAGTACGACGAGTCCCAGGTGCTGACCAAGCAGCTCAAGGACGCCGGCGCCAAGATCCCGCTGTTCGGCGGCGACGGCATGTTCACCCCGACCTACATCAAGACCGCCGGCAAGGCCGCCGAGGGCGACCTCGTCACCTCCATCGGCGTCCCCGTCGACACCCTGCCCGCCGCCAAGGACTTCGTGGCCGCCTACAAGGCCAAGAAGTACCCCGGCGACTACGGCACCTACGGCTCCTACGCCTACGACGCCACCACCGCCATCATCAAGGCCGTCGGTGAGGTCGTGAAGGACGGCAAGGTGCCCTCCGACGCCCGCCAGCAGGTCGTCGACGCCGTCCAGAAGACCTCCTTCGACGGCATCTCCGGCAAGATCTCGTTCGACGAGTACGGCGACACCACCAACAAGCAGCTGACCGTCTACCAGGTCACCAAGGGCGAGTGGAAGTCCGTCAAGAGCGGCGTCGCCAACCCGAAGTAACCCAGCCTGACACTCCGCACCACCAGGGCCGCGCGGCGCAGACCACCGTCACCGCGCGGCCCGCCTTCTACGCCCCCCTCGACTCTCCCCACCACATGGAGGCCATGCGGTGAACACCCTGCCGCAGCAGCTGGCCAACGGGCTGTTCCTCGGCTCGATGTACGGGCTGATCGCCATCGGATACACGATGGTGTACGGCATCGTCCAGCTCATCAACTTCGCCCACGGCGAGATCTTCATGACCGGAGGCTTCGGCGCACTCACGGTCTACCTCGCCCTGCCGGACGGCATATCCATGTGGATAGCCCTGCCGGCGATGCTCATCGGCGGCGCGCTGGTCGCCGTGCTCATCGCCGTCGGCGCCGAGCGCTTCGCCTACCGCCCCCTGCGCGGCGCACCACGCCTCGCACCCCTCATCACCGCCATCGGCCTGTCACTCGCCCTGCAGCAGGCGGTCTTCAACTGGTACCCCGACGCCAAGTCGGCCCGCGTCTTCCCGCAGCTGCCCTTCGGCCCGCTGCACCTCGGCTCGGTGACCGTGCAGAGCGGCGACGTCTTCCTCATCATCGCCGCCCCGCTGTGCATGGCCGTCCTCGCCTTCTTCGTCCGGCTCTCCCGCACCGGCCGCGCCATGCAGGCCACCGCCCAGGACCCGGACACCGCACAGCTCATGGGCATCGACACCAACCGCATCATCGTCATCGCCTTCGCCATCGGCGGCTTCTTCGCCGCCGTCGCCGGCCTCTCCTACGGCCTCAAGTACGGCTCCGTCTCCTACGACATGGGCTTCATCGCCGGCCTCAAGGCCTTCACCGCGGCCGTCCTCGGCGGCATCGGCAACATCTACGGCGCCATGCTCGGCGGCCTCGTCCTCGGCCTCGCCGAAGCCATGGCCACCGCCTACATCGCCGACATCCCCGGCATGCAGCAGCTCGGCGGAGGCGGCTGGGCCGCCGTCTGGGCCTTCGTACTCCTCATCCTCGTACTGCTCTTCAGACCACAAGGCCTGCTCGGCGAACGCGTCGCGGACAGGGCGTGAGCACCATGACCGACACCACCACCACAGCACCGGCCACGGCCCCGCGCGGACCCGTCCCGCTGCCGCCCGCCGCCGCCCGCCTGCTCATCGCCACCGGCGCCGTGGGCACCATCGCCAGCACCTTCCTGAGCTGGACCTGGACCCCCGCGTTCCCCGGCGACCTCACCGTCTACGGCTACCCCGCGGGCCTCCAGATCCTCGCCCTCGTCGCCGGCGCCCTCACCCTGCTGTTCGCCCTCACCCTCTGGAACACCAAGGGCCTGCGCTGGCTCAACCCCGCCGGCGCCACCTCCCCCGTGTTCCTCACGGCCCTGTCGGCGTTCACCGTCTGCTGGTTCACCGGCATCGCCATCGCCGTCGACCTCAACGGCCTGGTCAACCTCGACCCCGGCGCCTACGTCGCCATGGCCGCCTCCGCGCTGCCCGTCATCGGCGCCCTCGCCCTGCCCCACCCCGCCCCCGGCACCGGACTGCGCGGCTACCTCACCAAGCCCCAGCAGCCCCGCCCAGGCACCCTGTCCCCGCTCCTCGAGCGCGGCATCATCACCGCCGGCACCGCCGTCGCCCTCATCGCCTTCACCTACGGCATCGGCATCGACAACGACGCGAGCGAAACCTTCATCGGCTTCCTCCTCCTCGTCATCTTCGCCGCCTGGGGCCTGATGCACACCGGCCTCGTCGACCGCTACGCGACCATGGCCGCCCAGCACAAGGGCTTCGCCTCGACGCTCGCCTTCCTCGCCGCCGTCATCTTCCCCTTCACCCAGAGCGACGACCACAACGCCAACGTCGGCGTCAACATCCTCATCTTCGCCACCGTCGCCCTCGGCCTGAACATCGTCGTCGGCCTCACCGGCCTCCTCGACCTCGGCTACGTCGCCTTCCTCGGCGTCGGCGCCTACGCCGCGGCCCTCGTCTCCGGCTCCGAGTACTCCCGGTTCTCCGGAGTCCACTTCCCCTTCTGGGCCGCCGCCCTCACCGGCATGGCCGCCTCGCTCGTCTTCGGCGTCCTCATCGGCGCCCCCACCCTGCGACTGCGCGGCGACTACCTGGCCATCGTCACCCTCGGCTTCGGAGAGATCTTCCGCATCACCGTCAACAACCTCGACGGCGACTCCGGACCCGACATCACCCGCGGCCCCAACGGCATCACCCAGATCCCCGACCTGGACATCCTCGGGTTCAAGTTCGGCGAAGCACACCAGATCGCCGGGTTCACACTCGGCCGCTTCGCCAACTACCTCTTCCTGATGCTCATCGTCACGGCCATCGTCGTCCTCGTCTTCACCCGCGCCGCCGACTCCCGCATCGGCCGCTCCTGGATCGCCATCCGCGAGGACGAGACCGCCGCCACCGCCATGGGCATCAACGGCTTCCGCGTCAAGCTGATCGCCTTCGCCCTCGGCGCCTCCCTCGCCGGCCTCGCCGGCACCGTGATGGCCCACGTCAACTACAGCGTCAACCCCCAGCCCTACCAGTTCGCCGGCGCCGCCCCGCCCAACTCGGCCTTCCTCCTCGCCGCCGTCGTCCTCGGCGGCATGGGCACCGTCAGCGGCCCGCTCCTCGGCGCCAGCGTCCTCTACCTGGTCCCCGAGAAGCTCCAGTTCCTGCAGAACTACGAACTGCTCGCCTTCGGCATCGCGCTGGTCCTGCTCATGCGCTTCCGGCCGGAAGGCATCATCGCCAACCGCCGCCGCCAGCTCGAATTCCACGAAATCGGCCAACTCGACGTCCCCGAACAGAGAACGCTCACCGACGAACCGGCCGTCACCAAGGCAGGGGCGTAAAGAACCATGACGACACCCGTACTCGAAGCCCGTGACGTCACCATGCGCTTCGGCGGTCTCACCGCCGTCCGATCCGTCGACTTCACCGTCAACAGCGGCGAGATCGTCGGCCTGATCGGCCCCAACGGCGCCGGCAAGACCACGTTCTTCAACTGCCTCACCGGCCTGTACGTCCCCACCGAGGGCACCGTCGCCTTCAAGGGCAAGGTCCTCCCGCCCAAACCCCACCTGGTCACCCAGGCGGGCATCGCCCGGACCTTCCAGAACATCCGGCTCTTCGCCAACATGACCGTCCTGGAGAACGTCCTCGTCGGCCGCCACACCCGCACCAAGGAAGGCCTCTGGTCCGCCCTCCTGCGCGGCCCCGGCTTCCGCAAGGCCGAGAAGGAGTCCGAGGCCAAGGCCATGGAACTCCTCGAGTTCGTCGGCCTCGCCGCCAAGCGCGACCACCTCGCCCGCAACCTGCCCTACGGCGAACAGCGCAAGCTGGAGATCGCCCGGGCACTCGCCAGCGAACCCGGCCTGCTGCTCCTCGACGAGCCGACGGCCGGCATGAACCCCCAGGAGACCCGGACCACCGAGGAACTGGTCTTCGCCATCCGGGACAAGGGCATCGCCGTCCTCGTCATCGAGCACGACATGCGCTTCATCTTCAACCTCTGCGACCGCGTCGCCGTCCTCGTCCAGGGCGAGAAGCTCGTCGAGGGCACCTCCGACGTCGTCCAGGCCGACGACCGGGTCGTCGCCGCCTACCTCGGCGAACCCTTCGAGGGCGACCCCGGCCAGGCCGAGGCCGCCGAGGTCGAGGCAGCGGAGGCAGCCGCCGACACCCCGGCCCCGAAGACCGCCGCCGCGCCCACGCCCGAACCCGAGCGGGCCGACGCCACCGGCACCGACGACGCCGCACCCGCCGACGCCGGCACCACCGGCGGCACGGCGAGCGACGACGCCGACAGCGACGGCGCGGAGAGCACCAGCACCACCAAGGGAGAGGCCCAGTGACCGCACTGCTGGAGGTCGAGGACCTCAGGGTCGCCTACGGCAAGATCGAAGCCGTCAAGGGCATCTCGTTCAGCGTCGAGGCCGGCCAGGTCGTCACCCTCATCGGCACCAACGGCGCCGGCAAGACGACCACCCTGCGCACCCTCTCCGGACTGCTCAAGCCCAGCTCCGGAAAGATCCTCTTCGACGGCAAACCACTCACCGGCGTCCCGGCGCACAAGATCGTCTCCCTCGGACTCGCCCACTCCCCCGAGGGCCGGCACATCTTCCCGCGCCTCACCATCGCCGAGAACCTCCAGCTCGGCGCCTTCCTCCGCAAGGACAAGGAAGGCATCGAGAGGGACATCCAGCGCGCCTACGACCTCTTCCCCATCCTCGGGGAACGCAGGAAGCAGGCCGCCGGCACCCTCTCCGGCGGTGAGCAGCAGATGCTCGCCATGGGCCGGGCGCTGATGTCCCAGCCCAAGCTGCTGATGCTCGACGAACCCTCCATGGGTCTGTCGCCGATCATGATGCAGAAGATCATGGCGACGATCGTCGAACTGAAGGCCTCGGGCACCACGATCCTGCTGGTCGAGCAGAACGCCCAGGCGGCGCTCTCGCTCGCCGACCAGGGCCACGTCATGGAGGTCGGCAGCATCGTCCTCTCCGGCACCGGACAGGACCTGCTGCACGACGAGTCCGTGCGCAAGGCGTACCTCGGCGAGGACTGACCCCGCCGCGGACCGCACGTACGACGAGGCCCGCGCCCCCTTCTCCGGGGCGCGGGCCTCGTCCTGTGCGCGGAGGGCTCAGCCCTTCTTCGCGGACTTCTTCTCGTCGTTGTCCGCGATGACCGCCTCGGCGACCTGCTGCATCGACAGACGCCGGTCCATCGAGGTCTTCTGGATCCAGCGGAACGCGGCCGGCTCGGTCAGCCCGTACTCCGTCTGCAGGATGGACTTCGCCCGGTCCACCAGCTTGCGCGTCTCCAGCCGCTGGCTGAGGTCCGCGACCTCCTTCTCCAGCTCCCGCAGCTCGGTGAACCGGGAGACCGCCATCTCGATCGCCGGGACGACGTCGCTCTTGCTGAACGGCTTCACCAGGTAGGCCATCGCACCGGCGTCCCGGGCCCGCTCCACCAGGTCGCGCTGCGAGAACGCGGTGAGCATGAGGACCGGGGCGATGGACTCCTCGGCGATCTTCTCGGCCGCGGAGATGCCGTCGAGCTTGGGCATCTTCACGTCGAGGATCACCAGGTCCGGGCGGTGCTCGCGGGCGAGTTCGACGGCCTGCTCGCCGTCCCCGGCCTCGCCGACGACGGTGTAGCCCTCCTCCTCCAGCATCTCCTTCAGGTCGAGCCGGATCAGGGCCTCGTCCTCGGCGATGACGACACGGGTCGTCAGCGGAGGCACGTGCGACTTGTCGTCGTCGGGCACGTCTACGGGCTGGGGCGACTCGGGGGCGGTCACTCGGGCTCCTTGGTACGAGGCAGGTCGGTACTGCTGACAAGAGCCTACCTAGCTGCGGTAAGGTGGTCTGGCAGCGGGTCGAGGTAAACCTTCGATTCACCGGGCCCCGGTAGCCCAATTGGCAGCAGGCAATGGATTCAAAACCCATACAGTGTCGGTTCGAGTCCGACCCGGGGCACTTTTCCTTCGATCCGAAGGTCACCATTCAGAAGCGGATTTCCGCATTCTCGTGAACCTTGGCTCTTCACTGCGTGTCGCCACGGCTTCCTTCACACAGTGGCCGCATGTACGACATCAGCACCCGCAAGCGAGTCCTCGCCCTGGTCGCCCAGGGACGCAGCCTGAACGCGGTGAGCCGTCAGACCGGTGTCTCGCGTGCCGCGATCCGCTCATGGCAGGGCCGCCTCGAACCACTGGCCCGCACGTCCCCTCCGCCCGGGCCGCCTTCCGACGCCCGTGCGTACGCGTATTTGCTGGGCCTCTATCTCGGCGACGGGTGCATCAGCCGACACCCTGGCGGTGGCCACTACCTCCGGATCGCGTGTGCCGACGCATGGCCAGGGCTCCTGCGGATGTGCCGCGAAGCCATCACGGACGTACGCCCCGGAGTGCGCGTCCACACGCTTCACAAGCAGGGCTGCTCGATGGTGACCAGCTATCACCCGCACTGGCCGGACCTGTTCCCCCAGCACGGGCCCGGCAAGAAGCACGAGCGGCCCATTCTCCTGGCGCCCTGGCAACAGGAGATCGTCGACGCTCACCCCTGGGAGTTCATCCGGGGCCTGATCCACTCCGACGGCTGCCGTATCACCAACCGGACGACCAGATTCGTCGACGGTGAGCGCAAACACTACGAATACCCGCGCTACTTCTTCACCAATCTGTCCGAGGACATCATGCGGCTCTTCACCGATGCCCTGGAACGCGTCCATGTGGAATGGAGACGGGCGAACAACCGGAACATCTCCGTGGCCCGCAAAGCCTCCGTAGCCCTCATGGACGCCCACGTGGGCCCCAAGCACTGACCGCCGGCTACTTGGGGCTGTCGTCCTCGCCGATGTGGTGGACGCGGACCATGTTGGTGGTGCCGGGGATGCCGGGGGGCGAGCCGGCGGTGATGACGACGACGTCGCCCTTCTGGCAGCGGCCGTGGCGCAGGAGCAGTTCGTCCACCTGGTCGACCATGGCGTCCGTGGAGCCGGCCTCCGGGCCGAGGAAGGTCTCCACGCCCCAGGTGAGGCTGAGCTGGGAGCGGGTGGCCGGCTCGGGGGTGAAGGCCATCAGGGGGATCGGCGAGCGGTAGCGGGAGAGCCTGCGGGCGGTGTCCCCGGACTGGGTGAACGCCACGAGGAACTTCGCGCCGAGGAAGTCGCCCATCTCGGCGGCGGCGCGGGCGACGGCTCCGCCCTGGGTGCGGGGTTTGTTGCGTTCGGTGAGCGGCGGCAGGCCCTTGGCGAGCAGGTCCTCCTCGGCCGCTTCGACGATTTTGGCCATGGTGCGCACGGTCTCGACGGGGTATTTGCCGACGCTGGTCTCGCCGGAGAGCATCACGGCGTCGGTTCCGTCGATGACGGCGTTGGCGACGTCGGAGGCCTCGGCGCGGGTGGGGCGGGAGTTGTCGATCATCGAGTCCAGCATCTGGGTGGCGACGATGACGGGTTTGGCGTTGCGCCGGGCGAGTTTGACAGCGCGCTTCTGGACGATGGGGACTTGTTCGAGGGGCATTTCGACGCCGAGGTCGCCGCGGGCGACCATGATGCCGTCGAAGGAGGCGACGATGTCGTCGATGTTGTCGACGGCCTGGGGTTTCTCGACCTTGGCGATGACGGGGAGGCGGCGGCCTTCCTCGTCCATGATGCGGTGGACGTCGTGGGCGTCCTTGCCGCTGCGGACGAAGGAGAGGGCGATGGCGTCGAAGCCGGTGCGCAGGGCCCAGCGCAGGTCGTCCTCGTCCTTCTTGGAGAGGGCGGGTACGGAGACGGCGACGCCGGGGAGGTTGAGGCCCTTGTGGTCGGAGATGATGCCGCCCTCGGCGACGCGGGTGCGGACCTCGGGGCCGTCGACGGCGGTGACTTCGAGGCAGACCTTGCCGTCGTCGACGAGGATGCGTTCGCCGGGGGTGACGTCGGTGGCGAGGCCGGCGTAGGTGGTGCCGCAGGTGTGGCGGTCGCCTTCGACGCCTTCTTCGACGGTGATGGTGAAGGTGTCGCCGCGTTCAAGGAGTACGGGGCCTTCGCTGAATCGGCCGAGGCGGATCTTCGGGCCTTGAAGGTCGGCGAGGATTCCGACGCTGCGGCCGGTTTCGTCGGCGGCTTTTCGTACGTGCTGGTATCGCACCTCGTGCTCGGCGTGGGTGCCGTGGCTGAGGTTGAATCGGGCGACGTCCATTCCGGCTTCGACGAGTGCCTTGATCTGGTCGTACGAGTCGGTGGCGGGGCCCAGAGTACAGACGATCTTTGCTCGGCGCATACTTCGAGCCTAGGCCTTACCCACGGGTAGTAAATCCGGGGTTCATGACCACTCAACAACCGTTGGGCAATGGGATATTGACAACTGTTGAATTGTGCGACGGCCCGCTCCTTTGAGCGAAATCTTCACGTCGTGCGTTTTCGGTCTTCATACCTGTGGGGGCCGCATCGTGAATTGGGCGCTGACCTGGGCGCCGATGCGCAGTCGTGGGGGTTCGAGGTCGAGGGGCGGCGCGGGTTCGTCCGGATGGGCGAGCGCGGCCCTGTGTCCGCCGCGTTCGAAGGGGGTGCGTCCGGGACGGGTGTGGTCGGCGCCGGTGTCGGCGAGTTCGACGAGTGCGGCGAGGGTGGTGCCGAGGGCGTCGGCGTACTCGCGGGCTCGCCGGAGGGCTTCGTGGACGGCCTGCCGGCGGGCCCGGGCGGGCACGGGTGAGTCGGGGCGCAGGGACCACCAGGGGCCGTCGATCCGGGTGAGTTCCAAGTCGGCCAGTCGGGTGGTGAGTTCGGCCAGGGCGGTGAAGTCGGTGAGTTCCGCGGTGAGGTGGACGCGGCCGTGGTGACTGCGTACGCGTTCGCCGCGGCCGTGGGGGGTGAGTTCGGGGGCGAGGGAGATGGCGCCGGTGGTGAGGTGTTCGACGGCGTCGCCGTAGGACTTGATGAGGTCGAGGGCGGCGGTGTTGCGGCGGGTGAGGTCGTCGAGGGTGGTGCGGCGGTCGCGGCCGCGGGCGGTGAGGGTGACCCCGATGCGGGCGATCTCGGGTTCGGTGTCGATCTCGGCTTCGCCGCGGACGGTGAGGAGGGGGGCGTCGGGGGTGCCGTGGGGTGAGGCCGGCGGTGGGGTCATACGTCCCACTGTGTCATGCGGTTTCCGCTTCGGTGGCCGGAGTTGGGGCTTGAGGTCACCAGATCGAAACCGAATGGACCTGTTGTTTCCGGTCATGCTCGGGTCAGAATCTACGCGCGTTGTTGACTGTTTCCCCGAGGAGACCGAGAGATGCCGTTGAACCGCCGGAAGTTCCTGAAGAAGTCCGCCGTGACCGGGGCGGGGGTGGCGATCGCCGGTGCGGGGGCGGCTCCGGCGGCCCAGGCCGCGGAGGCGAAGGCGCCGGGGAAGCACGCGAAGCGGTACTCCCTGACCGTCATGGGCACCACGGACCTGCACGGCCATGTCTTCAACTGGGACTACTTCAAGGACGCGGAGTACTCCGACAAGGCGGGCAACGCGCAGGGCCTGGCGCGAATCTCGACGCTGGTCGAGGGGATCCGCGAGGAGAAGGGCCGCTGCAACACGCTGCTGCTGGACGCCGGTGACACGATCCAGGGCACTCCGCTGACGTACTACTACGCGAAGGTCGACCCGATCACCGCCAAGGGTGGTCCGGTGCACCCGATGGCGCAGGCGATGAACGCGATCGGGTACGACGCGGCGGCGCTCGGCAACCACGAGTTCAACTACGGCATCGAGACGCTGCGGAAGTTCGAGGACCAGCTCGACTTTCCGCTGCTGGGTGCCAACGCGGTCGACGCGAAGACGCTGAAGCCGGCCTTCCCGCCCTACTTCATGAAGAAGTTCCACGTGCCGGGCGCTCCGCCGGTGAAGGTGGCCGTGCTGGGTCTGACGAACCCGGGTATCGCGATCTGGGACAAGGCGTACGTGCAGGGCAAGCTGGCGTTCCCGGGTCTGGAGGAGCAGGCCGCGAAGTGGGTGCCGAAGCTGAGGGCGATGGGCGCGGACGTGGTCGTGGTGTCGGCGCACTCGGGTACGTCGGGCAATTCGTCGTACGGTGACCAGTTGCCGTACGTGGAGGACGCGGCGGCGAACGTGGCGCGGCAGGTGCCGGGGATCGACGCGATCCTGGTGGGTCACGCGCATCTGGAGATTCCGGAGCTGAAGGTCGTCAACGAGCAGAGCGGCCGGACGGTGGTGCTGTCGGAGCCGCTGTGTTACGCGGAGCGGCTGAGCGTCTTCGACATCGAGCTGGTGTTCGGCAGGGGCAGGTGGGAGGTCGAGTCGGTCTCCGCTTCGCTGCGTGACTCGAAGACGGTGGCGGACGACCCGCGGATCACCAAGCTGCTGACGGACGAGCACGAGAAGGTCGTGGCGTACGTCAACCAGGTGGTGGGCCGGGCGACGGAGACGCTGACGACGGTCGAGGCCCGTTACAAGGACGCCCCGATCATCGACCTGATCACCAAGGTCCAGGAGGACGTGGTGAAGGGGGCGCTGGCGGGCACCGAGTACGCCTCGCTGCCGGTGATCGCGCAGGCGTCGCCGTTCTCGCGGACGTCCCAGATTCCGGCCGGCGACGTGACGATCCGGGACCTGTCGGGTCTGTACGTGTACGACAACACGCTGGTCGCGAAGCTGATGACGGGTGCGCAGGTGCGGGCGTACCTGGAGTACTCGGCGGGGTACTTCGTGCAGACGGCGGCGGGCACCGTGGTCGACGTGGAGAAGCTGACGAACGCGGGTGGCCGTCCGGACTACAACTACGACTACGTGTCGGGGCTGTCGTACGACATCGACGTCGCGCAGCCGGCGGGGTCGCGGATCAGGAACCTGACGTTCGGTGGTGCGGCGCTGGACGACGCGCAGCAGTTCGTGCTGGCGGTGAACAACTACCGTGCCAATGGCGGTGGTGCGTTCCCGCACGTGGCCTCGGCGAAGGAGCTGTGGTCGGAGTCGACGGAGATCCGGACCCGGATCGCGGAGTGGGTGACCGCGAAGGGTGTGCTGGACCCGAAGGACTTCGCGTCCGTGGACTGGAGGCTGACGCGGGACGGCACTCCGGTGTTCTGATCCGCGGGTGGGGCATGCCGGCGGCGCCGGTGCGGGTTTCCGCACCGGCGCCGCCGTCGTGTGTGCCGGGCTTCAGTCGAGGAGCGGGACGAGTTGTCCGGCCTGTCTGGCGTGGGGCATGCGGGGGGTGGGTTCCTGGAGCCCGAAGGTGGTGAAGGCGGTGCGGGTGGGCAGGGGGTACTGCTCCTTGCCGGTGAGCGAGTTGAGGATGGTGGCGCTGCGCCAGGCGGTGAGGCCGAGGTCGGGGGCGCCGACGCCGTGGGTGTGCAGTTCGGCGTTCTGGACGTAGACGGAGCCGGTGACGGCGGGGTCGAGGAGGAGGCGGTAGTCCTCGCCGATGCGCGGGCGTTCGCTGCTGTCGCGGCGCATGTAGGGGTCGAGTCCGGCGAGGACGTGGTCGAGGGGGCGTTCGCGGTAGCCGGTGGCGAGGACGACGGCGTCGGTGGTGAGGCGGGAGCGGGCGCCCTGCTGGAGGTGTTCGAGGTGGAGTTCGACCTGTCCGGTGGCGATGCGGCCGGCGGTGCGGACGCGGACGCCGGGGGTGAGGACGGTGTCGGGCCAGCCGCCGTGCAGGGTGCGCCGGTACAGCTCGTCGTGGATGGCGGCGAGGGTGTCCGCGTCGATGCCTTTGTGCAGTTGCCACTGGGCGGTGGTGAGCCGGTCGCGGACGGGTTCGGCGAGGGCGTGGAAGTAGCGGGTGTAGTCGGGGGTGAAGTGTTCGAGGCCGAGTTTGGAGTACTCCATCGGTGCGAACGCTTCGGTGCGGCCGATCCAGTGCAGTTTCTCGTGGCCGGTGGGGCGGTGGCGCAGCAGGTCGAGGAAGACCTCGGCGCCGGACTGTCCGGAGCCGACGACGGTGATGTGGCCCTTGGTGAGGAGGGTGGCGCGGTGGTCGAGGTAGTCGGCGGCGTGGACGACGGGGACGCCGGGTGCTTCGACGAGTGGCCGCAGGGTGTCGGGGACGTGGGGGGTGGTGCCGATGCCGAGGACGATGTTGCGGGTGTGGGTGCGGCCGGGGGTGGGGTGGCCGCCGTGGGGGTCGAGGCGGGTGTGGTCGACTTCGAAGACGTCGTGTTCGGGGTTCCAGCGGACGGCGTCGACCTGGTGGTGGAAGCGGAGTCCGGGCAGGTGCTGGGAGACCCATCGGCAGTAGGCGTCGTATTCGGCGCGCTGGATGTGGAAGCGTTCGGCGAAGTAGAAGGGGAAGAGCCGTTCGTGGGTCCTGAGGTAGTTGGGGAAGCTCCAGGGGCTGGTGGGGTCGGCGAGGGTGACCAGGTCGGCGAGGAAGGGGACCTGGATGGTGGCGCCTTCGATGAGGAGGCCGGGGTGCCAGTCGAAGCGGGGGCGTCGTTCGTAGAAGACGGCGTCGAGTTCGGCGAGGGGGTGGGCGAGGGCGGCGAGGGAGAGGTTGCAGGGGCCGATGCCGATCCCGACGAGGTCGCGGGGGGCGCCGGGCTCCTGGTGTGGGGGGTGTGTCATGCGGGGCTGGTTCCTTCGGCGAGTTCGAGGAGTGCGGCCAGTTCGTGGGGCCGGGTGTGGGGGTTGAGGAAGGTGGCCTTGAGCCAGAGCCGTCCGTCGGGGCGGGCCCGGCCGAGGACGGCCCGGCCCTCGTGCAGCAGGCGGCGGCGTACGGCGGCGACGGTGGTGTCGGGGGCGCCGGCGGGCCGGAACAGGACGGTGCTGATGACGGGCCGGTCGTAGAGGTCGTGGCCGGGGTGCCGGTGGACCAGGTCGGCGAACTCGTGGGCGTGGGCGCAGACCTGGTCGACCAGGGTGCCGAGTCCGGTGCGGCCGAGGGTCCTCAGGGTGACGGCGATCTTGAGGATGTCGGGGCGGCGGGTGGTGCGCAGGGAGCGGCCGAGGAGGTCGGGGAGGCCTGCTTCGGTGTCGTCGTCGGCGTTGAGGTAGTCGGCGTGGTGGTGGAGTGCGGTGAGTTCGTGGGGTGCGGCCACGGCGAGGAGTCCGGCGGCGGCCGGTTGCCACCCGAGTTTGTGCAGGTCGAGGGTGACGGTGTGGGCGGCGTCGAGTCCGGCGAGTTTGTGGCGGTGCAGGTCGCTGAAGGCGAGGCCGGCGCCGTAGGCGGCGTCGATGTGCAGGCGGGCGCCGTGGGTGGCGCACAGGCGGGCGATCTCGGGCAGGGGGTCGATGAGTCCGGCGTCGGTGGTGCCGGCGGTGGCGGCGACGAGCAGGGGGCCGGGCTCGGTGGTGAGGGTGTGGTGCAGGGCGGCGGGGTCGAGGGTGCCGTGCGGGGTGGGGAGGACGACCGGGTCGGGCAGGCCGAGCAGCCAGGCGGCGCGGGGCAGGGAGTGGTGGGCGTTGGCGCCGCGGACCAGCCGGACGTCGCGGCCGTGGGTTTCGCGGGCGAGGAGGAGGGCGAGTTGGTTGGATTCGGTGCCGCCGGTGGTGACGAGGGCGTCGCGGAGGCCGATGAGCCGGGCGAGGGCGTGGGTGACCTCGGTTTCCAGGGCGGAGGCGGCGGGGGCCTGGTCCCAGGAGTCCAGTGAGGGGTTGAGGGCGCTGGCGGCGAGGTCGGCGGCGGTGGCGACGGCGAGCGGCGGGCAGTGCAGGTGGGCGGCGCAGAGCGGGTCGGCGGGGTCGGCGGCGCCTTCGGCGAGGGCGTGTACGAGGGTGCGCAGGGCGTCGGGGTCGGGGACGTCGGGGAGGACGCCGCCCTGGAGGGCTCGGGTGATGCGTGCGGTGACGGTCTCGGGGCCGCCGGCCGGGAGTGGTCCGCCGCGGGCCCGGCGGCCGGTGGCGAGGGCGTCGAGGACGGTGTCGAGGAGGGGGCGCAGGGCTGTGGGTCCGTGGGGTCCTGAGGCGAGGGGCGGGATGCTCATGGGCTGTCCTCCGGTGCACGGGACGGGCGGGCGGCCGTGGCGGGGGTCCACCCGTCCGGATGGCTCAACGATCGGGACCGGGATGTGGGTACTGCCGTACGGGGAAAACACGTTGGAGCGGTGGAGCGGTGCCCGCGCCGCGGCTACCGTCGTTCGGATGGTTGACGCGTGGATGATCGAGGTGCCCGGTGAGCGGGTGGTGGTGCGTGAGCCCGGTCCGCGGGACGAGGCGCCGCTGCTGACGCTGTTCGAGGAGTGCGAGGACTGGTTCGTGGCGGCGACGGGGCTGCCGTCGGGGCCGGGTGATGTGCAGAGCCTGTTCTACGCGCTGCCGGAGGGCGCGAGTCCGGAGGACAAGGTGCTGCTGGTGCTGGAGCGGGACGGGGTGGTCGCGGGTCTGGTGGACGCGGTGCGGGACCATCCGGAGCCGGGGGCGGTGGCGGTGGGGCTGTTCCTGCTGGCGCCCTGGGCGCGGGGCCGGGGGCTGGGCCGCGCGCTGGCGGAGTCGCTGCTGGCCCGGGCGGGTGGGGTGTCCCTGGTGACGGCGTCGGTGCCGGCCGGCTGGCGCTCGGGGGAGGGTTTCCTGAAGCGGCTCGGTTTCTCCCTGGGCGGGGAGGTTCCGGCGTGCGGCTCGGTGGGCAACCGGCGGGCGGGTCCGCGTGAAGGGGGCGTGCGGCGGGCGGAGTTGCGGGTGGGCAGCGGTTAGGTGCTCCCTCGTCCCGGGCGGCGCGGGGCCCCGCTCGCTCGGTGAGCGGGGGCCCGGCGCCGCCCGGGGTGCCGGGTGCTACTCGCCCCGGGCGCGCAGGGCGCGGGCCAGGTCGTCGAGTTCGTCGACGAGTTTGCGGCGCAGGGCGGCGACGGGTTCCGCCTCGCGCAGGCAGGCTTCGCCGAGGGCGAGGTGGTCGGCGTCGACCGCGTGGTACGGGAAGGCCCAGCGTCCGGCGGCGGCGGCGATGGCGGGGCCGCGGCGGGCGGCGAGGGCGACGGCGTCCTGGTAGAAGCGCGGTACGTAGGCGCGGACGAGGTCGGCCTGTTCGGGCTGCCAGAAGCCGCGCGCGGTGGCGGTGAAGAGGTAGTTGGAGAGGTCGTCGGTGGCGAACATCGCGTCCCAGGCGGCGCGTTTGGCCTCGGGGTCGGGGAGTGCGGCGCGGCAGGTCGCGGCGCCCTCCTGGCCGCTGGCGGACGGGTCGCGTGCCAGTTCGGCGGCGACGGCGGCCTCGTCGGTGGCGCCGAGGACGGCGAGCCGGCCGAGGATGCGCCAGCGCAGTTCGGGGTCGAGTTCGGGTCCGCCGGGGACGGTGCCGTCGGCGAGCCAGGCGGCGATGGTGTCGGGGTGGGCGGCGACGTCGATGAAGTGGCGTACGGCGATCAGGCGCAGGCCGGGGTTGTCGCCGTCCTCGGTGCGTCGCAGCAGGTCGCGGCAGAGGGAGCTGAGGGTGGCGAGGGCGGCGGGGCGCTGCTCGGGGCGCAGGTAGCGGTCGGTGATCTGCTGGGCGGCGAAGGCGAGGACGCCCTGGGCGAGGGCGAGGTCGGTTTCGAGCGGCAGGTGGGTGCGGGCCGTCTCGAGGTAGGCGGTGGGCGGGAGTTCTCCGTCGCGGACGGCGTCCCGCAGGGCGTTCCACACCACGGCGCGGGTGAGGGGGTCGGGCAGTCCGGACAGGCCGGTGCGGGCCGCTTCGAAGGACTCGGTGTCGAAGCGGATCTTGGCGTAGGTCAGGTCGCCGTCGTTGACGAGGATCAGCGCGGGGCGTTTGCCGATGGGCTGCGGTGCGGTCTGCGGGACGTCGAGGCCGAGGTGTTCGCGCGGGGTGAGGCGTCCCTCGTCGGTGAGGTCGTGGTCGTAGAGGCCGACGGTGATGCGGTGCGGGCGGCTGCCGGCGCGGTCGACGGTGAGGGCGCAGGTGCCGTCGGCGGCGGCGACGCGCGGGCTGAGGGTGTCGACTCCGGTGGTGCGCAGCCAGGCGTCGGCCCAGGCGTGCACGTCGCGGTCGGTGGCCGCGGCGAGGGAGTCGATGAAGTCGGCGAGGGTGGCGTTGGCGAACCGGTGCCGTTCGAAGTGGATGTTGATCCCGGCGAGGAAGTTCTTCTCGCCGAGCCAGGCGACGAGCTGGCGCAGTGCGGAGGCGCCCTTGGCATAGGAGATGCCGTCGAAGTTGAGCAGGGCGGCGGCGGTGTCGTCGACGGCTTCGGGGGCGACCGGGTGGGTGGAGGGGCGCTGGTCGGCGTCGTAGCCCCAGGCCTTGCGGGTGACGCCGAACTCGACCCACGGCTGGGTGAAGCGGGTGGCTTCGAGGGTGGTCTGGTAGCCCATGTACTCGGCGAAGGACTCGTTGAGCCAGATGTCGTCCCACCACTTGAGGGTGACGAGGTCGCCGAACCACATGTGGGCCATCTCGTGGGCGATGACCATCGCGCGGGTCTGCCGTTCGGTGTCGGTGACGGCGGAGCGGAAGACGTACTCGTCGCGGAAGGTGACGAGGCCGGGGTTCTCCATGGCGGCGGCGTTGAACTCGGGGACGAACGCCTGGTCGTAGGAGTCGAAGGGGTAGGGCTCCTCGAACTTCTCGTGGTAGCGGTCGAAGCAGGCGCGGGTGACGTCGAAGATCTCCTCGGCCTCCGCCTCGAGGTGGGGGGCGAGGGAGCGGCGGCAGTGGATGCCGAAGGGCAGTCCGCGGTGTTCGGTGCGCAGCGAGTGCCAGGGGCCGGCGGCGACGGCGACGAGGTAGGTGGAGATCGGCGGGGTGGGGGCGGCGTGCCAGCGGCCCTGGCCGAGGTGTTCGGTGACGCCGTTGGCGAGGACGCTCCAGCCGTCGGGGACGGTGACGGTGAGTTCGAAGACGGACTTGAGGTCGGGCTGGTCGAAGGCGGCGAAGACGCGCTGGACGTCGTCGAGGAACATCTGGGTGTAGACGTACGTCTCGCCGTCGGTGGGGTCGGTGAAGCGGTGCATGCCCTCGCCGGTGCGGGAGTAGCGCATGTCGGCGTCGACGCGCAGTTCGTGCTCGCCGGCGGTGAGGCCGCGCAGCGGCAGCCGGTTGCCGTCGAGGGTCGCCGGGTCGAGGGGCTGTCCGTCGAGGGTGACGGTGCGCAGGCGGGCGGGCTTCAGCTCGACGAACGTGTCCCCGGCGGACCGCGCGGTGAACGTGATCACGGTGCGGGAGTCGAAGGTCTCGTCCCCGTCGGTGAGATCGAGTTCGACCGTGTAGCGGTGGACGTCGAGGAGCTGTGCTCGGAGCTGCGCTTCGTCGCGCGTGATGACGGACATGGACGCCATGCTGCCTGATGGCCTGCACAGCGGACAGGGGCGGATCGGTACACGGCATATGTCCGGTGTCGCGCCCCGTGCCGCCGTGTCCGCGCTCCCTGCGCCGGCGGGCCGGTGCCGGTGTCAGCCGGTCGTGGCGGCGGGTCCGCCGACGGTGTCCTCGGCGATGGACTCGTGGTGCCGGATCACCTCGGCGATGATGAAGTTGAGGAATTTCTCGGCGAAGGCCGGGTCGAGCTTGGCGTTCTCGGCGAGACGGCGCAGCCGTTCGATCTGCCGGGCCTCGCGGGCCGGGTCGGCGGGCGGAAGCTGGTGCCGTGCCTTGAGCCGGCCGACCTGCTGGGTGCACTTGAAGCGCTCGGCGAGCATGTGGACGACGGCCGCGTCGATGTTGTCGATGCTGTCGCGCAGCCGCTCCAGCTCCTGGCGGACCGCGGGGTCGACGTCACCGGTACCGGTGTTGCTGATGGTCATGGCGGTCAACCCTAAGGGGGGCGGGGCCCCGCGATCACGAGGTGACCAGCATGCGATCAGTCCCCCGTGTGCCGGGCGGGTCGCGGGCGGGGCGGCGGGGCGGGTGCCCGCATACAGTGGAGGTGGGTTCCGGGCGTCTTTGGGGGTCGCACGTGGCGAACGGCGGACCGGTGGAGCACGGTCACCCGCATCTGGAGACGGTGCGGGCCGCCGTCACCGCGCTGTACAGGCGGCTGTCGTACGACACCGTGCGGACGTTCTCGGCCAGTGTGCCGCCGGCCGACGTGGCGTTCTGCGACACGGACGATCTGCATCTGGGCGCGCAGCGGGTGGCCCGTGAGATCGTGCGGCACTTCCGGCTGCCGGACGCGCGGCTGGTGGTGGGCTTCCGGGAGATGACGCACGCCGCCCATGTCGAACTGGCGGCGGGCCCGGAGTACTTCGTGGAGCTGAACGACCGGTTCCGTACCCATCGCCGGGACATCGGCGCGGCGCTCGCCCACGAGGTGACCCACGTCTATCTGCACCGCCTGGACCTGGCGTTCCCGACCACGGCGGAGAACGAGATCCTGACGGACACGGTGGCGGCGTATCTGGGCGCGGGCTGGCTGCTGCTGGACGCGTACCGGGAGGACGGGGTGTCCTCGCAGAAGCTGGGTTATCTCACCCCGGAGGAGTTCGGGTACGTCCTCGCCAAGCGGGCGCTGCTGTTCGGTGAGGATCCCGCGGTGTGGTTCACCAGTCCGCAGGCGTACGCGGCGTACGTCAAGGGCCGGGAGATGGCGTTGCGGGACGGGCGGCAGCCGCCGCTGACCGGGGCGGGCTGGGCGGGCCGGCGCCGCTACGCGCACGACCGCCGGCATCCGTCCGGGAGCCGGCCGGCCGCGGGGTACGCGTTCAGCGCCGGTCCCGGTCCGGACGGTGACCTGCGGGTGTCCTTCCCCTGTCCGACGTGTCTGCAGCGGATCCGGCTGCCGGTCAAGGGGCGGGTGCGGGCCCGGTGCGGGCTGTGCCGGACGGTGCTGGAGTGCGACACGTAGGGTGCCGCACCGGCCGGAGCCGGCCCTGGGGTCAGCCGGTGACGATGCCCTCGGCGCGTGCGGCGGCCAGCCACCGCGGGAACTCGCCGACGAGCCGGTCGTACAGTTCGGCGTCGGGGACCCGGCGCGGGTCCCGGCCGGCGTGGAAGAAGCCGGCGTTGTCCACGACGCGTCGGGCGGGCACGGCCAGGTCGTCGAGTCTGCGCAGGAAGTCGAACTGCCGGCTGTCCGGGTCGCCGAAGCCGACGAACTGCCAGAACAGCGGGAGTCTGGCGGCCTTGCAGAGGTAGCGTTCGGCGGCGGGCCTGCTGACGGGGCCGCCGTCGGTCTGGAAGACGACCAGGGCGGGGGCGGTGGCGCCGCTGTCGAGGTAGTGGTCGATGACGGCGTCCATGGCCAGGTGGTAGCTGGTCCTGCCCATGTGCCCGAGTCCGGCCGCGATCTGCTCGACCCGGCCCTCGTGGGCGTCGAGGGCGATGTCGGTGACGGCGTCGATGTCGGTGGAGAAGAAGACCACCGGCACCCGGCCGTCGTCGTCCAGGTGTGCGGACAGGCCCAGCACCCGTTCGGCGAGCGCCTGCACGCTGCCGTCCTGGAAGTACGGCCGCATCGAGCCCGAGTGGTCCACCACCAGGTAGACGGCGGCCCGGAGGTCGTCCAGGCCGTGTTTGCGCAGCGAGATCCCGGCCGCCCGGTACGGCTCGACCAGCGCGGGCGCGGTCTCCGCCATCTTGCGCAGGCTGATCGCGGCCATGATGTCCCCCCCCCCTCGGCTCCGGCAGGCGGCCGAGCCTACGCGATCACCGGCCCCTGCTGTCGCCCGTGTCACAGCCGTTCGCTATTTTGTTCGCCGCCGTCCCCACCGGCTCACCCTGTCCCCGTGAACCTCCGAGGAGCCGGCCGTGACCGCCGAGTCCGCCGTGACCACGTGCTTCCGCCATCCCAAGGTGGAGTCGCACGTCCGCTGCACCCGCTGCGACCGCTTCATCTGCCCGTCCTGCATGCGGGAGGCCGCCGTCGGCCACCAGTGCGTGGAGTGCGTGAAGGAGGGGGTGCGCTCGGTCCGGCAGGCGCGGACGGCGTTCGGCGGCCGGATCAGCGCGGTGCCGGTGGTGACGTACGTCCTGATCGGGCTCAACGTGCTCGCCTATCTCGCCGAGCTGGCCCGGCCCTCGGTGGAGAGCCGGTTCGACATGCTGGGCACGGCGCCTGCGGGCTACCTTCCCGAGGGTGTCGCGCACGGCGAGTGGTACCGGCTGCTGACCGGCGCGTTCCTGCATCTGACGCCCGCCGAGGGCGCGTTCGGCATCACGCACATCCTGTTCAACATGCTGGCGCTGTGGAACGTGGGCCGGGTGGTCGAGGCGCAGCTCGGCCGGGTCCGCTATCTCGCCCTGTACCTGCTGTCCGCGCTGGGCGGCTCGGTGCTGGTGCTGCTGCTGGCCCCGGAGACCCCCACGGTCGGCGCGTCCGGTGCCGTCTTCGGTCTGGGCGCCGCTTACTACGTCATGGGCCGCCGCCTCGGCTACGACCGGCGGGCGGTCAACCAGTACATGGCGGGGCTGCTGGTGTGGCTGGTGATCTCCGCCTGGATGACCTCCTGGCAGGGGCACCTCGGCGGCCTGCTGGCCGGCGGGGCGGTGACGCTGGCGTACGCCTACGCGCCCCGCGACGGGCGGCGCACCCTGGTGCAGGCGGGTGTGTGCGTGGCGCTGCTCGTACTGCTGGTCGTGCTGGCCGCGGTCAAGGCGTCGTCCCTGTCTTGAGACGCACCGGGATCCTGTTGCTCGCGGCCGTTCCGCTCGCCGTCACGGCCGTGGTCCACGTCCTCGGCCCCGGCCCGTCGGGTTCCGGGGACGCGGAGGGCACGCGGGCCTCGGCCCCGCAGCGGGCACGGCAGGACGCGGAGGCCCGGGCCGAGCCGGAGCGGGCCGGGGACGCCGAGGTCGTCGCCGACGCCCCGCCGGGCCTGGCGGCGCCCGCGAAGAAGGAGCCGGCGCAGCGGATCGTGGCGAGCGCGGAGAATGTCGACACCACCCGCGTCGACACGGCCCAGCGACGGTTCCTCCACGCGGGGAACCTGGAGCTGCGCACCCCGCTGACCTGGCAGGTGTACGGGGAGACGTACGAGGTGCCGTGACCGGCACGGCGTCCGGACGTGCGACGGCGCCCGCCCAGCGTCCGGTCGGGGACAGGTGGGCGGGCGCCGTCCGGTGTTCCGTACGCCTTTGTACGGGACGTTCGGTGACCCGTCAGACCGCCAGCGCGCGGTCCGTCGGGCGGATCGGGGCCGGCAGCTCGCTGGCGCCGGTCAGGAAGCGGTCCACGCCGCGGGCGGCCGAGCGGCCCTCCGCGATCGCCCAGACGATGAGGGACTGGCCGCGGCCGGCGTCACCGGCGACGAACACGCCCGGCACGTTGGTCTGGAAGGCGGCGTCGCGGGCGATGTTGCCCCGCTCGTCCAGCTCCAGGCCGAACTGCTCGACCAGGCCGTTCTCCCGGTCCGTGCCGGTGAAGCCCATCGCGAGGGTCACGAGCTGGGCCGGGATCTTGCGCTCGGTGCCCGGCTTGCTGGTCAGCTTGCCGTCGACGAACTCGACCTCGGCCAGGTGCAGCCACTGGACGTTGCCGTCCTCGTCGCCCTCGAAGTGGGTGGTGGAGGCGGAGTAGATCCGCTCGCCGCCCTCCTCGTGCGCCGAGGTGACCTTGTACAGGATCGGGAAGGTCGGCCAGGGCTGGCTGGTGGCGTGCCGCTCGTCGTTCGGGCGGGGCATGATCTCGAGCTGGGTGACGGAGGCCGCGCCCTGGCGGTGGGCGGTGCCCACGCAGTCGGCGCCGGTGTCGCCGCCGCCGATGACGACGACGTGCTTGCCCTCGGCCGAGATCGGCGTGGTGACGTAGTCGCCCTCCTGGACCTTGTTGGCCAGGGGCAGGTACTCCATCGCCTGGTGGACGCCCTTGAGCTCGCGGCCGGGGACCGGCAGGTCGCGGGAGGTGGTGGCGCCGGCGGCGATGACGACCGCGTCGTACCGCTTCTTCAGGTCGCGGGCGCTCAGGTCGCGGCCGATCTCCACGCCGGTGCGGAAGCGGGTGCCCTCCGCGCGCATCTGCTCGATGCGGCGGTTGATGTGCCGCTTCTCCATCTTGAACTCGGGGATGCCGTACCGCAGGAGGCCGCCGACGCGGTCCGCGCGCTCGTAGACGGCGACCGTGTGGCCGGCCCGGGTGAGCTGCTGGGCTGCGGCGAGGCCCGCCGGGCCCGAGCCGATGACCGCGACGGTCTTGCCGGACAGGCGCTCGGGCGCCTGCGGGGCGACGTCCCCGGTCTCCCACGCCTTGTCGATGATGGAGACCTCGACGTTCTTGATGGTGACCGGCGGCTGGTTGATCCCGAGCACGCACGCCGACTCGCAGGGGGCCGGGCAGAGGCGACCGGTGAACTCGGGGAAGTTGTTGGTCGCGTGCAGCCGGTCGGAGGCGGCCGCCCAGTCCTCGCGGTAGGCGAAGTCGTTCCACTCGGGGATCAGGTTCCCCAGCGGGCAGCCGTTGTGGCAGAACGGGATGCCGCAGTCCATGCACCGGCTGGCCTGCTTGCTGATGATCGGCAGCAGGGAGCCGGGGACGTAGACCTCGTTCCAGTCCTTGACGCGCTCACCGACAGGACGGGTCTTGGCGACCTCGCGGCCGTGGTTCAGGAAGCCCTTCGGGTCAGCCATTGGTCGCCGCCTCCATCATCTTCTCGGTGATCTCGGTCTCGGAGAGACCGGCTCGCTCGGCGGCGTCCTTGGCGGCGAGCACTGCCTTGTACGTACTGGGGATGATCTTGCTGAACCGCTGCACGGCCGCGTCCCAGTCGGCGAGCAGCTTCCCGGCGACCGTCGAGCCGGTCTCCTCGGCGTGGCGGCGCACCACGTCGTGCAGCCACTGCTTGTCCGTGTCGTCCAGCGCCTCGACCGCTCCGGCGTTGCCGGCGTTGACGTTGTCGTCGTCGAGGTCGATGACGTAGGCGATGCCGCCGGACATGCCCGCCGCGAAGTTGCGGCCGGTCGGGCCGAGGACGACCGCGTGTCCGCCGGTCATGTACTCGCAGCCGTGGTCGCCCACGCCCTCGGAGACGACCAGCGCGCCGGAGTTGCGGACGCAGAACCGCTCACCGGTGCGGCCGCGCAGGAACAGCTCGCCGCCGGTGGCGCCGTAGGCGATGGTGTTGCCCGCGATGGTCGAGTACTCGGCGAGGTGGTCGGCCGCGCGGTCCGGGCGGACGACGATCCGGCCGCCGGAGAGGCCCTTGCCGACGTAGTCGTTGGCGTCGCCCTCCAGGCGGAGCGTGACACCGCGCGGCAGGAACGCGCCGAAGGACTGGCCGGCGGAGCCGGTGAAGGTGATGTCGACGGTGTCCTCGGGCAGGCCAGCGCCGCCGAACTTCTTCGTCACCTCGTGGCCGAGCATGGTGCCGACCGTGCGGTTGATGTTGCGGATGGCGACCTGGGCGCGCACCGGCTGTGCCTCGGTGGCGTCCGAGGCGGCGAGCGCGTCGGCGGCGAGCTTGATCAGCTCGTTGTCCAGGGCCTTCTCCAGGCCGTGGTCCTGGTCGACGATCTGGTGGCGGACGGCGCCCTCGGGCAGTTCCGGCACGTGGAACAGCGGCTCCAGGTCCAGGCCCTGCGCCTTCCAGTGGTCGACGGCGCGGGTGACGTCGAGCGCCTCGGCGTGGCCGACGGCCTCCTCGATGGAGCGGAAGCCCAGCTCGGCGAGGATCTCGCGGACCTCCTCGGCGATGAACCGGAAGAAGTTCACCACGTACTCGGCCTTGCCGGCGAAGCGGTCGCGCAGCACCGGGTTCTGGGTGGCGATGCCGACCGGGCAGGTGTCCAGGTGGCAGACGCGCATCATGACGCAGCCGGAGACGACGAGCGGCGCGGTCGCGAAACCGAACTCCTCGGCGCCGAGCAGCGCGGCGATGACCACGTCGCGGCCGGTCTTGAGCTGGCCGTCGGTCTGCACGACGATGCGGTCGCGCAGGCCGTTGAGCAGCAGGGTCTGCTGGGTCTCGGCGAGGCCGAGTTCCCAGGGGCCGCCCGCGTGCTTCAGCGAGGTCAGCGGGGAGGCGCCGGTGCCGCCGTCGTGGCCGGAGATCAGCACCACGTCCGCGTGCGCCTTGGAGACACCCGCGGCGACCGTGCCGACGCCGACCTCGGAGACCAGCTTCACGTGGATCCGCGCCTGCGGATTCGCGTTCTTCAGGTCGTGGATCAGCTGGGCCAGGTCCTCGATGGAGTAGATGTCGTGGTGCGGCGGCGGGGAGATGAGGCCCACGCCCGGCGTCGAGTGACGCGTCTTGGCGACCCACGGGTAGACCTTGTGGCCGGGCAGCTGGCCGCCCTCGCCGGGCTTGGCGCCCTGCGCCATCTTGATCTGGATGTCGTCGGCATTGACCAGGTACTCGGAGGTCACGCCGAAGCGGCCGGAGGCGACCTGCTTGATCGCCGAGCGGCGCGCCGGGTCGTACAGGCGGTCCGGGTCCTCGCCGCCCTCACCCGTGTTGGACTTGCCGCCCAGCTGGTTCATGGCGATGGCGAGGGTCTCGTGCGCCTCCTTGGAGATGGAGCCGTACGACATGGCGCCGGTGGAGAAGCGCTTGACGATCTCGCTCACGGGCTCGACCTCGTCGACCGGGATCGGGGCCCGGCCGGAGTCGAAGCCGAACAGGCCACGCAGCGTCATCAGGCGCTCGGACTGCTCGTTCACACGGTCGGTGTACTTCTTGAAGATGTCGTAGCGGCCGCTGCGGGTGGAGTGCTGCAGCCGGAAGACCGTCTCCGGGTCGAACAGGTGCGGCTCGCCCTCGCGGCGCCACTGGTACTCGCCGCCGATCTCCAGCGCGCGGTGCGCGGGAGCGATGCCGGAGGCCGGGTAGGCCTTGGCGTGGCGGGCGGCGACCTCCTTGGCGATGACGTCGATGCCGACGCCGCCGATCTTGGTGGCGGTGCCGTTGAAGTACTTCTCGACGAAGGCGTCGTCGAGGCCGACGGCCTCGAAGACCTGGGCGCCGCGGTAGGAGGCGACGGTGGAGATGCCCATCTTGGACATGACCTTCAGGACGCCCTTGCCGAGGGCGTAGATCAGGTTGCGGATGGCCTGCTCGGCCTCGATGTCCGACAGGAAGGTGCCGGCGCGGACCAGGTCCTCGACGGACTCCATCGCCAGGTACGGGTTGACGGCGGCGGCGCCGTAGCCGATGAGCAGGGCGACGTGGTGGACCTCGCGGACGTCACCGGCCTCGACCAGCAGGCCCACGTGGGTGCGCTGCTTGGTGCGGATGAGGTGGTGGTGGACGGCCGCGGTGAGCAGCAGCGACGGGATCGGCGCGTGCTCGGCGTCGGAGTGGCGGTCCGACAGGACGATCAGCCGGGCGCCGTTCTCGATGGCGGCGTCGGCCTCGGCGCAGATCTCCTCGATGCGCGCGGCGAGGGAGTCGCCGCCGCCGGAGACCCGGTACAGGCCGGAGAGGGTCGCGGCCTTGAAGCCGGGCATGTCGCCGTCGGCGTTGATGTGGATGAGCTTGGCGAGCTCGTCGTTGTCGATGACCGGGAAGGGCAGCAGGACGGACCGGCAGGAGGCCGCGGTCGGGTCGAGCAGGTTGCCCTGCGGGCCCAGCGAGCTGCGCAGGGAGGTGACCAGCTCTTCGCGGATCGCGTCCAGCGGCGGGTTGGTGACCTGCGCGAACAGCTGGGTGAAGTAGTCGAAGAGCAGCCGTGGGCGCTCGGACAGGGCCGCGATGGGGCTGTCGGTGCCCATGGAGCCGATCGGCTCGGCGGCGCTGCGGGCCATCGGGGCGAGGATGACGCGCAGTTCCTCCTCGGTGTAGCCGAAGGTCTGCTGGCGGCGGGTGACCGAGGCGTGGGTGTGCACGATGTGCTCGCGCTCGGGCAGGTCGCTCAGCTCGATCTCGCCGGCCTCCAGCCAGTCGGCGTAGGGCTGCGCGGCGGCGAGGGACGCCTTGATCTCGTCGTCCTCGATGATGCGGTGCTCGGCGGTGTCCACGAGGAACATGCGGCCGGGCTGCAGGCGGCCCTTGCGGACGACCTTGGCCGGGTCGATGTCGAGGACGCCGACCTCGGAGCCGAGGACGACGAGGCCGTCGTCGGTGACCCAGTAGCGGCCGGGGCGCAGGCCGTTGCGGTCGAGCACGGCGCCGACCTGGGTGCCGTCGGTGAAGGTGACGCAGGCGGGGCCGTCCCAGGGCTCCATCATCGTGGAGTGGAACTGGTAGAAGGCGCGCCGGGCCGGGTCCATGGAGTCGTGGTTCTCCCACGCCTCCGGGATCATCATCAGCACGGAGTGCGGCAGCGAGCGGCCGCCGAGGTGCAGCAGCTCCAGCACCTCGTCGAAGGAGGCCGAGTCGGAGGCGTCGGGGGTGCACACCGGGAAGATGCGCTCGATGGCCTTGTCGTCGCCGCCGAACAGGTCGGAGAAGAGCTGGGACTCGCGGGCGCGCATCCAGTTGCGGTTGCCCTTGACGGTGTTGATCTCACCGTTGTGCGCGACGAAGCGGTAGGGGTGCGCGAGCGGCCACGACGGGAAGGTGTTGGTGGAGAACCGGGAGTGCACGAGCGCGATCGCGGAGGCGAAGCGGCGGTCGGACAGGTCCGGGAAGAAGGGCTCGAGCTGGCCGGTGGTCAGCATGCCCTTGTAGACGATGGTGCGGGCGGAGAGGGACGGGAAGTAGACACCGGCCTCCCGCTCGGCGCGCTTGCGCAGCACGAAGGCCGTGCGGTCGAGCGCGATGCCCTCGGCGGTGCCGGCGGCGACGAAGAGCTGGCGGAAGACCGGCATGGTGGACCGGGCGGTGGCGCCGAGCAGTTCGGGGGCGACGGGGACCTCGCGCCAGCCGAGGACGGTCAGGCCCTCGTCGGCCGCGATCGTCTCGATGCGTGAGACGACTTCCTCGGTGCCGTCCTCGGGCAGGAAGGCGATGCCGACCGCGTAGGAGCCGGCCGCGGGGAGGTCGAAACCGGCCACCTCACGGAAGAAGGCGTCGGGGACCTGGGAGAGGATGCCCGCGCCGTCGCCGGAGTCGGGCTCGGAGCCGGTGGCGCCGCGGTGCTCGAGGTTGCGCAGAACAGTCAGCGCCTGCTCGACCAGCGCATGGCTCGCCTCGCCGGTGAGAGTGGCCACGAAGCCGACGCCGCAGGCGTCGCGCTCGTTGCGGGGGTCGTACATACCCTGCGCAGCAGGGCGAGCATCCATGAAGGACCAGTTCTGGCCATTCGCGGAATGCTGGGACGGCTGGCGCGGCGTACGCATCGGCTCTCCCGTCGTCGTCATGTGGCATGTGCTGGTGCCGAGGGACGACGTTGGCCCTCTGCGGAGTGCGAAATTTCGTGCAGGTTACATGATGGGACGGTTCCCGGGAACCGGATACTCCGTTCCAACATGCGGACGTCGCAGGTTGCGACGAGGGTGCCGCGGGTTGCGGCGGGGTACCGCTCACGGGCGGCGGAAGTATGGGGGACCGGACGGGACGAGATCGGTCAGATCGGTGTCCATCGGCCCTGGGGGACGGAGCGAGTGTCTTCACTCGTCCCGCGAGTGCGCCGCAGGCGTCATTGCCCCCAGCGCTTACGGCTCATGCCCGGTGGTTAAGCGTTCGAAACCAGCGAGTAACGGCTACTTATACGTCCCATCGCATAAGTTCCAGTCGCGTCATCCTACGGCCGTTCCGAACAGGCTGCCCAGGGCGTACGTCACACCGGCGGCGGCGCCGCCCAGCGCGAGCTGCCGCAGGCCGCTGTACCACCAGCTGCGCGCGGTCACCCGGGCCACGACCGCGCCACAGGCGAACAGCCCGGCGAGCGCGAGGAGCACGGCGGGCCAGAGCGCGGTCGCGCCGAGCAGGTAGGGCAGGACCGGGAGCAGGGCGCCGAGCGCGAACGAGCCGAACGAGGAGACGGCGGCGACCAGCGGCGACGGCAGGTCGCCGGGGTCGATGCCCAGCTCCTCGCGGGCATGGATCTCCAGGGCCTGCTCGGGGTCCTTCGAGAGCTGCCGGGCGACCTCCCGGGCCAGTTCGGGCTCGACCCCGCGGGCGACGTAGAGCGCCGCCAGCTCGTCCTCCTCGTCCTGCGGGTGCTTGCGCAGCTCGCGCCGCTCGACGTCGAGCTCGGCCTCGACCAGCTCACGCTGGGAGGCGACGGAGGTGTACTCGCCGGCCGCCATGGAGAAGGCACCGGCGGCGAGGCCCGCGAGGCCGGTGATCACGATCGTCTGGTGGCCGACGGAGCCGCCCGCGACGCCGGTCAGCAGGGCCAGGTTGGAGACGAGGCCGTCCATCGCGCCGAAGACGGCGGGGCGCAGCCAGCCGCCGTTGACGTCGCGGTGCGTGTGGTTGTCACGGTGCGCCTCGTGCAGCGCCGCCTCGGTCTCGATGATGGCCATCGCGGGGTCCCCCAGGAAGCTTAGCCAAAGCTAACTTTGGATGAGTTCTACTTTTCGACAGCACCGAACGTACGCCGGTAATTTCCCGGGCGCCAGCAAGGAAAGGCTGTGCTTACCTGCGCTTTCTCCGGAAAACGCTCATCGGTGATCAAGAGCGCTCAGATGCCGAGCGGGTGACAGGGGGGCGTCCCAGGCTCGTGCGCGGCGTCACCGTGGGAGACATCCGCAAAGGGCGTCCGCGAAGGGGCCGTGTCCCCGCGGACGGCCCGTGGCCCTGCGGAAGGAGAGGCCGCCCATGGCGCCGATCGCCTGCACACCCCCGTCCCCGGCGCCCGGGGACGCCCCGGGACCGCTCGAACGGGCCCGCGGCGCGCTGCTCGGCCTGGCCGTCGGCGACGCGCTCGGGGCGCCGGCGGAGAACATGAAGCCCTCCGAGATCCGCGCCCGCTGGGGCCGGATCACCGGATACGTGAGCGAGCGGCCGTGCGGCACGGACGACACGGAGTACGCCATCTTTTCGGGCCTGCTGCTGGCCCGGCACGGCTCGGCGCTCACCCCCGCCCACGTGGAGAGCGCCTGGCACCAGTGGATCGCCGACCGGGCCGAGGGCCCGTTCCGGGGCGCGGGCTTCAGTGAGCGCGGCACGCTGGAGAACCTCCGCCGCGGCCTGGCCGCACCCATCTCCGCCCAGCACCGGCACGCCTGGAGCGACGGCCTCGCGATGCGCGCGGCGCCCTTCGGCGTCTTCGCCGCCGGGCGTCCCGGCGAGGCGGCCCGGCTGACCGCGATCGACGGCTCCGTCAGCCATGACGGCGAGGGCATCTACGGCGGCCAGGCGGTCGCCGCGGGCGTGGCGGCCGCGATGGCGGGGGCCACGCCCGCGGTGGTGATCGCCTCGGCTCTGGCCGTCGTCCCCGAGGACTCCTGGACCGCGCGCTCCCTGCGCCGCGCGGTGACCGTGGCCCACCGCGGCGAACGGGCGGTGCGCTCGGCGGTGGTCATCGGCGGCTACCCCTGGACCGACCTGGCACCCGAGGCCGTCGCCCTCGCCTTCGGCGCGTACGCGGCGGCCGACGGCGACTTCCGCGCCGCGGTCCTCACGGCCGTCAACATGGGCCGCGACGCGGACACGACGGCGGCGGTGGCGGGCGCCCTGGCGGGCGCCACCCAGGGCATCTCCGCGATCCCGGCCGACTGGGCCGCCGCCATCGGCCCGGCCCGCGGCCGCTGCCTGCCCTCCATGGCGGGCCACCACGTCCTGGACGTGGCCGAACTGCTGGTCCCGGAGGAGGGCGGGAAGTGGGGAGCCGGACTGGTCCTGCCGGGCTCCCTGCCGATGGGGGTGCGGGAGCTGTTGCGGGTGCCCGCGGCGCAGGGCGCCGGGGAGACCACGGCGGCCCTCCCGGCGGGCGCGACGCGGCCGGCGGGGACGGGCGCGCCGGCCGCGCGAGTGGCCGCGCCGCGCGAGACCGCCGGCCCCGCCGCGACGGTCCTCCGGGAGGGCGCGGGCACGGGGCCGGCTGCGCCGGAAGAAGCCCCGGCACAGGCCGCCGAGAGCGGCGCGGCGGTCGTGCCGGCCACCGCGTCACAGGGGGCGGCGGCCGGCGACACCGCACCGGCGGCCGCACCGGCGGCCTCGGCGGAGGCCTCGGCGGAGGCCGCGGGCAGCGACGCGACAGCCGCCGGAACCACCGCTGCGCGGAAGGCGGCGACCGGGGACACCACGACGGCGGCCGAACACGCGGTCGCGGCTCGGGGCGCTCGGGAGGTGGTCGTGGCCGCGGCGGCGGGAGCCCCTTCCGCCGGGTCGGCCCCCGCCCGCCGGGCCGGCGAGTCGCCCCCGGCGCTCCCTGCCGGAGCGGGGGACCGGAGGGACCGGGAGCGAAGTCCGCTGGTGGGGGCCGGGAACTCCGGGCAGCAGGACGGCGAGGGACGGGCATGACCGGGCGCCGGATCGAGGGGCTCCTGCTGGGGCTCGCCGCCGGGGACGCCGCCGGCTGGCCGGCCGCGCGGCACCGGGCGGCCCGTATGCCCGAGTGGACCCGCCGCCTCACCCGCGAGCTGGACACCTTCGCCGAGCAGAACGCCACCACCACCCTGCCCGTGCCGATCGCCCTCAACCAGCCCCCGGAGCCCCTGTGCCTCGGCCCCTCCGACGACGCCGAGTGGGCGGCGTTCGCCGCCGAGGCGGTGCTGCGGGCCGGTGACGACGACGTGCTCGGCGATCTCAGCCGGGAGCGCCGGATGCGCGCCGCGATCGACCTCACCTGGACCGCCGTCGCCGCAGAGGTCGCCGCGGCGGCGGAACGCGCCCCCGAGATTGAGTCCGCCGTGCTCCCGCTGCGCGCCCGCATCTCCGTCCGCGCCGGCCTCGGCAACCTCGCCGCCGGGCTGCGTCCGCCCGCCACCGGCCACGACAACCCGCACTACTTCGACGACGCGGCCTGCGTGCGCGCCTGCGTGCTCGCCGTGGCCCACCCCGGCGACCCCGAACGCGCGGCCGGCCTGGCGGAGTTCGACGCCCGCTACACCCAGGACGGCGACGGCGTGCACGGGGCCCGCGCGATGGCGGCGGCCCTGGCGCTCGCCCTCGCCGGAGCGGACACGGACGCCTGTGTCGCGGCCGCGCTCGCCGAACTCCCCGAGGCAACGGAGATCGGCCGCAACGCCCGGCACGCCCTCGCGCTGGCCCGGGACGGCGACGGCGCCTTCGCCCTGGTCCCGCTCCTGGAGCACCAGATCGTCGACCACGTCTACAGCTACGGCATCGCCGCTGCCGAGACCGTCCCCGTCGCGCTCGCCCTCGCCACCGCCGCCCGCGGCCGGGTCGCCGAGGCCGTCCCCGCCGCCGCCTGCCTGTCCCGGGTCGCCGACTCCGCCCCCGCCCTCGCGGGTGCGCTGACCGGGGCCCTGGAGGGCGGCGCCGCCGTCCCGGCCGCCTGGCGGGAGGCCTGCCGCACCCTGTCCGGCTGCGCCCTGCCCCGCCTCACCGGCACCGACCTGGTGGAACTCGCCGGGCTTCTGGAAGCCGCGCACCGAGCCCAACCGGGGGGATGATTCGGGCATGACGCCCAAAGGAGAAGAAAGCAGCGGGCCGGGTCCGGCCCGGCTGAGCGGTCTCGACGAACGGATCACCGGGGCCCTGGTCGGGGCGGCCGTCGGCGACGCGCTCGGCGGCCCCGTCGAGGGCTACTCCCCCGACCAGATCACCGACCGCCACGGCGGCCGCGTCCACGGCGTCGTCGGCCCCTGGCACGGCGAGGACTGGCGCACCGCCCGCCCCATCGCCCCGTACCACAAGGGCGACGGCCACGTCACCGACGACACCCTGATGACCCACGCGCTGGTCCGGGTCTACGCCCGGGTCCGCGACCACCTGGACGCCTACGCGGTCGCCGACCACCTGGTCCCGGACCTGATGACGAACCCGCGCTGGATCCCGGAGCTGGAGACCGAGACGCTGCCGCTGCACCGCCTCTTCCTCGCGGAGAAGTGGCTGGTGGCCCGGCTGGCCTACGGCCACGTGGACCCGCGCGAGGCGGGCGTCGGGAACATCGTCAACTGCGGCGCGGCGATGTACATGGCCCCCGTCGGCCTGGTCAACGCGGCCGACCCGGCCGCCGCCTACGCCGAGGCGCTGGACGTGGCGGGCGCGCACCAGTCGTCGTACGGCCGCGAGGCCGCCGGGGTCTTCGCCGCCGCGGTCGCCGCCGCCACCGCGCCGGGCGCCACCCCGGACTCCGTGGTCACCGCCTGCCTGGACCTGGCGAAGGACGGCACGCGCGCGGCGATCGAGAAGGTCTGCGAAGTGGCGCGAGGGCACCGGGACTTCGAGTCGGCGCTGGCCCCGCTGCGGGCGGCGGTCGCCCCGTACGACACGGTCGGCCCCGACTACCGCGCCCCCTCCCTCGGTGCCCGGCGCCCCTCCCGGCTGCACTCGATCGAGGAGCTCCCGGTGGCCCTGGGCATGCTGCTGGTCGCCGGCGGGGACTACCGCCACGCGGTGCTGGGCTCGGTCAACTACGGGCGCGACTGCGACTCGATCGCCACGATGGCCGGCGCGCTCGCCGGCGCCCTGGGCTCGCCGGTCCCAAGGGACTGGGCGAAGACGGTGGCGGAGGCGAGCCGGCTGGACCTGTGGGAGCCGGCCCGCACGCTCACCGGGGTCACCCGCGAGATCTTCCGGCGGGACGTGGACCGCAGACGGGCGCACGAGCGGGCGTTCGCGGCGCTGGGAGGCACCTCGTGCTCCGACTGACCTGGGTGCAGCCCGAGGACCTGCTGGGCCACGAACTCGTCCAGGCCCGCCTGGACGGACGGGAGCCGGCCCGGATCGAGGCGCGGTGGCGGGCGGCCGGGGGCCCGGCGGCCCCGGAGCGGGCGGGGGCCTCACCGCAGCGGGCCTCGCGCTATCTGCGTCTCCTCGCGGAGGACCTGCTGGACGAGCTGGCCGACCTGCCGAGCAGACTGGCCGAGGACGAGCCGACGGACCTGGCCGGGATCAGGGCCGCCTGCCCCGACTGGCCCGCCGCGCGCCCCCGCGGGGAGACCACCCCCCTCGCGCTGGAAGCGGCCTGGCTGGGCAGGGCGGCCGGCTGCCTGCTCGGCAAGCCCGTCGAGAAACTCCCCCTCGACGGCATCCGGGCCCTCGCGAGGGCCACCGGCAACTGGCCCCTGACCACCTGGTTCACGGCCCGTGGCGTCCCCGGGGACCTCCTCGCCCAGTACCCCTGGAACCGCCGCTCGGCCCCGACGTCCCTCGCCGAGAACATCGACGGCATGCCCGAGGACGACGACCTCAACTACCCGCTGCTGGGCCTGCTGCTGCTGCGCCGCCACGGCCGGGGCTTCAGCACCGCGGACGTCGCGGCGCTCTGGCTGGACGAGCTCCCGCCCGGCCGCGCCTTCACCGCCGAGCGCGTCGCCTTCCGCAACCTGCTCTGCGGTATCGAACCCCCGCACACCGCCCGCCACCGCAATCCCTTCCGCGAGTGGATCGGCGCCCTGATCCGCGCCGACGTCCATGGCTGGACCAACCCCGGCGACCCCGCGGCCGCCGCCGAACAGGCCCACCGCGACGCGCTTCTCACCCACACCGCCAACGGCGTGTACGCGGCGATGTTCATGGCCGCCACGCTCGCCGCGGCGGCCGGCGGCGACACGGACGTGCACGCCTGCCTGCGCGCAGGCCGCACGGTGGTCCCGGACCGCTCACGGCTGGCCGCGGCCGTCGACCACGCGCTCCGGCTGGCCGCGC
Organism: Streptomyces sp. NPDC002386; assembly: GCF_053593175.1. Taxonomy (NCBI): domain Bacteria; kingdom Bacillati; phylum Actinomycetota; class Actinomycetes; order Kitasatosporales; family Streptomycetaceae; genus Streptomyces; species Streptomyces sp. NPDC002386. The sequence continues at coordinate 273,448 of NZ_JBSFBX010000008.1, forward strand.
GGCACGAGGACTTCGACGACGTCGTGGACGAACTGCACGCCGCCTACGCGGCCACCCACCACTGGGTCCACGCCATCCCGAACACCGCCCTGACCGTCGCCGCCCTCAGCCACGCGGACGGCGACTTCGGCGGCTCCGTCTGCCGTGCGGTGTCCGGCGGCTGGGACACGGACTCCAACGGGGCGGCCGCCGGCAGCGTCGCCGGCCTCCTGGCCGGCAGCCCGGAGGCGCTCCCCGACCGCTGGCGGGCCCCGCTGAAGAACCGGCTCGCCACCACCGTCGCCGACTTCGACGGCAGCGGCTTCGACACCCTCGCCCGACTCACGCACCTGGAGACGACCCGCCCATGACCCACATCGCCGTCCTCGGCAGCACGAACATGGACCTCGTCACCTATGTCGCCAGGGCCCCGCAGCGCGGCGAGACCGTGACCGGCCGGGACTTCCGCACCGTCCCCGGCGGCAAGGGCGCCAACCAGGCCATCGCGGCGGCCCGGGCCGGAGCCACGGTCTCGATGATCGGCGCGGTCGGCAACGACGCCTTCGGCGTCCGCCTGCGCGACACCCTCGAACACTCGGGCGCGGACACCGACTTCCTGCGCACGGTGGAGGGCCCCTCCGGCACCGCGCACATCGTGGTGGACGACGAGGGCGGCAACTCCATCGTCGTCATCCCCGGCGCGAACGGCACCGTCGACCACCTCGTCGCCGGCGACGAGGGCGTCATCGCCTCCGCCGACGCCCTGCTGCTGCAACTGGAGATCCCGCTGGCCGCGGTGGTCGCGGGGGCGGAGGCGGCACGACGGCACGGGGTCCGCACGGTCCTCACCCCCTCCCCCGCCCAGCCGCTGCCCCCCGATCTCCTGGAGGCCACCGACCTGCTGGTCGCCAACGAGTACGAGGCCGTCACCCTCACCGGCCGCACCGACCCCCACGCGGCCGCCGCCGCCCTGATGGAGCTGATCCCCGAGGTCGTCGTCACGCTGGGCGCGACCGGCTGCCTGTACCTGGCCCGGGGCGCCGAACCGCTGGTGGTACCGGCGCCGCAGGTCAAGGCGGTGGACTCCACCGGGGCGGGCGACACCTTCGTCGGAACGCTCGCGGTGGCCCTGGCCGAGGAGAAGCCGGTGCGCGAGGCGCTGTCCTGGGCGGCGGCGGCCGCGGCCCTGTCCGTGCAGCGGGAAGGCGCTTCGGCGTCGATGCCGTACCGCCCGGAGATCGAGGCGCAGTACAACGCATGAGCACACAACCCGAGAACAGGCGCCCCGGGCAGCCCCGCTCCCTCGACGGCCTGCGCGTCCTGGACCTGGCCACCCTCTTCGCCGGCCCCATGGCCGCCACCCTGCTCGGCGACTACGGCGCCGACGTGATCAAGGTGGAACATCCGGGGCGGCCCGACCCGTCCCGGGGCCACGGCCCGGCGAAGCACGGTGTCGGCCTGTGGTGGAAGGTGCTCGGGCGCAACAAACGCACGATCACCCTCGATCTGTCCCGGCCCGGCGGCCGCGCGACGCTGCTACGGCTGGCGGCCACCGCCGACGTGGTGATCGAGAACTTCCGCCCCGGCACCCTGGAGAAGTGGGACCTGGGCTGGCCCGAGCTGTCCGCGGCCAATCCGCGGCTGGTCCTGGCCCGGGTCACGGCATTCGGCCAGTTCGGCCCGTACGCGCACCGCCCCGGCTTCGGGACGCTCGCCGAGGCGATGAGCGGGTTCGCCGCGCTCACCGGCGAACCGGACGCGCCGCCGACCCTGCCGCCCTTCGGTCTCGCCGACTCGGTCGCGGCGCTGGCCACGGCCTACGCGGTGCTGACGGCGCTGGCGGGACGGGACCGCACCGGCGAGGGCCAGGTCGTGGACATGGCGATCATCGAGCCGATCCTCGCGGTCCTCGGCCCCCAGCCCACCTGGTACGACCAGCTCGGCTACGTCCAGGAGCGCACCGGCAACCGGTCCGCGAACAACGCCCCGCGCAACACCTACCGCACCGCCGACGGCGCCTGGGTCGCCGTCTCCACCTCAGCCCAGTCGGTGGCGGAGCGGGTGATGCGGCTGGTGGGGCGCCCGGAGCTGATCGAGGAGCCGTGGTTCGCCACCGGCGCGCAGCGGGCCGCGCACGCCGACGTGCTGGACGCGGCGGTCGGGAGCTGGATCGCGGCCCGCGACCGCGCCGAGGTGCTCGCGGCCTTCGAGAAGGCGGAGGCGGCGGTGGCCCCGGTCCAGGACGTCCGGGACGTCCTGGCCGATCCCCAGTACCAGGCCCTGGACACCGTCACCACCGTCGACGACCCGGAACTGGGCCCGCTGCGCATGCAGAACGTCCTCTTCCGGCTGTCCGGCACGCCCGGGGCGATCCGCTGGGCCGGCCGCCCGCACGGCGCCGACACCGACGCGGTCCTCACCGAGCTGGGCCTCGGCCCGCAGGAGCTGCGCGCCCTGCGTGAGGAGGGCGCCCTGTGACGCCGTACCCGCTGACCTGGCTGTACGCCCCCGGCGACCGGCCGCACGTCGTGACCAAGGCGCTGGCCTGGGGCGCCGACGTGGTGGTGATCGACCTGGAGGACGCGGTCGCCCCCGACCGCAAGGAGTACGCCCGGGCGGCCACGGCCGAACGGCTGGCCGAGCCGCAGCGGGTCCCGGTGCACGTCCGGGTCAACGCGCTGGACGGCCCCTGGGCGGCCGCGGACCTCACGGCCCTGGCCACGCTGCCGGGCGTGACCGGGCTGCGGCTGCCGAAGGTGGACTCCGCCGGGCAGGTCAGACAGGTCGCCGTGGCCACCGCCCGCCCCCTGTACGCCCTCCTGGAGTCGGCCCTCGCCATCGAGCACGCCTACGCCATCGCCGCCGCCCACCCGTCCCTGCGGGGCATCTCCCTGGGCGAGTCCGATCTGCGGGCCGACCTCGGTGTACGGGCCGACGCGGGTCTCGACTGGCCGCGCTCCCGGGTGGTGGTGGCCGCCCGGGCCGCCGGGCTTCCCCCGCCCCCGCAGTCCGTCCATCCCGACATCCGCGATCTGGACGGCCTCGCCGCGTCCTGCGCCCGGGGCCGGGCCCTTGGCTTCCTGGGCCGCGCGGCGATCCACCCGCGGCAGCTCCCGGTGATCGAGCGGGCCTACCTGCCGACCCCGGCGGAGCTGGAGCACGCGGAGACGATCATCAAGGCGGCGGCGTCGGACCAGGGCGCCCAGGCCCTGCCCGACGGCCGCTTCGTCGACGCGGCGGTGGTGGCCGCCGCGCGGCGGACGCTGTCGCTGGCGCGCCGGGAGTGACGGAGCGGCGGTCCGGCGGCACGCGGCCGGTCACGCCGAAGGGCGCTCCGGAGATCCGGAGCGCCCTTGGGTGCGTGTCCTCGGCCGTCAGCTCTTCTTCGCCGACTCCGCCTCGTCCCTGGCCTCCACCGCATCCGGCTCGGCGGGCTTCCGGGGCTCGTCCCCGGCCCGGTCCCCGGTCTTCTTCCCGGGGTCGTCGCCCGTCTCGTCCGCGGCCTTGGCCGGGGCGCTCTCCCCGGCCCCGTCCTCGGTCCCGGTCTCGGGGCCGGTGGTCCCGGCGTCGGTGACGCCCGGCTCGACCACCGCTTCCCGGCCGGGCCGCTTCCTGGCCGACCACGCGATGTACGCGACCGCGAGCAGGAACACGATCAGCGCGGTCCAGTCGTTGAGGCGCAGGCCCAGGATGTGATGGGCGTCGTCGACGCGCATGTACTCGATCCAGGCGCGGCCCACGCAGTACGCGGCGACGTAGAGGGCGAAGGCCCGGCCGTGGCCCAGGGTGAAGCGGCGGTCGGCCCAGATGACCAGGAGGGCGACGCCGATGCACCACAGGGACTCGTAGAGGAAGGTCGGGTGGTAGTAGCCCGGCACCCGGCCGCCCTCGGAGGAGGTGATGTGCAGCGCCCAGGGCACGTGCGTCTCACGTCCGTACAGCTCCTGGTTGAACCAGTTGCCCCAGCGGCCCATGGCCTGCGCGAGGGCGATGCCGGGTGCGACGGCGTCGGCGTAGGCGGGCAGCGGGATGCCCCGTCGCCGCGCGCCGATCCAGGCGCCGACCGCGCCCAGTGCGATCGCGCCCCAGATGCCGAGGCCGCCCTCCCACACCTTGAAGGCGTCCACCCAGTCACGGCCCTCGCTGAAGTACAGCTCGTAGTCCGTGATCACGTGGTAGAGGCGGCCGCCGACCAGGCCGAAGGGCACGGCCCAGACGGCGATGTCGGCGACCGTGCCGGACCGTCCGCCCCGGGCGACCCAGCGCTTGTTGCCGAGCCAGACGGCGATGAAGACGCCGATGATGATGCAGAAGGCGTAGCCGCGCAGCGGGATGGGGCCGATATAGCGCACCCCGTGCGACGGGCTGGGGATGTAGGCAAGTTCCATGGCAGGGTCGACGCTACCGTGCCGGGCCGGGAGGACGGCAAGCGGACGGGCTACGGGTCCATAACGGGGAGGTGGGAAACACCTACCCCTGGTTCTTCTGCTCCACCATCTGCTTCAGCTTCTCCGGGGTCATCGTCTGGTCCTGGTAGATGTTCTTGCCGTCCAGCAGGACGGTGGGCGTGCTTCCGTAGCCGCCGGCCTCGAACGCCTTGTGGGCCTTGTTCACCCAGCCGTCATGGGTGCCGTTGTTGACGCACTTGCGGAACGCCGGGGTGTCGAGCCCCTTCACCTTTCCGGCGAGCTGGATCAGCTTGGCGTTGTTCCCGAAGGCGTCGTCGGTCTCCTGGGGCTGGTTCGCGTACAGCACGTCGTGGTAGTCGCGGAACTTGCCGGCGTCCTGGGCGCACGCCGCGGCGTTCGCCGCGCGCAGCGAGCCCGTGCCGCGGAGGTTGCCGTCGATCAGCCGGACCAGGTGGTACTCGACTCTGAGCTTGCCCGCGTCGGTCAGCTCGTGCAGCGTCCGGCGGTACCGCGTCTCGAAGGACATGCAGGCCGGGCAGCGGAAGTCCTCCCAGACCGTGAGCGTCGACCTGGCGCCGTCCTTGCCGACCGGGATCGCCAGGCTGTCCTGGCCCTTCGCGCCCGAGGGGACCACGACCGGGCCCGAAGCGGTGCTGCTCTTCCCGCCCTTGCCCGACTTGGCGGCGACCACGCCGATCACCGCCGCGAGTCCCAGGACGCAGACGACGCTCGCGCCCACGATCAGCGTGCGGCGCCGCCGGTCCGCGGTCCGCTGCTTCTCACGCTCGGTCGCAATCCGCTCGCGGGCGGTGCGCTTTCCGTCACGGTTCTTCTCGCTCACACCCCCAGAACGAACCGGGGAGGCGCAGCGCGCCTCCCCGGCCCGAGGTCCACTCGTTCGAGTGACCGAATCTTCCGTTGTGAACGGATGACGCCGCCTATGGGTGCCTACGCCTGTCGGCGCACACCCTTGGCCAGGTCACCGGCGAGCTCGCGCACCGCCGCGAGACCGGCGGCGTGGTCGGGGGCGTCCAGCATCCGCTTGACGAACGCCGAGCCCACGATGACGCCGTCGGCGAACCCGGCGACCTCGGCGGCCTGGGCCGCGTTGGAGACGCCGAGCCCCACGCACACGGGCAGTCCGGTGCCGGTGGCCCGGGTGCGTTCCACCAGGTCGTGCGCCTGCGCGCCGACGGACTCGCGGGTGCCGGTGACGCCCATCAGCGAGGCCGCGTAGACGAAGCCGCTGCCCGCCTCGGTGATCCGCGCCAGCCGCTCGTCCTTGCTGCTGGGGGCGACGACGAAGACGGTGGCGAGGCCGTGCTTCTCGGCGTGCTCCCGCCACAGGGCGGACTCCTGCACCGGCAGGTCGGGCAGGATGCAGCCCGCACCGCCCGCCTCGGCCAGCTCGGCGGTGAAGCGCTCGACGCCGTAGCGGTCGATGGGGTTCCAGTACGTCATCACGAGCACGGGCTTGCCGGTGGCCTCGTGGGCCTCCCTGACCGTGCGCATGACGTCGGCGATCCTGACCCCGCCGCGCAGCGCGATGTCGTCGGCGGTCTGGATGACCGGTCCGTCGAGGACGGGGTCGCTGTGCGGCAGACCCACCTCCACGACGTCCGCGCCGCCGTCGAACGCGGCCCTGATCGCCTCGATGCCGCCGTCCACGGTCGGGAACCCGGCCGGGAGGTAGGCGATGAGCGCGGACCGGCCCTCGGCCTTCGCGGCGGCGAGGGTGTCCGTCAACAGCCGGATGTTGCCGCTCACTTGGCGTCCCCCTCGATCTCGGCGGTGTCGGCTTCGTTGGCGGCCACCTCGGCGTCGGTGTCGTAGAGGCCGAAGTAGCGCGCCGCGGTGTCCATGTCCTTGTCGCCGCGGCCGGACAGGTTGACGACGATCAGGCCGTCCGGGCCCAGCTCCCGGCCGACCTCCAGGGCGCCGGCGAGGGCGTGGGCGCTCTCGATGGCCGGGATGATGCCCTCGGTGCGCGACAGCAGGCGCAGGGCCTGCATGGCCGCGTCGTCGGTGACCGCGCGGTACTCGCCGCGGCCCGAGTCCTTGAGGTAGGAGTGCTCGGGGCCGATGCCCGGGTAGTCCAGGCCGGCCGAGATGGAGTACGGCTCGGTGATCTGGCCCTCGTCGTCCTGCAGGACGTAGGACCGGGAGCCGTGCAGGATGCCCGGCTCGCCGGCGGTGAGGGTGGCCGCGTGCTCGCCGGTCTCGATGCCGTGCCCGGCGGGCTCGCAGCCGATGAGCCGGACCCCCTCGTCGGGGATGAAGGCGTGGAAGAGGCCGATGGCGTTGGAACCGCCGCCGACACAGGCGATCGCGGCGTCGGGCAGCCGCCCGGCGCGCTCCAGGAGCTGCCGCCGGGCCTCGACGCCGATGACCCGGTGGAAGTCGCGGACCATGGCCGGGAAGGGGTGCGGGCCGGCCACGGTGCCGAACAGGTAGTGGGTGCGGTCGACGTTGGCCACCCAGTCCCGGAACGCCTCGTTGATGGCGTCCTTCAGGGTGCGGCTGCCGGACTTCACGGCCACGACCTCGGCGCCGAGCATGCGCATGCGGGCGACGTTGAGGGCCTGCCGCCGGGTGTCGACCTCGCCCATGTAGATGGTGCAGTCGAGGCCGAACAGCGCGCAGGCGGTGGCGGTGGCGACACCGTGCTGACCGGCTCCGGTCTCGGCGATGACGCGGGTCTTGCCCATGCGCTTGGTGAGCAGGGCCTGCCCGAGCACGTTGTTGATCTTGTGGGAGCCGGTGTGGTTCAGGTCCTCCCGCTTGAGGAAGACGCGGGCGCCACCGGCGTGTTCGGCGAACCTCGGCACCTCGGTCAGTGCGCTGGGCCGGCCGGTGTAGTTCACCAGCAGGTCGTCGAGCTCACGGGCGAACTCGGGGTCGGCCTTGGCCTTGTCGTACTCGACGGCGACCTCGTCCACGGCGGCGACGAGCGCCTCCGGGATGAACTTGCCGCCGAACGCGCCGAAGTAGCCTTCGGCGCTGGGCACCTGGCCGGTGGGATCGGGAATGAAGAACTCGCTGGGCATACGGATACCTCGCAGGGGCTGGGCCCCGGGTTGCCGGACTTGGGGTACGAGTACGCGCGCGCTGCCCTCAGCGGTGTCTCCCACAGCACCCGAGTCGGTGGGTGGGTGTGCGGAGGCGGGGGTCCGGGGACGGAAGCCCCCGGGCGGCCGGGAGGGACCGGGCCGGTGAACCGGCGTTCACAAGGAGACGCGGCTCAGCTCACCGCGGGTGAAGCGCACGCGGAGCGACGCCATCGCATGCCGTTCACCTGTCCGGGCTCGTCCCCGATCACGTAGCGGACCCGCCGCCCGTGCACCCGCCGCGCGGGGGCACGGCAGCCGCGGGGCCGGCAGCCGCGGGCGAGGCGGGCGTAGGCGTCCCGCGTCGCCGGGGTGATCGGAGGAGTCATCGGGGCCAGCCTATCCGGAGGTCAGCCCCGCCCGTGCCGGAGCGCGGGGTGCTCGCCGGCGGCGACCAGGTCGGACACGGCGGCCTTGGGGTCGCGGCCGGTGACCAGGGACTCGCCGACCAGCACCGCGTCGGCGCCGGCGTTGGCGTAGGCGATCAGGTCGTGCGGCCCGCGCACTCCGGACTCGGCGACCTTGACGAGGTGGTCGGGGATCTCCGGGGCGACCCGCTCGAACGTCCCGCGGTCGACCCGCAGGGTCTTCAGGTTGCGCGCGTTGACGCCGATGACCCGGGCGCCCGCGTCCACCGCCCGCTCGACCTCGTCCTCGTCGTGCACCTCGACCAGCGGGGTGAGGCCGATGGAGACGGCGCGCTCGATCAGCGACTCCAGGGCCGGCTGGTCCAGGGCGGCGACGATCAGCAGCGCGAGGTCGGCGCCGTAGGCGCGAGCCTCCCAGAGCTGGTACGACGTGACGATGAAGTCCTTGCGCAGGACCGGGATGTCCACGCGCGCGCGGACCGCCTCCAGGTCGGCCAGCGAGCCGCCGAAACGGCGCTCCTCGGTGAGGACCGAGATGACGGCGGCGCCGCCCGCCTCGTAGTCCGCCGCGAGCCCGGCCGGGTCGGCGATCGCGGCCAGCGCGCCCTTGGAGGGGCTGGAGCGCTTGACCTCACAGATGACCTTGACGCCGTCGCCCTTGAGCGCGGCCACCCCGTCCTTGGCGGGGCGGGCCTTCGCCGCGCGCTCCTTGAGCTCGTCGAGGCTGACGCGCGCCTGCCGCTCCGCGAGGTCGGCACGGACTCCGTCGATGATCTCGTCGAGCACACTCACGCGAGCGGCCCCCTTTCAGACGGTCGTTCCTTCAGGTTCCGAAACCTGTGGTCACTGCGATGGTATCCGGAGGACGGCCGAGGCCTCGCATCCGGTGGACGGCGGTCCCACGACCTGGACGTCCGCCGCGGGGTCAGGGATGCAGCCAGCCGCCGAACGGCAGGTTCCGGACAATGGTGAACACCAGCAGCAGCGCGCCGGCGGTCCACATCGGGACCCGGCCCGGTTCGAACCGCGCCGCCCGGCCGCGCGCCGCGCGCACCACCCAGACGGTCCACAGCACCGCGAAGCCGAGGTAGGCGGCCACCCCCGCCGCGTTGTCGTGCAGGGCCGTGAGGAGGTCGCCGTGGACGAAGGCGTGGGCGCTGCGCAGTCCGCCGCAGCCGGGGCAGTACAGGCCGGTCAGGCCGTAGAGCGGGCACACCGGGTAGTGGCCGGGCTCGTTGGGGTCGACGCTGCCCACGTACGCGAAGGCCCCGGCGACGGCCGCGAGGACACCGACCGGGACGACGAGCCGGTTCCAGCGGGTGGCGGGGGTGGTGCGCGGGGCGATGCCGCTGTCGGGGTTCACGTCGGCATTCTGCCCCGCACGCGCGCCGCACGCGCGCGAGGGGCGGCCCCACCGGATGTGGTGGGGCCGCCCCTCGCGGGTGCGCTGCGGCGGGCTCAGCCCTCGGCGCCGGCCGGCTCGCGGCTCGTGACGTGGCCGCCGTGCGGGGCGGTCCGGGTGCGCTTGTGCTGGCCGAGGCCCATGGCGCGCATGGCGGCGCCGACGACGCCGCCGAGGAGCACGATCACCATGCCGGCCCAGAAGCCGACCGGCTGGGCCATCACCATGAAGGCACCCGCGACGCAGAAACCGATGAAGGCGATGATGACGCCGGTCCAGGCGGCCGGGGTGTGACCGTGGCTGCTGCCCGCCATGACTTGCTCCTCGTTGTTTGTACGTGTCGAAGTACGTGTCCGTACGGTTGCGAGCGCGTCACCGTCCGAGCCGGGCGCTCTTCGTCCATTGTCCCGTACGCACGCGCGTGCCGGACGCGGGGGTGGCGTCTGGTTCGCCACATCCGGCCGGGTGCGGGCGCGAGCTCAGGCGCCGGTGGGGTCCTCGCCGCGGTCCAGGGCCTTCCAGATCTCCTCGGGGCGCTCCGGGTCGGCCGGCGGCCCGGCCTTGCGGCGCGGACGGTCCGAGCCGCGCTCGTAGCGGCCGGACATCGCGGGCCAGCGGGCTCCGTAGCGCAGCGCCAGCACGCCGGCGAGCAGGATCAGCAGGCCGCCGGCGGCGGCGACGTAGGGCCAGCCGGTGTGCGACAGGGCGGTGACCGCGGCCGAGGTGTCGCCGGTGGTCCGGGCGGCCTCCTCGTCCAGCGCGGAACTGTCGGAGGCCCCGGCGAACGCGGCGGCGACGATGCCGGCGCCGCTGAGCGCGAGCAGCGCGGCGACGGCGAGGCGGCCGGCCCGGCGGACGGCGAAGACGGCGACGAGCGCGGCCAGCCCCACTATGGCCAGGGCCGCGGGGACGCCGGTGACGTCGCTGCCCTTGGCGGTCAGCGGGAACGCGCCGCCGGCCACCGTGGCGGTGCCCTCCGACCAGCGCTGCCGGCTCGCGAGCAGGGTCACGGCCGCGCCGAGCGCGCCGGACAGCAGGGCCACGGCGAGGCTCCGCCGGCCGGACCGGCTGGGTGCGGCGGCTTCGGAACGGGGGTGAGGTACGGCAGTCACGTACTCCACTATCGCCTGAACCCCGGGTGAGGCGTCACCCGGGGTTCGGCACGGGCGCTCTAACCGCCCAGTCGGTTGGCCGTGTGCACCGCCCGCAGCACCGCGGCGGCCTTGTTCCGGCACTCCTGGTCCTCGGCGGCCGGGTCGGAGTCGGCGACGATGCCCGCCCCGGCCTGGACGTGGGCGGTCCCGTCGCGGAGCAGGGCCGTGCGGATGGCGATCGCGGTGTCGGAGTCGCCCGCGAAGTCGAGGTAGCCGACGCAGCCGCCGTACAGGCCGCGCCGGGACGGTTCGAGCTCGTCGATGATCTGCATGGCGCGGGGCTTGGGTGCGCCGGAGAGGGTGCCCGCCGGGAAGCAGGCGGTCAGCACGTCGAAGGCGGTCCGGCCCTCGGCGACCCGGCCGGTCACCGTGGAGACGATGTGCATGACGTGCGAGTAGCGCTCGATGGACATGAAGTCGACGACCTCCACCGAGCCGGGCTCGCAGACCCGGCCGAGGTCGTTGCGGCCGAGGTCGACCAGCATCAGGTGCTCGGCGCGTTCCTTGGGGTCGGCGAGCAGTTCGTCGGCGAGGGCCTGGTCCTCCTGCGGGGTGGCGCCGCGGTGCCGGGTGCCGGCGATGGGGTGGACCATCGCGCGCCCGTCCTCGACCTTCACCAGCGCCTCGGGGGACGAGCCGACGACGTCGAACCCGTCGAAGCGGAACAGGTACATGTACGGCGAGGGGTTGGTGGCCCTGAGGACCCGGTAGACGTCGAGCGCGCTCGCCGTGCACGGGGTCTCGAAGCGCTGCGAGGGCACGACCTGGAAGGCCTCGCCCGCGCGGATGCGCTCCTTGACGTCCTCGACGGCCGCCCGGAAGTCGGGGCCGCCCCAGCGGGCGGTGTACTCGGGCAGCTCCGAGGGCGGCAGCACCGCCGGGGGCTGGGCGACCGCGCGGCCGAGGTCGGCCTCCATGGCGTCGAGGCGGGCCACCGCGTCGGCGTGGGCCTCGTCGACGCCGGTCTCGAGGTCGTTGTGGTTGATCGCGTTGGCGATCAGCAGGACCGACCCCTCCCAGTGGTCCATGACGGCGAGGTCGCTGGTGAGGAGCATGGTCAGCTCGGGCAGCCCGAGGTCGTCGCGCTCGCCGGGGCCGATCTTCTCCAGGCGGCGGACGATGTCGTAGCCGAGGTAGCCGACCATGCCGCCGGTGAAGGGCGGCATGCCCTCCTGGTGCGGGGTGTGCAGGGTCTGGACGGTGGCGCGCAGGGCGGCGAGCGGGTCGCCGTCGACGGGGACGCCGACGGGCGGGGTGCCGAGCCAGTGCGCCTGGCCGTCGACGGTGGTGAGGGTGGCCGCGGAGCGCACGCCGACGAAGGAGTAGCGGGACCAGGAGCGCCCGTTCTCCGCGGACTCCAGCAGGAAGGTGCCGGGGCGTTCGGCGGCGAGCTTGCGGTAGAGCGCGACCGGGGTGTCGCCGTCGGCGAGGAGCTTGCGGGTGACCGGGATGACACGCCGGTCGGTGGCGAGCTTGCGGAAGGTCTCGAGGTCCATGGCGGCAGACCCTACTGACCAGCGGTCGCCGGGCGGCCCTGCGGGGCGCTCGCGCCGGAGTCGTCCCGGAACAGGACGTCCTCGTCGAAGCAGGTCCGGGCGCCGGTGTGGCAGGCGGCGCCGACCTGGTCGACCTTGACCAGCACGGTGTCGGCGTCGCAGTCCAGGGCGACCGACCTCACCCACTGGACGTGGCCGGAGGTGTCTCCCTTGACCCAGTACTCCTGGCGGCTGCGCGACCAGTAGGTGCAGCGGCCGGTGGTCAGCGTGCGGTGCAGCGCCTCGTCGTCCATCCAGCCGAGCATGAGCACCTCGCCGGTGTCGTACTGCTGGGCGATGGCCGGGAGGAGTCCGTCGGCGCTGCGCTTCAGGCGCGCGGCGATCTCGGGGGCGAGAGAGCTGGTCATGGGTGCCATTGTGCCGCGTGGGCCGGACGGTTTTGGGTTCCTGTCCAGGGGATGGGCGGTCGGTGGACGGCATCCGGGACGGGCCCGGGTGGCGGGGTGACGGGTGGGCGGACCGGTTACGGAGTCGTAGGCTGACTCCATGTCGACCTTCGCCAAGCGTGAACGGCTCCTGCTCGCCGACCTCTTGGAAACCGTCGGGCCGGACGCCCCCACCCTCTGCGAGGGCTGGCGGACCCGGGACCTGGCCGCGCACGTGGTGGTGCGCGAGCGCCGCCCGGACGCGGCGGGTGGCGCGCTGATCAAGCCGCTGGCCTCCCGCCTGGAGAAGGTGCTGGCCGAGTACGCCGCGAAGCCCTTCGAGGAGCTGATCCAGCTCATCCGGACCGGTCCGCCGCGCTTCTCGCCGTTCCAGCTCAAGCAGGTCGACGAGGCCGCCAACACGGTCGAGTTCTACGTGCACACCGAGGACGTGCGCCGGGCCCAGCCGGAGTGGAGCCCGCGCGAGCTGGACACGGTGTTCCAGGACGCCCTGTGGTCGCGTCTGGAGCGCACCGCCCGGCTGCTGGGCCGGGGCGTGCCGACCGGTCTGGTGCTGCGCCGCCCGGACGGCCAGACGGCGGTGGCGCACCGGGGTGTGCCGGTGGTGACGGTGACCGGTGAGCCCTCGGAGCTGCTGATGTTCGCCTTCGGCCGGCAGAGCGAGGCGAAGGTGGAGCTGGACGGCGACGAGAACGCGATCGCCACCCTGCACGAGTCGAAGCAGCTCGGCTTCTGAAGCCGGGCCTTTCGGGACCGTGGGATCCGGGACCGGGCATCCGGGAGGCGCCGCATGATCAAGGTCGCGATGACCAGTGTGTTCGTGGACGACGTGGCGAAGGCGCACGCCTTCTACACGGAGGTCCTGGGGTTCGAGACCCGGCTGCACATGGATCCGGGAGGCGGTACGCCCTTCGTCACGGTGGGGGCGCGCGAGGGGGCCCAGCCGGACCTCCAGTTGCTGCTGGAGCCCGGGCAGGGCCCGATCGCGGAGCCGTACCGCACGGCGCTCTACGAGGCGGGGATCCCGTGCATCGTCTTCTCCGTGGACGACCTGCCGGCGGAGTACGAGCGGCTGCGCGGGCTCGGTGTGCGGTTCCCGCATCCCCCGCGGGAACAGGGCCCGGTGCTCGCGGCGGTGTTCGACGACTCGGTCGGCAACCTGGTGCAGCTCACTCAGCCGAGGGTGTGAGCGTCAGCGGGGCAGTTCGGCTCGGCGCAGCCCGGAGACGGCCAGGGCGACCACCCCGCCGAGTCCGCAGACCGCGGCGCTGGTCACGAACACCGGGCCGAGACCGAAGGCCCCGATGGCGGCGGCGGCGAAGGGCATGCTCAGCGGGGCCAGGCCGAGGCTGACCACACTGGCGACGGCGGTGACCCGGCCCAGGTAGGCGGGGTCGGTCAGCGTCTGCAGCAGGGCTCCGCACAGCACCCCGCTGAGCCCGGCCAGCAGCCCGATGAGCAGGGCGATGCCGACCGCCCCGACGAGCTGGGGCACGTACGCGAGGGCGCCGATGGCGACCGAGCCGGCGAGGATCGCCCAGCCGGCGACCAGTCCCGCGCGCGGCACCCGGCCCCGCACGGCGAGCAGCAGCGAGGCGGCGCCCGCTCCGGCGCCGAATCCGGCGAGCACCCAGCCCATGCCGGCGGCGCCCCAGCCGCGCCGGTCGGCGAGCAGGGTCAGGCCGACGTTGAGCGGGCCGACGAAGCCGAAGTCGCCGAGGGCGATGGCGAGCATGAGCGGGGCGAGGACGCGGTGGCCGCGGATGTAGCGCAGGCCGCCGGCCAGATCGGCCCAGGCGGTGGTGCGCGGGGCGCCGGCCTTGTCGTCGCCGGGCAGGGGGCGCAGGCGCACGGAGATCAGAAGCGGTACGGAGACGGCGATCAGCAGTCCGGCGAGGGCGAAGGCGGCCGGCGCGCCGCCCAGGGCCACGCCGAGTCCGCCGAGCGGGGCGCCGGCGACGCCCGCGCAGCGGATGGCGAGGCCGCGCATGCCCTGCACGCGGGCGAGCTGTCCCTTGCCGGTGATCCTGGCCGGGAGGGCGCCCACGGCGGGCATGAACACGGCGTCGACGGTGCCGAAGAGCAGGGCCAGCAGCGCGAGCGGCCACAGGCCGGGGCCGGTGAGGAACAGCAGGGCGGCCACCGCGAGGACGGCCGCGCAGCGCACGGCGTCGCTGCCGATGACGACGCGGCGCGGGCCGAGCCGGTCGGCGAGCACTCCCCCGCCGAGCATCAGCACGGCCCTGGGCAGCGCGCTGACGGACATCACGACACCGGCCTGCGCGGGGGTGCCGGCCTGGACGGCGGCCCAGGACAGGGCGATGTAGTAGACGCTGTCGCCGAGCATGGAGGCGGTGTAGGCGCCGAGCCAGCGCAGCACGTTGGAGTCGCGGTGGGCGGGGCGGTCCTCGGTGGCGGAGGCCGGGGGTATGAGCGTTTCGGTCACGGCGGGGCCCTTCTCAGACGCGGAACGGGAATCCGTACACGTGCAGCGCGACGTGCTCGCGCCCTTCGGTCTCGCCGTCGGCTTCGGCGGACCGGCCCGACTCGTCGTACCGGCGGATCAGTGCGAGCAGTTCGTCCTGCAGTTCGCGCAGTTCGGGCGCGGTGAGGCGGAGCAGGGACTCGCTGTCGGCCGCGGCCGCGTTCCACTCGGCGCTCCACGTGGGCCGTTCGTCGAGGTAGCGGCGGTAGAGGTCGGTGCGCTGGTCGTGGAAGAGCCGGGTCGCCGCCAGGTGCGCTGCCGCCGTCTCGGGTGCGTCCCGGAAGTCCTTGTCACGGATGCTCACGCCCTCGGAGGAGGGCTGCCACCAGCGTTCCCGGCCGTCCGCGCTCTGCGGCCGGGCCTCCTCGATGAGGCCGTGCTCGGCGAGCTTGCGCAGGTGGTAGCTGACCAGCGAGACGGCCTCGTCGACCTGGTCGGCGAGGTGCGACGCGGTCGCCTTGTCGGCCACGCACAGGGCTCGGTACAGCTTCATCCGCAGCGGGTGGGCCAGTGCCTTCAGCGTGCCCACGTCCGTGATGGGACGGCTCCCCTTGGCTGTCATGTCTCCGACTCTAGATGTGAAAGAAAAATTGCACAATGAATGTTGCGCAACTTCTCTTTCGCATCTGCGGGGAAAGCGGGGTCCCGGCCATGAGAAAGCCCCGGCTGCCTCGTCGGGCGGCCGGGGCCGGGTGTTCGGGAAGGCGTCACCGCACGGGGTGGCCCGCCTCCCGCAGGGTCTGCTTGACCTCACCGATGCGCAGGTCGCCGAAGTGGAAGACGGAGGCCGCCAGGACCGCGTCCGCACCCGCGTCGACGGCCGGCGGGAAGTCCGCCAGCCGGCCGGCGCCGCCGGAGGCGATCACCGGGACGGTGACGTGCTTGCGGACCGCGGCGATCATCTCCAGGTCGTAGCCGTCCTTGGTGCCGTCGGCGTCCATGGAGTTGAGCAGGATCTCCCCGGCGCCCAGCTCGGCCGCGCGGTGGGCCCACTCGACGGCGTCGATGCCGGTGCCCCTGCGGCCGCCGTGGGTGGTCACCTCGAAGGCGCCGCCCTCGGTGCGGCGCGCGTCCACCGACAGCACCAGGACCTGCCGGCCGAACCGCTCCGCGATCTCCCGGATCAGTTCGGGGCGGGCGATGGCCGCGGTGTTCACGCCCACCTTGTCCGCGCCGGCCCGCAGCAGCCTGTCCACGTCCTCCGCGGTGCGGACGCCGCCGCCGACCGTCAGCGGGATGAAGACCTGCTCGGCGGTGCGGCGCACCACGTCGTAGGTGGTCTCCCGGTCGCCGGAGGACGCGGTGATGTCCAGGAACGTCAGCTCGTCGGCGCCCTCGGCGTCGTACACCTTGGCCATCTCGACGGGGTCGCCCGCGTCGCGCAGGTTCTGGAAGTTGACGCCCTTGACGACCCGGCCGTTGTCCACGTCCAGGCAGGGGATGACTCGGACCGCCAGGGTCATGAGGTCACGGCTCCTCTGAATGCCTCTAGTTCCACTTCGACCAGGATGCGCGGGTCGACGAAGCCCTCCACGACCAGCAGGGTCGAGGCCGGGCGGACGGAGTCGAAGAGCTCCTTGTGGGCGCGGCCCGCCGCGTCCACGTCCCGCACATGGGTCAGGTACATCCGGGTCCGCAGCACGGACGCGATACCGAGGCCGAACTCACCGATCGCCTCGAGGGCGCTGGTGAAGGCCACCTTGGCCTGTTCGTAGGGGTCGCCCTCCCCGTACAGCACGGTGCCCTTGAAGGACGTCGTGCCGGCCACCAGCACCCGGTCACCCGCCGCGACGGCGCGCGCGAATCCGAAGCTCTCTTCCCAGGGACTTCCGCTCTGCACGCGCCGCACGGTCTCGGATGTCATGACGCCACTGCCTCCAGTGCCTCTTCCAGGGTGAACGCCTTCGCGTACAGGGCCTTCCCGACGATGGAGCCCTCGACACCGAGAGGTACCAGCTCGGCGATGGCGCGGAGGTCGTCCAGGGACGACACGCCGCCGGAGGCCACGACCGGGCGGTCGGTGGCGGCACAGACGTTCCTCAGCAGCTCCAGGTTCGGGCCCTGCAGGGTGCCGTCCTTGGCGATGTCGGTGACGACGTAGCGGGCGCAGCCCTCCTTGTCGAGGCGCGCCAGCGTCTCGTAGAGGTCGCCGCCGTCCCGGGTCCAGCCGCGGCCGCGCAGGGTCGTGCCGCGCACGTCCAGGCCGACCGCGATCCGGTCGCCGTGCTCGGCGATGACCTTGGCGACCCACTCCGGGGTCTCCAGCGCGGCCGTGCCGAGGTTGACGCGGGTGCAGCCGGTGGCCAGGGCCGCGGCGAGGGTGTCGTCGTCGCGGATGCCGCCGGACAGCTCCACCTTGATGTCCATCGCCCTGGCGACCTCGCCGATCAGCTCCCGGTTGTCGCCGGTGCCGAAGGCGGCGTCGAGGTCGACCAGGTGCAGCCACTCGGCGCCGGAGCGCTGCCAGGCGAGGGCGGCCTCCAGCGGGGAGCCGTAGGAGGTCTCGGTCCCGGACTCGCCGTGCACGAGGCGCACGGCCTGGCCGTCGCGGACGTCGACGGCGGGGAGGAGTTCGAGCTTGGCCATGGTCTACAGGGTTCCGATCCAGTTGGTGAGGAGCTGGGCGCCGGCGTCGCCGGACTTCTCGGGGTGGAACTGGGTGGCCCACAGGGCCCCGTTCTCCACCGCCGCCACGAAGGGCCTGCCGTGCGTGGACCAGGTGACCCTGGGGGCCGCGATCAGCGGGTTGTTCGTCTCCAGGGCCCAGTCGTGGACGGCGTAGGAGTGCACGAAGTAGTAGCGGGCTTCCTCGTCGAGGCCGGCGAACAGCTCGGAGTCCTCCGGGGCGTCGACGGTGTTCCAGCCCATGTGGGGCACGACGTCGGCCTCCAGCGGCGCGACCGTGCCGGGCCACTCGTCGAGGCCCTCGGCCTCCACGCCGTGCTCGATGCCGCGCGCGAAGAGGATCTGCATGCCGACGCAGATGCCCATGACCGGACGGCCGCCGGACAGCCGGCGGTCGACGACCCAGTCACCGCGGGCCGCGCGCAGGCCCTGCATGCACGCGGCGAACGCGCCGACGCCCGGCACCAGCAGGCCGTCGGCGTTCATCGCCTTGTCGAAGTCGCGGGTGATCTCGACGTCGGCCCCCACGCGCGCGAGCGCCCGCTCTGCGGAGCGGACGTTGCCGAAGCCGTAGTCGAAGACGACGACCCTCTTGCCGCTCAATTCCACACCTCCAGCCGCATGACGCCCGCGACCAGGCACATCGCGGCACCGATCGAGAGCAGCACGATGAGGCTGGTGGGCATCTTCTGCTTGGCGAAGGAGATGATGCCGCCGACCAGGAAGAGGCCGACGACGATCAGGACGGTGGACAGACCGGTCATGGGGTTACAGCGCGCCCTTCGTCGACGGGAGGATGCCGGCCGCGCGCGGGTCGCGCTCGGAGGCGTAGCGGAGCGCCCGGGCGAGCGCCTTGAACTGGCACTCCACGATGTGGTGCGCGTTGCGGCCGTAGGGCACGTGCACGTGCAGGGCGATCTGCGCCTGGGCGACGAAGGACTCCAGGATGTGCCGCGTCATCGTGGTGTCGTACTCGCCGATCATCGGCGCCATGTTCTCGGGCTCGGTGTGCACGAGGTAGGGGCGGCCGGAGAGGTCGACGGTGACCTGGGCGAGGGACTCGTCCAGCGGGACCGTGCAGTTGCCGAAGCGGTAGATGCCCACCTTGTCGCCGAGGGCCTGCTTGAAGGCGGCGCCCAGCGCGAGGGCGGTGTCCTCGATGGTGTGGTGGGAGTCGATGTGCAGGTCGCCGTCGGTCTTCACGGTCAGGTCGAACAGACCGTGCCGGCCGAGCTGGTCGAGCATGTGGTCGTAGAAGCCGACGCCGGTGGCGATGTCGGTCCTGCCGGTGCCGTCGAGGTCGATCTCGACCAGTACCGAGGTCTCCTTGGTGGTGCGCTCCACGCGTCCGACGCGGCTCATGACTGGGTCTCCTTCTGCAACTCACGGACCGCGTCGAGAAACGCGTCGTTCTCCTCCGGGGTGCCGGCGGACACCCGCAGCCATCCCGGTACGCCGTTGTCCCGGACCAGCACGCCCCGGTCGAGGATCTTCCGCCAGGCCTCGTGGGCGCTGTCGAAGCGGCCGAACTGCACGAAGTTCGCGTCGGACTCGATCACCTCGAAGCCGATCGCGCGCAGCTCGGCGACCAGCCGGTCCCGCTCGGACTTCAGCTGCTCGACGTAGCCCAGCAGGGTGCCGGTGTGCTCCAGGGCGGCCAGGGCGGTCGCCTGGGTGATCGCCGACAGGTGGTACGGCAGCCGGACGAGCTGCACGGCGTCCACGACCGCCGGGTCGGCGGCGAGGTAGCCGAGGCGCAGTCCGGCGGCGCCGAACGCCTTCGACATGGTGCGCGAGACGACCAGGTGGGGCCGGCCCGCCAGCAGCGGCAGCAGCGACGCGCCGTGGCTGAACTCGATGTAGGCCTCGTCCACGATCACCATGGACGGCTTGGCCTCCTGGGCCGCCTCGTACAGCCCGAGGACCGTCTCGGGCGGAACGGCGTTGCCGGTGGGGTTGTTGGGGGTGGTGACGAAGACGACGTCGGGGCGGTGCTCGGCGATGGTGCGCCGGGCGGCGGCGAGGTCGATCCCGAAGTCCTCGCCGCGGGGCCCGGAGATCCAGCCGGTGCCGGTGCCGCGCGCGATGAGCGCGTGCATCGAGTACGACGGCTCGAAGCCCATGGCGGTGCGGCCCGGTCCGCCGAAGGTCTGCAGCAGTTGCTGGATGACCTCGTTGGAGCCGTTGGCCGCCCAGACGTTCTCGATGCCGAGCGGGTACTTGCCGGTGTCCGTCAGGTACTTGGCCAGCTCGGTGCGGAGCTGGACCGCGTCCCGGTCGGGGTAGCGGTTCAGGTCGCGGGCGGCCTCCCGGACCCGCTCCACGATCCGCTCGACCAGCGGTTCGGGCAGCGGGTAGGGGTTCTCGTTGGTGTTCAGCCGTACCGGGACGTCCAACTGGGGCGCTCCGTAGGGGGACTTGCCGCGCAGCTCGTCCCGTACGGGCAGATCGTCGATGCCGGTCACTTGCTCTCGGGTACCTTCCAGCCGAACCTCGCCTTGACCGCCGCGCCGTGCGCGGGCAGGTCCTCCGCCTCCGCCAGCGTGACCACGTGATGCGCGACCTCGGCCAGCGCGTCCTTCGTGTAGTCGACGATGTGGATGCCGCGCAGGAAGGACTGCACGGACAGGCCGGAGGAGTGGCAGGCGCAGCCGCCGGTGGGCAGGACGTGGTTGGAGCCGGCCGCGTAGTCGCCCAGCGAGACGGGCGCCCAGGGGCCGATGAAGACGGCGCCGGCGTTCTTCACCCGGTCGGCGATCGCGGCGGCGTCGGCGGTCTGGATCTCCAGGTGCTCGGCGCCGTACGCGTCGACCACCCGCAGGCCCTCCTCGACGCCGTCCACGAGGACGATCGCGGACTGCTTGCCGGCCAGGGCCGGGCGGATGCGGTCCTCGATGTGCTTGGTGGCCGCCACCTGCGGCTCCAGTTCCTTCTCGACCGCGTCGGCCAGCTCGGTCGAGTCGGTGACCAGCACGGCCGCCGCGAGCGGGTCGTGCTCGGCCTGGCTGATCAGGTCCGAGGCGACGTGGGCCGGGTCGGCGGTGTCGTCCGCGAGGATCGCGATCTCGGTCGGGCCGGCCTCGGCGTCGATGCCGATCTTGCCGGTGAAGTAGCGCTTGGCGGCGGCGACCCAGATGTTGCCGGGGCCGGTGACCATGTCGGCGGGCGGGCAGGACTCGGTGCCGTGCGCGAACATCGCGACGGCGGTGGCGCCGCCGGCCGCGTAGACCTCGTCCACGCCGAGCAGCGCGCACGCGGCGAGGATCGTCGGGTGCGGGAGACCGCCGAACTCGGCCTGCGCCGGGGAGGCGAGCGCGATCGACCCGACTCCGGCCTCCTGCGCCGGGACCACGTTCATGATCACGGACGAGGGGTAGACGGAGCGGCCGCCGGGCGCGTACAGCCCGACGCGCTCGACCGGCACCCACTTCTCGGTCACGGAGCCGCCGGGCACGACCTGGGTCGTGTGCGTCGTACGGCGCTGCGCGCGGTGGACCAGCCGGGTCCGGCGGATCGACTCCTCCAGGGCGGCGCGCACGGCCGGGTCGAGGGTCTCGAGGGCCTCGGTCAGCGCCCGGGCCGGGACACGGACGGATTCCAGTCGCACTCCGTCGAACTTCTCGGCGAAGTCGATCAGCGCCGCGTCGCCCCGATGATGCACGGCCTCGCAGATCGGACGCACCTTCTCCAGGGCGGCCGAGACGTCGAAGTCGGCTCGGGGCAGCAGGTCGCGCAGGGCGGGGCCCTCGGGGAGGGCGTCGCCGCGCAGATCGATTCGGGAGATCACGTACTCAATTCTCTCAGACCCGCGTCCGTAGCCGTCCGCGCGTATCAATGGCTGATACAGAACGTGGCCGGAACGTGGAAGATCACCTTCACGTCTAGTGTGCCGGGCGTCACCCAGCGGGCATGAACGGGTGTACGGGGCAGACGAATTGTCAGCGTTCGGGGAAGAAGGAAAGAGCGGTGACCGAGGGGTCCGGCAGCAACGCCGGGGATCTGCCGGAGGGCCTGAGCGCGGCCGAGGCCGGCATGTGGCAGGCCTTCCGCAACGGCAGTGTGTACGACCTGAGCAGCGGGGACGCGGTGGTGGACGATCCGCACGGCGGCCATCCCTGGGGTCCGGAGCGCAGTGTCAGGGCGCGCTTCGTCTGCTGGCTGCTGCTGGACGGGCCGCCCGCGCTCGCGGGGCGGGTGTCCGCGCTGAAGCTGGCCGGTGTGCGGATCACCGGCACCCTGGAGCTGGCGGGCGGCACGGTCATGCCGTACGTGGAGATGCGCGGCTGCCGCTTCGACGACCAGGTGCTGCTCCCGGAGGCCCGCTTCACGACCGTGCGCCTGGTGAACTGCGCGCTGCCCCGGCTGGAGGCGGCCCGGGTCACCACGGAGGGTGACCTGCACCTGCCGCGCTGCCGCTTCCAGAACGGGGTGCGGCTGACCGACGCGCACATCGGGACGGACCTGCTGCTGAACCAGGCCGTCGTCCACCGGGACCGCAGCGGCCGCTCCATCGCGGCGGACGGCATGAACGTCGGCCAGGACCTGCAGGCGGAGCTGCTGGAGTCGCACGGCGAGCTGAGCCTGCGCGGCGCCCAGGTCGGGGGCTCGCTGAGCCTGCGGGGGGCGAAACTGGCCAATCCGTACGCGCGTCTGGCCCTGAACGCCCCCCAGCTGACGGTGGGGCGCACCCTGTACCTGACCCCGGCGGGGGTGGGCAATCCGCTGCTCAGCGGGACGACCCCGGCGCGCGGGACGCGGATCCAGCGCTTCGAGTGCCAGGGCGGGGTGCGGCTGGACGACGGCCGGTTCGGGGACGCCGTGGACCTGGAGCGGGCCCGGTTCCTGCTCACCGACGACCAGGACCTGTCGCTGCGCCGGGTGCAGACGCCGGAGCTGCGGTTCCTGGGCGACCGGCCGCAGCGCGGGCAGGTGAAGCTGTCCGGCGCGCGGATCGCCATCCTGGTGGACCGCGCGGGGAGCTGGCCGGGCCCGGGCAGCCTGCATATGGGCGGCTTCACCTACGAGAGCCTGGTCCCGCGCGGCCCGTTCCCGCTGACCCGGCGGCTCGACTGGGTGGCGGCGGCGACCGCCGAGTACAACCCGGAGCCGTACGAGCGGCTGGCGTCGGTGCTGCGCGCGGCCGGGGAGGACGAGGACGCGCGCGAGGTGCTGCTCGCCAAGCAGCGCCGGCGCCGCGAGACGCTGCCGCCGGCGGGCAAGGTCTGGGGCTACATGCAGGACTGGGCCGTGGCCTACGGCTACCGGCCGGGCCGGGCGGCGGTGTGGATGGCGGTGCTGTGGGCGGCGGGCACGCTCGCCTTCGCGCACGCCGAGCACCCGCCGGTGGACCCGGGCGAGCATCCGTCCTGGAGCCCCGCCCTGTTCGCGCTGGACCTGCTGCTGCCGGTGATCGACCTGGGCCAGGTCGGCCAGTGGCAGCTCCGCGGCGGCTGGCAGTGGCTGTCCGCGGTGATGATCATCATGGGCTGGATACTCGCGACCACCGTGGCGGCGGGGGCGACCCGGCTGCTGCGGCGGAGCTGACGGCCGGGCGGCCCGGGGCTCGCGAGCGACGGCTCACGGCACACGGTTCACACCCCGCAGCTCACCGGCAGGTACATCCCCATGGTTGAACCGTCACCCTTTGCCCGTCCTTGACCTTATGTCGTACAACCTTTCCTGACTTGGCCGGACCCTCTGGCGCTCTCCCGACCTGCGGTCTTTCAATGGTCGACACCATGGCTCTGCTGCCGGCGTTCCTCCGCCCCACCCGGACGACACGACGTGCCTCGACCCCCTCCGCCCCGCCCCAGGGCGCATTCGAGGCCGTCCTCGACGCGCCCGACGACCACCTCTCGCCCGCGCTGGTCGCGGCCGCCCGGGGCGAGTACGGCGCGGCCTCCGCACTGCTCGCCGCCACGCGCGCGGCCGGCCAGTGGGAGGACCGGGACCGCCACACCAGGGGGCTCGCGGCCTTCGCCCGCTCCCGCCCCGAGTGGTTCGAGGCCTGGCGGACGGCGGCCCCCGGCGACCCCGACGCCGCTGTGGTCGCGGCCCAGCTCGCGGTGGACCGCGCCTGGCCCTCACCGGCACGCGCCGAGCTGCTGCGCGAGGTGAGCCCGCTGATCACGGCCGCCGCGCGCGCCGACGACCGCGACCCGGTGCCCTGGCGGATCGCCCTCGACCACGCGCGTGGTTCCCGGGCCGGCCACCGCTACTTCGAGGAGCTGTGGGAGGCGGCGATCCGGCGTGCCCCGCACCACTACGGCTGCCACGTGGCCGCCCTGCGGTATCTGGGGACCTTCTGGCACGGCTCGCACCGCGAGTGCTTCGACTTCGCCGACCTCGCCGCGCAGGACGCCCCGGCCGGCTCGCTGGTCCAGGCGCTGCCGGCCCGGGCGGCCTTCGGCTATCTGAACGACGACTGCGGGCCGGAGGTGCCGCGCGAGCGGCTGGACGCGGCGGCCGACCGGGCGGTGTCGCTGTCCGCCCGCTTCCCGGCCGCCCTCCCGGGGCCCGCCCCGATCCGCAACAAACTGCTGTACCTGCTCGTCCGGCTGGGCCGGTGGGAGGACGCGCGCACCCAGCTCGGCCTGATCGGCCCGTACGCCACCTCGTTCCCCTGGGAACGGTTCTCCGACGACCCGCTCGGCCAGTTCCTGCGGCTGCGCGAGGGACTCCTCGGGGCCACTGCGCCGGCCCTCCTCACCGGGCTGGTGAGGACGCCGCCGCGGCCGCCGGGCGGGCACCGCGGCCGAGCGCCCGCCGCCGACCATTAGGCTGGGTCGCCGTGACCACCGTCCGTCTGCCCCTGTTCCCGCTGAACTCGGTGTTGTTCCCGGGGCTCGTGCTGCCCCTGAACATCTTCGAGGAGCGGTATCGCGCCATGATGCGCGAGTTGTTGAAGACCCCCGAGGACGAGCCGCGCCGGTTCGCCGCGGTGGCGATCCGTGACGGCCACGAGGTGGCACCGAGCGCTCCGGGCATGCCGGATCCGACGGCGCAGCCCGAACGGGGCCCGGCCGCCGGCTTCGGCCCCGACCCCCTCAAGTCGTTCCACGGCGTGGGCTGTGTGGCGGACGCGGCGACCATCCGGGAGCGCGACAACGGCACGTTCGAGGTGCTGGCGACGGGGACGACCCGGGTACGGCTGCTGTCCGTGGAGGCGTCGGGCCCGTTCCTGACGGCTGAGCTGGAGGAGCTCCCCGAGGACCCCGGCGACGAGGCGGGCGCGCTGGCCGAGGGTGTCCTGCGCTCGTTCCGCCAGTACCAGAAGCGCCTGGCGGGCGCCCGTGAGCGCTCGCTGGCGGGCACGGAGCTCCCCGACGACCCCTCGGTGGTCTCCTACCTGGTGGCCGCCGCCATGGTGCTGGACACGCCGTCGAAGCAGCGGCTGCTCCAGGCCCCGGACACCGCCTCGCGCCTCAGGGACGAGCTGAAACTCCTTCGCTCGGAGGCGGCGATCATCCGTAGTCTGCCGTCCCTGCCCGCGTTCGAGCTGACGCGGACGCCGACCAGCATGAACTGAGCGAACCGAACCCGAGGCCCGGCACCCCGATGGCGAAGAAGTCCAAGAAGCAGCAGTCCGGCGGCACGCCCGCGACCGTGGCGCTGACCGCCGCGGGCGTGGCGCACACCGTCCACGCCTACGACCACGACCCCGCCCACCCGTCCTACGGCGAGGAGGCGGCGGAGGCGATGGGCGTCTCCCCCGACCGGGTCTTCAAGACCCTGGTGGCCGACGTCGACGGCGCGCTCACGGTGGCGGTGGTCCCGGTCTCCGGCACGCTGAACCTGAAGGCGCTGGCGGCGGCGGTGGGCGGCAAGCGGGCGGCCATGGCGGACCCGGTCCTCGCCCAGCGCACCACCGGCTATGTCCGGGGCGGCATCTCCCCGCTGGGCCAGCGCAAGAGGCTCCGCACGGTCCTGGACGACTCGGCAGGGGCCCACGCCACCATCTGCGTCTCCGCGGGCCGCCGGGGCCTCGAGGTCGAACTCGCGCCGACGGACCTGGCCGCGCTCACGGAAGCGGTGCTGGCACCGATCGGCCGCGACTGACCGGACCGGCCGGACCCGGCTTCCGCGGCGCCTCGGGCCGGTTCCAGGGGTCCCCCGGCCGTCAGGCCGGCCGATCCTCCGCGCCGGGATCCGGGACCAGGCGCGTCACGCCGGGTAGGGCTCCTCCGGGTCACGGGGGCCGAAGAGCGCCGTGAGGCCCAGGTGGACCAGCAGCGCGGCCAGGGGCCAGGCCAGCAGCGCGCCCTTCGCTCCCAGCTTCAGCGGGGCCGAGAAGGTCACGCCCTTCCCCACAGCCTTGGCGTGGGCTATGACGTCGGTCTCGGGGCCCAGCCAGACACCGAGCCGCCACGCCAGCAGCGACCCCAGCAGTCCGCCGAGGCCCAGCGCCACCACCAGCGGCACGCCGCCACGCCGTCGCCACAGGAACACCACGACCGCGCTGACCAGCCCGAGGGCCAGTCCCAGCAGCGTGAACGTCCCGTCCACGCCGACCGCCTGCTCGCCCTCGGTGTCCTTGATGTAGACGACCCAGCTCTTGTCGACGTGGTCGGCGATCAGCGGCACGTGCGGGGCCAGCCACCACCACAGCAGCCCGAGCAGCACCCCGCCCAGGGTCACCGCCACGGTGACCACCGCGGCCTCCCGCACTTCGGTCTTCATCCCAGGGCCGTCCTGTTCGTACATGCCCGCGAAGGGAGCCCCGGCGGGCGGAGCCTGCCGGACCTGGTGCGCGGAGTCGTCGTGCGGCGGCGGAGGCGGAGTCAGCGGTGCGGTCACCCTGCCATCGTGCCAGGTCGTTCCGTGAGCCGCGTCACCGGACGGCCGCCCTGCGGTACGCCCAGGTCGCCGCGGCCAGCGAGACCACTCCGACACCCGCGCACACCCCCAGGTCAGCCAGGACGACGGCCCAGTCGGGGTGCGCCCCGAAGGTCCGCGCGTACGCCTCCACGCCGTAGGTCGAGGGCAGCAGGTCCCGGGCGAGACGGATGATCTCCGGCATCCGGTCGGCGGGCAGCACGCCCAGCAGCAGGGCCGCCGACATGCCGAGCTGGCCGAGCAGCGTGGCCAGCTCGGGCCGCGGCGCGAGCAGACCGCAGGCGGCGCCGAGCCCGGCGAGCGCGGCCCCGGCGAGCGGGATCACGGCCACCAGGATCCACAGGTTGGACAGGGGCAGCCCGAACAGCACGCAGCCGAAGACGGCGGTCACCAGCGTCCCCGGCACGGTGAAGGAGGCGTACGCGCCCGCCGCGCCCAGCACCACCGCCGCCGGCGGCACCGGCAGCGTGGCGTAGTGGTCGAGTCCGCCGCTGGCCCGGAGCTGCCCGAAGTACTGCGACAGCAGGTTCAGCGCCACGTACGCGACGACCAGCACGGAGGAGCCGGCGACCACGGACTGGGCCTCGCCGCCGCTGTCCACGACGCCGCGCATCATCACGGTGATGCCGACGGACTGGAAGGTCGCCACGAACAGCAGCGGGATACGGGCCACCCGGGCCCGGGAGAGCTGCGCCCGGTAGACGGCCACCAGCGACGGCCACAGCCGCGCGGGCGGACCGAGCCCGGCCGCGCCCCGGGCCGCCTCCGCGACGCCCCGGGCGTCGCCGGGCAGAACCTCGGCGGGTACGACACTCACGACGCGCTGCTCCTCTTCCCTACGGCTCCGGCGCACACCCGTACGCATTCCGCGGCCCGCGCGCTCACGCCTTCACCAGACCCTGCCGGGCCGCCCCGCCCAGCGACAGGTACACGTCCTCCAGGCTGGGCGTGGCGAGCGTGAAGTCGTCGAGGGCGGCGAAGGCGGCGCCGCCGGTCACCGTGGCGACCGCGGCCCGGGCCTCCTCGGGAGCGAGGCGGAGCGTCCAGCGCCGGCCGGACTCCGTCGCCCGCTCGCGCAGTACGGCCACCTCGGGCACCTCCAGCGGCGCCCGGTCCCGCCACACCAGCTCCACCCGCACCTCGCCGGACACCTGTTCCTTCAGCCCCGCGGGGGTGTCGCAGGCGATGACCCGGCCCTGGTCCAGGACGGCGACCCGGTCGAGCACGGTCTCCGCCTCGATGACGTTGTGGGTGACGAGCAGCACGGTCGTGCCGCGCTCGGCCCGCCGCCGGTCCACGGCCGCCCACACCGCGCGCCGGGCCACCGGGTCCATGCCGGTGGTCGGCTCGTCGAGGACGAGCAGCGGCCGCTCCCCGACGAGGGCGGCGGCGAAGCAGGCGAGCCGCCGCTGGCCGCCGGACAGCTTCTTCAGCGCGCGGCCGGCCAGGGGCGTGAGACCGAGTTCGTCGAGCACGGCGTCCCGCTCGGCCCGGGCCCGCCGGACGTCCAGGCCGCGCAGGCGTCCGGTGGTCTCGGCGGCGAGCGCCACGGTCAGCTCGTCCAGGGCGGAGGACTCCTGCCCCAGGTAGGCGAGGATCCGGGCGGCCAGCCGGGGATGCCTGACGATGTCGTGCCCGAGGATCTCGACGCTGCCCGCGTCCGGCCGGAGGAGCCCGGTGAGCTGTCGCACCAGGGTGGACTTGCCGGCGCCGTTCGGCCCGAGCAGCCCGAAGATCTCGCCGCGCCGCACCTCGAGGGCCACCTCGTCGGTGGCCCGCACCTCGGGTGTGCCCGGTGTCCCGCGCCGCCCCTTCACGGGCGGATAGGTCTTGGTGAGCCCACGCACGCGTACGACGTCGTCGTACCGAAGTGCCTGTGCCGCGCGCGTACTCACAAAGGACGAGACTACGGGGTCGGGGGCCCTTACCCGTCCTCGGGGGCGGCCACGGGGGTTTCAGTCGGCGGCGGGCGCGTGCTGTTCGGTGGCCGCCGGGACGTCGACCTCGCGCCAGAAGCCCGCCCGGATGGCGTAACGGTCGTGCTCGTCGATCTGGTCGTCCTTGTGGGCGAGCAGGCCGAAGCGGGCGGCGTAGCGCAGCAGCTCGCCGTCGATGCGGTGCGGGATGCGCGGATACATCGTGGACAGCCGCTGCACGTGGTGCTGGTCGCCGAGCCGGGAGATCCAGCGGCGGGCGAAGACCTGCCCCACCTCGTACGGGTCGCCGCCGACGGTGGTGATGTCCTCCTCCCGGTCGGCCCAGCGCTGCTCGGCGGTGGTGAGCTGGGCGAGGGTCGGCATGGAGGCGACCTCGGGCGGCTCGGCGACCGCTCCCGGCCGGTCCACCCAGCCCTTGTCGGAGGACCACCTGAGGGTCGCGGTCGTCGGATGCTGCACGGCCTGCGCGCCGGGTGCGCGCAGCGCGGCGAGGTCCTTGGGGGTGGGCACGCCCTTGGGAGCGGGCGCCCGGCCCTGGGTGCTGTGCTCGGCGGCGGCCGGCGGGTGGGCGCCCTCGTCGGCGGGGCGTTCGGCGGCCGCGGTGAGCGCGGAGTCCGGCAGCGGCGCGGAGAGGATCGCGGCGATCTCGGGGCGGGTCGCGGGCGGCGGGGCGCAGACCCCGGTCAGCTCCTTGGCGCGGACGGCCTGGGTGATCCAGGCGCGGTCCAGCACCCGCCGCTCGTCGGCCTCCGCGACGAGGTCCTCGGACTGGTTGTAGTCGCCGTCGGCGGCCTGCACGGCCCAGAGGTGGACGGCGACGCCGTGCTCCTTGGCGGCCATCATCCCGGGCAGCAGGTCGCCGTCGCCGGTGACCAGGACGATGTCGGAACAGGCGCGGTTGCGTGCCAGCTCGGTCAGCTCGGCGTGCATGGCGGCGTCCACGCCCTTCTGCGCCCAGCGTCCGTCGCTGCGGGTGAGCGCGCCCAGCCGGACGGTGACCCGGGGCATCACGCGCAGCCGACGGTGCTCCGGCTGGGGGACCCGGTCGGGCGCGCCGTCGAACCAGTAGATGCGCAGCAGCGGGCGTTCGGTCTCCGACTCGGCGCGTTCGCGCAGGGCCTGGATCAACGCCGCGTGGTCGACGGTGATCCGGGACCGCGAGGGCTCACCGGCGAGGAGGCTGGCGGCGGCACCCAGCAGATACCCGGCGTCCACCAGGACGATGCAACGGTCCACGCGACTCACCCTCTTCCCGGGAGGCTTTGCTTCGGACTTCCTTCGAGTCTGCCCGAACGGACGGGCGTTAACGGCCGGAACTCGATCTTCGGCGTGGCGTTCCGAGGGCCCTTTCGCCCACCACCCCTGTCACACACGGTAATTATCCGACATGCGGTTGATGTCAGCGTATGTGAATCTGATCCCGGCCCTGGCCCCTAGATCCCCCTCAGGAGGCAGATCACCATGGCCAAGAACAAGAACCGCAAGCAGGGTGGCCCGCAGAACCGCGCTCCGCAGGCCGAGCACACGGCGGAACGCGCTCAGCGTCCGGCGGCGGAGGAACCCGAGTCCTCCATGGCGGGCGTCGCGGGCAGCCCTTCTGATGTCTCCCGTAAGAAGCAGAAGAGCTTCGGCCACAACTAAAGGGCATTTGAAGCCCAGGCACACAGGAGGGGCGCACCCGGTGAGGGTGTGCCCCTTCGTCATCGGCGCGGTGTCCCCGCGCGGTTGCCCGCCCTGCGGCTCAGCCGGCCAGGCAGGACGGGCCGAGCAGCACCTTCAGGTCGCCGAACAACGCCGGGTCGGGCTTGACCCGGTGCCGGTCCAGGCGCAGCACGGTGGTCTTGCGCGGGCCCTGGAGCTTGATCCGGACCTCGCTGTCGCCCTTGTGGTGGCTGAGGATCTCGCCGAGCCGGCTGACCATGGGCGGGGTGACCCTGGTGGCCGGGATGGTGAGGATCACCGGCGCGTTGGTGCCCGCGTTGGACAGGTCCGGGACCATCAGCTCCATGGCGACGAGCCGGGGCACGTCCTCGCGCTTGTCGAGGCGGCCCTTGACGAACACCACCGCGTCCTCGACCAGTTGGGTCGACACGAGCTGGTAGGTGGCCGGGAAGAACATGCACTCGATGGAGCCCGCGAGGTCCTCCACCGTGGCGATCGCCCAGGCGTTGCCCTGCTTGGTCATCTTGCGCTGCAGGCCCGAGATGATGCCGCCGATGGTGACGACCGCGCCGTCGGCGTGCTCACCGCCGGTGAGCTGGGAGATGCCCGCGTCGGCCTTGTCGGACAGCACGTGCTCCAGTCCGAAGAGCGGGTGGTCGGAGACGTACAGACCGAGCATCTCCCGTTCCTGGGCGAGCAGATAGGTCTTGTCCCACTCGTCCTCGGCGAACTGCACGTCGAGTCCGAAGCCGGGCTCGCTGCTGGTCTCCTCCCCCATTCCGCCGAAGAGGTCGAACTGGCCCTCGGCCTCCTTGCGCTTGACCGCGACCACGTTGTCGATCATCGGCTCGAAGTGCGCGGTGAGGCCCTTGCGGGTGTGCCCCAGGGTGTCGAACGCGCCCGCCTTGATCAGCGACTCGGTGGTGCGCTTGTTGCAGGCGACCGCCTCGACCTTGTCGAGGTAGTCGGGGAACGAGGCGTACTTGCCCTTGGCCTTGCGGCTCTTGATGATCGATTCCACCACGTTGGTGCCGACGTTGCGCACGGCTTCGAGGCCGAAGAGGATCACGTCGTCGCCCTGGGCGGCGAAGTTGTGCACCGACTCGTTGACGTTCGGCGGGAGCACCTTGATGCCCATGCGGCGGCACTCGTTGAGGTAGACGGCCGACTTGTCCTTGTCGTCCTTGACCGAGGTGAGCAGTCCGGCCATGTACTCGGCGGGGTGGTTCGCCTTCAGGTAGGCGGTCCAGTACGAGACCAGTCCGTACGCGGCGGAGTGCGCCTTGTTGAAGGCGTAGCCGGCGAACGGGACCAGCACGTCCCACAGCGCCTGGATCGCCTCGTCGCTGTAGCCGTTCTTCTTGGCGCCGGCCTGGAAGATGGTGAAGTTCTTCGCCAGCTCGTCGGGCTTCTTCTTGCCCATCACGCGGCGGAGGATGTCGGCCTCGCCGAGCGAGTACCCGGCGATGATCTGGGCGGCCTTCTGCACCTGCTCCTGGTAGACGATCAGGCCGTAGGTGACGGCCAGGACCTCTTCCAGCGGCTCCTCCAGCTCCTTGTGGATCGGGGTGATCTCCTGGAGCCCGTTCTTGCGGAGCGCGTAGTTGGTGTGCGAGTCCATGCCCATCGGACCGGGCCGGTAGAGCGCGGAGACGGCGGAGATGTCCTCGAAGTTGTCGGGCTTCATCAGGCGCAGCAGGGAGCGCATGGGGCCGCCGTCGAACTGGAAGACGCCGAGGGTCTCGCCGCGCTGGAGGAGTTCGAAGGTCTTCGGGTCGTCGAGCGGCAGGGCCAGCAGGTCGAGGTCGATCCCCTTGTTGGACTTCACCATCTTGACGGCGTCGTCCATGATCGTCAGGTTGCGCAGGCCGAGGAAGTCCATCTTCAGCAGGCCGAGCGACTCGCACTGCGGGTAGTCCCACTGCGTGATGGTCACGCCGTCCGTGTGCCGCACCCAGATGGGGGCGTGGTCGACGATGGGCTCGCTGGACATGATCACGCCGGCCGCGTGCACACCCATCTGCCGGACCAGGCCCTCGACGCCCTTGGCGGTGTCGATGACCTTCTTGACGTCCGGCTCGTTCTCGTACATCGAGCGGATCTCGCCCGCCTCGTTGTAGCGCGGGTGCGAGGGGTCGGTGATGCCGTTCAGGTCGATGCCCTTGCCGAGGACGTCGGCGGGCATGGCCTTGGTGAGCCGGTCGCCCATGGCGTACGGGTAGCCCAGCACGCGCGCGGAGTCCTTGATGGCGTTCTTCGCCTTGATCTTGCCGTAGGTGCCGATCATGGCGACCTTGTCGGCGCCGTACTTCTCGGTCACGTACCGGATCACCTCGACGCGCCTGCGCTCGTCGAAGTCGATGTCGACGTCGGGCATGGAGACGCGCTCGGGGTTGAGGAACCGCTCGAAGATCAGGCCGTGCGGGATCGGGTCGAGGTCGGTGATGCCCATGGCGTAGGCGACGATCGAGCCGGCCGCGGAGCCACGCCCGGGACCGACCGCGATGCCGTTCTTCTTCGCCCACATGATGAAGTCGGCGACGACGAGGAAGTAGCCCGGGAACCCCATCTGGATGATGACGTCCATCTCGTACTCGACCTGCTTCTGGCGGTCCTCCGGGATGCCGCCGGGGAAGCGCCGCTCCATGCCGCGGCGGACCTCCTCCTTGAACCAGGTGACCTCCGTGTAGCCGTCCGGGATGTCGAACTTCGGCATGAGGTTCTTCGCCTC
The DNA here is from genome assembly GCF_053593175.1 of Streptomyces sp. NPDC002386. Taxonomy (NCBI): domain Bacteria; kingdom Bacillati; phylum Actinomycetota; class Actinomycetes; order Kitasatosporales; family Streptomycetaceae; genus Streptomyces; species Streptomyces sp. NPDC002386. The sequence continues at coordinate 306,084 of NZ_JBSFBX010000008.1, forward strand.
GAACATGCCGGTGGTGTCGATCTGCTCGGCCACCAGCAGGGTGTTGCGGCAGCCCTCCTGCCAGGCGTCCGAGGAGTCGATGGCGTACATCTCGTCCGTGGACTTCAGGTAGTAGCCGGTGCCGTCGAACTTGAAGCGGTCGGGGTCGGAGAGGTTCTTGCCGGTCTGGATGCACAGCAGCGCGTCGTGGGCGGTCGCCTCGTGCGCGTACGTGTAGTGCGAGTCGTTGGTGACCAGCGGGGGGATGCCGAGCTTCTTGCCGATCTCCAGGAGGCCGTCACGGACCCGGTGCTCGATCTCGATGCCGTGGTCCATCAGCTCCAGGAAGTAGCGGTCCTTGCCGAAGATGTCCTGGTAGTCGGCGGCCGCCTTCAGGGCCTCGTCGAACTGGCCGAGGCGCAGACGGGTCTGCAGCTCGCCCGAGGGGCAGCCGGTGGAGGCGATCAGGCCCTCGGACCACTGGGAGATCGTCTCCTTGTCCATCCGGGGCCACTTCTGGAGCCAGCCCTCGGCGTAGGCGTCCGAGGAGAGCCGGAAGAGGTTGTGCAGGCCCGTCGCGTTGGCCGCCCAGATCGTCTTGTGGGTGTAGCCACCGGAACCGGAGACGTCGTCCCGCTTCTGGTGCGGCTGGCCCCACTGGATCTTGCGCTTGTTGCGCCGGGACTCGGGCGCGACATACGCCTCGATGCCGATGATCGGGGTGATTCCGGCCTTCTTCGCGGAATGGAAGAAGTCGTACGCCCCGTGCAGGTTGCCGTGGTCGGACATGGCAATGTGCGTCATGCCCATCTCGTTGCAGGCGTTGAACATGTCCTTGAGCCGCGCGGCACCGTCCAGCAGCGAGTACTGGGTGTGGACGTGCAGGTGCGTGAAGGGCGGCTTCGACACGGTGTGGCCTCCAACGGAAACACTTGGCGACGGGCTGGCGGACGGTCCGGGGGTCAGCGTCGAAGTCTATGCCCGTGCACTGACACACGCGGGGCATCCCCACGTACCTTCGTCCGGGAACCGGGCACTCCCGCGTGGCGTCGCCCGTTGAAGACGGCGGAGACGCTGTCGTTCCCCGCACGCCCATCCACAGCACCACCGTCCCGCACCAGGAGGCACTCCGCGATGCCGGTCCCCGAGCTCAACGACGAGCAGCGTGGCGAGGAGATCCTCGCCGTCTTCGACACCGCCTTCGGCCGGCTCCTCGCCGCCGACCCGGCCGCGTTCCGGGTGAAGTTCCGGAAGATGGCGGCCTCGGCCTTCGCGTTCTACCGGGGCACGGCAGGCCTCTTCTACCACGACCTCGACGCGGAGAAGCGCGGCGGCCCGTACCTGGACGACCGCACCTCGCGCGTGTGGATCCACGGCGATCTGCACGCGGAGAACTTCGGCACCTACATGGACTCCAACGGGCGCCTGGTCTTCAACGTCAACGACTTCGACGAGGCCTACGTCGGCCCGTTCACCTGGGACCTGAAGCGCTTCTCCGCGTCCATCGCGCTGATCGGCTACGCGAAGGCGCTCAGCGACGAGCAGATCACCGAGCTGGTGACGATCTACGCCGAGGCCTACCGGGAGCGCATCCACGCCCTGGCCACGGGCGCCAAGAGCGACGAGGTGCCGCCGTTCACCCTGGACACCGCGCAGGGTCCGCTGCTGGACGCGCTGCGTGACGCCCGCTCGCTCACCCGTTTCGGCCTGCTGGAGTCGATGACGGAGATCCGCGACTTCGAGCGCCGGTTCGCGCCGGGCGGCGGCTCCATCGAGCTGGACGCCGCGACCCGCTACAAGGTGCTGGCCGCCTTCGACGGCTACCTGGAGACGCTGCCGGAGACCTCGCTGGCCCGCCCGGACTCCTACCGGGTCAAGGACGTCGTGGGCCGCCGGGGCATCGGCATCGGCTCGGCGGGCCTGCCCTCGTACAACATCCTCCTGGAGGGGCACAGCGACGCCCTCGAGAACGATGTCGTGATCTACATCAAGCAGGCCCAGACCCCGGCGGTCTCCCGGCACATCACGGACCCGGCGATCGCGGAGTACTTCCTGCACGAGGGCCACCGCACGGTGATCTCCCAGCGCGCCCTGCAGGCGCACGCCGACCCGTGGCTGGGCTGGACCGAGCTGGACGGCGCCGGGCAGCTGGTGGCCGAGGTCTCGCCGTACGCCGTCGACCTGGACTGGGGCGACATCGACGACCCGGAGGAGATCGCGGCCGTCGTCGCCGACCTGGGCCGGGCCACGGCGACGATGCACGCGGCGGCGGACGACACCTCCGGCGAGTCCCTGGTGCCGTTCTCCACCGAGCGGGCCATCGACGCGGCCCTCGCGGCCGACGAGGAGGGTTTCGCGCCGCTCCTGGTGGACTTCGCGCACGGCTACGGCGCACGCGCGCGTGCCGACCACCAGATCTTCCTCGACCTGTTCCGCAACGGCCGGATCCCGGGGCTGTGACCTCCGGGACTCACAGCCATCCTTTAGGAGTCCCTTACCGGCGTCCGTGACACACTCTGTAGTCACCATGGACATCTCCGGGACCCAGCTCAGAGCCGTGCGCGCGGCGCTGTTCACGGCAGTGGTCGTGACGCTCAGCACCGCGTCGCACGTTCTGCTGTCCAGGGCCCCGCTGCCGGGGGCGACCGTGACCGCGGTCGCCACCGCGGTGTTCGTCACCGCGTACGCGCTGGCGGGCCGCGAGCGCGGCTTCGGCCGGATCGCGGCCCTGCTGGTCCCGCTGGAGCTGGCCGCCGACACCGTGTTCACCACCGGCCAGCAGTCCTGCTACGGCAGGGCGGGCGGCCCGGTCGCGGGTCCCCTGCACGCGTTCGGCTTCGACGTGCTGTGCCGGGGCGGCAGCGTCGGCACGCCGCTGGCCCAGGTGACCGGCGCGCCCGGCCGCGGTGCCGTGGTCCCGTTCGCGGACGCCGGCCCGGCCGCCGCCTGGCTGCTGCTCGCCGCGCACCTCGGCGTGGGGCTGCTGGCCGCCGCCTGGCTGCGCCGGGGCGAGCGGGCCCTGGCCCAGCTGCTGGGCGCGGTCGGCGCCACCACCTTCCGGCCGCTGCTGCTGGCGGCGGCAGCGGGCACCGTGCGGCCGCTGCCGGTCCGCGGGCTGCCGCGCCCGGCCCCCTGGCCGGCCGTCGCCCCGGACCGGCTCCTCGTGCACTCCCTGGGACGGCGTGGACCGCCGAGCTCCCGCGCTCTCGCCCTCCTCTGAGCGGCGACCGCTGAGCACGACCAGTCCCCCACACGTATCCCGCGTACGACGTGTGCGCGTCCCACATGGAGATCAACACTATGAGCAAGCGGAACAGCCAGTCGGCGAAGACGGCGGCCCGGGAGCGGCTGCGCCAGGAGCGCGAGCGGCAGGCCAAGCGCGACAAGGCCAGGCGGCAGATCATCGTGGCCGGCTCGGTCGTGGCCGTGCTGGCCGCGGCGGGCGGCATCGGCTACGCCGTCGTCCAGGCCAGCAAGCCCGGCTACTGGGAAGGGCTGAAGGACGCCTCCAGCGTCGTCACCCCGGCCAACGTCACCGGCACCAAGGGCACCACGGTCGTCATCGGCAAGGACACCGCCAAGAAGACCCTGAAGGTCTACGAGGACCCGCGCTGCCCGGTGTGCGCCCAGTTCGAGCAGACGGTCGGCTCGACGGTGAAGAAGGACATCGACGGCGGCAAGTACAAGATCCAGTTCGTGGGCGCCACGTTCATCGACGCCCACGACAACGGCGTGGGCTCCAAGAACGCGTTGAGCGCGCTCGGCGCCGCGCTCAACGTCGGCCCGGAGGCGTTCCTCGAGTACAAGGGCGCGCTCTACTCGGCGAAGTTCCACCCGGACGAGCAGACGGACAAGTTCAAGAGCGACGACTACCTCATCAAGATCGCCGACACCGTCCCCGCGCTCAAGAACAACGCCAAGTTCCAGAACGCGGTCAAGAAGGGCACGTACGACGCCTGGGCGATGGCGATGTCCAAGTCCTTCGACGCCAACAAGGACGGCGTGTCCGGCACGCCGAGCTTCGTCATGGACGGCAAGAAGCTCACCGCCGACAGCCAGGGCAACCCGCCCATGACCGTGGCCGACTACAACCGGGTGCTGGACGCGGCCCTCAAGGGCTGACCCTCACCGACCCTCCGTCAGGAACGGAGCACCGCGTGAAGAGCGGGCGAACTTTTCGAGTTCGCCCGCTCTCGCGCATACCGATCAGTAACCTGATCGGTCGTGACCAGTCGATACAGATCATCCGAGGCACACCAAGGCCTCAACTCCCTCTCGCCCCGCCGCCGTACGGTCGTCAAGGCCGCGGCGGCGACGGCTGTGCTGGCCGGCCCGCTCGCCGCCACCCTTCCGGCTCGCGCGGCCGACCAGGCCCCCGCCTTCCTGCACGGCGTCGCCTCCGGTGACCCGCTGCCCGACGGCATCCTGCTGTGGACCCGGGTGACACCGGTGCCCGAGGCGATACCCGGTTCCGGGATCGGCCCGGACACCGAGGTCGGCTGGGTCGTCGCCCGGGACAGGGCGCTCACCGACGTCGTCGCCAAGGGCTCGACCACCGCCAGGGCCGCGAGCGACCACACCGTCAAGGCCGACATCCGCGGCCTCGCCCCGGCCACCGACTACTGGTTCCGCTTCTCCTCCGGAGGCACCGACTCCCCGGTGGCGCGCACCCGCACCGCGCCGGCGGCGGACGCCGCCGTGCCGTCCCTGCGCTTCGGCGTGGTCTCCTGCGCCAACTGGGAGGCCGGTTACTTCGCCGCCTACCGCCACCTCGCGGCCCGCGGTGACCTGGATGCCTGGCTGCACCTCGGCGACTACATCTACGAGTACAAGTCCGGCGAGTACGCGGCCCGGGGCAAGGTCGTACGGCCGCACGCGCCGGCGAACGAGATCCTCACCCTCGCCGACTACCGGATCCGGCACGCCAGGTACAAGACCGACCCCGACCTGCAGGCGCTGCACGTGAAGGCGCCGGTCATCGCGATCTGGGACGACCACGAGTTCGCCGACAACGCCTGGTCCGGCGGCGCCGTCAACCACACCGAGGGCGCCGAGGGCGCCTGGTCGGACCGTCAGGCCGCCGCCAAGCAGGCCTACTTCGAGTGGATGCCGGTCCGCCCCGCGATCGCGGGCACCACCTACCGGCGGCTGCGCTTCGGCAAGCTCGCCGACCTCTCCCTGCTGGACCTGCGTTCCTTCCGCTCCCAGCAGGCCGCCACGGCCAGCGGTTCGGTGGACGACCCGGACCGCACGCTCACCGGCCGCGCGCAGCTCGACTGGCTCAAGGCGGGCCTGAAGGCCTCCGACACCAGGTGGCGGCTGGTCGGCAACTCCGTGATGATCTCGCCGTTCGCCGTCGGCTCCCTCTCCGCGGACCTGCTCAAGCCGCTCGCCAAGCTGCTGGGCCTGCCGCAGGAGGGCATCGCCGTCAACACCGACCAGTGGGACGGCTACACCGACGACCGGCGCGAACTCCTCGCCCACCTGCGGTCGAACGCCATCGGCAACACCGTCTTCCTGACCGGTGACATCCACATGGCGTGGGCCAACGACGTGCCGGTGGACGCGGGCACCTACCCGCTGTCGGCGTCGGCGGCCACCGAGTTCGTGGTCACGTCGGTCACCTCCGACAACCTCGACGACATCGTGAAGGTCCCCGAGGGCACCGTCTCGGCCGTCGCCTCGCCCGTCATCCGGGCCGCCAACCGGCACGTCCACTGGGTGGACACCGACCGGCACGGCTACGGCGTGCTGGACATCACCACCGACCGCGCGCAGATGGACTACTACGTGCTGTCCGACCGCACCGACGCGAACGCGACCTCCGCCTGGGTGCGTTCGTACCGCACCCGCAGCGGCACGCAGAAGGTCGAGCGCACGTACGACCCGGTGTAGCCGTCCGCTCCGCGGCTACAGACTGTCGAGGAAGCCGAGCGCCACCCGCCAGGTGGCCTCGGCGGCCTCCTCGTCGTAGTCCGGCAGACCGGGGTCGGTGTAGACGTGACCGGCCCCGGCGTACCGGTAGACCTCCACGTCCGCGCCCGCCCGGCCCATCTGCAGGTACCAGGCGCTCAGCCAGTCGTCCGTCTCGAACGGGTCCGGCTCGGCCACGTGCAGCTGCACCGGCAGCTCGTCCACCCGCGCGTTCGGCGCGATGTCCGACGTGCCGTGCAGGAGCAGCAGGCCGCGGGCCCGCTCGTCGCCGAGGGCCAGCGTCTGGGCGACGGACGCGCCGAGCGAGAACCCGGCGTACACGAGACCGCGCTCGGAGTACGGCGCCGCGGCCAGCACGGCCCGCTTCAGCAGCTCCTCCTTGCCGATCCGCTCCTTGAACTCCATGCCCTCCTCGACCGTCTCGAACGTGCGCCCCTCGAAGAGGTCCGGCGTCCACACCTCGTGGCCCGCCGCGCGCAGCCGGTCCGCGGCGTCGCGCACCGCCGGCCTGAGCCCGTAGGTCGAGTGAAAGAGCATGATGTTCATGGGGCCATGGTGCCAGCCGGGCGGGGCGGGGCCCGAACCGCCGTACCCGGATACGCGCCGAACTCACATGTTCATCCCCGGCGGCCAACGGTTAGGAGCGGAGGATGGAGAACGTACTCCGCCCTCTGATCGTCATCGGCAGCTCCGTCGTGCTCACCCTGGCCATCGGCTGGGCCACCGACCGGCTGCTGCGCAAGGCCGACGCCCGCAATTCCGAGACCCCGCTGTGGGAGCTGCTGCGGCGCGGCCGCATTCCCTACCAGCTAGTCCTCTGCGCCGCCATGCTCAGAGGCTCCTACGACCAGGCCGAACTGCTGGAGCAGCATCAGGCGGGCCTCGGCCGCGCGCTGACGCTGGTCCTCATCGGGTCCGCCGCCTGGCTGGTGATCCGGATCGCCGCGGCGATCGTGGAGACCTCGTACAGCCGCTACGCACGCGCCCACCGGGACGCGGCCCGGGTGCGCCGGGTGCGCACCCAGGTGGAACTGATCATGCGGGTGGTCTCGGCGATCGTCATCGTCGTGGCCGCCGCCTCGATGCTGCTGACCTTCCCGGCGATGCGCGCGGCCGGTGCCTCGCTGCTGGCCTCCGCCGGCATCCTCGGCATCGTCGCCGGTGTCGCCGCCCAGTCGACCCTGTCCAACATGTTCGCGGGGCTGCAGATCGCCTTCGGCGACATGGTGCGCATCGGCGACACGGTCGTCGTGGACGAGGAGTGGGGCACGGTCGAGGAGATCACCCTCACCTTCCTGACGGTGCGGACCTGGGACGAGCGCCGGATCACCATGCCCGTGTCGTACTTCACCTCCAAGCCGTTCGAGAACTGGTCGCGGGGCACCCCGCAGATGACGGGCATCGTCTACTGGCACCTGGACCACAGCGCGCCCATAGAGGCGATGCGCGAAAAGCTCCGCGACATCCTGCGCCAGTGCCCGGCCTGGGACGGCCGTGCCTACAACCTCGTGGTGACGGACACCACGGCGAACACCATCCAGGTGCGCGCCCTGGTGACCGCCAAGGACGCGGACGACATCTGGACGGTACGGGTCGCCGTGCGCGAGGAGATGATCACCTGGCTGTCCGCCGAGCACCCGTACGCGCTTCCCCGGGTCAACACCTCGGACGCGGTCCTCGCCCCGAACCGCATTCCGTCGCCCGACCGCGCGACGCTCCGCAAGGCGTACGAGTTCCCGCGCACCGGCCGCGGCTGACCCAGCGCCCGGGGACGCGGTCGCCGAGGGCCGGCGCACGCGTCCCCGGGTGCGCCGGCCCGACCGGGTTCAGCGCAGGCTGCGCACGTCGAGATGGCGCAGCACCCGGTCGACGATCTCCGGATCGGAGCCGGGCTCGCTGCGGGCCGCCAGCACCTCGTGCCGCGCGGCGCTCAGCATCTCGCCCTGGATCCGCCTGACCCGCTTCAGCCGCCGCGCCCGCTGGTGCTGCGCCTCCCGGCGCTCCTCCTCGCCCATGTCCGGACTGATCCGGATCCCGATGTCGAAGGCCCGCCGCAGCATCTGCTCCGACAGCTCCTCGGGCAGCTCCTCGACCTGCTCGATCTCCCGCAGCCTGCGCTTGGCGGCCTTGGCGGCCCGCACCGCCAGCTCCTTCTCGAAGTCCTTCTCCCGCTCCGCGTCCGCCTGCACCCGCAGCCGCCGCACCAGCCACGGCAGCGTCAGGCCCTGCAGTACCAGCGTGACGATGATCACTCCGAAGGCGATGAACACGAGCTCGTCCCGGTCGGGGAACGGCGCACCGGCGTCCGTCTCGAGCGGGATGGCCAGCACCAGCGCCACCGAGGCCACCCCGCGCATCCCGGACCACCACATCACGACGGTCTCCCGCCAGCTCACGGGGATCTCCTCCTCGATGTCCCGCCGGGCGTGCAGCCGCTTGGTCAGCCAGGTGGCGGGCAGCAGCCACAGCAGCCGTACGACCACCACCACGGCCGTGATCGCCGCCGCCCAGCCGAGCAGTTCGCCCCACCGCCCGGACGCCGTCCGGATGGCGTTGTGCAGTTCCAGCCCGATCAGCCCGAAGGCGACACCGGTGACCAGCGTGTCGATGATGTCCCAGAAGGTGTGCCCGGCGAGCCGGGTCATCACGTCGTCGGCGTCGGTGGCGTACTCGGAGAGGAAGAGCGCGGTGGTGAGCACGGCGAGCACCCCGGAACCGTGCAGTTCCTCGGCGAGCACGTAGGAGGCGAAGGGCACCAGCAGGGTCAGCCCGATCTGCAGCGTGGGATCGCCGAGCAGGTTCATCAGCCTGTTCGCGGCCCAGCCCAGCGCCAGCCCGACGGCGACCGCGACGACGGCGGACAGGATCAGGTCGAGCCCCGCGTCCCAGGGGGAGAACTCCCCGCTCACGGCGGCCGCGACGGCCACGTGGTACAGCACGATGGCCGTCACGTCGTTGAAGAGCCCCTCGCCCTCCAGGATCGACACCAGCCGGCGCGGCAGCCCGAGCTGTCCGGCGACGGCGGTGGCGGCGACCGGGTCGGGCGGGGCGATCAGCGCGCCCAGCACCACGGCCGCGGCGACGGGCAGCCCGGGCACGATGGTGTGGGCGACGGCGGCCACGCAGAACGTCGTCACGAAGACCAGGGCGACGGCCAGCAGGAAGATCGGCCGCTTGTTCGCCGCGAACTGCCGCCAGGAGGTCCGGCGTACGGCGGCGTAGAGCAGCGGCGGCAGCAGGGCGGGCAGGATCAGCTCGGGCGGGAACTCCACGTTGGGCACGAAGTCCGCCACCGCCAGGACCCCGCCGAGCAGGGTCATCAGCACCGGCGCCGGCACCCCGAACCGGTTCCCGACGGGAACGCTCAGCAGGGCCCCGAGCAGCACCACGAACAACAGGGCCAACTGATCCACGGCCAGCGCTCCGGGAGTCGACGATCACACGGGCAGGCCTCCAGCCTGCCACGGCGCCCGCGCGGCGGCCGTCCCGGCGGGTCTACAGGACGCGCCGCATGGCCCGGTGCGGGATCCCCGCGTCCGGGAACTCCGGGCCGTACGCCTCGTACCCGAGACGTTCGTAGAAACCGAGGGCGTGGGTCTGGGCGTGCAGGTCCACCGCGGCCAGGCCGCGCGCGCGTGCCGCCTCCTCGACGGCCCGCACCAGGGCGGCGCCGACGCCGAGACCGCGTGCCGAGCGGGCGACGGCGAGCCGGCCGAGGGAACCCACCGAGGCGTCCCCGCCGGTCTTCGCGGCGGCGGCCTCGCCGTGCAGCAGTCGTCCGGTGCCGAGCGGCACGCCGTCCTCGCGGACCGCGAGGACGTGGACGGCTACGGCGTCGTAGGCGTCGTACTCGATGTCCTGGGCGACGCCCTGCTCGACGACGAACACCTCCTTGCGCACCGCGAAGCAGGCCTCCCGGTCGGCGGGGTCCTCGGCGACGCGGACGGTGTACGGCGTGCTCACGCGTAGGTCTCCTCGCGGACCTGGTCGAGGGCCTGCCGCAGATCCTCGGGGTACTCGCAGCCGAACTCCACCCACTGCCCGTCACCGGGGTGCTCGAAGCCGAGCCGCACGGCGTGCAGCCACTGGCGGGTCAGACCCAGCCGCTTGGCGAGGGTCGGGTCGGCGCCGTAGGTCAGGTCACCGACGCAGGGGTGGCGGTGGGCGGACATGTGGACGCGGATCTGGTGGGTGCGGCCGGTCTCCAGCTTCACGTCGAGCAGGGAGGCGGCGCGGAAGGCCTCGATGAGGTCGTAGTGGGTCACGGAGGGCTTGCCCTCGGCCGTCACCGCCCACTTGTAGTCGTGGTGGGGGTGGCGGCCGATCGGGGCGTCGATCGTGCCGCTGGTCGGGTCCGGGTGGCCCTGCACGAGGGTGTGGTAGCGCTTGTCGACCGTGCGCTCCTTGAACTGGCGCTTGAGCGACGTGTACGCGTACTCGGACTTCGCGACCACCATCAGGCCGGACGTGCCCACGTCCAGGCGGTGCACGATGCCCTGGCGCTCGGCGGCGCCGGAGGTGGAGATCCGGTAGCCGGCGGCGGCGAGGCCGCCGATGACGGTCGGGCCGCTCCAGCCCGGCGAGGGGTGCGCGGCCACACCGACCGGCTTGACGATCACGACCACGTCGTCGTCGTCGTGCACGATCTCCATGCCCTCGACCGGCTCGGCGACGACCTGCACGGGGGCGGGCGCCTGCGGCATCTCGACCTCGAGCCAGGCGCCGCCGCGCACCCGCTCGGACTTGCCGACCACCGTGCCGTCGACCTGCACCTTGCCTGCCGCGGCGAGTTCCGCCGCCTTCGTACGGGAGAAGCCGAACATGCGGGAGATGGCGGCGTCGACGCGCTCGCCCTCCAGGCCGTCGGGCACGGGCAGGGTACGGATCTCGGGAATCGTGCTCACCCGTCGAGTATGCCGGACGGCTCGGGCCGCCCCGAACGAGCCTGTGGACAACGGGCCCGCACGGGGGCCTGGCTCAGTCCTTGTGGACGGTGCCGTCCGGGTCGAGGCCGCGGAAGGACAGCAGCACGATCAGGATGCCGCCGCACACGATCGCCGAGTCGGCCAGGTTGAACACCGCGAAGCCCTTGGGCGCGATGAAGTCGACCACCTCGCCCTGGAAGACGCCGGGGGCCCGGAAGACGCGGTCGGTGAGGTTGCCGAGCGCGCCGCCGAGCAGCAGGCCGAGCGCGATCGCCCAGGGCAGGCTGTAGAGCTTGCGGGCGAGACGGACGATCACCACGATCACCGCGGCCGCGATCAGCGTGAAGATGATCGTGAAGGCGGCTCCGAAGCCGAAGGCGGCGCCCGGGTTGCGGATGGCGTGCAGCTCCAGCCAGTCCCCGACCACCTGGATCGGCGCGTGGTGCTCCAGCTTCGCCACCACCAGCATCTTGCTGATCAGGTCGAGGGCGTACGCGAACACGGCCACCGCGAACAGCACGGCGATCCGGCGCCCGCGTCCGCCGCGCTCCCGCGCCGGCGCCGTCTGCCCGCCGGTCCCGGGCGCACCGGACGGACCGGACCCGGCGGGTGCTTCGGCCGCCGCCGTCTGCTCGTCGCTGTCGTCCGGGGTGTCCGGCGTACCGATGATGCGCTCCGCCTCTGCCACGTGAGTCCCTCAACCTAGGTGCCTGACTGAGGACGAGAGTACGGCACGCCCCGCCCGGCCCCGGCGCTCAGGAGCGGCGTTCCTGTTTCTGCTTGCACTCGACGCAGAGGGTGGCCCTCGGGAACGCCTGCATGCGCGCCTTGCCGATGGGATTGCCGCAGTTCTCGCACAGTCCGTAGGTGCCCGCGTCCAGCCGTTCCAGGGCGTGCTCGTTCTGGGTCAGCATCTCGCGCGCGTTGGCGGCCAGCGCCATCTCGTGCTCGCGCGTGATGTTCTTGGTGCCGGTGTCGGCCTGGTCGTCGCCGGCGCCGTCGCCGGAGTCGCGCATCAGGCCGACGAGGGCGCTCTCGGACGTGCTGATCTCGGTACGCAGCCGGTCCACCTCGGACGACAGCTCGGTGCGGGCGTCGGCGACCTCCTCGGGGGTCCAGGGGTCCTCGCCGGGGCGTACCGCGAGATCGCCGGGTTCCGCCGCGGCGAGCCGCGCCTTGGGAACGGCGCTCTGCTTCGCCGCGGCCGTGCCAGGAGTCTTCTTCGCAACCACTGTCGTGGCTCCCGTCTGCTTCGCGGCCCGCGCCGCGCCCGCCTTCTTGGCCGTGCTCTTGCCGGCCGCCTCCGAGGAGGGGCCCTCGGTGGCCGTCCGCTCGGTGACGGCCTCTTCACCGCCCGTCCTTCGGGCGGCCACCGGGTGCGCGGCCGCTCTCCCGGCACCCGTCCTCCCTGCCGTGCCCTCGACGGCAGATCCCTTCCCTCCCGGGCCCTTTCCGACCACTCGCCCGGCGGCCGTCTTCTTCGCGGCCGCCTCCTTCGAAGCCTTGCCCTTGCTTCCGGCGTGCTTCCGGTCCGCCTCCCCACCGGCCGCGGCCGTCGCGGCGGCCTCCTCACCGGCCACGGCCGTGTCCCTGGAGGCCGTCGCCTCGACCGCCGCGTGCTTCCGGGCAGGCCTCCCACCGGCCGTGCGCTCCCGGACGGCCTCCTCACCGGCCACTTCCGCGCCGTGAGCAGTGCCCTGCGAGGCCGTCCCCCCGACCACCGCGCGCTTCCGGGCGGGCTTCCCGCCGGCCGCTTGCCTCCGGACGGCCTCCTCACCAGCCGCGTCCGCCGCAGCCGTCGCCGTCCCCTCGGCCGTCGCGTGCTTCCGGGCCGGCTTCTTGCCGTCCGTTTCCGCGGCCGGGGCCGCCGATCGGGACGGCCGCTCCGCGCGCGTGCCCTCGGAACCGGTCTCCTTCGCGGTCGCCGTCATGGCGTCCGTCTCGTCCACGGCCGCCTTCTTCGCAGCCCCGGCCGGCCTCCTGACCGCAGCCTTCTTCGGGGCGGCTGCCTCCTTCACGGCCCTCTCCGGGGAGGCATGTTCCTCGACAGCCCCCGGCGTCTTCGCGGCGCCGTCCTCGCCGGTGGTGCCCTTGGCCGCCGCCGGCCTCGCGGTCGCCTTCCCGGCCGGCGCCTTCCCCGACGTCCTCCCGGCCGGTGCCACCCCGGCCGCAGCCCTCGCCGCCGACGTCTCCCGGGCCGTTGCCCTCCGAGCCGACGTGCTCCCTGCCGCGGCCTTCCCGGCCGGCGCCCGCTTCCCGCCGGACGCGCCGTGGGCCGCCCCGCCGCCGGCAGGAGCGGGTCCACCGCCCTGCTCCGTGGACGCGGGCTTCCCCGCGGTCGTCGCGTGGTGGGGCCTCTTCGCGCCGGCCGCCGGGGCCCGGGCCGTTTTCACCGGCCCCGCCCGCCCGGCCTGGACGGCATCCGCCCGCGAGGTCTTCCTGCCGCCGGCTCCCTCGGCTCCGCCGCCGGAAGCGGCCGCACCACTGGAGCGGCCGGACGCCGGCTGCTGTACGGCGGTCTTCTTCGCCACCATGGCCGCGGCCCCTTCACATATTGTGATCTTGCTCGCGAATCGTGCTGGGACGATAAATCGACTTGAGTCCCGCGGCAACGGGGCACACCGCCCGATTCGCCCGCCCGCATCCCCCGAGCAGCGGACCTGCAACCGTTGTGCCCAGCTCTCCGCCGGGTAATCCGCGAGGTGGAGCGCGCCACGGCGCGAGCGCCGCCCCCCTCGCCATTCGGGTCATCCCGCCCGCTCCCCCGCTCGCCCCGCACGCGCACGGGAAAAGCGGTCGGCCGCTGTCCGCGCGGCGCCGTACACTGGGCGGAGCGAGAAGCATGGATGGGGACGAGTAGCGGCGTACGCAGCGCAGAGCGACCCGGGGACGGTGTGAGCCCGGGGGCGAGCGCGACGCGAAGATCACCCCGGAGCCGCCGGAAGAAAGCCGTGGCAGCCGCCACGGCGAGTAGAACCGGCTTCGCGACCCCAATGAGGGGGCTCACGGCGCGGACGGCGCGGCGGAGGGCCAAGGAGGGTGGTACCGCGGGAGCGCGCCGCACACGGCGTGGACAAGGAGCTCTCGTCCCTCCGACGGAAGGCAGCAAGTCCGTTGGAGGATGCTCGCAGATGACAGCGCCGACGTACCGCCAGGTGCCCGCCCAGGTCGACCTGCCCGCGCTTGAGCACGCCGTGCTCGACTTCTGGCGCGAGCAGAAGATCTTCGCCAAGAGCCTGGAGCAGTCCGAGGGACGCCCGGAATGGGTGTTCTACGAGGGCCCGCCCACCGCGAACGGCATGCCCGGCGCCCACCACATCGAGGCCCGCGTCTTCAAGGACGTCTTCCCGCGCTTCCGCACCATGCGCGGCTACCACGTGGCCCGCAAGGCCGGCTGGGACTGCCACGGACTCCCGGTGGAGCTCGCCGTCGAGAAGGAGCTCGGCTTCTCCGGCAAGCAGGACATCGAGGCGTACGGCATCGCCGAGTTCAACGCCAAGTGCCGCGAGTCGGTGACCCGGCACACGGACGCCTTCGAGGAGCTCACGACCCGCATGGGTTACTGGGCCGACCTCCAGGACCCGTACCGCACCATGGACCCCGAGTACATCGAGTCCGTGTGGTGGTCGCTGAAGGAGATCTTCGACAAGGGCCTGCTGGTGCAGGACCACCGGGTCGCCCCCTGGTGCCCGCGCTGCGGCACCGGCCTGTCCGACCACGAGCTGGCCCAGGGCTACGAGACGGTCGTGGACCCGTCCGTGTACGTCCGCTTCCCGCTCACCTCCGGTCCGCTGGCCGGCGAGGCCGCGCTCCTGGTGTGGACGACGACCCCCTGGACCCTGGTGTCCAACACCGCGGTCGCGGCACACCCCGAGGTCACCTACGTCGTCGCCACCGACGGCCAGGAGAAGATCGTCGTCGCCGAGCCGCTCGTCGCGAAGGCGCTCGGCGAGGGCTGGGAGACCACCGGGCAGTCCTTCACGGGCGCCGAGATGGAGCGCTGGACGTACCGGCGCCCCTTCGAGCTGGTCGAGTTCCCGGAGCCCGCGCACTACGTGGTGAACGCCGAGTACGTCACCACGGAGGACGGTACGGGTCTGGTCCACCAGTCCCCCGCGTTCGGTGAGGACGACCTCAAGGTCTGCCGCTCCTACGGCCTGCCCGTGGTCAACCCGGTCCGCCCCGACGGCACCTTCGAGGAGGACGTGCCGCTCGTCGGCGGCGTCTTCTTCAAGAAGGCCGACGAGAAGCTCACCGAGGACCTGAAGGAGCGCGGCCTGCTCTTCCGGCACCTGCCGTACGAGCACAGCTACCCGCACTGCTGGCGCTGCCACACCGCGCTGCTGTACTACGCGCAGCCGTCCTGGTACATCCGCACCACCGCGATCAAGGACCGGCTGCTCCAGGAGAACGAGAAGACGAACTGGTTCCCGGACACGGTCAAGCACGGCCGGTACGGCGACTGGCTGAACAACAACATCGACTGGGCGCTGTCCCGCAACCGCTACTGGGGCACCCCGCTGCCCATCTGGCGCTGCGAGGAGGGCCACCTCACATGCGTCGGCTCGCGCACCGAGCTGACCGAGCTGACCGGCACCGACCAGTCGAACCTCGACCCGCACCGGCCCTACATCGACGACGTCACCTTCGTCTGCCGCCACGACGACTGCGGCCGGACGGCCACGCGCGTGCCGGAGGTCATCGACGCCTGGTACGACTCGGGCTCGATGCCGTTCGCGCAGTGGGGCTACCCGTACAAGAACAAGGAACTGTTCGAGGCCCGCTACCCGGCGCAGTTCATCTGCGAGGCCATCGACCAGACCCGCGGCTGGTTCTACACGCTGATGGCCGTCGGCACGCTGGTGTTCGACCAGTCGTCGTACGAGAACGTCGTCTGCCTGGGCCACATCCTCGCCGAGGACGGCCGCAAGATGTCCAAGCACCTGGGCAACATCCTGCAGCCGATCCCGCTCATGGACCAGCACGGCGCCGACGCGGTGCGCTGGTTCATGGCGGCCGGCGGCTCCCCGTGGGCGGCCCGCCGCGTCGGCCACGGCACCATCCAGGAGGTCGTCCGCAAGACACTGCTGACGTACTGGAACACGGTCGCCTTCCAGGCCCTGTACGCCCGCACGTCCGACTGGGCGCCGTCCGCCGCCGACCCGGCCCCGGCCGAGCGCCCGCTGCTGGACCGCTGGCTGCTGTCCGAACTGCACGCGCTCACCGACCAGGTGACGCAGTCCCTGGAGGCGTACGACACCCAGCGCGCCGGCAAGCTGCTGTCCGCGTTCGTGGACGACCTGTCGAACTGGTACGTCCGCCGCTCGCGCCGCCGTTTCTGGCAGGGCGACAAGGCGGCGCTGCGCACGCTGCACGAGGTGCTGGAGACGGTCACCAAGCTGATGGCGCCGATCACGCCGTTCATCACCGAGCGGGTGTGGCAGGACCTGGTGGTGCCGGTGAGCCCGGGCGCCCCCGAGTCGGTCCACCTGGCGACCTGGCCCGAGGCCGACCTGTCGGCGATCGACCCGGAGTTGTCGAAGCAGATGGTCCTGGTCCGCCGCCTGGTGGAGCTGGGCCGCGCCACGCGCGCGGAGTCCGGCGTCAAGACCCGCCAGCCGCTGTCCCGCGCGCTGATCGCCGCCACCGGCTTCGAGGCCCTGGACCGCGAACTGCACGCGCAGATCACGGAGGAGCTGAACGTCTCCTCGCTGGCGTCCCTCTCCGACGTCGGCGGATCGCTGGTCGACACGACGGCCAAGGCCAACTTCCGCGCCCTGGGCAAGCGGTTCGGCAAGCGGGTGCAGGACGTGGCCAAGGCGATCGCGAACGCGGACGCGGCCGCGTTGTCCCTCGCCCTGCGCGCGGGCACGGCGTCGGTGGACGTCGACGGGGAGACGGTCACCCTGGCCCCCGACGAGGTGATCATCACGGAGACCCCGCGCGAGGGCTGGTCGGTGGCCTCCGACTCCGGTGCCACGGTGGCGCTCGACCTGGAGATCACCGAGGATTTGCGGCAGGCGGGCCTGGCCCGTGACGCGATCCGGCTGATCCAGGAGGCCCGCAAGAACAGCGGCCTGGACGTCGCCGACCGCATCGCGCTGCGCTGGACCTCCACGGATCCGGCGGTCGTCGCGGCCCTCTCGGAGCACGCCGGCCTGATCGCCGAGGAGGTCCTGGCGACCGACTTCGCCCAGGGCGAGGCCGACGCCGGGTACGGCGAGCCGTTCACGGACGAGGGGCTGTCCCTCACCTTCCGGCTCCGCAAGGCGTAGTCGCCGCCAGAGCACGAAGGCCCGGTCCCCGCTGCGGGGGCCGGGCCTTCGGCGTTCCGAAGCGGCGCGGGGGCGGGGGCGGGACAGGAGGACGGACAGCGGGGCGGAGCGGAGGGTGCGCTCGCGATACCGGCCGAGGTTCGTCAACACGCGTAAAAAGGGCGGGCCCCCGGACCGAAGTCCGAGGGCCCGCCCTGAACGCTGCCGACGCCGTTGTCGTACTAGTGTCCGCGGCCCGTCAGTTGTCGTCCTCGTCGATCAGGAACCCGCGCATCGGCGAGGGCGCCTGCCCCATCGGGGACGGACCCTGCGGACGGACCGGAGCCATGGGCTGAGTCATCGCCGGGGTCATCTGCTGCTGACCGCCGTAGGACGGGGCGGACGGAGCCGGCCCGCCGCCCATGCCCTGGTTGCCTCCGTAGGACGGAGCGCTCGCGCCGGCCGGGGCCATCGAGGGCGCCGGGGACGGCGGAAGCGAGGCGGTGGCCGGAGTGCGCGGCGGCGCCAGGGAGTCGTCGGCCTGGGTCTCCAACTGACGCAGCTGGGACTCGAGGTACGACTTCAGACGCGTGCGGTACTCGCGCTCGAAGCCGCGCAGGTCCTCGACCTTGCGCTCCAGCGTGGCGCGGGCGGACTCCAGGGAGCCCATCGCGACGCGGTGCTTCTCCTGCGCGTCCCGCTCCAGCGCGTCGGCCTTGGCACGGGCGTCACGCTCCAGACCCTCGGCGCGGCTGCGGGCCTCGCCGACGATCTTGTTGGCCTCGGAACGGGCCTCGGCGATCGCCTGGTCGGCGGTCTGCTGGGCCAGCGAGAGGACTCGGGCGGCGCTGTCGCCACCGGGGCCCTGACCGGGGCCGCCCATCGGACCGCCCATGGGGCCGCCCATCGGGCCACCCATCTGCTGCTGCATGGGCGGCTGACCACCCATGGGGCCCTGACCCATCGGACCCTGGCCCATCGGGCCGGGACCCTGCGGGCCGCCCTGACCGCCGGGACCGGCGGGCAGCTGCGGGGCGCCGCTCGGCAGCTGAGGCGGACCACCCATGGGGCCACCCATCTGCTGCGGCGGGCCCGATATGCCGGCGGGCACCGGAGCGCCGGGACCTCGCATCCCCTGCTGAGGCATACCGCCCTGCTGGGGCATACCACCCTGCTGGGGCATACCGCCCTGCTGGGGCATTCCGCCCTGCTGGGGCATTCCGCCCTGCTGCTGGTCCTGCTCCGGGGGCTTGCGCATGTTCTGCTGGTTCTGGGCAGCAGCGCGCGTGGCCGCGGCCAGTTTGGCGCGCAGGTCCTCGTTCTCGCGGAGCAGGCGCGTCAGTTCGGCTTCGACCTCGTCGAGGAAGGCATCGACCTCGTCCTCGTCATAGCCTTCTCGGAGGCGGACGGTCGTGAACTGCTTGTTCCGCACGTCCTCGGGGGTCAACGGCATCTCTTCACCTCAACGTAGTCATCGGCAGTCGGCAAGACCGTATCGTCCATCCTCATCACACAAATCTTTGTGCGACGGAGATGAGGATCCAGACGATGATCATCAGTACGAAGAAGGACAGGTCGAGCGCCACGCCCCCGAGACGCAGCGGCGGAATGAACCGCCGCAGAAGCTTCAGCGGTGGATCGGTGACAGTGTAGGTGGCCTCCAGGACGACCACCATCGCCTTGCCGGGTTGCCACGAGCGGGCGAACTGGAAGACATAGTCCATGACCAGCCGGAAGATCAGCACGACGAGGAACACCATCAGCGCGATGTAGATCACCTGCGCGAACACGCTCATGGCCTGGCTTTCCCTCTCCCCTGTTCCCTGCTTTTCCCGGTGGTACGTCTCAGCTCTGGTTGAAGAACCCGCCCTCTGCGATGCGGGCCTTGTCCTCCGCCGTGACATCGACGTTAGCAGGAGACAACAGGAACACCTTCTGCGTCACCCGCTCGATGCTGCCGTGAAGACCAAACACCAAACCGGCCGCAAAGTCGACAAGTCGCTTCGCGTCTGTGTCATCCATCTCAGTCAGATTCATGATCACCGGGGTGCCCTCACGGAAGTGTTCCCCGATGGTACGGGCTTCGTTGTAGGTCCGCGGGTGCAGCGTGGTGATCCGGTAAGGCTCCCGCTCGGACACGACCTTGGGCATGATCACCGGTGCGTTCTTCTCCAGGGACTGGCGTTCTTGTGTGATGGATGCCACGGGCGCGATACGCGCCGGGCGCCCGGATTCCGCGGCGAGCGAAGTCGCACGGGCCACCGGCTCGCGTGGCGCGGGCTGTTGCACGATTCGCGCCTCTTCGTCCCTTTGGGACTGATGCGCACCGTGTGACTGGTGTGACACCTCGTGCCGTCGGTGGTCCCGGTCGAGTTCCGGGTCCAGCTCGGGCTCGAAGTCGTCGTCGGGATCGAATCCGCGGCCGTCGTACCCATCGTCCTCCACGAGGCCGAGGTAGACCGCCATCTTGCGCATCGCGCCGGCCATTCTCTGAGTCCTCCGCTCTGTGGTGGATCGACTGCGACTGCCAAGTGCCCGCGATCCACGTGGCCCTTGTGCCCGCTTTCGCGAACATTGACCATATTTTCTGCTGTGGTCCGACTTCCTGGCGACGTTACCCGAGCCTGGGGCGGACTCCGAGTACCGCAGTGCCGACGCGCACATGTGTCGCTCCGGCCGCCACGGCCTGCTCGAGGTCCGCACTCATCCCTGCGGACACCATGGTTGCAGCCGGATGGGCCCGGCGCAGGTCAGTCGACAAATCCATGAGCCGTTCGAACGCCGCCTGTTCGCGTCCCGCGTACTCCCCGGTGAGCGGCGCGACGGTCATCAGACCGTCGAGCCGCAGTCCCGGCGATCCGGCCACGAGGCCGGCCAACTCCTCGATCCCGCCCGGCGCGACACCGCCGCGCTCGCCCCGGGCGCTCTCCCCCGCGTCCAGCGCGACCTGGATGAGGCATCCGACCTCGCGCCCGGCACGCCCCGCCTCCTTGGACAGTGCGGTGACGAGCCGGCCCCGGTCGACGGACTGCACGAAATCGGCATAACCGACCACGGAACGGACCTTATTGGTCTGCAACTGACCGACGAAATGCCATTTCAGCGGCAGATCCGCGCATGCGGCCGCCTTCGGCGCGGCGTCCTGGTCGCGGTTCTCGGCGACGTGCCGCACGCCGAGCTCCGACAGGATGCGCACATCGCTCGCCGGGTAGGTCTTGGTGACCACGATCAGGGTCACCTCTTCCCGCTCGCGCCCGGCCGCCGCGCACGCGGCGGTGATGCGCTGTTCCACGTTCGCCAGGTTCGCGGCGAGTTCGGTCTTACGGTCCGTCATGCCCCATCAGTCCAGCCAGACATATCCGGCGAGCCGCCCGGTGGTGCGGTCGCGGCGGTACGAGTAATGGTCGCCCGACTCCAGGGTGCACACCGGGGACTGCGCGCGGTCGCGCACCCCGAGCCGCTCGAGCTGGGCGTGCACTCCGGCGCTCACGTCCACCGCCGGAGTGCCCCAGCTGGTTTCGGCGTGCGCCGCCGGCTCGACCGCGGCCACTTCCGCGCGCATCTCCTCCGGCACCTCGTAGCACCGGCCGCAGACGGCCGGCCCGGTGCGGGCGGTGATCCGCTCGGCCTCGGCGCCCAGTTCGACCATGGCCCGTACGGCGGCGGGGACGACCCCCTTGATCATTCCCGGCCGGCCCGCGTGGGCGGCGGC
The DNA here is from genome assembly GCF_053593175.1 of Streptomyces sp. NPDC002386. NCBI lineage: Bacteria > Bacillati > Actinomycetota > Actinomycetes > Kitasatosporales > Streptomycetaceae > Streptomyces > Streptomyces sp. NPDC002386. The sequence goes on from NZ_JBSFBX010000008.1 coordinate 326,888, forward strand.
CACGACCCCGGCGACCGGGTCGGCCAGCAGCACCGGCACGCAGTCGGCGGTGAGGACCGCGAGCGCGAGCCCCCGGCGCGCGGTGACGACCGCGTCGACCTCCGGCACCGGCTTCCCGCCCCAGGGCGCGTCCACGACGGCGACGTCGGCCTTGTGCACCTGGTTCATCCAGACGACGGCGTCGGCGCCGAGGCCGAGCGACTCCGCCGCCAGCTCCCGGTTCGCCCGGACCGATCCGGGGTCGTCGCCGACCGCGCCGCCGAGGTTGAGCTCCTCATACGGAGCGGCGCTCACCCCGCCCCACCGGTCGGTGAAGGCGAAGTGCGCGCCGCTCACGCTCTCGCGCTGTCCTATCACTTCAGGAAGTCCGGTACGTCCAGTTCCTCCGCCGCGCTGTCCGCGTAGGTGCGCGGCGCGGGCGGGACCGACGGGCTGACCGGGATCTCGGCGACCGGCTCGGGCGCGGGCTCCGGCTCCTCCTTCGGCGTCACGCTGCCGAGCGAGCCGAACGACGGGCGGCTCTCCGGCTGCCGCGCCGGAGCGGGCTCCTCGCGGCGGGGCGCGGACGAGCCGGAGGCGGAGGCGGAACCGAGGACGTTGTCCCGGCGGGCCGGCGGCTGACCGCCGTCGAAGCCGGCCGCGATCACGGTGACGCGCACCTCGTCGCCGAGGGCGTCGTCGATGACCGCGCCGAAGATGATGTTCGCCTCGGGGTGGGCGGCCTCGCTGACCAGCTGGGCGGCCTCGTTGATCTCGAACAGACCGAGGTCGGAACCGCCGGAGATGGAGAGCAGCACGCCGCGGGCGCCGTCGATGGATGCCTCCAGCAGCGGCGAGGAGATCGCCATCTCGGCCGCGGCCACCGCGCGGTCGTCGCCGCGGGCCGAGCCGATGCCCATCAGGGCCGAACCGGCCTCGGACATGACCGACTTGACGTCGGCGAAGTCCAGGTTGATCAGGCCGGGCGTGGTGATGAGGTCGGTGATGCCCTGCACACCGGAGAGCAGGACCTGGTCGGCCGACTTGAAGGCGTCCAGGACCGAGACCTGCCGGTCCGAGATGGACAGCAGCCGGTCGTTGGGGATGACGATGAGGGTGTCGACCTCTTCGCGCAGTTCGGCGATGCCGTCCTCGGCCTGGTTCGCGCGGCGCCGTCCCTCGAAGGTGAACGGGCGCGTGACCACGCCGATGGTGAGCGCGCCCAGCGAGCGCGCGATGTTGGCCACGACGGGCGCGCCGCCGGTACCGGTGCCGCCGCCCTCACCGGCCGTCACGAAGACCATGTCGGCCCCCTTGAGGACCTCCTCGATCTCCTCGCGGTGGTCCTCGGCGGCCTTGCGGCCGACGGCCGGGTTGGCTCCGGCGCCGAGTCCGCGGGTGAGTTCGCGGCCGACGTCGAGCTTCACGTCGGCGTCGCTCATCAACAGCGCCTGTGCGTCGGTGTTGATGGCGATGAACTCGACGCCCTTGAGACCGACCTCGATCATCCGGTTGATGGCATTGACACCACCGCCGCCGACACCGATGACCTTGATGACTGCGAGGTAGTTCTGCGGTGCTGCCACGTCGAAGGCCTCTCGCCTCGAATTACGTTGTCGCCGCCGGGCGGTTCCCCGCACCGGGACGACGGATGCCGAATGGGACGGTCCGTAACGCCGACCCGAACCCTAACCCTGAAGTTTAGGGTTACCAGTGTGTCTGTTCCTTGAAGTCTTCTGAACAGGACACTAAGTCGACAAGCGGCGCCCGTTCAACGAACACGCCGAACCTCCCGTTTTTCTTTTCACCCTATGTGATCAGCCGTAGCAGTGCCCAACCAGGGTGCTGGCCTGCGCTGATACCCGTCAACTCCCCGCTGACGCAGGCGCGGTGGGCACGCTCACGTCGAAGTGCCGGGCGCCTGGAGCTGCTTTCATGAGTGCCGTGAGGGCCCGTGCCTTGGCGCGGCCGTTCTCACCGCTGCCCCAGGCGACCGTCCGGCCGTCGGCCAGCTCCACCGAGATGTCGTCGTAGGACCGGACTTGGACGGTCCGGGTGTCCCGCGCGACGGCGGCCGGGAGGGCCGCGGCCACCCCCACCGCCTCGCGCACCAGACGGCCGGCGCCGAAGCGCCGGAGGCTCGCGGCGGCCGGGTCCGACCGGGAAGCGGTCAGTTCCAGCAGCGGAACGCCTTTCGGCGCCTGGGAAACGGTGGCGAAACGGACACCCTCGTGGTCGACTTCGACGAAGTTCCCGGCTTTGCGGACCAGGAGTACCGGAGTCCGCTCGGTCACCTTCAGGCCGATTCCGTGGGGCCAGGCGCGAACGACCGAAACGGTGTCAATTCGGGGCAGTTTCCGGCGGAGTCGGGCTTCGACGGCGTCCGTGTCGACGGAGACCAGCGGCGCCCCCACCGGCACGGAGGCGACCTCCCGTACGTCGGCGGGGGTCAGCATCCGCGTGCCGGAGACCGAGACGTGCCGCACGCGCAGCCACGAGGAGCCGTACAACACCCAGGTGGAGCCCGCCCCGAGGAGCACCAGGGCGACGGCAAGAATGACGATCATACGAAGGCGGGCCCGCCTCAGCCGGCGCGCGGGCGGCGGGCCGGACGACTCCTGCTGGCGTTCACCGCGCTCGGCGGTAGTCGATCCGGCCACCCTCACTGCCCCTTCGTCATATGGTCCTATCGGCGTGAGGCGATCGCCTCGTACACCATGCCGACGAGCAGCTCGTCGGCGTCCCTGCGGCCGAACTCGCCCGCCGCGCGCGACATCTCGTAGAGCCGGTGCGGGTCCGCGAGCACGGGCAGGACGTTCTGCTGCACCCACTCGGGAGTGAGTTCCGCGTCGTCGACGAGGAGTCCGCCGCCCGCCTTCACCACCGGCTGGGCGTTCAGCCGCTGTTCGCCGTTGCCGATGGGCAGCGGGACGTAGGCGGCCGGCAGTCCGACGGCGGAGAGTTCGGCGACGGTCATCGCGCCCGCGCGGCAGAGCATCAAGTCGGCCGCGGCGTACGCGAGGTCCATCCGGTCCAGGTAACTTACCGGGATGTAGGGCGGCATTCCCGGCATCTGCTGCACCTGCGGCAGTTCGTTCTTCGGGCCGACCGCGTGCAGGATCTGGATTCCGGCCTGCTGCAGCCACGGCGCGACCTGCTGGACCACCTCGTTGAGGCGCCGCGCGCCCTGGGAGCCGCCGGAGACCAGCAGGGTGGGCAGGTTCGGGTCCAGGCCGAAGCGGGCGCGCGCCTCCGGACGGGCGGCGGCCCGGTCCAGGGTGGCGATGGTGCGGCGCAGCGGGATGCCGATGTAGCGGGCGTCGCGCAGCTTGCTGTCCGGGGTGGAGACGGCGACCCGGGCGGCATACCGGGAGCCGATCTTGTTGGCCAGGCCCGGGCGGGCGTTGGCCTCGTGGATCACGATGGGCACACCGAGGCGCTTGGCGGCCAGGTAGGCGGGCAGGGCGACGTAGCCGCCGAAGCCGACCACGGCGTCCGCCTTGGTGCGCTCGAGGATCTGCTCGGCGGCCTTGATCGTGCCGCGCAGCCGGCCCGGGACGGTGATCAGCTCCGGGGTGGGCTTGCGGGGCAGCGGCACCGCGGGGATCAGCGCCAGCTCGTAGCCGCGCTCCGGGACGAGCCTGGTCTCCAGGCCGCGCTCCGTGCCCAGGGCCGTGATTCCCACGGTCGGGTCCTGCCTGCGCAGGGCGTCCGCGAGGGCGAGCGCGGGCTCGATGTGGCCCGCGGTACCTCCGCCGGCGAGTACGACATGCACCGAAATTCACCGCTCTCCGGACGGACGCGCCGCCGAGGCGCGCCGTCGCATCGTGTTCCATCTCCGAGGCCCCCGCTCGGCACCGGGGCCTCCTGCCCGCTTTCTACCAAAGCGAGGTTGCCGCATCGCAAGCGCCGCCCGCGCAGCGGGGTCGTCGCGCGCGAAGGCGATCAGCAACCCGATGGCGAACATGGTCGGCAGCAGGGCGGACCCTCCGTAGGAGAACAGCGGGAGCGGGACGCCGGCGATCGGCAGCAGACCGAGCACCGCACCGATGTTGATCACCGCCTGGGCGGTGATCCAGGTGGTCACGCCTCCCGCGGCGTACCTCACGAAGGGGTCCTCCGTGCGTCCGGCCACGCGGATACCCGCATAGCCTAGAGCCGCGAACAGGGCGAGCACCGACAGCGTCCCCGCCAGACCCAGTTCCTCACCGGTGACGGCGAAGATGAAGTCGGTGTGCGCTTCGGGCAGTTGGCCCCATTTCTCCACACTCGCGCCGAGGCCCGAGCCGAACAGTCCGCCGGAGGCGAGGGCGTAGATCCCGTGCACGGCCTGCCAGCAGTCGGCCACTCCGGACTTGGGCTCGGTGGCGCCGATGCAGGCCAGCCGGGCCATCCGGTTGGGGCTGGTCTTGATGAGCACGACACCGATCAGGCCGGCGATCGAGAGCACGCCGGCGAACAGCCGGGTCGGCGCCCCCGCCAGCCACAGCAGGCCGAAGAGGATAGCTGTGAGAATGATCGCGGTGCCCATGTCGCCGCCGAGCATGATCAGGCCCAGCAGCATGAAGGAGGCCGGTACCAGAGGCACCAGCATGTGCTTCCACTGGGTCAGCAGCTTGCGCTCCTGCTTGCGCGCGATGAGGTCCGCGCCCCACAGCACCAGGGCGAGCTTGCCGAACTCGCTGGGCTGGATCTGGAAGGAACCGCCGAGGGAGATCCAGTTCTGGTTGCCGTTGACCGCCATCCCTATCCCGGGCACCTGCACCAGCACCATGAGGAAGACGGCGCCGGCCAGGATCGGATAGGCCAGCGCGCGGTGCAGCTTCACCGGCATGCGGGAGGCGACGAACATCAGCGCGCCGCCGATCGCCGCGGCGAGGAACTGCTTGCGGAAGAAGTACGAGCCCGGGAGCGAAAGCTGCAGCGCGGTGATCTGGGAGGCCGAGTAGACCATCACCAGACCCAGCACGGTGATCAGCAGACTGCCGCCGAGGATCAGGTAGTACGCGGTCAGCGGCCGGTCCCAGGCCTTTCGCGCGCGCGTGTAGAGCCGCTGCACGGGGTTCTCGCGCGGCGGTCCGGGGAGCGCCGGGCGCCGGGCGGCCCGCTGGACGGGCGGGCGGCCGGTACGGCTACCGGGCATGGGCGCCTCCACTGAACGTCGACCGTCCCACGCGTCCCTCCCAAGATCCGCCCGGCGGGCGGCCGGGTCAGGCGCCGAGTTCGCGGACCGCGGCCGCGAACGCGTCGCCGCGCTGGTTGTAGTTGGTGAACATGTCCATGGAGGCGCAGGCCGGGGCCAGCAGCACGGTGTCGCCGGGCCGGGCCAGCCGCTTCGCCTCCGTCACCGCCTGGAGCATCGCCCCAGTGTCGGTCCGTTCGAGGTCGACGACGGGTACTTCCGGGGCGTGTCGCGCCAGGGCCTCGCGGATCAGGGCACGGTCGGCGCCGATCAGGACGGCCGCGCGCAGCCGCTTCGCCGACTTGGCGACCAGTTCGTCGAAGGTGGCGCCCTTCGCCAGACCGCCCGCAATCCATACGATCGACTCATATGACGCCAACGAGGCTTCCGTGGCGTGGGTGTTGGTGGCCTTGGAGTCGTCCACGTACGCCACCCCGTCGATGTCCGCGACGTGCGCGATGCGGTGGGCGTCCGGACGGAAGGCCCGCAGGCCGTCGCGTACGGCGGTGGCGGGCACGCCGTAGGCGCGCGCGAGGGCGGCGGCGGCAAGGGCGTTGGCGATGTTGTGCGGGGCCGGCGGGTTGACGTCGGAGACCTCGGCCAGTTCCTGCGCGCTCTTGTGCCGGTTCGCCACGAAGGCGCGGTCGACCAGGATGCCGTCCACGACGCCGAGTTGGGAGGGACCGGGCGTGCCGAGGGTGAAGCCGACGGCCCGGCAGCCCTCCTCGACGTCGGCCCCGCGCACCAGGTCCTCGGTGAGCTTGTCGGCCACGTTGTAGACGCAGGCGACCCGGTTGCCCGCGTAGATACGGCCCTTGTCGGCCGCGTAGGCCTCCATGGAGCCGTGCCAGTCGAGGTGGTCCGGTGCCAGGTTCAGGACGGCCGCGGAGTGGGCGCGCAGGGAGGGCGCCCAGTGGAGCTGGTAGCTGGACAGCTCCACGGCGAGGACGTCGTACTCCTCCTCGCCGAGTACCGCGTCCAGCAGGGAGACGCCGATGTTGCCCACGGCGGCGGTGCGCAGGCCCGCGGCCGCCAGGATGGAGGCGAGCATCTGCACGGTGGTGGTCTTGCCGTTGGTGCCCGTCACGGCCAGCCAGGGCGCCGCGTCGGGTCCCCTGAGGCGCCAGGCCAGCTCCACGTCGCCCCAGACCGGCACGTCCGCCTTCGCGGCGGCGAGGAACAGGGGCTTGTCCGGCTTCCAGCCGGGCGCGGTGACGATCAGCTCGGTGCCTTCCGGCAGGGTGGCGCCGTCGCCGAGGCGCACGGTGACGCCGAGCGCCTCCAGCTCCGCGGCCTGCTCCCGCGCGCGTGCGTCGTCGCCGTCGTTGACGACCGTGACGACCGCACCGCGCGCGTGCAGCACCTTGGCCGCCGGGACGCCGGAGACGCCGAGCCCGGCGACGGTGACGTGCTTGCCCTGGAATTCGGAAGGCACCGAGGAGGTCACTTGTCCGCTGCCCATCCCGCGTAGAAGAGGCCCAGTCCGACGATCACACAGATGCCCTGGATGATCCAGAAACGGACCACCACCAGGACCTCGGACCAGCCCTTGAGTTCGAAGTGGTGCTGGAGTGGCGCCATCCGGAAGACGCGCTTGCCGGTGAGCCGGAAGGAGCCGACCTGGATGACGACCGACATGGTGATGAGGACGAACAGGCCGCCCATGATGGCCACCAGCAGCTCGGTGCGGGAGAGGATGGCCAGGCCGGTGAGGACACCGCCGAGGGCGAGCGAACCGGTGTCGCCCATGAAGATCTTGGCCGGCGAGGTGTTCCACCACAGGAAGCCCAGGCAGGCGCCCATCAGCGCGGAGGCGACCACGGCGAGGTCCAGCGGGTCGCGTACCTCGTAGCAGGCGCCCGGGTTGGTCAGCGTCGTCGCGTTGGCGCAGGACTCCTGGAACTGCCAGACGCCGATGAACGTGTAGGCGCCGAAGACGAGCACGGAGGCGCCGGTGGCGAGGCCGTCCAGACCGTCGGTGAGGTTCACGCCGTTGGACATCGCCAGGATCATGAACAGCGCCCAGACGACGAACAGCACCGGGCCGATGCTCCAGCCGAAGTCGGTGATGAACGACAGCTTCGTGGACGCCGGGGTGTTGCCGCGCGCGTCCGCGAACATCAGCGACAGCACCGCGAAGCCGATGCCGACGATGAGCTGGCCGGCCATCTTGGCCTTGGCCCGCAGACCGAGCGAGCGCCGCTTGACGATCTTGATGTAGTCGTCCAGGAAGCCGACCAGGCCCATGCCGAACATCAGGCCGAGGACCAGCAGTCCGGAGTAGGTGGGGGGGTAGCCGGTGATGAGCTTGCTCAGGAAGTACGCGGCGATGGTCGCCAGGATGAAGGCGATGCCGCCCATGGTCGGCGTACCGCGCTTGCTGGCGTGCTCGCGCGGGCCGTCGTCACGGATGTACTGGCCGTAGCCCTTGCGGGCGAGGAGCTTGATCAGCAGCGGGGTGCCGACCAGCGTCAGGAAGAGGCCAATGACTCCTGAGAACAGGATCTGCTTCATCATCGGGCGGCAACCTCACCCTCGGCACCGGTCTCGAGCAGCGCCTGGGCGACACCCTCGAGCCCGACCGAACGGGACGCCTTCACGAGCACGACGTCCCCCGGGCGCAACTCGCTGCGCAACAGGTCGACCGCCGCCTGTGCGTCGGACACGTGCACCGACTCCTCACCCCACGAACCCTCGTTATATGCGCCCAGTTGCAGCCAGGAGGCCTCAATCCCCCCGACCGCGACGAGCTTGCTGACGTTGAGCCGGACGGCGAGCCGTCCGACGGCGTCGTGCTCGGCGAGCGCCTCGTCCCCCAGCTCGGCCATCTTGCCGAGCACCGCCCACGTACGGCGCCCCTTGCCCATGGCCGCGAGCGCCCTGAGGGCGGCCCGCACGGACTCGGGGTTGGCGTTGTAGGCGTCGTTGACGATGGTCACGCCGTCCGGGCGCTCCGTGACCTCCATGCGCCAGCGGGAGAGGGAGCCCGCCTCGGAGAGCGCGGTGGCGATCTCAGCTGCGGACATGCCCAGCTCATGGGCGACGGCGGCCGCGGCGAGCGCGTTCGACACGTGGTGCTCACCGTACAGGCGCATGGTCACATCGCTTGCACCGGAGGGTGTGTGAAGCCTGAACGCGGGCTGTCCGCTGTCCGTGAGTCGCACGTTCTCGGCGCGTACGTCCGCTTCGGCCGACTCTCCGAAAAGGACCACCTTCGCCTTGGTACGGGAGGCCATGGCCCGGACCAGCGGGTCGTCGGCGTTGAGGATCGCCGCGCCGTCCTCCGGAAGCGCCTCCACGAGTTCGCCCTTGGCCTGGGCGATCTGCTCGCGGCCGCCGAACTCGCCGATGTGGGCGGTGCCCACGTTGAGCACCAGGCCGATCCGCGGCGGGGTGAGGCCGGCGAGGTAGCGGATGTGCCCGATGCCGCGGGCGCCCATCTCCAGTACGAGGAAGCGGGTTTCGGCGGTGGCGCTGAGCGCGGTGAGGGGCAGCCCGATCTCGTTGTTGAGCGAGCCGGGCGTGTACACGGTCGGCGCCTTGCGTTGCAGCACCTGCGCGATGAGGTCCTTGGTGCTGGTCTTGCCGGCGGAGCCGGTCAGCGCCACGAGGGTCGCGCCGAGGCTGCGTACGACGTGACGGGCGAGGGCGCCGAGGGCGGCCTGGACGTCCTCGACGACGATCGCGGGCACGCCGACCGGCCGGGAGGCCAGGACGGCCGCGGCGCCGGCCCCGACGACCGCCCGCGCGTAGTCGTGCCCGTCGGCGCGCTCGCCGACGAAGGCGACGAAGAGGCTGCCCGGGACCACCTCCCGGGAGTCCCGGACCACCGGTCCGGTGACCTGGACGGACGGATCCGGTATGTCGTGCGTCTGCCCGCCGACGACTTCGGCGATCTCGGCGAGGGAGAGGGCGATCACAAGTTCATCCCTGGGTCTTCTGGATAGCTTCGCGAAGCACCTGGCGGTCGTCGAAGGGACGGACCACGCCGGCGATGTCCTGGCCCTGCTCGTGCCCCTTGCCCGCGACCAGCACGGTGTCCCCGGCGTGCGCCCGGGCGACGGTGGCGGCGATCGCGGCGGCCCGGTCCTCGAACAGGAGCACCTCGCCGCGCTCGTGGGACGGCACGGAGGCCGCGCCCTGGAGCATGGTCGCGAGGATCGCCAGCGGGTCCTCGGAGCGGGGGTTGTCGGAGGTCAGTACGGCCGTGTCGGCGAGCCGGGCCGCGGCGGCGCCCATCGGGGCGCGCTTGGTCTGGTCACGGTCGCCGCCGCAGCCGAGGACGACGTGCAGACGGCCCTTGGTGACCTTGCGCAGCGCCTTGAGGACCGACTCGACCGCGTCGGTCTTGTGGGCGTAGTCCACGACCGCGAGGTAGGGCTGTCCGGCGTCCACGCGCTCCAGGCGGCCGGGCACGCCCGGTACGGCGGCGATGCCGTCGGCGGCGGCCTGCGGGTCGAGGCCGGCGACCGCGAGGGCGACGACGGCGGCGAGGGTGTTCGCCACGTTGAACGGGCCGGGCAGCGGCGACCTGGCCTGGATCCGCTCGCCGTCGGGGCCGACGACGGTGAACGTCGAGTCCATGGGCCCGACCTGGACGTCCTCGGCACGCCAGTCGGCGTCGGGGTGGCCCTCGGCGGAGAAGGAGACGACCGGGACGGTCGCCTCCCGGGCGAGCCGGCGGCCGTACTCGTCGTCGGTGTTGACGACGCCGAGCCTGCTGCGTTCCGGCGTGAAGAGCTGTGCCTTGGCCCGGAAGTAGTCCTCCATGTCGGAGTGGAACTCCATGTGTTCCGGGCTGAGGTTGGTGAAGACGGCGATGTCGAAGACGCAGCCGTCGACCCGGCCGAGGACCAGGGCGTGGCTGGAGACCTCCATGGCGACGGCCTCGACGCCGCGCTCGCGCATGACGGCGAACAGTGCCTGCAGGTCGGTGGCTTCGGGGGTGGTGCGCTCGGACTTGATGCGCTCCTCGCCGACGCGCATCTCGACGGTGCCGATCAGGCCCGTGGTGCGGGTGGTCTTCAGACCGCCCTCGACCAGGTAGGCGGTGGTGGTCTTGCCCGAGGTGCCGGTGATGCCGATCTGGAGCAGGTCCCGGCCCGGGTCGCCGTAGATCGTGGTCGCCAGTGCGCCCATCCGCGCGCGCGGGTCGTCGACGACCAGGACCGGCAGGCCGGTCGCGGCGGCGCGTTCGGCACCCGTCGGGTCGGTCAGCACGGCGACGGCGCCGAGGCCCGCGGCCTGGGTGACGAAGTCGGCGCCGTGCAGGCGGGCGCCCGGCAGGGCGGCGTACAGGTCACCGGGGCGGACCGCGCGCGAGTCATGGGTGATGCCCGTGACCTCGGCGGCGCCCTCGACGGCGACACCCAGCTGATCGGCCAGCTCCGCGAGGGGTGTGGCGGAGACCTGAACCGGTCGCGGCGGTCCCGGATATGTCACGGAAGCGCCCTTCTGGGTGATGGGGGACTGATCAGCGTGTGGCACGGCGGTGAGCGTACCGGGCGCACTGGCTCCGGAGCGAAGCGAGGGCTCCTGGGTGCCCTGGTTCCCGGGGTCGGGGGTGATCGTTGTCACGAGTGTTCCTGGTCTTTCCGAGGTGCTGATCAGGGCTTGTAGTCGACGGGCAGGTTCGCGGCCTTCGCGCCGGTCGGCGGCACCTGCAGCGTCTTCAGGGCGAACTCCATCACCTGCTTGTAGACCGGGCCGCAGATCTGGCCGCCGAAATAGCTGCCGGACGTGGCGTTCTGGATGGCGCAGTACACCGTGATCCGCGGTCTGTCCGCGGGCGCGAAGCCGGCGAACGACGACGTGTATCCGCGGTACCTGCCGGTGGCCGGATCCACTCGGTTCGCCGTGCCGGTCTTGCCTGCCACCCGGTACCCGGGGATGCGGGCCTTGATGCCGGTGCCCTGCTCGTCGTCCACCACGGACTCCAGCATCTGGGCGACGGACTTGGCCGTCTTCGCGCTGACCACACGGGATTTCCCGGGCTGGGGAGCGGGCGTGAAGCGGCCGTCGGCGCCCCGGGTGCCGCGCACCAGGGTCGGTTCGACGCGGACGCCGCCGTTGGCGATCGTCGAGTACACGGAGGCGGCCTGCATGGCGCTCAGGGAGAAACCCTGGCCGAAAGGAATCGTGTACTGCTGCGAGGTCGACCAGTCGCCGGGCGCGGCGAGGATGCCCTTGGTCTCGCCCGGGAAGCCGAGCCCGGTGGGCCGGCCGATGCCGAACCGGCGCAGATAGGAGTAGAGGACCTTGTTGGCCTCGGACTGTGACTTGCCGAGCTGGCCGGTGGCGAGGATCGTGCCGATGTTGCTGGACTTGGCGAGCACCCCGTTGAGGGTGAGGTACCAGGTGCCGTGGTCGACGTCGTCCTGGAACAGCCGGTCGCCCCGGTGCAGCCGGTTGGGGACGACGACGTGGGTGAGCGGGGTGGCCGCGTTCTCCTCCAGCACGGCCGCCATGGACATCACCTTGGCGGTGGAGCCGGGCTCGTAGGCGTCCTGGACGGCCGCGTTGCCCATGGCCTCCGCGTCGGCCTTCGACAGGTCGTTCGGGTCGAAGCCGGGCGAGTTGGCCATCGCCAGGATCTGGCCGCTGCGGGTGTCCTGGACGATGACGTAGCCGCGGTCCGCCCTGGACTTCTTCACCTGCTCGGAGATGGCGTTCTGGGCGGCCCACTGGATGTCGCGGTCGATGGTGAGTTCGACGTCGCTGCCGGGCACGGCCGGGGTCTCGGTCGATCCCGCCGTGGGCACCTCGCGGCCGCCGGACTGGGCGTAGCGGATCTTGCCGTCCTTGCCGGACAGCTGCTTGTTCAGCTCCTGCTCGATGCCGCCGCCGCCCCGGCCGTCGGCGTTGACCCAGCCCAGTATCCCGGCGGCGAGGTCGCCGTTGGGGTACACGCGCTGGCTGCTGGGGTCGGCGAAGACGCCGGCGAGGACGTTGGGCGCCTTGCCGTCGGAGCCCGCCTTCTTGGTGAGGGCGGCCTTCAGGTCCTTGATCTGCTTCCAGACCTGCGGGGTCTGGCGCACCGCCAGCTTGGCGTAGCGGGACAGCTTGTTCTTGGGCCGCAGCTTCGTGACGATCGCGTCCTGGTCCTGGCCGAGGATCGGCGCGAGCAGGGCGGCGGCCTGCTCGGGTCCGTCGTCGATCTTGAGCTGCTTGCGGCCGAACATCGTGGGGTCGGCCGTGATGTCGTACGCGTCCTCGCTGATCGCGAGGGCCACGCCGTTGCGGTCGGTGATCCCGCCGCGGTCGGCGGCCAGGGTGTGCACGACGTAGCGGTTCTGCTCGGCCTTGGAGGCGTACGCGTGCGCTTCGACGGCCTGGACCTGGAGCAGCCGTACGACGAAGGCGCTCATCACCAGGGTGAGGGCGAGGCCCACCATGCGCAGCCGAGGCCTGGGCCGGCCGAGCCGGAGCGGCGGCGGGGGCATCGGCCGGGCCCCGCCGGGCCCGGGCTGCCGCCGGACGGAGCCCCCCGCCCGGCGGGGCTGGCCCCGGTCCGGACGGGGCCGGGGACTCGGGGAAGGCTTCGCGGGGCCGGGCACACGGCGGCGCGGCGGTTCCCTGTCGGACACTTCCGTCACCTGCCGGAGGTCGGGGTGGGGGCGGGCTGGAGGGGGGAGAGCGGCGCCACCGCCGCTGCCGGGGCGGTGGTCACCGGGGCCGCGGGAGTGGGCGTGGGGCTGGGGGTGGGCGTCGGGGCGCCGGGGGTCGCCGCCGGCGAGGACGGCGGGGCGGCGGACGGTGTGACGGTCTTCGGGGCGGCCGGGCCGTCGAGCGCGGCCGGCTCCGGGCTCGCGGCGCCGGGTACGCCCTTGACGGTTCCGCCGGGCTCCAGGAAGGCGGGGTCCCCGCCGGGGACCATGCCGAGTTCGCGGGCGCGGCGCTGGAGGGCGTCGGGGGACGAGTAGCCGTCGATGTCCCGCTGGAGTGCCTGTTCCTCGTCGGTGAGGTTCTTCGTCTGCTTGCGCAGGGCGTCGAGGCGGAACGAGCCCTCGCTGAGGGCGGAGTTCAGCACCAGCAGCCCGATGAGGCCGCCGCCGAGCAGCAGGACGACGAGCAGGACGAACGGGGCGCGGGCCGCGCGGGCGCGGCCGGCCGGGAGAAGCCGGGCGAGCCGGGCGGCCCTCCCCCTCAGTTCGGGTTTCCTACTCACTGGGCCTCCGGTGGCTCCGGTGCGCCGACGGGTGAGTCCGGGAACCCAGCCGACCCGTTCCGCTCACTCGGCGTCCTCCCTGATGCGCTCGGCGCCGCGCAGCCGGGCGGGGGCGGCCCGGCGGTTCTCGGCGATCTCTTCCTCGGTGGGAAGTTCGGCACCGCGCGTGAGCAGCTTGAGCCGCGGCTGGTAGCGCTCGGGCACGACGGGCAGTCCGGGCGGCGCGGTGGTGGCGGCGCCGGCCGCGAACACCTGTTTCACCAGCCGGTCCTCCAGGGAGTGGTACGACAGCACGGCGACGCGCCCGCCGACGCCGACGGCCTTGACCGCCGCCGGGATCGCCCGCTCCAGGACGGACAGCTCGCCGTTGACCTCGATGCGCAGGGCCTGGAAGGTGCGCTTGGCCGGGTTGCCGCCGGTGCGCTTGGCGGCCTGCGGCAGCGCGTCCCGGATCAGCTCGACGAGCCGCGCGCTGTTGCTGAACGGCTCCTTCTCGCGTTCCCGGACGATCGCCGAGACGATCCGCTTGGCCTGCTTCTCCTCGCCGTAGGCGCGCAGGATCCGCACCAGTTCGCCCGCCGGGTAGGTGTTGAGCACCTCGGCGGCGCTGATGCCGGTCGTCTGGTCCATGCGCATGTCGAGCGGGGCGTCCTGGGCGTAGGCGAAGCCGCGGTCGGCCTCGTCGAGCTGCATGGAGGACACGCCGAGGTCGAACAGGACGCCCTGGACGCGCGCGACGCCGAGCCGGTCCAGGACCTCGGGCAGTTCGTCGTACACCGCGTGCACGAGGGTGGCGCGGTCCCCGTAGGGCGCCAGCCGCTCACCCGACAGGCGCAGCGCCTCCTTGTCGCGGTCGAGGCCGATCAGCCGCACCTGGGGGAACCTGCTCAGCAGCGCCTCGCTGTGGCCGCCGAGGCCGAGGGTGCAGTCGACGACCACCGCTCCCGGCCGCTCCAGGGCGGGCGCCAGCAGGTCCAGGCACCGCTGGAGCATCACCGGGACGTGTCGACTCTCGCTCAAGGGGGCCTCTCGTTTCCGGCGGGCCGTACGCACCGCCGGGTCCCCGCCCGCTCCGTGAAGGGGAGGCCCGCCGGCGCCGGAAGCGTCGGCCGGCCGGGAGCGGGAGGAGGCCGAGCCGTACGTACGCGCCGCGCACGTGGGGAGACCGTCCGGGTGAGGGCCGGGGTCTCCGGGGGATTCACCAGCAGGGAGAGCCGCGCCTCCCGCTTCGCGTCACTTTAGTCGACCGTGTCGCGCGGTCAATCAACCGGCCTGCGCGTCGCCCGACCGGGCACGAATACGGTTCGCGCTGTGTGTGGAGTCGCTCACAACAAGCCACAATGGCGTTCTTTGTCCGCTCTGCACAGCAGGACCGGAACGGGTATGACCAGTACGGTCTTGGGTATGACGACTTCTGCAGCAGCTCAGACCGGGGCCGATGGAACCATAGCGGGTGACGGCACCGTCACGGACCGCCTCTTCGAAGCCAACCAGGAGTACGCCGCCGCGTTCAGCGACCCCGGGATGGACGCCCGGCCCGTCCTGCGCGTGGCCGTCGTGGCCTGCATGGACGCCCGCCTCGACCTGCACAAGGCCCTCGGCCTGCAGCTCGGCGACTGCCACACCATCCGCAACGCCGGCGGGGTCGTCACCGACGACGTGATCCGGTCCCTGACCATCAGCCAGCGCGCCCTCGGCACCCGGAGCGTGGTGCTGATCCACCACACCGGATGCGGCATGGAGTCCATCACCGAGGACTTCCGGCACGACCTGGAGCTGGAGGTGGGCCAGCGTCCCGCGTGGGCGGTGGAGGCCTTCCGGGACGTCGACCAGGACGTACGGCAGTCGATGCAGCGCGTGCGCACCTCGCCGTTCCTGCTGCACACCGACGACGTGCGCGGCTTCGTCTTCGACGTCAAGACGGGCCGGCTGCGCGAGATCGACCCGGCCTGACGAAGCGGCGCCGGCCCGTCACGAACACCCCCGCGTCGCGCGGGCGTTCCGTCACCGCACCCGGAGAACGGCGGCCGAAAAGGCCGTAAGACCGACATAGTGCGGGCAGTTGTCCACAGGCGAGTGACACGAATCGGTAACGGCGGCAAGAATGCGGGGTGTGGCGTCGCCCGGAACCCTTCCGGCGCGAAGTCCGTGTTTCGGGGTGGGCCGGTTTCGCAGCGCAGAGCGTCGGCCCGAGTAAGAACGGGCCGAGGAGGGCCGGGTGACGACCTATGACGATCGGGCGAGCCATGGGGGAGCCCCCGCGCGAGCGCAGCCGAGCGTGGGGGATGATCTGACCGCCACTGTGGAGCGTGTCCGCAGTTCGGTGGAGGGTGTGATCGAGGGCAAGCCCGAGGTCGTACGGCTTTCGCTGACCGTACTGCTCGCCGAGGGACACCTGCTGATCGAGGACGTCCCCGGCGTGGGCAAGACGATGCTGGCCAAGGCACTGGCGCGGTCCATCGACTGCTCGGTGCGGCGCATCCAGTTCACGCCCGACCTGCTGCCCTCGGACATCACGGGCGTGTCCATCTGGGACCAGCAGCGCCGGGACTTCGAGTTCAAGCCGGGCGCCATCTTCGCGCAGATCGTGATCGGTGACGAGATCAACCGCGCCTCGCCGAAGACCCAGTCGGCCCTGCTGGAGTCCATGGAGGAACGGCAGGTCACGATCGACGGGCAGAGCTACGAACTGCCCAGCCCGTTCATGGTGGTGGCCACGCAGAACCCGGTCGAGATGGAGGGCACCTACCCGCTGCCCGAGGCCCAGCGCGACCGCTTCATGGCCCGGGTCTCCGTCGGCTACCCGAGTGTCGAGGCCGAGCTGCGGATGCTCGACGTCCACGGCGGGGTGAGCCCGCTGGAGGACCTGCAGCCGGTGGCGCACGCGCACGAGATCGTGAAGCTCGTCGAGGCCGTGCGCGGGGTGCACGTCTCCGAGGCGGTGCGCCGGTACGCGGTGGAGCTGGTCGCGGCCACGCGCACCCATCCCGACCTCAGACTCGGCGCGTCCCCGCGCGCGACCCTGCATCTGCTGCGCGCCGCCAAGGCGTCCGCCGCCCTCGCCGGCCGGGACTACGCGCTGCCGGACGACGTGCAGGAACTCGCCGTCGCGGTCCTCGCCCACCGGCTGCTGCCCACCGCGCAGGCCCAGCTCAACCGGCGGACGGCCGAACAGGTGGTGCTGGAGATCCTGCAGCACACCGCCGTACCCGCGGCTCCGCAGCAGCACGGCGGCTTCGGCTCGCTGGGCCGGACCATGCCCGCCTATCCCCCGCAGCCCCCTCGGGGTCTTTGATGAGCACCGGGGGGACGGGGCGGGCGGAGCCCGACCGCGGCGACGCGAGCGGCGTCCGTACCGCCCTCGCGGGACTCACCACGCGCGGGCGCTCCTTCCTCGCGGCCGGGATCGCGGCCGCGGTCTGCGCCTACGTGCTGGGCCAGAGCGATCTGCTCCGGGTAGGCCTGCTGCTGGCGGTGCTGCCCCTGCTCTGCGCTGCCGTGCTCTACCGCACGCGCCACCGGGTGACCGGCAGCCGCCGGCTCTCCCCCGCGCGCGTGCCCGCCACCGGCGAGGCGCGCGTGCACCTGCGGATGGACAACGTCTCCCGGCTTCCCACCGGCCTGCTGATGCTCCAGGACCGGGTGCCCTACGTCCTCGGGCCCCGGCCCCGCTTCGTGCTGGACCGGGTGGAGCCGGGCGGGCGCCGCGAGGTGTCGTACCGGGTCCGCTCCGACCTGCGCGGCCGTTATCCGCTCGGCCCGCTGCAGCTGCGCCTGACCGACCCGTTCGGGATGTGCGAGCTGACCCGGTCCTTCTCCACGTACGACACGCTGACCGTGATACCGCGCACGGAGCCGCTGACACCGGTCCGGTTCAGCGGCGAGGCCAAGGGGTACGGCGACGGCCGGCAGCGGTCCCTGGCCCTGGCCGGCGAGGACGACGTGATCCCGCGCGGCTACCGGTACGGCGACGACCTGCGCCGGGTGCACTGGCGCTCCACCGCGCGCTACGGCGAGCTGATGGTGCGCCGCGAGGAGCAGCCGCGGCGTTCGCGCTGCACGGTGCTGCTGGACACCCGGGCCCTCGGCTACGAGGGCGCGGGCCCCGACTCGGCGTTCGAGTGGGCCGTCTCCGGTGCCGCGTCGGTCCTGACGCACCTGCTGGAACGGGGTTTCTCGGTGCGGCTGCTGACGGACGGCGGCACCTCGGTGCCCGGCGAGGGCGCCGACGGGTTCGCGGGCAGCGGCCCGGACAGCGCCGACGCGGCCGGGCTGATGATGGACACCCTCGCGGTGATCGACCACTCCGACGGCACGGGCCTGTCCCGGGCGTACGACTCGCTGCGCGGCGGGAACGAGGGGCTGCTGGTGGCCTTCCTGGGCGACCTGGACGAGGAGCAGGCCGCCGTGGTCGCCAGGATGCGCCAGCGCAGCGGCGGAGCGCTGGCGTTCGTGCTGGACCCCGACGCGTGGGTGCGGGGGACGACCGGGGCGCCGGCCTCCGGCGGCCCGCACGGGGAGCGGCTGCGGATGCTGCGCGACGCGGGCTGGACGGCGCTGGGCGTGCCGCGCGGGGCGTCGCTGAACGATCTGTGGCGGCAGGCGGACCGGGAACGCTCCGGCCTGACCGGCGTCGCCGGGGAGGCACAGTGATGAGCGGGCGGGCCCGGCTGGCCCTGTTCGCCGCCGCGGCCACGCTGATGACCGCGTGCGCGCTGCTGCCCCTGGTGGACCAGCCGACGTGGCTGTTCACGACGATACTGCTGGTCGGCGTGCAGACCGGGGTGGGCGCGGCGGCCCGGCGGGTGCCGCTGGCGAGGCCGCTGACCGTGGCCGCGCAGGCCTTGGTCACGCTGATGCTGCTGACCCTGGTCTTCGCCCGGCGGCAGGCGGTCGGCGGGCTGGTCCCCGGCCCGGACGCGTTCCGCCACTTCGGCGAACTGCTCCAGCAGGGCTCGGACGACGTCAGCCGGTACGCGATACCGGCACCGCTCACCGACGGCATCGAGCTGATGCTGATCGGCGGGGTCCTGGTGATCGGTCTGCTGGTCGACACCCTGGCGGTGACCTTCCGCAGCGCGGCCCCGGCCGGGCTGCCGCTGCTCGCGCTCTACTCGGTGGCCGCGGGGCTGTCCGACAGCGGCACCGACTGGCTGTCCTTCCTGATCGCGGGCGCCGGCTATCTGATGCTGCTGCTCGCCGAGAGCCGGGACCGGCTGGCCCAGTGGGGCCGCGTCTTCGGCGGGGCCTCCCGCGACCCGGGCGGACCGGAGAGCGGGGCGGTGGCGCCGGTGCGCGCCGGGCGCCGGCTCGGCGCGGTGGCTCTCGGTGTCGCCGTGCTGGTGCCGGCCATCCCCCTGTTCTCGATCCAGGGCGGGCTGCTGGACGCCGCGGGGACGGGCGTCGGCGCGGGCAACGGCAGGGGCGGCACGATCTCCGCGGTCAACCCGCTGGTGTCGCTGCGCGACAGTCTCAACGTGGACAACGACCGCCAGGTGCTGTCGCTGAGGACCACGGCGGGCGACCTGTCGGACATGTACCTGCGGATCGTGTCCCTGGACGACTTCGACGGCACGACCTGGAAGCCGTCCCAGCGGCACATCGTGGCGCTGCCGGACGCCCTGCCGACCCCCGCCGGCCTGGACTCGGGCGTCAAGCGCAGCACGGTGCGCACCCGGATCACCGCGGCGGACTGGTACGCCCAGGACTGGCTGCCGATGCCGTACCCGCCGAGCAGGGTGAGCATCGGCGGCAACTGGCGGTACGAGCCCGTCGGCATGACGCTCGTCGGCGACCACGGGCAGAACACCCGCGGTGAGGTCTACGAGGTGCGCAGCCTCGACGTGCAGCCGACCGCCGGCGAGCTGGCCGCCGCACCACAGGCGCCCGCGGCCCTGCGGCGCGAGTACACCAGGGTGCCGTCCAGGCTGCCGAAGGTGGTGGCCAGGACCGCCGAGGAGATCACCGCGGGCTCCTCCAGCCACTACGACGAGGCGGTCAAGCTCCAGGAGTGGTTCGCGGTGAACGGCGGCTTCCAGTACGACACCGAGGTCGAGGTCGGCCAGGGTCCGGACGCCATCGCGAACTTCCTGCGGAAGAAGCAGGGCTTCTGCGTCCACTTCTCCTTCGCGATGGCCGCGATGGCCCGCACGCTGGGGATCCCGGCCCGGGTGGCCGTGGGCTTCGCGCCCGGCACCCCGCAGGCGGACGGCTCGGTCTCGGTGTCGCTGAAGGACGCGCACGCCTGGCCCGAGCTGTACTTCGAGGGCGTGGGCTGGACCCGCTTCGAGCCGACCCCGACCCGGGGCACGGTGCCCTCGTACACCCAGTCGAACACGCCGGGCACGTCGGAGCCGGACGAGGCCCTGCCGTCGCGCGGGGCGTCCCAGGCGCCCTCGGCCGAGGCCTCGCCCAGCGAGAGCTGCTCGGCGCAGCTGCGCAAGCTCGAGGCGTGCGACACCCCGGCCGCGGCCATCGCGCGTCCCGGCGGTGGTGGCGGCGGCTGGGACCTGCTGTGGCTGGGGCTGACCGGGCTCGGTGTCCTGGCCGTGCTGGCGGTGCCCTTCCTGCCGCTGCTGTGGCGGGCCCGGCTGCGGGCCGTCCGGCTGGGCGGGCACGCGCGGACCGCGGAGGGCGCCGCCGCCCACGCGCTGCTGGCCTGGCAGGAGCTGACCGACAGCGCCTGGGACCTCGGCATCCTCCCGGAGGAGTCGCTGACCCCGCGCAACGCGGCGGCCAGGATCGTGCGACTGGGCCGTCTCGACGCGGCCGCCAGGGCCGCGGTGGACCGGGTGGCGGACGCGGTGGAGCAGGTGCTGTACGCGCCCCGGCCGCGACCGGTGGCGGGCCTCGCCGACGACGTGCGCCACGTGGTCGCCGCCCTGCACGGAGGCGTGCGCCGGCGCACCAGGCTGAGGGCGCGGTTCGCGCCGCGTTCGGCCGCGCGGGTGCTGTGGGCGATGTCGGACCGGTGGGCGGCGCTCAGGGCACGCGCGGTGGCGGCCCGGCCGTCGTGGCTGCGGCCGTCGGGGCAGCGGGGCTGAACCTCCGTGACCGCGGACCGGCGGTCCCGGAGCACACGTGAGGGGTGACCACCGTCCGGTGGTCACCCCTCACGGATGTCCGTGGCTCCGAGCGCCCGCGGTGCGAGCCCGGCCCGCTCCGAACAGCGTGCGCTAGTGGCCCTGCTGCTCGTCGCGGCGGCGCTGCCAGCGCTGTTCGATCCGGTCCATCATGGAGCGCTTCTGCCGTACCTGGCGTCGCGGGGCGCCCGCGGGCTGCTCGCCCGGCTTGGGGGCCTTGCGCCAGCCGGTCACGGCGAGCACGGCACAGCCCAGCATCACCAGGAAGCCCACCACGCTGATCCAGATCTGCTTGGCGACCATTCCGGCCATGAGGAGCGCGATACCCACGAGGAAGCCCACGACCGCCTGGTAGACCCGCCGCCGGGTGTACGTCCGCAGCCCACTTCCCTCAAGCGCCGACGCGAACTTGGGATCTTCGGCGTACAGCGCTCGCTCCATCTGCTCGAGCATGCGCTGCTCGTGCTCCGAGAGCGGCACGGAGTCCTCCTCATCGTGCAGTCGCCGGGGCGACCCGGGGGGTCCCTTCAGGATAGGCAGGGAATCGCCCCCGTGAAACCCGCCCCTCTGCGCCAATTGGCCAACCGGAATCCATCCTGGCCGTCCCGGCTCGCTGAGGCTTCCATTCCCCGGCGGCCGACCCGTCATGCCGGACGGCGTACCTCGATCATACGGCGCAAACCGCTCGATCGGGTGTCTTGTGGCGTACTCCATCCACCGCCGAGCCCCTGATCAGCGGCGCGTCTCCGGGAGCACTCAGGCCTCGGTGGCCGCCCGCGTCTCACCGAGCACATGGAGCTGGGTGGCGACCGAGTGGAAGGCGGGCAGCTCGGCCGCCGCCGCCTCGAGCTTCAGCAGGGCGTCCATGGCGCCGGGCTCGGTGTCCACCAGGACGCCGGGCACGAGGTCGGCGAAGACCCGTACGCCGTGCACCGCGCCGACCCGCAGGCCCGCGCCCTCCACCAGCGCGGTGAGCTGCTCGGCGGTGAAGCGGCGCGGCACCGGGTCCCCGGCGCCCCAGCGGCCCTCGGGGTCCTGGAGCGCCTGCTTGGCCTCCTTGAAGTGGCCGGCCAGGGCCCGGGCGAGCACGGCACCGCCGAGACCGGCGGCGAGCAGGCTGAGGACGCCCTCGGGGCGCAGCGCGGCCACCGCGTTGCGCAGGCCCTCGGCCGGGTCGTCCACGTACTCCAGGACGCCGTGGCACAGCACCACGTCGTGGCCGCCGCGCTCGACCACGTCGAACAGGCCGTGGGCGTCGCCCTGGACGCCCCGGACCCGGTCGGCGACACCGGCCTCGGCGGCGCGGCGTTCGAGGGCGAACAGCGCGTTGGGGCTGGGGTCGACGACGGTGACCCGGTGACCGAGGCCGGCGAGGGGTACGGCGAAGTTCCCGCTGCCGCCCCCGGTGTCGAGAACGTCCAGCGACTCCCGCCCCGTGGCCTTGATCCGGCGGTCCAGGGCGTCCTGGAGGACCTCCCAGACCACTGCGGTACGGAGGGAGGAACGGGGGCGCATCGGGTCCGACACGGCAGTTGACTCCTCGGCGCGGCACCACCTGTTGCCCGGCGGCGCGAACGGGGTGCCTCCCCGGCCCGGATGCGGGAGACGGGAAGGCTTCAGGCAACTCCACCCTATTGCCTCCGCCGCCGCACCCGGTCATCGCGGTGGGGTGGGCCGTGTCCGTCTCGCAGGGCGGACGGCCGAGGTCAGCCCGCGTCCGGGAGGCCGCCGCGGGCGGGTGGGCCCGGGGGCTCCCCGGTGTCGTGGCGGGGCTGGGGCAGGACGGGCTGGAGCACCAGCATCCGCTCGACGATGCGGAGGAACATCGCCACGTCGCGTATCAGGTCGTCGGCGTCCCGCCGGCCGGCCGCACCCTGGATGCCCGCCTCGGCGCGGGCGCGGCGGGCGGCGCCGGAGGCGAACAGCGCGCTCCACTCGGTCAGTTCGGGAGCCGTCTCGGGCAGCACCTCCCAGGCGCTGCGGATGCGGGCCCGGCGGCGCGGGGAGGTCTCGGGACGGCCCCGGGCCGCGAGCACCGCGGCGGCGGTGCGCAGGGCGGCGAGGTGGGCGGTCGCGTAGCGCTCGTTCGGTGTCTCCAGGCGGCCGGCCTCCTCGAGTCCGGCGCGGGCCTGGGCGAGCAGGTCGAGGACGGCGGGCGGGGCCGTGGCCCGGCGGAGCACGGGGTGCACGTCGCTCGCCGGGCCGGTCAGTGAGGGGGCAGGGCCGGTGGCGCGGCGCCGGTGGGCGGCGGCTGCGGAGGGATTGGCCATGACGAACCTCCTGTCGTCTGGTGACGGCACGAATGCCGTATGTCCCCATCGTGGGGTATGGCACTGACAATCCGTTCTGACCTGCCGCTTTGCCTCGATCAGGGGTTCGGGAGTATTTTTGTACTGACCAGTCAGTGCAAAAAGAGAACAGGCAAGGGGGAGGCTTGTGGACGGCGCGCATCTCACCGCCGAGGGCCTCGGGCTCAGGGGGCCACGAGGGTGGGTCTTCCGGGACGTCGCGCTCGACGCGGAGCCCGGCTCACTGATCGCGATCGAGGGACCGTCCGGCTCCGGCCGCACGTGTCTGCTGCTCGCGCTCACCGGACGCATGAAGCCCACCGAGGGAGTGGCCACGGTGGCCGGCTTCAAACTCCCCCGGCACATGGCCGCCGTGCGCCGGATCGGCGCCGTGGCCAACGTGGCCGGTGTCACCGACCTGGAACCGGCCCTGACCGTGGGAGAGCACCTGCGCGAACGGGCCCTGCTGCAGAACCGGTTCGGCGACTCCCTGCGGGAGATGCTCCGCCCCCGCCGGGACCGGATCCACGACGCCCGGCTGCGCGTCGACGCGGCCCTGGCCGCCGCCGGACTCGACGTGGAGACGCTCCCCAAGGGCTCGCGGACGGCCGTGCGGGACCTGGAACGGCCCGCGGAACTGCGGCTGTCCCTCGCGCTGGCCCTGCTCGGCCGGCCGCGGCTGATCGGTGTGGACGACATCGACGTGAAGCTCTCGGACGCCGAACGCGAGGAGATCTGGGACCTGCTGCGGTCCCTCACGCGCGCGGGCACGACGGTGATGGCCGTGTGCCGCACCGCCCCCGCGGACTGCCTCACCGTCTCCACCCGGCCGGCCGAGGGGACCGGCGGGGACGGCGGGCCCGGGCCGGACGGCGACAGCGCGCCGAGGACCGGTGAAGACACGTCGCAGGCCGACGACGACGGCACTGCGAAGACCGACGACGGCAACGACCGGAAGGAGGCGGCGGATGCGCACGCCGAGGCTGGCCGCGCTTGAACTGAGGCGCTTCGGACGGGGGAAGCTGCCGCGCGCCGCCCTGGTCGCGCTGCTCGTGCTGCCCCTGCTGTACGGCGCCCTGTACCTGTGGTCCTTCTGGGACCCCTACGGCCGCCTGGACCGCATCCCGGTGGCCCTGGTGAACGACGACAAGGGCGCCACGGCGGGCGGGAAGAAGGTGACCGCCGGCGACGACATCGTGGCCGGGCTGCGCGACAGCCGGACCTTCGAGTGGCACGAGGTGAGCGACGCCGAGGCCCGCCGGGGCGTCGAGGACGGCACCTACTACCTGTCGCTGACCATGCCCGCCGACTTCAGCGGCCGGATCGCGTCCAGCTCCGGCGACTCCCCCGAGACGAGCGCGCTCAGGGTGCGCACCAACGACGCGAACAACTACATCGTCGGCCAGATCTCCCGGACCGTCTTCAACGAGGTCCGCTCGGCCGCGTCCAGCAAGGCGTCCCGTTCCTTCCTGGACCGGATCTTCATCTCCTTCTCCGACATCCACGGCAAGACCGTGACGGCCGCCAAGGGCGCCGACCGCCTCAAGGGCGGCCTCGGCAAGGCGGAGAAGGGTTCCAAAGATCTGGCGGCCGGCCTGAAGGACGCCAAGAGCGGCAGCGGCAAGCTGGCCAAGGGGCTGAAGAAGCTCGACTCGGGCGCGGGCCGGCTGGAGAGCGGCTCCAAGCGGGTCGCGGACGGCACCCAGACCCTCGCGGACAACGTCAACGGCGTCTACAAGCAGGCCGGTCCGTTCCTGAAGGACAACGAGAAGACCATCGGGGACACCGCCCGGCTGGTCGCCGACTCGGCCGCGACCGTCCGGCACAACCTCGGGACCATGGTGAAGCTGGCACCCGGCGCCGCCAGGACCGCCCACGCCTCCTCGGCCGCACTGGACGCGGTCTACGAGGCCCGCTGCGAGAAGGCGGTGATCCCCGACCCGGCCTGTCCCGACCTGAAGAAGGCCAAGCAGGCGGCTGCCGACGTGGCCACCGTCGCCGACGACCTCAACACGCTGATCGCCGACCAGGACGGCTCCCTGAAGACCATGCGGGCCAACCTCGCCACGCTCCAGAAGCAGGCCGAGGCCCTCGCCGCCCGCGCCCCGCACCTCTACGAGGACGTCGACGACGCCGTCAAGAAGATCAACGAGCTGAACGACGGCGCGGCCGAGGTCGCCGCCGGCGCCAAGAAGCTGCACGCCGGGATCGGCACCGCCGGCACCGGGGCGGCGAGGCTCGACAAGGGCATCGGCACCGCCGAGTCGGGCGCGCAGACCCTCAGCGGCGGGATGTACAAGCTGGTCGACGGCTCCGGCAAGCTGGCCGGCGGTCTGCACGACGGCGCCAAGAAGATCCCCGACTACGACGAGCAGGACCGCGACAAGCGCACCGGCGTGATGGCCGACCCGGTCCAGCTCGCCTCCCACGACCTGCACAAGGCGCCCAACTACGGCACCGGCTTCGCCCCGTACTTCATCCCGCTGTCCCTGTGGGTCGGCGCGATGGTGGCGTACATGCTGATCCCGCCGCTCAACCGGCGTGCCCTGGCGGCCGGTTCACCGGCCTGGCGGATCGCGCTGGCCGGCTGGCTGCCGGTGGTCGCGGTGGGCGTGCTGCAGACGGCCGCGCTGATGGCCGTGCTGCACTGGGCGATCGGGCTGCAGATGGCGCGGGCGGCCGGCACGGTCGGGTTCCTGTTCCTGGTGGCGGCGTGCTTCGCGGCGATCGTGCAGTGGCTGAACGCCCGCTTCGGCGCGGCGGGCCGGATCCTGGTGCTGGCGCTGCTGATGCTCCAGCTCACCTCGGCGGGCGGCACCTATCCCGTGCAGACCAGCCCGGGCTTCTTCAACGCCATCCACCCCTTCCTGCCGATGAGCTACATCGTGGCGGCGCTGCGCCGGCTGATCACGGGCGGCGGGCTCGGCCCGGTCTGGCAGGCGTGCGGCGTACTGGCCGCCTTCACCGCGGGCGCCGTCGCGCTGACCGCCCTCGCGGCCCGGCGCCGCCAGGTGTGGACTCTGGACCGGCTGCACCCGGAACTGAGCCTGTGATCCCCGGGACGTCCCCGCACGCGCGCGTACCTGTGACAATCGGGGCCATGGAAAGCAGCAGCGCCACCTCCGGCGGCAGCACGCGCCGCGAGGCCACCCGGCAGAAGCTCTACGAGGCCGCCGTCACGCTCATCGCCGAGCAGGGCTTCTCCGCCACCACCGTGGACGAGATCGCCGAGCGGGCCGGTGTCGCGAAGGGCACGGTCTACTACAACTTCGCGAGCAAGTCGGTCCTCTTCGAGGAACTGCTGCGGCACGGCGTGGGCCTGCTCACCGCGTCCCTCCGGGAGGCGGCCGAGCGGACCGCGGCGGAGGGCGGCGGCAAGGTGGACGCCCTGGACGCGATGGTCCGCGCGGGCCTGGTCTTCATCGACCGCTACCCGGCCTTCACCCAGCTCTACGTGGCCGAGCTGTGGCGCACCAACCGCGCCTGGCAGTCCACGCTGATGGTGGTGCGGCAGGAGGCCGTCGCCGTCGTGGAGGGGGTGCTGCGCGAGGGCGTGGCGGCCGGTGAGTTCAGCGACGAG
The DNA here is from genome assembly GCF_053593175.1 of Streptomyces sp. NPDC002386. NCBI lineage: Bacteria > Bacillati > Actinomycetota > Actinomycetes > Kitasatosporales > Streptomycetaceae > Streptomyces > Streptomyces sp. NPDC002386. Next base: position 353,166 of record NZ_JBSFBX010000008.1, read on the forward strand.
ATCGACGTCCAGCTCACGGCGGCCGCGCTGGTCGGCATGGTGCTGGTGGCCGCCCTGGACTGGAAGTCGTTCCAGCCGGAGCGCTCCCTGGACGACGTCCACGCCGCCCTGTCCCGGCTGCTCCAGGGACGGGTGAGCGGGAAGGGCTGAGGCCACCCGGAGCACGGAGAAGGCGCCGGTCCTCTCGGGCCGGCGCCTTCCCACTCCCCCGTACTTCCCGTACTCCCCCGTGCTCCCCCGTACGGATCTCCCCCCGTGGTCTCCCGCGGCGGTCCGCCGCGGGTCCCCCGTGCCTCGCTTCCGCCGACGGATCGGCGGAAGGAGCGGCCAGGGCGCGGCGCCGTTCCGCCGCCCCGTGCCGGCGGTGCCGGTCCGCGCCCCCTGCCGTGACACCACTCTCCCGTGCCCGGCGGCCGCGGCCCATCCGTGCGCGTACTCATCCGGCCGTCTGAGTACGCGTACTCAGTGCCGCGTACGCGTGCCCGGGACGGCGGCCCGCCGAATGGCTACGATCCCTTGCGTGTCCGTACTCCCTCTGGTCTTCACCAGCGGCTGGGCCAGCGGCATCAACGCCTACGCGGTGGTGCTGCTGCTCGGCCTGTTCGGCAGGGCCGGGGTGAGCGACGACGTCCCGCAGACGCTGCAGCGGCCCGAGGTGCTGATCGCGGCGGGCGTGCTGTTCCTGTGCGAGGCGGTCGCGGACAAGATCCCGTACGTCGACTCGGTGTGGGACACCGCGCACACCGTCGTACGGCCGCTCGCGGGCGCCTGGATCGGGGCACTGCTCGCCGGGCAGAGCGGTTCGCTGTCGGACGTGGCGGCCGGACTGCTCGGCGGTTCGACCGCGCTGGCCAGTCACGGCGTGAAGGCCGGTACCCGGATGGCGGTCAACACCTCGCCGGAACCGTTCAGCAACTTCGTGCTGAGCACCGCCGAGGACCTGGGGGTCGCCGGCATCGTGTCGTTCGCGATGTTCCATCCCGAGGCGGCCGCGATCATCGCGGCGGTGCTGCTGGCCGCCGGGCTGGTCGTGCTGGTGTTCCTCGTCTCCCGCCTCCGGCGCTTCCTGCGGCGCCGGGCGCAGCGGCGGGAGGAACGCCGGCTGGCCTCCCGGGTGCCCGGACCACCGGGCTGACCCGGTCCGGACCGCCCGCCGCCGGTGCTGTCGCCGCCGGTGGATAAAGTCGCGGTCATGGCACGGATTGCGGTGATCGGCGCCGGGATGGGCGCGATGGCGGCCGCTGCCCGGCTGGCCGTCGCGGGCCACCGGGTGGCGGTGTACGAGCGTACCGGGACGTACGGCGGGGCGGTGCGCCGCTTCGAGCGGGACGGATTCGCCTTCGACACCGGGCCGGGGCTGCTGCCGCTGCCCGCCGTGTACCGCGACCTGTTCGTCAAGACGGGCAAGAGGCCGCTGGAGGACGTCGTCGAGCTGGTCCAGGTCGACCCGTCCGCGCGGCACGTCTTCGCGGACGGCACCGGGGTGGCCCTGCCGAACGCCTCCCGCGCGGGCGTGGTCGCGGCTTTGGACGAGGCCCTGGGCGCCGGTGCCGGGCAGCGCTGGGGTGACTTCCTGGTGCGGGCCCGGGAGGCCTGGGACCGCACCCGCCGGCCGCTGCTGGAGGAGCCGCTGTGGCCGAACTGGCGGGTGCTGGCCGAGCGTGAGCCCTATCCGTCGGTGCCGCACAAGCGGCTGCTGCGCACCCGCCGGGCCGGCACCCTGGCCGAGATCGGCGCCTGGGAACTGCGCGACGAGCGTCTGGCGGCCCTGCTCGACGCCCACGCCCTCGCCCACGGCCTCGATCCGCGCACCGCGCCGGCGAGCGCGGCCGTACTGCCCTACATGGACCACGCCTTCGGCACCTGGTACGTGCGCGGCGGCATGCGGGAGCTGGCCCGGGCGGTGTACGAGCGGTGCCTGGAGCGGCGGGTGGAGTTCGTCCTCGGCGCCGAGGTGACCGGGATCGTGGAACGGGACGGCCGGGCGGCGGGGGTGGAGCTGGCCGACGGGACGGTGGCCGGGGCGGACTTCGTGGTGGCCGGGGTGGCGCCCGAGGTGCTCGGCCGGCTCGTGACGGGGACGCCCCTGCGGGGTGACGACGAGGTCGGCGCACAGCGGGGCATGCCGAGCCGGCTGACGGTGCTGCTGGCGCTGCGCGGCGGGCGGCCGGCGCAGGCGGCGCACCGGACCGTGGTGCACGCCGAGGACCGCGAGGCGGAACTGGACCTGCTGTTCGCGGGCCCGGGCGGGGCGGCGGCCCGGCCGACCGTGACCGTGCTGCGCCCCGACGACCCGGCGCTGGTGCCGGACGCCGCCCACGAGTCGGCCGTGCTGGTGTCGACGGTGCCCGCCCGGACCGACGTCGAGGGCCCGGCCGGGCGCCAGGCCCTCGACGAACAGGCCGATCGCATGATCAGCGCGGCCGAGCGCGCCCTGCCCGGGCTGCGCGACCGGATCCTGTGGCGGGAGGTGCGCACCCCCGCCGCGATCGAGGAGGCCACGGGTGCGACGGGCGGCGCGGTGCCGGCCCCGGCGCTCGCGGCCGGCGGCGGGCGGCTGCTGCATCCGGGCAACACCACCGGGCTGCCGGGCCTGTTCACCGTCGGTGGCTGGTCCCACCCCGGCGGCGGGCTGCCGCACGCCGGCATGTCGGGGGCGCTGGTGGCCGGGCTGATCGTGGAGGGTCCCGGGTTCCGCGGCTCCCAGTGAGCCGGGAGCCGGGGGCCGGGCGTCAGAAGCGGTACTGCTCGTCGTACCCGGCTCCGGGCTGCTGCTGCCCGTTGCCCTGGTACGGGTACGGCTGCTCCTGCGGGAGTTCGCCGCCGTAGCCCTCGTCGCTGCGCTGCTGCGGGACCCAGACCCCGCCCGCCGGGGTCTCGCCGTAGCCGCCGGTGGCGTACGGGTCCTGGCCGTAGGCCTGCTGGCCGTACTGCTGCTGGCCGTAGCCGGCGTCGTAGCCGGCGTTGCCGTAGCCCTGGCTGCCGACGTACGGGTCGGAGTAGTTGGCGTAGCCCTGCTGACCGCCGGTGTCGTAGCCGTAGTTCTGCTGGCCGTAGCCCGAGTAGTCGTAGGCGTAGTTCTGGTCGCCGGCCTGGGCCTGCGGCTGGGCCGCGGCCGCGTAGGCGGTCTCGCCGTAGACGCCGTAGGAGCCGGTGTCGTCCGGGAGCGGCTGGGGCTCGTAGACGGCGGTGGTCTCGGCGGCGGACGGCTCGGGCATGGGGGTCCCCCCACTCGAGCCCGGCCGGGAGTGGGGGTGGGCCGGGGTGAAGACGTCGTCGCGGTCGTAGTCGTCGCCGTGGGCGAGCTGATCGTGGCCGTAGCCGGCGTCGGCGTGGCCCTCGCCCGCCTCCAGGTCGGAGACCTCCAGCGTCGGGTCCTGGCGTTCCGCCCGGCCGCGGCGGCGCTTGCTGCCGCCGCTCTCCGCCTCGTCCTCGGGACGCTTGACCGCCCAGCCGGCCGCGAAGCCGCGGCGGAAGGACAGCGTGACGTAGGTCTGGCCGAGCGCGAAGGCGATCGCGCCCGCGCCGATGACGACGACCGAAGGCATCAGCACACCGACGACGACGCCGAGGAAGCCGGCGAAGGCGAGCAGCCGCCAGCGCAGCCGCGCCTTGTACTGCAGCAGCACCTCACCCAGCAGCCACAGTGCGACGACGCCGAACGCGATGTAGAGGACCGTCCAGCCCATGTACGCCCCTCTCCCAGTGGCCGCTACGCAGTGTGTCGTATCGCGGTGCGGCCGGTCTAGGCCTGCGGGGGGTGGTGCAGGCCCAGGTTCTCGTAGATTTCCAGGGTCGCCGTGGAGTTGTTGAGCGTGATGAAGTGCAGTCCGGGCACTCCCTCGGCCAGCAGCCGTGCGCAGAACTCCGTGGCGAACTCGATACCGATGGAGCGTACCGCCGCCGGATCGTCCTTCGCTGTGAGGATGCGCTCTTTCAGGGCGTCCGGGAACAGCGCGGTGCTGAGCTTGGGCACCCGCTCCAGCATCCGCACGCTGGTGACCGGCAGGATCTCGGGGATCACGGGCGTCTCGCAGCCCGCGGCCCCGACCCGGTCGCGCAGCCGCAGATACGACTCCGGCTGGAAGAACATCTGTGTGATGGCGTAGTCGGCGCCCGCGCGGCACTTGTCGACGAAGTGCCGGACGTCGGTGTCCCAGTCGGCGGAGCGCGGGTGCATCTCGGGGAAGGCGGCGACGCCCACGCAGAAGTCGCCGGATTCCTTGATGAGCCGCACGAGTTCGGCCGCGTACTCCAGGCCCTGGGGGTGCGGGACCCAGTCGCCCATCGGGTCGCCGGGCGGGTCGCCGCGCACGGCGAGCATGTTGCGGATGCCGGCGTCCGCGTACTGGCCGATGATGTTGCGCAGCTCGGCGATGGAGTGGTCGACCGCGGTGAGGTGGGCGACCGGGGTGAGCGTCGTGTCGACGACGATCTGCTGGGTCTCCCTGACCGTGGTGGTCCGGGTGGTGCCGCCGGCGCCGTAGGTGACGGACACGAAGTCCGGCGCCACCGCCTCGACCCTGCGCAGCGCGTTCCACAGGTTCCGCTCGCCCTGGGGCGTCTTCGGCGCGTAGAACTCGAACGAGTACGTCGTCTTGCCGGTGGCGAGGATGTCGCGCACGGTGCGTGCGCGATCAGTCCTGGTGGATGCGGTTCCGAGGGCCATACCCGCAGGTTAGTCAGGGGTGGGCGGTACCCCAACCGGACGTCGGTCATTTGCCCGATTTGCCGCCTGTCCGTCCACCCCTTGGACAGAAATCCGGACAGAGTCCGCCCGGAACACGCCCGTCCGCGCTACCGCTGCCGCAGCCGCTTGGCGAACCGCGCGGCGGCGTCGCCCGGGTCGTCGGCCTCGGTGATCGCCCGGACCACGACCACCCGGCGGGCGCCCGCGTCCAGCACCTGCTCCACGTTGCCGTGGTCGATGCCGCCGATGGCGAACCAGGGGCGGTCGGTGCCCAGCTCCGCGGTGTACCGCACCAGGCCGAGGCCGGGGGCGGGCCGGCCGGGCTTGGTCGGGGTGGGCCAGCACGGGCCGGTGCAGAAGTAGTCCACGCCCTGCTGGACGGCGGCGGCCGCGGCCTCGGACTCGGTGTGCGTGGAGCGGCCGATCAGCACGCCGTCGCCGAGGACGGCGCGGGCGGCGGGCACGGGGAGGTCGCCCTGGCCCAGGTGGAGCACGTCGGCGCCGGCGGCGTGCGCGACGTCGGCCCGGTCGTTGACCGCGAGCAGCCTGCCGTGCCGGGCGCAGGCGTCGGCGAACACCTGGAGGTGCTCCAGCTCCTCGGCGGCCTCCATGCCCTTGTCGCGCAGCTGCACGATGTCGACCCCGCCCGCCAGGACCGCGTCCAGGAACTCGGCGAGGTCGCCCTGCCGCCTGCGGGCGTCCGTGCAGAGGTAGAGCCGGGCGTCGGCGAGTCGGTCGCGGGCGGTGTCGGACATGCGTGGGTCCCCCCGGGTCGGTGTCCATGGGCGTGCGCGCGCGGGGCGTACGGGCCGGGCCGGTACGCCACCGCGCGCGGTGCGGTTCGGATCAGAAGGCGAGCGCCTGGGCGCGCCGCTTCACCTCCGTGCCGCGATTCTCGCTCAGGGCCTGCGCGGGGGTGCCGGGCAGGCTGGGGTCCGGGGTGAAGAGCCACTCGATCATTTCCTCGACCGTGAAGCCGTCGTCCCGCAGGAGCGTCAGGGTCCCGGACAGGCCCTTGACGACCTTGTCCCCGTCGATGAAGGCGGCGGGGACGTGCAGCGCCCGGTTCTCACCTCGGCGTACGGCGATGAGCTGGCCCTCCTTGACCAGCTGCCGCACACGCGTCACCTCGACATCGAGCCGTTCGGCGATGTCGGGGAGGGTGAGCCAGCCGGGGACGAGTGCATCGATCTTTGCGTCAATCTCGGTCACGGGATCTAGCCTGCCATCCGCCACCGACAGTCGGAAGCCAGGCCGGTCCGCGCGGGGGGACCCCGCTAGTCGAGCGTGGCGGTCTTCAGGGGCCGGGCCGGGTCGGCCAGGGCCTCGGGGTCCATGCGGCGGCCCGCCTCGATCAGGCGCCGGCCCTGGGCCAGGTCACGCGGGCGGCCCACGGCCAGCAGGGCCACCAGCCGGTCCTCGCGCAGCCAGCAGACGGACCAGGCCGGCCCCTCCGGATCACCGCGCCACACCGTCCGGTCGGCGGCGGCGTGGTGGCCCGCGTACTGGACGAACCGGCCGAACTGCTCCGACCAGAAGTACGGCACCGGGTCGTAGACGGTGGGGATCTCGCCCAGGATGTTCGCGGCGACCGTGCGCGGCCCCTGCAGGGCGTTGTCCCAGTGGTGGACCAGCAGCCGGGCGCCGTAGCGGGCGGACGGGAAGGAGGCGCAGTCGCCGACGGCGTACACGTCCTCGGCGGAGGTGCGCAGCCGGTCGTCGGCCAGGACCTCGCCGTGCGCGCCCAGCTCGATGCCGGAGCCGGCCAGCCAGGCGGTGGCGGGCCGGGCGCCGATGCCGACCACGACGGCGTCCGCGGGCAGCCGGGTGCCGTCGTCGAGCACCACCGAGCCGGGCTCCACGCGGTCCACGCGCGCGCCGGTGCGCAGTTCGGCGCCGCTGTCGGCGTACCAGGCGGTCATGGGCGCGGCGACCTCGGCGGGCAGCGCACCGGCGAGCGGCCGGTCGGCGGCCTCCACGACGGTCACCGCGCAGCCCGCCTCGCGGGCCGCGGTGGCGAACTCGGCGCCGATCCAGCCCGCTCCGACGACCACGATGTCGTGCTGCCGGGCCAGTACCGGCCGCAGCCGTTCGGCGTCGTCCAGGGTGCGCAGCAGATGCACCCCGGGCACGCCCTCGGTGCCGGGCAGCGTGACCGGTTCGGCGCCGGTGGCGAGGACCAGGACGTCGTACGGCACGGGGCCGGCGCCGGTGTCCAGTTCGTGCGCGGCGGGGCGCACGCCCAGCGCCTCGCAGCCGAGCCTGAGTTCGATGCCGAGGGACTCGAAGTCCACGTCGAAGGCGGAGCCCTCGGCCGTGCCGAGGAGTACGGCCTTGGACAGCGGCGGCCGGTCGTAGGGCTGGTGGGGCTCGGCGCCGATCAGGGTGACTGTGCCCGTGAAGCCCTGTTCCCGCAGGGCCACCGCGGTCTGCACCCCGGCCATGCCCGCGCCGGCGACCACCACGCGCCGCGGCGGCGTGCCCTGCTGTGCTGTCTGCTCGCTCACCCGATCACCTTAGACAACTGACGGAACGTCAGTCAGTGGGCGTGCTCGGTGACCTGCTCCACGACGCTGGTCCCGGCGCCCTCCTGCGACTCCCACTCCCAGGTCTCCTCCAGCCGCACCCGCCCGTCGGGCAGCTCCACGACCGTCGAGACGCAGTGCCCGGAGGAGGTGGTCCCGTCCTGCTTGAGCTGTACGTACCGGAAGTCCAGCCGGTCGCCCTCCCGGGTGCCGACCAGGTGGCCGCGCACCACGTCGCCGCCCGCGTAGTCGGCCCAGATCTCGCCGCCCCGCTCGTGGTAGGCGAAGCGGGTGCGCGTACCCACCTGACCCGGAGCCTGGTCCGCCACCGGGGCCAGGTGGAGTCCGTCGAGCGAGGGTGCCATGGGGCGGGGCTCCTTACGGGGTCGGGGCGCCGAGGGCTAGGGTGGCCACCGTACAAGCACTCGCGGGAGCCCGGACGCACCGGGCTGAGAGGGAGGCTGGCGGCCTCCGACCGTACGAACCTGATCCGGGTCATGCCGGCGAAGGGAGGGGCTGGACGCCCATGCCGTCACGTACGTCCGACGTCCTCGTCATCGGGGGCGGGATCATCGGCCTGGTCACGGCCTGGCGTGCCGCGCAGCGCGGGCTCGCCACGGCCGTGGTGGACCCCGAGCCCGGCGGCGGGGCCGCGCGGGTCGCGGCGGGGATGCTGGCCGCGGTCACCGAACTGCACTACGGCGAGGAGCGACTGCTCGCCCTCAACCTGGAATCGGCCCGCCGCTACCCGGACTTCGTGGCCGAGCTGACCGAACTGACCGGTCACGACCTGGGTTACCGGCGCTGCGGCACGCTCGCCGTGGCGCTCGACTCGGACGACCGCGCCCATCTGCGGGAGCTGCACGCCCTGCAGCGGCGCTCGGGACTCGACTCCGAGTGGCTGTCGGGGCGGGAGTGCCGGCGGCTCGAACCCATGCTCGCCCCCGGGGTGCGGGGCGGGCTGCGCGTCGACGGAGACCACCAGATCGACCCCAGGCGGCTGGCCTCCGCCCTGGTGGAGGCGTGCGAGCGGGCCGGGGTGGTGTTCCACCGGTGCTGGGCCGAGCGGCTCGACGTCACCGGGGGCCGGGCCGCCGGGGTGACGGCGGCGGACGGCACCCGGCTGGGCGCGGGCCGGGTGGTGCTCGCCGGCGGCAGCCTCAGCGGGCGCCTCGCGGGCGTCCCGGACGACCTGCTGCCCCCGGTGCGGCCGGTGAAGGGCCAGGTGCTGCGGCTGACCGTGCCCCGGCGGTTCGCGCCGTTCCTGAGCCGCACCGTGCGGGCCGTGGTGCGCGGCAGCCAGGTCTACCTGGTGCCCCGGGAGAACGGCGAGCTGGTCGTCGGCGCGACCAGCGAGGAGCTGGGCTGGGACACCACGGTGACCGCGGGCGGCGTGTACGAGCTGCTGCGCGACGCCCACGAGCTGGTGCCGGGGATCACCGAGCTGCCCCTCACCGAGACCCGGGCCGGGCTGCGGCCCGGCTCCCCCGACAACGCCCCGCTGCTCGGCCCGTCCGGGCTCGACGGCCTGCTGCTGGCCACCGGGCACTACCGCAACGGTGTGCTGCTCACGCCGGTCACCGGGGACGTCATGGCCGAACTGCTGGCCGGTGGCGAGCTGCCGGAGGCGGCCCGTCCGTTCACCCCCGAGCGCTTCGGCGCCGCACTCGTGGAGCAGCCCGCATGAGCATCCGTGTCTCGGTCAACGGCGAAAGCCGGGAGATCGCCCCGGGCACCGCGCTGGACGCGCTGGTGAGAACCCTGACCGCGGCGCCCTCCGGGGTGGCCGCGGCCGTCAACGAGACCGTCGTACCGCGCACGCGGTGGGCGGCCACCGCGCTCCTCGACGGCGACCGGGTCGAGGTCCTCACCGCCGTCCAGGGAGGCTGACCATGACCGACGATCCGTTCCTGGTGGGCGGCGTGCCCTTCGGGTCCCGGCTGATCATGGGCACGGGCGGCGCGCCCAGCCTGGACGTGCTGGAGCGCGCGCTGGTCGCCTCCGGCACGGAGCTGACCACGGTGGCGATGCGGCGGGTCGACCCCGGGGTGCACGGCTCGGTGCTGTCGGTGCTGGAGAGGCTGGGCATCCGGGTGCTGCCGAACACCGCGGGCTGCTTCACCGCCGGGGAGGCCGTGCTGACGGCGCGGCTGGCGCGCGAGGCGCTGGGCACCGACCTGGTGAAGCTGGAGGTCATCGCCGACGAGCGCACCCTGCTGCCGGACCCGGTGGAGCTGCTGGAGGCGGCGGAGACGCTGGTCGACGAGGGGTTCACGGTGCTGCCGTACACCAACGACGATCCCGTGCTCGCGCGGAAGCTGGAGGACGTGGGCTGTGCGGCGGTGATGCCGCTCGGCTCCCCGATCGGCTCCGGGCTGGGGATCCGCAACCCGCACAACTTCCAGCTCATCGTCGAGCACGCGCGCGTGCCGGTGATCCTGGACGCGGGCGCGGGTACGGCCTCGGACGTCGCCCTGGCGATGGAACTGGGCTGCGCCGGTGTGATGCTCGCCTCCGCGGTGACCCGCGCCCAGCGGCCCGAGACCATGGCCGCGGCGATGCGGCACGCGGTGGAGGCGGGACGGCTGGCCCGGCTGGCGGGCCGGATCCCGCGCAGGCACTTCGCCAAGGCCTCTTCCCCCACCGGGGGCCGCGCCGACCTGGACCCGGAGCGGCCCGCGTTCTAGCCCGCCCTCCCGCCTCGCGGGACAGTCACAGGTCTGCTGCAGTACGTCACCGGAACGGCGCAGCGTGCGGCGGTGTCGGTCGCTCCTCGTACACTCGCCTGCGTGGATACGACCCTTCAGGACCCGCTCGTCGGGCAGGTGCTCGACGGACGCTATCGCGTCGAAGCGCGGATCGCTGTCGGCGGGATGGCCACGGTCTACCGGGCCCTGGACACCCGTCTGGACCGCGTGCTCGCGCTCAAGGTGATGCACCCGGCCCTGGCGGCCGACGGGTCGTTCGTGGACCGGTTCATCCGCGAGGCGAAGTCGGTCGCCCGGCTCGCCCACCCCAACGTGGTGCAGGTCTTCGACCAGGGCACCGACGCGTCGTACGTGTATCTGGCGATGGAGTACGTCGCCGGGTGCACGCTGCGGGACGTGCTGCGCGAGCGGGGTGCGCTGCAGCCCCGGGCGACGCTGGACATCCTGGAGCCGGTGCTGGCCGCGCTCGGCGCGGCGCACCGGGCCGGGTTCGTGCACCGGGACATGAAGCCCGAGAACGTGCTGATAGGCGACGACGGCCGGGTGAAGGTCGCCGACTTCGGTCTGGTGCGGTCGGTGGACACGGTGACCAGCACCACGGGCGCCGTCCTCGGGACCGTGTCGTATCTCGCACCCGAGCAGGTGGAGCAGGGCACCGCCGACCCGCGTGTCGACGTGTACGCCTGCGGAGTCGTGCTCTACGAGATGCTGACCGGCGGCAAGCCGCACTCCGGGGACTCCGCCGCGCAGATCCTGTACAAGCACATCCACGAGGACGTGCCACCGCCCTCCGCACTCGTGCCCGGGCTGCCGCCGGAGCTGGACGAGCTGGTCGCCTCGGCGACCGCGCGCACCCCTGACCTCCGGCCGGACGACGCCGCCGCGCTGCTCGGCCAGGTGCTGCGGGCCCGAGCCGGGCTCAGCGCCGGTCAGCTCGACGCGGTGCCGCCGCAGGCCCTGTCCGCGGAGCACGACAACGCCGGGGACCGTACGAGCGTGATCCCGCGCTCGCTGACCGTGCCGCGGCCGCTGCCCGTCAACGAGGACGAGGGCCCGGCGGACGTCCGGCACACCAGCCGGCTGCAGAGCCCGCCGCTGCCCGATCGGCGGGGACCGCTGCGGCCGGGGCGCCGGCTCGCCGCCCTCGTCGCCGCGGTGCTCGTGGTCCTCGGCGTGGGCGCGGGCGTCTGGTACATCAACTCCGGACAGTTCACGAAGGTCCCGCCGCTGCTGGCCAAGACCGAGGAGCAGGCGACGGCGCGGCTGAAGTCGTCCGGGCTCCACGTCAAGGACATCAAGCGCGAGTACAGCGACACGGTCGGCAGCGGCACGGTCATCAGCTCGGATCCGACGGCCGGGGCCCGCATCCGGGGCAACGGCTCGGTGAGCCTCGTCATCTCCCGGGGCCCGGAGATCGTGAAGGTGCCCGACCTGAGCGGGGTGCCGCTGGCCAAGGCACGTGCCCGGCTGAAGTCGGCCGGACTGGAACCGGGGATGGTCAACCGCGCCTTCAGTGACAGCGTGGACCGGGGCTCGGTGATCAGCACCGACCCCGCGCCGGGCGTCCGGCGGCACGCGGGCTCGGCGATCGCGCTCCTGGTGAGCAAGGGCAGCCCGGTCGACGTGCCGGACGTCACCGGTGAGGACCAGGACAGCGCCCGGCAGGACCTGGAGGACGCGGGCCTGAAGGTGCGGATCGCCACGCAGCAGGTCAACTCCGAGTACGACAAGGGCCAGGTGGCCCGGCAGACCCCGGTCGCCGGCGGCCAGGCCGCCGAGGGCGACACGGTGACCCTGACCCTGTCCAAGGGCCCGGTGATGGTGACGGTGCCGGACGTGGTCGGGTCGAGCGTGGACGACGCCGTGCAGCGGCTGGAGGCCGCCGGCTTCGAGGTGAACAAGGACCGGGGCCTGCTCGGGCTGTTCGGCGACACCGTGAAGGAGCAGTCGGTGGACGCGGGCGAGAAGGCGCCCAAGGGGTCGACGATCACGATCACCATCCGCTGACCCGGTGAGCGGGGTCACCGGCGACCGCGGCCCGGCGGCGCGGGACGGCATGACACCCTGAACGGGTGACATCCCAGCCGTCCCCCTCCGCCGCCCCGCCCCTGACCGGTCCCGCCCGCAACCCGATCGGCGGCCACGTCCCGGTCGCCGGCGGCCTGCACTCGGTGGGGCTCTCCTACGCCCGCGAACTGAAGGCCGAGACCGTGCAGGTCTTCGTCGCCAACCCGCGCGGATGGGCCACCCCGGCCGGGAACCCCCGCCAGGACGAGGCGTTCCGCGAGGCGTGCGCCGCGGAGTCGGTCCCGGCGTACGTGCACGCCCCGTATCTGATCAACTTCGGCTCGCACACCGAGGCGACCGTGGAGCGCTCGGTGGAGTCGCTGCGGCACTCGCTGCGGCGCGGGCGGGAGATAGGGGCGCTCGGCGTGGTGGTGCACACGGGCAGCGCGACCGGCGGGCGGACCCGCGAGGTGGCGCTGAAGCAGGTGCGCACCCACCTGCTGCCGCTGCTGGACGAGCTGACCCATGACGACGACCCGTTCCTGCTGCTGGAGTCGACCGCGGGGCAGGGGGCCTCGCTGTGCTCGCGCACCTGGGACTTCGGCCCGTACTTCGAGGCGCTGGACGCCCACCCGAAGCTCGGCGTCTGCCTGGACACCTGCCACATCTTCGCCGCCGGGCACGACCTGACCGGCCCCAGCGGCATGCACCAGACCCTCGACCTGCTGGTCGACACCGTCGGCGAGGGCCGGCTGAAGCTGATCCACGCCAACGACTCCAAGGACGTGGCCGGCGCGCACAAGGACCGGCACGAGAACATCGGCGCGGGTCACATCGGTGAGGACCCGTTCCGCGCGCTGATGAACCACCCGGCGACGGCGGGCGTACCGCTCGTCATCGAGACTCCCGGTGGCAAGGAGGGGCACTCGGCGGACGTGGAGCGGCTGAAGAGGCTCCGGGATTCCTGACCCCGCGGGGAATACCCCCAGGGGGTATGTGGTTCCGCTGGGTACGGAACCGCACGTCCGGCATTGGGGGACCTCATGGACCACACGGCACACACCGAGCACCAGCACCAGCACCAGCACCAGCACCAGCACCACCAGGGTCACGACCACGGCTCCGGGCACGGCCACGGCTCGGCGAGCTGGGCGATGGCCGCGCAGGCCACCCTGCACTGCCTCACCGGCTGCGCCATCGGCGAGGTGCTCGGCATGATCATCGGCACCGCGGCCGGCTGGGGGAACCTGCCGACCACGCTGCTGGCGATCGTCCTGGCCTTCTTCTTCGGCTACTCGCTCACCATGCGCGGGGTCCTGCGGGCCGGTGTCGACCTGCGGACCGCGATCCGCGTGGCCCTCGCCGCCGACACCCTGTCCATCGCGGTGATGGAGCTGATCGACAACGGGGTGATCCTGGTCTGGCCGTCCGCGATGGACGCCACGCTCGCCGACGCCCTGTTCTGGGTCTCGCTGGCCGTCTCGCTGGTCATCGCCTTCGTGGTGACCACGCCGGTCAACAAGTGGACGATCGGCCGGGGCAAGGGGCACGCCGTGGTGCACCAGTACCACCACTGACCCGGCTCGGACGCCAGGATCAGAGCTCGGGGCCCTCCCCGGGCTCTTCCTGGTAGGAGTAGCGCTGCTCCTTCCAGGGGTCGCCGATGTTGTGGTAGCCGCGCTCCTCCCAGAAGCCGCGGCGGTCGGCGGTCATGTACTCCACGCCCCGGACCCACTTGGGACCCTTCCAGGCGTACAGGTGGGGGACGATCAGACGGACCGGGAAGCCGTGTTCGGCGGTGAGGAGTTCGCCGTCCTTGTGGGTGGCGAAGATCGTGCGGTCGGAGGCGAAGTCCGCCAGCCGCAGGTTGGAGCTGAACCCGTACTCCGCCCACACCATCACATGGGTGACGTCCGCGGACGGCGGGGCGAGCTCCAGCACCGCGCTCGCCGGGACCCCGCCCCACTCCGCGCCGGTCATGCTGTACTTCGTCACACAGTGCAGATCGGCCACCACGGTGGTGTAGGGCAGCGCGGTGAACTCCTCGTGGCCCCAGGTGCTCTTGTCGCCGCCGGCGGTCGCGCCGAAGACCCGGAACTCCCAGCGCTCGGGCCGGAACTTCGGTACCGGACCGTAGTGCGTGACCGGCCAGCCACGCTGCAGCCGCTGTCCCGGCGGAAGCTCGGACCCTGACGCTTCTCCAGACGCTCGCTCCACCGGATGACCCATGTATCCATCCTGACAGACCTCGGGCAGTGCCCTTGACCACCCCGTCGCGGATCGGACAAATGGCACGAGACGCCACTTACGTAATTAGTACGCACTTACTGGAAGATCTTCTCGACCGGTGAAATCATGCGGCGCTAGCCACCTGGTTCGACCACGTGAAGGAGTCCATCGCGATGCAGGGCGACCCCGAGGTCATCGAACTGCTCAACGAGCAGCTGACCGCCGAGCTGACCGCGATCAACCAGTACTTCCTGCACGCCAAGCTGCAGGATCACAAGGGATGGACGAAGCTCGCCCAGTACACCCGGGCCGAGTCGTTCGACGAGATGCGGCACGCGGAGGTCCTCACCGACCGCATCCTGCTGCTGGACGGCCTGCCGAACTACCAGCGGCTCTTCCACGTGCAGGTCGGGCAGACGGTGGCCGAGATGTTCCGGGCCGACCGGCAGATCGAGGTCGAGGCCATCGACCGGCTGCGCCGCGGCGTCCAGCTCATGCGCGAGAAGGACGACATCACGTCGGCGAACATCTTCGAGGCGATCCTGGCCGACGAGGAGCACCACATCGACTACCTGGACACCCAGCTCGACCTCGTGGACAAGCTCGGCGAGGCGCTCTACCTGTCGACCTTGATCGAGCAGAGCCAGCCCGACCCGTCCGGACCGGGAACCGGCGGATTCTCCACGCACTGAGCGGTCGCGCGGGGCGCCGCCGGGCGGCGTGTCAGGCGGCGTCGTCCAGCCGGTCGAGGGCCGGTGCGCGCCGTTCGATCAGCTCCCGGCGGGGGCAGGCACCCCGGCCGAGCAGCGCCTGGATGCGCCGTACGCAACCGCCGCAGTCCGTGCCCGCCTTGCAGGCGGAGGCAATCTGGCGGGGGGTGTGGGCACCGTCCTCCGCGTGCTGCTTGACCTGGGCCTCGGTGACGCCGAAGCAGCTGCATACGTACACGCGGATTCACCTCCCGACGGGATCGCTGTTGTCATGCCGTCCCGTTTTCCGGTGAGGCAAACCTAACCTTACCCATCACGTCGAGAGCACAAAAGTGCGTGGGGCGCGGATCCGGTGTGATCCGCGCCCCAGATCACTACTGGTCCCGGTACATCTCCGCGACCAGGAACGCCAGGTCGAGGGACTGGCTGCGGTTCAGCCGCGGGTCGCAGGCCGTCTCGTAGCGCTGGTGCAGGTCGTCGACGAAGATCTCGTCGCCGCCGCCCACGCACTCGGTGACGTCGTCGCCGGTCAGCTCCACGTGGATGCCGCCCGGGTGGGTGCCGAGGCCCTTGTGGACCTCGAAGAAGCCCTTGACCTCGTCGAGCACGTCGTCGAAGCGGCGGGTCTTGTGGCCGGAGGCCGCCTCGAAGGTGTTGCCGTGCATCGGGTCGGTCACCCAGGCCACCGTGGCGCCGGACGCCGTGACCTTCTCGACCAGCTCGGGGAGCCGGTCGCGGATCTTGTCGGCGCCCATGCGGACGATGAAGGTCAGCCGGCCCGGCTCCCGCTCGGGGTCGAGGCGGTCGATGTAGCGCAGCGCCTCCTCGGCCGTGGTGGTCGGGCCGAGCTTGATGCCGATGGGGTTGCGGATGCGCGAGGCGAACTCGATGTGCGCGCCGTCCAGCTGCCGGGTGCGCTCACCGATCCACACCATGTGGCCGGAGACGTCGTACAGCCGGCCGGTGCGGGAGTCGACCCTGGTCAGGGCGGACTCGTAGTCGAGCAGCAGCGCCTCGTGCGAGGAGAAGAACTCGACGGTCTTGAACTCCTCCGGGTCGGTGCCGCAGGCCCGCATGAAGTTCAGCGCGCTGTCGATCTCCCGCGCCAGCTGCTCGTAGCGCTGCCCGGACGGGGAGGACTTCACGAAGTCCTGGTTCCAGGCGTGCACCTGGCGCAGGTCGGCGTACCCGCCGGTGGTGAAGGCGCGCACCAGGTTCAGCGTGGAGGCCGAGGCGTTGTACATGCGCTTCAGCCGCTCGGGGTCCGGGACGCGGGCTTCCTCGGTGAAGTCGAAGCCGTTGACGGAGTCGCCGCGGTAGGTCGGCAGCGTCACGCCGTCGCGGGTCTCGGTCGGCTTGGAGCGGGGCTTGGAGTACTGGCCGGCGATCCGGCCCACCTTGACCACCGGCACGGAGGCCGCGTAGGTGAGGACGGCACCCATCTGGAGCAGCGTCTTGAGCTTGTTGCGGATGTGGTCGGCGGACACCGCGTCGAAGGCCTCGGCGCAGTCGCCGCCCTGGAGGAGGAACGCCTCTCCCTTGGCGACGGCCGCCATCCGGGCGCGCAGCTGGTCGCACTCGCCCGCGAAGACGAGCGGCGGATACGACTCGAGGTCCGCGATCACTGCGCGCAGAGCCTCGGTGTCGGGGTACTCGGGCTGCTGCGCCGCGGGCAGGTCTCGCCAGGTGTTGCCAGCGCTCGCGCTGGTCTTAGCGTTCACGGTCACCCCTCAAACACTACGGGGTCGTGTCGCATGCTCTTCGTTCGGCTCGAAGGATGAGACGGACTGTTTGCCCCGTGGACGGCGGAGCGGTGCGGTAGGGTTCCTGGCATGTTCGCGCTTTCGATCCAGAACTGGTGGTGGACCGCTCATCCGGCGGCCCACTGACTGCGCGTACGCAAGACTTCGCGAAGGCCGCCCGAGGGGCGGCCTTCGGCGTTTCCCGGGGCCGTTCCTCTCCGTCAGACAGACGACCGAGAAGGAGCCCCACCCGTGAACCTGCAGGACCTGCTGTCCGATCCCCGTCCCTTCGCGCTGCTCCGCCGGCGCACCCCGGGCCGGGACGAGCACCCGGTGGAGCTGCTGCTCGGACCCGTCACCGCCCGGGACGAGCTGGCCGACCTGCCCGACGAGGGCCTGGCGCTCATCCCGTTCCGGCAGATCCGCGAGCGCGGCTTCGACGTCCGGGACGACGGCACCCCGCTGCTGGTGCTGACCCCCGAGGAGTCGTACGAGATCCCGCTCGCCGAGGCCCTGCGGTCGCTGCCCGGCCACGAGGTGCGGGTCGAGGGCGGCGGCTTCGACGTCGGCGACGAGGAGTACGGCGAGATCGTCGGGCGGGTGCTGCGCGAGGAGATCGGCCGGGGCGAGGGCGCCAACTTCGTGATCCGGCGGACGTACGAGGGCGAGATCCCCGGCTTCGGGCGGGCGGACGCGCTGGCGCTGTTCCGGCGGCTGCTGGAGGGTGAGCGGGGCGCGTACTGGACGTTCCTGGTGCACACCCCGGAGCGGACCCTGGTCGGTGCCAGCCCCGAGGTGCACGTGCGGATGTCGGGCGGGACCGTCGTGATGAACCCGATCAGCGGGACGTACCGCTATCCGGCCGGGGGGCCGACGCCGGAGCATCTGCTGGACTTCCTCGCCGACGGCAAGGAGATCGAGGAGCTGTCCATGGTCGTCGACGAGGAACTGAAGATGATGTGCACCGTCGGCGACATGGGCGGGGTGGTCGTCGGGCCGCGGCTCAAGGAGATGGCGCACCTCGCGCACACCGAGTACGAGCTGCGCGGGAAGTCCTCCCTGGACGCCCGGGAGGTGCTGCGGGAGACCATGTTCGCGGCCACGGTCACCGGGTCGCCGGTGCAGAACGCCTGCCGGGTGATCGAACGGCACGAGGCCGGCGGGCGCGGCTACTACGGGGGCGCCCTGGCCCTGCTCGGGCGGGACTCCGGCGGCGCCCAGACGCTGGACTCCCCCATCCTGATCCGCACCGCCTACATCGCCGGTGGGGGCACCTCCCGCTCGAGCGGAGCCGAGAGCGGGGGAGGCCGGCTGCGTGTCCCGGTCGGCGCGACGCTGGTGCGCGGCTCGGATCCGGCGAGTGAGGTGGCGGAGACGCACGCGAAGGCGGCGGGGGTGCTCGCGGCCATCGGGGTACGGCCGTCCGCGCCGCGCGCGGAGAGCAGGCCCGCCCGGCTGGCCGACGATCCCCGGGTGCGGGCCGCGCTGGACGGGCGCCGCGCCTCCCTCGCCCCGTTCTGGCTGCGGATGCAGGAGCGCTCCGAGGCCCTCACGGGGCACGCGCTCGTCGTCGACGGCGAGGACACCTTCACGGCGATGCTGGCGCACGTGCTGCGCTCGGCCGGGCTGGAGGTGACCGTCCGGCGCTACGACGAGCCGGGACTGCGGCAGACCGTGCTCGCGCACCCGGGGCCGGTGGTGCTGGGGCCGGGCCCGGGCGACCCGTCCGACCCGTCCGACCCGAAGATGCGCGTCCTGCGGGACCTGGCCGCCGCGGTGATCGGTGAGCACCGGCACGGCGTCCTCGGGGTCTGCCTGGGGCACGAGCTGATCGCGGCGGAGCTGGGCCTGGAGATCGTCCGCAAGGAGGTCCCGTACCAGGGCGCGCAGACCGTGATCGACCTGTTCGGGCGGCCCGAGACGGTCGGCTTCTACAACAGCTTCACGGCCCGCTGCGACGACGACGCCGCCCGGGAGCTGGCCGCGCACCACGTGGAGGTGAGCCGGGCGGAGAACGGGGAGGTGCACGCCGTGCGCGGTCCGGGGTTCGCCGGGGTGCAGTTCCACCCGGAGTCGGTGCTGACCCTGAACGGGGCGGCGGTCGTGCGCGAGCTGATCGGCGCGCTGCGCGGGGTGAGCAGCGCGGGCTGACGGGCCGGGGGCGGGACCCGGGGACCGGACAACGGTTCCCGGGCCCCGCCGAGTGCGGGCCCGGCGCACCGTCAGCCGAAGAACACCCCGGCCTCCTCGTACAGCTTCGGGTCCACGGTCTTCAGCCTGGCCGTGGCCTCGGCGATCGGGACGCGCACGATGTCGGTGCCGCGCAGGGCGACCATCTTGCCGAAGTCGCCGTCGCGCACGCAGTCGATGGCGTGCAGGCCGAAGCGGGTGGCGAGCCAGCGGTCGAAGGCGCTGGGGGTGCCACCGCGCTGGATGTGCCCGAGCACGGTCGTGCGGGCCTCCTTGCCGGTGCGCTTCTCGATCTCCTTGGCCAGCCACTCGCCGACCCCGGACAGCCGGACGTGGCCGAAGGAGTCCAGTGACCCGTCCTTGAGGACCATCTCGCCGTCCTTGGGCATGGCGCCCTCGGCGACGACGACGATCGGGGCGTACGAGGCCGTGAAACGGGAGGTGATCCAGGCGCACACCTGGTCGAGGTCGAAGCGCTGCTCGGGGATGAGGATGACGTTGGCGCCGCCGGCCAGCCCGGAGTGCAAGGCGATCCAGCCGGCGTGACGTCCCATCACCTCGCAGACCAGGACCCGCATGTGGGACTCGGCGGTGGTGTGCAGGCGGTCGATGGCCTCGGTGGCGATGCCGACCGCGGTGTCGAAGCCGAAGGTGTAGTCGGTGGCGGACAGGTCGTTGTCGATGGTCTTCGGCACGCCGACGCAGGGCACGCCGTACTCGTCGGAGAGGCGGGCGGCGACGCCCAGGGTGTCCTCGCCGCCGATCGCGATGAGCGCGTCGACCT
Source organism: Streptomyces sp. NPDC002386 (assembly GCF_053593175.1). Lineage (NCBI taxonomy): Bacteria > Bacillati > Actinomycetota > Actinomycetes > Kitasatosporales > Streptomycetaceae > Streptomyces > Streptomyces sp. NPDC002386. The sequence continues at coordinate 372,751 of NZ_JBSFBX010000008.1, forward strand.
CCTGCTTGGCCAGGTTCTCCTTGATGCGGCGGATGCCGCCCTCCACCTTGAGGGGGTTGGTCCGCGAGGAGCCGAGCACGGTGCCCCCGCGGGGCAGGATGCCGCGCACCGCCGGGATGTCGAGGCGGACCGTGTAGTTCTCGAGCGGACCGCGCCAGCCGTCCCGGAAGCCGACGAAGTCGTATCCGTACTCCTGCACGCCCTTGCGGACGACGCCCCGGATGACGGCGTTGAGCCCGGGGCAGTCGCCGCCACCGGTCAGTACTCCCACCCGCATGCCACACGTCCCTTCACCGCGGTTACCTGACGATCACTCACAGTAATGGTGATGTGTGTCACACGGCGAGAGGCGGGGAGGGCGATTCCGGTGAATTGCCGGGAGACCGTTCGACCGGCCGGTGTCACTCCTCGTCGAGGCCGCGTTCGATCGCGTACCGCACCAGCTCGACCCGGTTGTGGAGCTGGAGCTTGCCGAGGGTGTTCTGGACGTGGTTCTGGACGGTGCGGTGGGAGATGACGAGACGCTCGGCGATCTGCTTGTAGCTGAGGCCCTTGGCGACCAGCCGCAGCACCTCGGTCTCCCGCTCGGTCAGCCGGGGCGCCCCCGGAGTGTCGGTGTCCGGGGCGGGCGCGGGCTCGGCGGCGAGGCGCCGGTACTCGCCGAGGACCAGTCCGGCGAGGCCCGGGGTGAACACCGGGTCGCCGACGGCGGTGCGGCGCACCGCGTCGAGCAGTTCCCCGGTGGAGGCCGACTTCAGCAGATAGCCCGTCGCGCCGGACTTCACCGCCTCCAGCACGTCGGCGTGCTCACCGCTGGCCGAGAGCACCAGAACGCGCAGCGCGGGGTTGTGGGCCACCAGTTCCTTGCACACCGTCACGCCGGGCTTGGCGGGCAGGTTGAGGTCCAGCACGAGGACGTCCGGGGCCACGGCCTTGGCGCGCCGGACCGCCTGTTCGCCGTCGCCCGCGGTGGCGACCACCTCGAAGCCGGACTCGGCGAGGTCCCGGGCGACCGCGTCGCGCCACATGGGGTGGTCGTCGACCACCATGACTCTGATCGGACCCTGTGCCTGCGTCATCGCCGCTCCGCCTTCCCCCGCGCCCTAGCGGCGCCCTTCGGTACCTTCAGTTCGACCTCCGTGCCCTGTCCGGGCACCGAGATCAGCTCGGCGCTGCCGCCGAGGTCGCGCAACCGGCCGCGGATCGACTGGGCCACGCCCAGCCGGCCCTCGCCCTCGGCCTGGGCCAGCCGTCCCTCGGGGATGCCGGGGCCGTCGTCCCGCACGGTCACCACGATCCCGTCCGGTTCGTCCTCGACCAGGATCCAGGCCCGGGCCTCGGCTCCGGCGTGCTCGCGCACGTTGTCCAGGGCCGCCCCGACCGCCGCCGCCAGCTCCCGCGCGGCCGGCCGCGGCAGTTCGACCGGGGCGCCGGGCTCGGCGAGGCTGGTGCGGGCGCCCGCGTGGCGGGCGAGCAGGGCGCGCAGGTCGACCGGGCCGTCCGGATCGTCGTCGTACGGCTCGTCGACCGCGCGGACGACGGCTCCGGCGGCGGCGTCCTCCGAGACCCGGGACACCGGCAGCAGACCGCCGGAGACCAGCGTGCGCAGCGCCACCTCCTGCTCGCCGGCCAGCCGCCCCAGCTCGGCGGCCTCGCCGCCGATGACCGCGCCGCGCCGCTGCACCATCGCCAGCACCTGGAGCACGCCGTCGTGGATGTCCCGGGCCAGCCGCTCGCGCTCGCGGGTCGCCGCCTCGATCTCCAGGGCGCGGGCGAGGGTGCGTTCGGAGGCGCGGGCGACCTCCACCACGTAGCCGATGGCGATGGACGCGACCCACACCAGGATCACGTTGTGCACGGTGTCCCGGGCCGGGCTGCCGCGCTCCACGAGGTTGACGGCGGCGACGGCCGTGGAGGCCACGGCGGCCCAGCGCCAGCCGCCCTTGATGGCGAAGGCCAGCACCGCGCCCGCGGTCCATATCGACGGCAGGGTCGGGCCGCCGCCCGCGATCCGCTCGTGGTTGTCGGCGAGCGGGGTGAGCAGGATGCCGGTGAGCGCGACGGCCAGGTCGGCGGCCAGGAAGCCCCTGGTGCAGCTCGCGGCGTTCGCCACCCTCGGCAGGGTGGCGAGGGTCCACACGACCAGGACCGCGTAGTAGCCGACGGCGACCCAGGGACGCACGAAGTGGTCGTACGCGGTGGCGCACAGGCCGATCGCGTACAGCATCGTCAGCACCCGGTAGCCGGCGAGCGCGCGCCACAGCGGCAGCTCGACCGACATCCTCATGACCCGCTCACGCCTGGGCATGGCCCCGCCCCCCGATCCCCCGGTCCCCCGCTAGCTCCCGCTCTGCTTCTTCTCCGCCTTCTCGGCCTTCTCGGCCTCCTTGGCGGCCTTCGCCGCGTCCGCGATCTGCCGCTTGGCGGCGGTCGCGTACATGTCGACGTATTCCTGGCCGGAGAGCTTCATGATCTCGTACATGACCTCGTCGGTCACCGCGCGCAGCACGAAGCGGTCGTGCTCCATGCCGTGGTAGCGGCTGAAGTCCAGGGGCTTTCCGATGCGGATGCCCGGGCGCATCAGCTTGGGCATCACCTGGCCGGGCGGCTGGATCTTCTCGGTGTCGATCATCGCGACCGGGATGACCGGCGCGCCGGTGGCGAGCGCCACGCGCGCGAGGCCGCCGGGCTTGCCCCGGTACAGCCGGCCGTCGGGCGAGCGGGTGCCCTCGGGGTAGATGCCGAACAGCTCCCCGCGTTCCAGCACCTCTATCCCGCTCTTGATCGCCGCCTCGCCGGCGCCGCGTGCCCCGGAGCGGTCCACCGGGAGCTGTCCGACGCCCTTGAAGAAGGCAGCGGTGAGGCGGCCCTTGACGCCGGGGGTGGTGAAGTACTCGGCCTTCGCGATGAAGGTGACCTTGCGGTCGAGGACCGCGGGCAGGAAGAACGAGTCCGAGAACGAGAGGTGATTGCTCGCCAGAATGGCGGCGCCCTCGGGCGGAATGTTCTCCATGCCCTCCACCCAGGGCCTGAAGGCGACCTTCAGCGGCCCTCCGATGGCGACCTTCATCGTGCCGTACAACACCCGCGTGCCTCCTGTTTCCGTCGGTCAGACCATAACCCGGAGTGCCGCCAATGGGCCCGACGACCCTGGTCGGTGTCAGTGCGGTCGCGTACGGTGAACCACATCCGCCAGTTCTTCACGCCTTTCTCAGGAACAGGAGCCCGAAAGGTGCCGGTTCTTCCCGGAGCCGAGCCGTACCGCCACGAGGGCGGGGAGGTGGGTGTCCTCCTCTGTCACGGCTTCACCGGCTCGCCCCAGTCGCTGCGCCCCTGGGCGGAGCACCACGCGGCACACGGTCTGACCGTGTCGCTGCCGCTGCTGCCCGGGCACGGCACCCGCTGGGAGGACCTCCAGGTCACGGGCTGGGAGGACTGGTACGCGGAGGTGGACCGCGAGCTGCGGCTGCTGGCCGGCCGCTGCTCACGGGTGTTCGTCGGCGGGCTCTCGACGGGCGCGGCGCTGGCGCTGCGGCTGGCCGCGAAGCACGGGGACGGCGTCGCGGGCGTGGTGGTCGTCAACCCGGTGAACCGGGTGCACGGCCTGTCGGGGTACGCCCTTCCGGTGGCCCGGCACCTGGCGCGCTCGACGAGGGGCATCACCGGCGACATCGCCAAGGAGGGCGCCGCGGAGCTGGGTTACGACCGGGTGCCGCTGCACGCGGCGCACTCCCTGCGGGGGTTCCTGCGCCGGCTGGACGGCGAGCTGCCCCAGGTGACCCAGCCGTTGCTGCTGCTGCGCGGCGCCCACGACCATGTGGTCCCGGCGGCCGACTCGGCGCGCGTGCTGAGCCGGGTGTCCTCCCGGGACGTCACCGAGACCGTGCTGGAACAGAGCCGCCATGTGGCGACGTTGGACTACGACGCGGACCGGATCTTCGAGGAGAGCCTCGCCTTCATCGGCCGGCTCGCACCCATGACCGGCAAGGAAGGGACGGCCGCAGTTGGCTGAGCACGACTCCGACCGCGGGGACCGCGAGCCGGACGAGAAGGGGGTCCCCTTCGACGAGGAGGCCGCCTGGCAGGCGATCGTCGCGGGCTACGGCGCCGAGCCGCCGGACCCGCCGGGCACCCGGCCCTACAAGCCGGTCGAGGATCTCGCGCTGCTCGAGAAGGAGACCCCGGGCGAGGAGGCCGAGAGCCCAGGTGAGCCGCGGTCCGGCCGCCCGCTGGGCAGCTCGGTGTCGTTCGCGCCGGGGGTGGGACCGCGCGACTACCGGGTGGCCGAGCCCTCGGAGGACGACCTCGGCGAGGACGACGAGGGCCACTTCGTGCCCCCGGAGCCGCCGCCGCTGCCGACCGCCGACACGACCTCCAGGTTCGCCTGGCTGGGGGTGGTCGGCGGACCTCTCCTGCTCCTGCTCGCCGTGCTGCTCGGCTGGGAGATGACCTGGTATCTGGCGACCCTGGGCATCGGCGGGTTCCTCGGCGGGTTCGTCACGCTGGTGACGCGCATGCGGACGGACGAGGACGGGGACGATCCGGGGCGCGGGGCGGTGGTCTGACCCGCCGGTCCGCGAGCCCGCCGGCCCGCGCTACGACGCCGGGATCCTGAGGGCGGCCAGGACCGGAAGGTGGTCCGTGGCCGCCCTCAGGTCGGCCTCGCTCACGCCCGGCAGGCCGAGCGGCACCCCGCAGCCGAGGATCTCGATGCCCTCGGTGGCGAAGACGGCGTCGATGCGCTGGTGGGGGTCGGTGGCGGTGGAGGTGAACTCGCCGCCCCAGGGACTGACGGCCCGGCAGTCCCGCAGGGCGGCGGCCAGGCGGCGGAAGGTGCGCCCGCCGGGACGCTCGTTGAGGTCACCGCCCGCCACGGCGTGCTCCACGCCCAGCGCGGCGAGGCGGTCCAGGAGCATCCCGCCCTGCTCGTGCCGCTCGTCCTGCCGCAGGCTCAGATGGCAGCTCAGGACGCCGAGGCGGGCGCCGCCGAACCGTACGACGGCGGTGGCGAAGCCGCGCCGGTGCAGTCCCGGGGTGAGCGGCAGGAGCACGTCCTCCGTGCGCTCGACCGTGGCCCGCAGCGAGCACAGGATCGCGGGGCCGGCCGCCGTCGCGCCCCCGGTGAGGACGGTCTGGCCGGAGGCCGCCGCGAGCCGGGCCAGCTTCTTGCGCCAGCGGAAGAAGCGCGGGGCCTCCTGGACGAGGACCAGGTCGGGGGCGCAGGCGGTGATCACCCGGGCGAGCGCGTCGGTGTCGTCGCGCATCGAGCGGACGTTGTAGGCGAGGACCCGGACGACGGCGGAACCGTCCGGTTCGGTACGGGAGTTGGGAAGCGTCGGGGTTGCCATGACGATCAACATACGACGGTGCCCGCCGTCCCGGGACCGGACTCGGCGGGCACTGCCGTACGTGGCTCGTCACATGATCGGGTCGGGCTCGCGGGCCAGGTCCGCCGCGCCCACCAGGCCCGCCTTGTTGCCGAGCTGGGCGGCGATCACGTCGGCGACCGGGCGCCAGTTGCCGCCCACCAGCCAGCGCTTGTAGGACTTGCGGATCGGGTCCAGGACCAGGTCGCCCTCGTCGGAGAGGCCGCCGCCGACGATGAACGCGGAGGGGTCGAAGAGAGAGGCGAGGTCGGCGAGGCCGGCGCCGGCCCAGCGGGCCAGCTCACGGTAGGAGTCGACGGCGACCGGGTCGCCCTGGCGGGCGGCCATGGAGATGTGCTTGCCCTCGATGCCGTCGGGGGTGCCGTCGCCGAGGGAGAGCAGCACCTCCGCGCGCTCGGGGGTGGCGTTGGCGCGCTGCGTGGCGTAGCGCACCAGGGCGCGGCCGGAGGCGTACTGCTCCCAGCAGCCCTGCGAGCCGCAGCCGCACAGCAGGCCGTCCGGCACCATCCGGATGTGGCCGAACTCGGCGGCCACGCCGAAGTGGCCGCGGCGCAGCTTGTTGCCGATGATGATGCCGCCGCCGAGTCCGGTGCCCAGGGTGATGCAGATGACGTTGCGGTGGCCCTTGCCGGCGCCGAACTTGTACTCGCCCCAGGCCGCGGCGTTGGCGTCGTTCTCGACCACGACGGGGAGGCCCACGCGGGCCTCGACCTTCTCCTTGAGCGGTTCGTTGCGCCAGTCGATGTTGGGCGCGAAGTAGACCGTCGAGCGCTGCCGGTTCACGTAACCGGCCGCACCGATGCCCACGCCGACGATCTCGTGCCCGGCACGCGCGCCCTCCACCGCCGAGGCGATGGCGTCCACGATGGCCTCGGGCGTGGTGGGGGTCGGCACCTTGAAGGTCGAGAGGATGTTGCCTTCCTCGTCGACCACGCCGGCCGCGATCTTGGTGCCGCCGATGTCGACGCCGATGGTGAGTCCCATGAATCCCTCAGTTCGGTCGAGCCCCGCTACGGCCAACCGTACCCGAGGCCCTGCCGTGGGAGGGCTTCAGTCCAGGTCGATGCGTTCCCCCGGACCGCCGTCCTCGCCCCGGCCGGGACCGTCGGGCCACTCGTCCCCGGGGCCGGCCGAGCCGGTGGTCCAGCGCCGTTCCTGGTTCTGGACGGCGGACCGGTAGGCGGCGAGCAGCTCGTTGCCGGCCGCGGCGAGGTGGTCGAAGACGTCCGGGTTGCGTTCGAGGACGGGCTCCACGGCGGCCTTGGCCTGCTGGACGACCTGCCGCACGGCCTGCTGGGCGGCGGGTCCGGCGAGGCCGCCGAGCAGCGGGGACTGCAGGCCGGACAGTTTGTCGGCCACGGTGTCCACGAGTCTGCGCAGTTCCTCGGCGGCGGAGCCCGGGGGCGGGCCCTCCTCGGACCGGCGACGGGCCTTCTCGGCGGCGAGGTCCTCGGCGCAGGCCGTGGACCAGGCGTCGGCGTCGGTCGCCCTCCCCCGAGCCTCCGACTGCGCTCCGGCAGGGGGGACCCCCGCCTCGTGGCCCTCCGCGGCGGGGTCGGGTGCGGGGCGCTCTTCGCTCATGGCGGACTCCTGACTACGGTTCGCCCCTACGACGTTACCCGAACGGCCCATCCGGTTCACCGGCCCGCCGCGGGCCACAGCCCGGGGTCGGGGGCGAACCGGACGCGCAGCTCGTTCTCTCGCAGCCCGGCGCCCGCGACGGTGCAGCGGCGCAGGGCGGAGGGCAGCGGGACGATCCGGCGGAAGGGACCCGCGGTCACCACGAGTTCGTCGCCGCGCCGGATCAGGTCGAGGTCGTCCCGGACGGCGCCGGGCAGCGGGATGTGCCAGACCAGCACCCCGTCGGTGGCGAGGGCGTCGGTGACGGGCCACTCGACCGGGGCGGGCGCCGGGTTGACGGCGGGCACGGCGAGGGCGTCGAGGTCGTCGGCGCCGTGCGGGTCGCGGCCGAGATGCGGGACGGGGTGGACGTCGTGCTCCGTCTGCCATTCGGCGAGCGTCTTGCGCTGCTGGGCGAGGAGTCCGGCGAGCCAGCTGTCGGGCGCGGTGTCGGGCAGCACGCGGTTGGCGACCAGGGACTCGGTGCGCAGGCCGCGCAGGGCGAGTCCGAGGCCGGCGGCGCGGACGGCGTCGGCGCCGGCCGGGCCGGGTTCGGCGACCAGGCGTACGGAGGTGTGGCGGTCGGTGAGCACCGCCTCCACGGCGGCCAGTTCCATGTCCCAGCGGGCCGCGGTCTCGTAGAGCCACTCGGCGGGCATCGGCACGCCGGCGAGCCGGCCGAGGACCGGCCGCAGGGCGCGGGCCGCCTGCCGCTCGGGCGGGAGCAGCCGGCGCAGGTAGCGGCGCAGTTCCTCGGGGAGGGCCAGCAGGGGCAGGGCCTGCGCGAGGGGCGGGAGGTCGACGACGAGGAGGTCGTAGCGCTCGGAGAGGGCGGCGTCCCGCAGGGCCCGCAGGAAGGAGAGTTCCTGGGCGCCGGGCAGCGGGGTGACCTCCTCGGCGTCCAGCCGGGCGGCGCCGAGGAGGTCCAGGACGTTCGCGGCGCGGGACTGGAAGGCGGTGAGGTCCTGCCGGAAGCGGTCGGCCGCGTCGGGACGCCAGACGGTCAGCCGCTCGGCGGCCTCGGTGGGGGCCGGTCCTGTTCCGGTGCCCAGCGCCGCGCCGAGGGTGTCGGTGTGGTCGGCGCCGAGCAGCAGGGTCCGGGTACCGGCGGCCGCGGCGCGCCGTGCGGTGGCGGCGGCGACGGTCGTACGGCCGCTGCCGCCCGGGCCCGTGATCAGGAGGGTGCGCATGAAGGTGAACGGTAACGGAGTGGGAGTGCGCCCCGTGCCGCCGCCGGGGCCCCGGCCGCCGTCGGGCGGTGTCCGCGGGGCACCCGCCCCGCCGGCCGGGGGGACGGTCCTAGTGGTCCGACTCCACGCGCTTCTTCAGGCCGGCGAGGGCGCGGTCGATGATGACCTTCTCGGCCTTGCGCTTGATCATGCCGAGCATGGGGATCTTGACGTCGACGGTGAGCAGGTAGGTCACCTCGGTGGCGCCCTGCCCAGCCGGCTTCAGGAGGTAGGAGCCGTCCAGGGAACGCAGCATCTGGGACTTCACCAGCGTCCAGGAGACCTCGTTCTCCCCGGACCAGGTGTACGCCAGGGTCTGGTCGTCCTTGATGGCGCCGGCGTCCATGACGAGGCGGACCTGCTCGGCGCGGCCCCGCTCGTCGGCCGCGAGCACCTCGGCCTCCTTGACCTCGCCGGTCCAGTCCGGATAGCGGGCGAAGTCGGCGATCACCGCCATGACGTCGGCCGGAGCCGCCTCGATCGTGATGCTCGAACTGGTGTGTTCCGCCATCGCCGTGGCTCCTCCAGATACGGACCGAAGAGACTCCTGCCGTGCGCGGGCCGCGCACGTGGGTGCAGCGTGAAGGCTACCGCGCCCCCGACCTGCCGCCTTCACCCCGTCCGCATCGGCGTTCCGGTCACCATTCCAGCGCCCACGGCCGGCCCGTCCCCGCGAAGTGCCCCACGTTCACGCACTCGGTCGCGCCGATCCGCATCCGGCGCGCCAGCGGCTGGTGGACGTGGCCGAACAGGGCGAAGCGCGGTCTGGTGCGGCGGATGGCGTCCAGCAGCGCCCGGCTGCCCCGCTCGAAGCGGCGCGCGACCGTGTCGTAGACCAGCTCCGGCACCTCCGGCGGGATGTGGGTGCAGAGCACGTCCACCTCGCCGACGGCCTCGATCTTCGCCGCGTACTCCTCGTCGTCGATCTCGTACGGGGTGCGCATCGGCGTCCGCAGTCCGCCGCCGACGAAGCCGAAGGTCCGGCCGCCGATCTCCACCCGCTCGCCGTCCAGCACCGTGGTGCCGGGCCTGGCGTACTCCCGCCACAGGGGCGGCATGTCGACATTGCCGTAGGTGGCGTACGTCGGTGTCGGGAACGCGGCGAACAGCTCGGCGTACTGCTTGCGCACCGCGCGCTCGATCGCGGCGGCCCGGTCGGTTCCGATGCCGGCCCACAGCCGGGCGCCGAAGGCGCGCGCCTCCTCGAAGCGGCGGGCGGTGCGCAGCTCGACGATCCGGTCCGCGTTCTCCTCGCCGAACAGGTCGGGGAAGATCCCGCGCGAGTGGTCGGCGTAGTCGAGGAAGAGGACGAGGTCGCCGAGGCAGATCAGGGCGTCCGCACCCTCGCCGGCCCGGGCGAGATCACGGGCGTTGCCGTGCACGTCGCTGACGACGTGGACACGTGTCCTCCGGCTGCCGGTCGGTGTGGGTGCCATGGTGATCAAGCGTAGGTGGCGCGCGGCACTTGTGAACAGTGGCGGTCCGGCCTGCGGTTACTCGCCGGTCGGTTGTGCCGTGGACTACTGTGCGCGAAGGAACGCCAACCTGTGTGACGCAGCGAACATCTCACCGGGACCCCCTGTCGTAGAAGCCATACCGGCGGGTAACGTCCGGGCCGTCCAGTCGTGCTCTGGATTTCAACATGTGAATCCGCATGTGATTTCCGGAGCACTCCCGAGCCTTGGACCGCACCGTCGCATCACACAGAGTCGTGGCGCCGGCGCCCTATGAGGAGCAGCAGTCTTGCGCGAGTTCAGCCTTCCGGCTTTGTACGAGGTCCCTGCCGACGGCAACCTGACCGACATCGTCCGCAGAAACGCCGCGCAGCATCCCGACGTCGCCGTCATCGCCCGCAAGGTGGACGGTGTCTGGCAGGACGTGACGGCGACCCGCTTCCTCGCCGAGGTGCACACGGCCGCCAAGGGCCTCATCGCCGCCGGTGTGCAGCCGGGCGACCGGGTGGGACTGATGTCCCGCACCCGGTACGAGTGGACGCTGATGGACTTCGCGATCTGGAGCGCGGGCGCGGTGACCGTGCCGGTGTACGAGACCAGCTCGCCGGAGCAGGTGCAGTGGATCCTGTCCGACTCGGGCGCGACCGCCTGTGTCGTGGAGCTGGACACCCACACGCAGGCCGTGGAGTCGGTGCGGGCCTCGCTGCCCGCGCTGAAGCACGTCTGGCAGATCGAGGCCGGCGGCCTGGAGGAACTGGCCCGGCTCGGCCAGGGCGTCGCGGACGCGACCGTGGAGGAGCGCGGCTCGCTCGCCCGGGCCGACGACCCGGCGACGATCGTCTACACCTCCGGCACGACGGGCCGCCCCAAGGGCTGTGTGCTCACCCACCGCAGCTTCTTCGCCGAGTGCGGGAACATCGTCGAGCGGCTGCGTCCGCTGTTCCGCACCGGCGAGTGCTCGGTGCTGCTCTTCCTGCCGCTCGCGCACGTCTTCGGCCGGCTGGTGCAGATCGCCCCGATGATGGCGCCGATCAAGCTCGGCTGCGTCCCGGACATCAAGAACCTCACCGACGAGCTGGCCGCGTTCCGGCCGACCCTGGTCCTCGGTGTGCCGCGCGTCTTCGAGAAGGTCTACAACACGGCCCGCGCCAAGGCGCAGGCGGACGGCAAGGGCGCGATCTTCGACAAGGCGGCGGACACCGCGATCGCCTACAGCAAGGCGCTGGACGCCCCGTCGGGCCCGGCACTCGGCCTGAAGATCAAGCACAAGGTCTTCGACCGGCTGGTCTACGGCAAGCTGCGCGCGGTCCTCGGCGGCCGGGGCGAGTACGCGATCTCCGGCGGTGCCCCGCTCGGCGAGCGGCTCGGCCACTTCTTCCGGGGCATCGGCTTCACGGTGCTGGAGGGCTACGGCCTGACCGAGTCCTGCGCGGCCACCGCGTTCAACCCCTGGGACCGGCAGAAGATCGGCACGGTCGGCCAGCCGCTGCCCGGCTCGGTGGTCCGGATAGCGGACGACGGCGAGGTGCTGCTGCACGGCGAGCACCTGTTCAAGGAGTACTGGAACAACCCGGGCGCGACCGCCGAGGCGCTGGCGGACGGCTGGTTCCACACCGGTGACATAGGCACCCTCGACGAGGACGGCTACCTGCGGATCACCGGTCGCAAGAAGGAGATCATCGTCACGGCGGGCGGCAAGAACGTGGCCCCGGCCGTGATCGAGGACCGGATCCGGGCGCACGCGCTGGTCGCCGAGTGCATGGTGGTGGGCGACGGGCGCCCGTTCGTCGGCGCGCTGGTCACCATCGACGAGGAGTTCCTGGGCCGCTGGGCGGAGGAGCACGGCAAGCCGGCCGGCTGCACCGCGGCCTCGCTGCGCGAGGACCCGGAACTGCGGGCGGCCATCCAGGCGGCGATCGACGACGGCAACGCCGCCGTGTCGAAGGCGGAGTCGGTGCGCAAGTTCCGCATCCTCCCGGCGCAGTTCACGGAGGAGTCGGGCCACCTCACCCCGTCGCTGAAGCTGAAGCGGAACGTGGTGGCGAAGGACTACGCGGACGAGATCGAGGCGATCTACGCCAAGTAGGCCGCCCGCCGAGAACGCGTCACGGCGCGGGTCCCCGACGGGGATCCGCGCCGTCGCGCGTCGCCGGGCGTCCCCCGTGCGTGCGTCGCGCGTCGTGCGTCGCCGTGCGTGCGTCGCGCGTCGTGCGTCGCCGTGCGTACGTCGCGGGCGCGCCTAGAGCAGGGCCTTGAGCTTCTCCGCCAGCAGGTCCCAGCGCCACCTCTCCTCGACCCACTGGCGGCCGCGCTCACCCATCCGGCGGCGCAGCCCGGCGTCGCCGAGCAGGGCGGTGATCCGCTCGGCCGCCTCGGCCGGCTCGCCGCCCCGGACGACCCAGCCGGTCTCACCGTCCAGCACCGCGTCCGGCGCGCCGCCCGAGTCGCCGGCGACCACCGGCAGCCCGGTGGCGGAGGCCTCCAGGTAGACGATGCCGAGGCCCTCGACGTCCAGCCCGCCGCGCCGGGTGCGGCACGGCATGGCGAAGACGTCACCGGCGCCGTAGTGCGCGGGCAGCTCGGCCCAGGGCACGGCGCCGGTGAAGCGGACCGAGGCCTCGACGCCGGTCTCCCGCGCCATCCGGCGCAGGTCCCGCTCGTAGGGCCCGCCGCCGACGATCAGCAGCACGGCGTCCGGCTCGGCGGCCAGGATCCGCGGCATGGCCCGGATGAGCGTGTCCTGGCCCTTGCGCGGCACCAGCCGGGAGACGCACACCACCACCGGACGCTCGGTGAGCCCGAGCCGCGCCCGCACCTCGTCGCCGCCCGAGTCCGGGTGGAAGGTCTTCTCGTCGACCCCGGGCGGAAGCTGCGTCATGCGCCGGGCCGCGTCCTCGGTGAGGGCGGTGGCGATCCGGGAGCGGGTGTACTCGCCGAGGTAGGTGAGGGTGTCCGTGGACTCGCCGATCCGGCGCAGCAGTTGCCGGGCGGCGGGAAGCTGCGCCCAGCCGGCCTCGTGCCCGTGGGTGGTCGCCACCAGCCGCTCGGCGCCCGCCCTCCTGAGGGACGGTGCCATCAGACCGAGCGGCGCCGCCGCCCCGAACCACACCGAGGTGCAGCCGTGCTCCCGCAGCAGCCCGGTCGCCCGCCGTGTCGCCGCGGGCGTCGGCAGCAGCATGGTCGTACGGTCGCGTACGACGGTGAAGGGCTGTTCGTCGTCGAAGGCGGCCGTGGCCCGGGCGCCCTCCTGGCCGCGCTTCCAGGTGGAGGCGTAGACGACGAGCCGCTCGGGGTCCAGCCGGAGGGCCATGTTGTGCAGGAAGGCCTGGATGCCGCCCGGCCGGGGCGGGAAGTCGTTGGTCACGATGAGGGTCTTGTGCATCGCCGCCGACCCTACCGCGCGCCTGCGGCGGGCCGGGGAACCATGGTTCCCTGGCCGTGCACGGGCGGACGGAGGGGAGCACGGGTGAACTGGACGGGCGGGTGGCCGGCGGCGCCGGCGTGGACCTGGTGCGCCACCCGGCTGGTGCTGCTGCTCCTGGTCTTCCGGGTGGTCTCCCTCCCCGGCGCGGACGTCACCACCGACGTGTCGGTGATCTACCAGGGCTGGTCCGGGGTGCTGCGCCAGGGCTCGTTCCCGCTCCACGACGTGACCTGGCAGTACCCGCCCGCGGCCGCGCTGGCGATACTCTCCCCCGGCCTGCTGCCGTTCCTCGGCTACGCGCCCGCGTTCTTCGTCCTGAGCTGCCTCGCCGACCTGGCCGTGTTCGGGCTGCTGACGTACGCCGGCCGGCGGCCCGGGCGGTCGTCGCGCGGCGCGTGGACCTGGGTGGCGGGTCTGCCGCTGCTCGGCCCGACCGCGTACGCCCGGTACGACCTGATGGTGACCGCGGTGGCCGTGGCAGCCCTGCTGGCGGGGGCCCGGTATCCCCGGGTGATGGGCGCGCTGGCGGCTTTCGGGGCGCTGCTGAAGGTGTGGCCCGCGCTGCTGCTGGTGGGCGCCACACGGCTGCGGGCCTGGCTCTCGGCGGCGGTGACCGGGGCCGGGGTCGCGGCACTGTTCGCGGTGGCCATGCCCGGCGCGTTCGCGTTCCTGGCCTTCCAGCGCGACCGGGGCACCGAGGTGGAGTCGCTGGGCGGCCTGGTCCTCCATGTGGCCCGGCGCTTCGGCTGGCCGGGCGAGGTGGTGCTGAACTACGGCTCGGTGGAGTTCCTCGGCCCGTACGCCGGGACCGTCGGCAGGGCCGCGGTGGCACTGAGCGTCGGCGCCTGCTGCTGGCTGCTGCTGTGGCGGCTGCGGGCGGCCCGGTTCGAGCCGCACACGCTCGCGGACGCCGCGTTCACCGCGGTGCTGCTCCTCACCGTCACCAGCCGGGTGATCAGCCCGCAGTACCTGGTGTGGCTGATCGGCCTGGCCGCCGTCCGCGGGTGCTTCCGGGCGAGCCGGACGGACACGCCCGCCGCACTGGTCCTGGCGGCCGCCTTCGTCACCCTGCTGGAGTTCCCCGTCGGCTTCGCGCACGTCATCGTGAGCGACACCTACGGCGTCGCCCTGCTCCTGCTGCGCAACGCCCTCCTCGTCGCCGCGGCCCTCACCGCGGCCCGCGCCCTGTGGCGGGCCACCGTCCCGGCGGCCACCGAGCCGGTACCGGTCACCCCAGCTGACCGCGTACGTAGTCGCGCCACCGGGCGGTGAACTCCTCCGGGGTGGTGCCCAGGGTCTCGCGCAGGGCCTCGTCGAGGGCTCCCGCGCGGCTGTCGTGGGCACCGACGGCGCGGTAGAAGGCGCCGAGCCGGCTCTCGCCCCAGTGCTCGGCGATCATCCGGCAGGCCAGCCAGCCGCCCTCGTAGGCCTGTGCGAGGTGGTCGGGGTCGCCGCTGAAGGCGAAGTCCCCGTCGGCGGGCAGGGCCGCCGGCACCTTGCCGTCCCGGACCGCGCGGCTCAGTTCCGGTGCGGCCTCGGACGGTGTGCGGCCGGTGCCGAGGTAGCCGATCCAGTCGGCGTACCCCTCGGACAGCCAGAGCGGGGTGGCGGCGGTGGTGTGCGCCCGGGTGGCCACATGGGTGGTCTCGTGGGTGAGCACCACCTGCCTGCCGGTCTCGCCCAGCACCGCGTACGCGTCCGGGTTGACCACCACCCGGTCCGCCGGCGTGCTCCCCGGGCTCCCGGCCTCGCCGGTGGTGACCGCGGCGATGCCCCGGTAGCCGGAGGCGGGTGAGCCGAGCAGTCCGGCCATGCCCGCGAGGCTCCGCGGGACGAGGACGACGATCCGCCGGGTCCACGCCGTCCCCCACGCCGCGGAGACGGCCGGTACGGCGCGGTCGGCGAGCCGGGCGTAGCGGCGCAGCTCGGCGGCGTCCTGGCCGGTCCCGAGGACCAGGCTGTGCGCGCCCCGGACGGCGGTGACCGGGCCCTGGTCCCACAGCTGCTGCCCGGACTTCCCGGCGGGCCGGTCACCGGTGACGTACCACCGGCCGCCGCCGGTGCGGCGCAGGGTGAGCGTGCGGCGGACGCTGACCGGTGCCCGGTCGTAGCCGGCGACCCGGTAGCGCAGCTCGGCGTCGGCGGTGGCGGCGGAGCCGCCCCGGCGCAGGGCCGTCACCCGGTACGCCCAGGAGGCCAGGGGCAGGGCGCGCAGCCGGACGTAGGCGGTGCGGACGCCGGTGGTGCCGAAGGCGGTCTCGTCGTGTCCGAGCAGGGCCGCCGACCGCCGGTCGAGGACCCGCTGCACCTCGGCGGTGGCCGGGTCGGCGGCGGTCCGCCCGGCGCATCCGGCCAGGGGCGGCAGGAGCAGCAGGCAGAGCCCGGCCGCCGCGGCGCGCCACGTCCGCCGCGCCCGTCCACGAACAGTCACCCGCCGATCGTACGGCGCCCGGCCCGGGGCCCGTCCGCCGTACCGGCGCCTGAGGTCAGGGACGGGTGACGGAGGAGATCGGCATCATCCCGACCGGGTCGTAGCGCACCGGCGCGCCCGGGTAGGGCGCGTGGATCACCCGGCCGTTGCCGACGTACATCCCCACGTGGCTGGCGTCGGAGCGGTAGACGACCAGGTCACCCGGACGTGCCTGGGACAGCGGGATCTGCCGGCCGGCGTGCCGCTGGTCCTGGGAGGTGCGCGGCAGATGGACGCCGGCCCGGGCGTACGACCACTGCATCAGCCCCGAGCAGTCGAAGCCGGACGGTCCGCTGGCGCCCCACACGTAGGGGCGGCCCAGGGCGGACCGGGCGGCGGCGACGGCGGCCGCGGCGCGGGCGTCGGGGGCGACCGCGCCGGCCAGGTCCGGCAGCCCGGGCAGATCGGCGCGGCCGCCGCGGGAGGCGCGGTCGTAGGCGGCGCGTTCGCCGGCGGGCAGGGAGTTGAGCAGCTGCCGGGCCCGGGCGAGCTTGCGTTCCACGATCCGCTTGTGGACGTCGACGGCCTTGCGGCCGCGCTCCAGCTCGGCGAGCTTCCCCGCGGCCTCGGCCCGCTCCTGGGCGAGTCGCCGCATCTCCACGCGCAACTCCCGGAGTTGGCCCGCCTGCTGGACGCCGATGCGGTCGAGGGTGGCGGCCCTGGCCAGGTAGTCGTCCGGATCGTCGGACAGGAGCAGGGCGACGGCGGGGTCGAGGCCGCCGGAGCGGTACTGGGCGCCGGCCAGTGAACCCAGCCGCTCGCGCATGGTGTTGACGCGCTGCTGGCGGCGCGCGATGTGCTCCTGCGCGTCGCGGACTTCGCGGCGCAGCGCGTCGGCCCGCTCGTCGGCCTTGTCGTAGGCCTGGGTCGCCTTCTCGGCCTCCTCGTAGAGACGGTCCACCTCGGCCCGGGTGTTCGGGTGCGGTGCGGCGTCGGCCGGTACGGCCCCCAGGGCGGCGGCCGCCGCCGACAACGCGCACAGGGCGGCCGAGGCGCCCCGGTCGAACCCGGACGGTGCGAGACGGCGATGGGAACCCACGGGAGTCCTTCCGCTGGCGGACGGGAACGGTCTCCCCGGCGCGAGGGACGGGGAGACCCCCGCGCCGGGGAAACGCGGCAGACAGTAACCGTGCGGAAGGACGGCGGCCAAAGGCCGTCAACGGCCCCACAACCAGCACGCCCCGCCGCTGACGCAGGTCAGGGCGGGGCGGGGAGTCAGTCGGGGTATCCGGGATTCGCTCGTTCGGGCGCCCCGGATCCGGTGAGGGACGGGGTCAGACGCGGACGCCGAACTGGAACGGCATGTTGCCGATCGCCTCGTAGCGGACCACGGCGCCGGTGTGCGGGGCGTGCAGCACCTGGCCGTTGCCGGCGTAGAGGCCGACGTGGTGCAGGTCGCCGTAGAAGAACACCAGGTCGCCGACCTGGAGCTGGCTCTGCGACAGGTGGGCGCCGTAGTTCGCCTGGGCCTCGGAGGTGCGCGGTATGGAGACGCCGGCCTGGGCGTAGGCCCAGGAGGTCAGGCCCGAGCAGTCGAAGGAGGACGGACCGGAGGCGCCGTAGACGTACGGCGAGCCGATCTTGCTCTGCGCGGCGGAGAACGCGGCGGCGGCCCGGCCGGAGGCGGAGGAGTCGTTGCCGAGGTCCA